>JBFXFM010000040.1:0-42452 GCA_050179035.1 Draconibacterium sp. | reverse complement strand
TACCTGCAATTGTATTTGGATGAGTTTTGCTACAAACTCAATCGCCGATATTTCGGAGAAAAATTATTCGACAGGCTAACTATTGCTGTCGCTGGAAATTACTGGTATAATAACGGATGAGCAATATGAGTTATTACCCTGAACTACTTTAATCAAATACAAGCCATCTTTCAGATTTTCAATGTTTACAGTGTGCCTGAACCCGCTAAAATATTCGGTTTTTATTAATTGTCCGTTAACCGATAGAATTGAGATAGAACCGCTTTCCACACGCCCGGGTGAAGTTTCGATGTTTATAAAGTTGCGGGCAGGTACCGGATAAATTTTTATTTCTTCTTTAATCTGATTTGACAATGCACTTGTAACATTTTGGCTATCAGATAAAATCATCAGACCAAAATAGTCAGCATTTTTGTACATATCGTTTGCTGTAGCCTGTGTCATCACCATTGAGCCGATAAAATTTTCACGCGAGGTTGTTTCATCGTTATCGCAATAGGCCATTGTAAATCCCATTTTTTTACCTGGGGTCAAATAAACCCGACTGGCTTCAGGATTGCTGATATTGAAGTTGGCATTGTAATTTTTAAAGGCAAATTCCCACAAATAGGTTTTGGCTCCAATAGTATCCATATCAACTTTCAGGTTGTTTTTATAATTTACTCCTCCGCCAGAAGCGTTTAAATCAACAGCATCGTAAGTTAAACTAACATGATATGCAAAGGCATTACAATTGCGCTCGTGGTCTCCTTTTGAGCGGTTTTCATCGATAAAAACCTCAAGACAGTCATCGTCCCACCAGTTTTGCAGCGGGTTGGTGTGGTCGTCGGAAAGTGAATCGTCAACTACTTCGACCAGAACATACAGGTACGACTCGTCCCATGCAACTTTAAATTGACCTTCAAAATCACCTTCCTTCATTTTAGCAGCCCAGGGAATCCAAACCTGGTCGATGGCATGCCATTCAGCGTTTATCCAGCAATCTTCTGTGGCTTGTCCGTCAATGGTTACAGGTGTTTTGGCCTGGTAACAAAAAATGGTATCCTTTTGGGTTTGACCACAAACTGTACCTGAAAATAAAATCGAGATTGAAATTATTGATAGAATTCGAAGCATATTGTATTTTGTTTATTTTGAAAAATTTATCCACTTTCCCCCGGTAAAATGCGACAATCCGTTATCGGAAGCAAACCAAATGGATCCATCGATATCAAGCGCTAAGAATTTGATGTTATTGCTAATAATTTGATGGGTTTCTACTGAATAATTTGTCCATTTTGAATCTTTGAAACCGCTTAATCCCTGCTTTGTTCCAAACCACCAACTATTCGATTTGTCTTTTAAAACGGCAATTACAGTGTCGTTTATTAATCCGTCTGATTTTGAGTAAGTTTCCCAATCCCATTTGGTGTATTCGCTAAAATGCATAGCCACACCGGCATCGGTACCATAAACCTGGGTGATACTGTCAATAAATACCGAATTAATATTATTCGACTCCAGTTTTGTCCAGTCGGTGTCAAAAATAGTGGCACCACTAATTCCATCCACATCAAGTTTCAGGCGTTCAACACCGCCTCCTTTTGTTGTAACGTAGGTAAATCCGTTGACTGCTGATTCAATGTCGGTAATTTCAAAATTCAAATATAAGTCATTCGACCCCGGGGTTTCAAACCATTTTTTGCTGTCGAAAATTGAAACTCCTTTTGGAGTAGCAAAATAATATCGGTTGTTATTATCGAAATTGAGATACTTTACTGTATTGTCATGCAGTCCGCTATTTGTTTTTGTTAATTGTTTCATGGTGGTAAAGTTGATAACTCCATTGTTTGAAGCAAGCCACAGCTCTTCATTACCAGTGGAGTACGAAATTGCCAAATCGTTTAGTGGTGCAAATTCAATATCACTTTTTACAAATTCAAATTTCCCTGTGTTTTGGTTAAGAGTATAAAGACCTTTTTCCGTAGTCAAATATTTACTGCCTTTTTCGTTAATCAGAAATCCGGTTACAGTTTCGAAGGGAGTTTCTTCTTGTTCGTTTGGTTCATCATTTTCACACGAGTACAATGAAAATAGTATGAAAATAGCAAAACCAACAGGGTTGATTATTTTTTTGCAAGTCATTTTTTATTGATTTGGATTCCCTTTATTTTTTTAGAATTACTTTCCCGCTAAAACTGCTGTGGTTTTTGAAGTCATTGATTTTGTACAAATACATTCCGTCTGGCACGGAATGACCGTCAGAACTGGTTCCATTCCAAACGATTTCTTCTGAATCATCAAAACTGAAAAATTTGATTAACTGGCCGTTTGTATTAAAAATCTCAAGTTTTGAATTACCTGAAACTTCTGCAGGTTTTTTAAAACGGGTAAAGTTTGAAAACGGATTGGGATAAGCAATATTTATATTCTGAATGTTTTCTGTCGAAACTCCTGTAACACCCGGAATAACATATTTCAGTTCAATGCCATTGCCGGTTCCCAGATTACGCGAATATTGCCTGTCAACAGGGTTGTTCCAGTGTTCAAAAACGCCAAGACTGCCAATTGGATTTCCTTCACCTTCCGGATCGTATTTTATTCCTTCAGGCCAGAAATCCTTGCTGGCACACTGCGAAAGATAATCGGCAATTTCAGCTTTAAATTGAATTGGGTAGTTCTTTTTAGTGTCATCTTCCACATATTCCTGAAAAAGTACATCATAACAAACCGATTCAAGCGCAACCGGATCCTGTCCGACAAAAATTGAGTTTGGATAATCGTCGTTAAAGGGTGCCGATTTAAATTTTTTTATCCAGCCTTCCCAGCTTTCGCCCCCCCACAAGCCATCCACAATATAAATCAGTCCCTTTCCACCGGTGTATCTGTGTCCCATGTAATCAACAGTATGTCTGTATCTTCCGGGTCCGCGACTATTGGCAGGTAAACTGTAATGCATGTTTATTGCGTACTGACTTTGCGGATCGTCGCCTTTTTTAAGAAACGATCCCTGGTGGTTTTTGGCAATTAAGGTTATTCCACCTTCGTTGTGCGTTTTTAAGCAGGGAATGTTAATGATATATGTAGCACTTAAATATTGTTGTGGCAATGTCGATTTTAATTTCTTATCGCTGAATACCAAAACTTCGTTTGTCGATGGCGCAGTTTGGTAAATTCCGTTGGCGCCCCTTCCATCAACATATCTTACATTAGGGTACTTACTTTTCACCATTTCGCGGTATTCCTGTCTGAATTCACGGTAAGGATCACCCATAAAAATGTCGGTTTGCTCAACTCCAACATTTGTAACCAATTCATATAAAATGGCATTTAACAACTGAGGCGTGGCATCCATTCGCAATGGCCTTTCCGAGTTGCTGCTGCTTTGGTTGGTAAGGTTTATTTTAAAAGCAATTTTTTCTCCGGCTTTGTAACCTGCATTTCCACGACCATGAGCACTGTTGAATGCTTTAAATATAGCATCCCATGCTTCAGTAATATTTTCTTTTCCGGCATATTTTTTAATCGAGGTTGAAAGCATTTCCTTCACCACTTCTTCATCAACATTGACATCGCTATACCAATAATCATTACTGCCTTTTGTGGGAACATAGTATTCGTTCGTGGCATTTTCGTCGTGCACCCAAACAACCCTGCCCGGGAACAAACCTTTTGCCTCGCCAACCGGTTGATTTGAAGGAACGGGGAAAGTGTCATCAATCGGATTCAGCACATTGGCAATTGCCACTTTATTGTCGTTTACTAAAATAATGGAGAAAGAAAATAAAGCAATTAAAAGAAAAATTGCCCCAGCCAGATATCGGGATTTGGAAATGGACTGCTTCAACTTTTTATACGAAAAAACCGAAGCACTAATTGCCATTAAGAAAATTACAAACGACGACATTAATGGCGCTGCAGCTTGCATACAAGGATAAGTGGCACGGCTTGGTTTCGGAATCACACGGATTAAAAACCAAAGTGTGGCAGATAATCCGATAATAAAAAGGTAGATTTTTGAGGTTTTAAAATTATCACGGGAGAATTTCAGTTTCATGGCTATCGGTTATTGGTTCAGGTGGTAATATTAATCATATTTAGCCTTAACTGAAACAACTTTACGTTATCCTTATTTGGTCGGAATAAAAATTAATGTTTCAGATTTCAGTATCTCGCCACCAGCGGCATCCTTCGGCCAAAACCAAAAGCCTTTGAACTTACCCTTAAAATTGGCGCTGCCTGAAAACGTTTGTATTCGTTCATATTCACCATGCGGATTACACGGTTTACCACCGACTCGTTGAAACCCATGTCAACTATTTCTTTTGGCGACAGATTCATTTCGATGTAACCAAAAAGCATCCTGTCTAAATCGTGGTATTCGGGCAGCGAGTCGGTATCTTTCTGGTCGGGCCGCAATTCAGCCGACGGTGGTTTGATGATTGTATTTTCGGGAATGATTTCCCTGTCGCGGTTAATAAAGCGGGACATTTTAAAAATGTCGGTTTTGTAAACATCGCCAAGCACAGCGAGTCCACCATTCATATCGCCATACAAGGTGCCGTAACCCACCGCACTTTCGCTTTTGTTGGTAGTGTTTAAAAGAATATGACCAAACTTGTTTGAGATTGCCATCAGGTAAATTCCACGGGCGCGCGCCTGGATGTTTTCTTCGGTAACACCGGGTGAAGTTCCTGCAAAAAGAGGCGACAAAGCCGCTTCGAACGCATCAACTACTGGTTGAATTTTTACAATTTCATATTGAATACCCAAATTTTCAGCCAATTGCCGGGCGTCTTCAACACTGTGGTCCGACGAGTATTTTGATGGCAACAAAAGTACACGCACATTTTCGGCGCCCAATGCTTCAACGGCAAGTACGACAGTAATTGCCGAATCAATTCCGCCCGACAAGCCAAGCGTGGCGCGGGTAAAACCCATTTTCCTGAAATAATCGCCAATACCCAAAACAAGTGCATCGTGAATTTTTTCGATGGTCTCCGCCTTGGGTTGAAGCTGTTTTTCTCCAATATTCCCGGTATCAACCACCAGAAAATCTTCTTCGAAATATTTCAGTTCCTTAACGATTTCACCGTTTTCATTAATAAAAACCGAGCCTCCATCAAAAATGAGTTCGGTTTGTGCGCCAACCTGATTGATGTACAAAACCGGAATTTTGAATTTTTTTGCTTTGTTAATCAGCACATTTTTACGCCACTCTTCCTGATTGTAAGAAAAAGGAGATGCAGAGATGTTGATTACAAAAGCAGGATTAAGTCTTGCCAATTCTTCCATTGGCGAAATCTGGTAGAGTTTATCTTTCCCAAATTCGCTGGCGGTGGGTTGCTCGTCCCATAAATCTTCGCAAATGGTAATGGCAAAATTTTCGCCTTTATATTGGGCCAGACCAAATTGCCGGTTTGGTTCAAAATGCCTGTATTCGTCAAAAATATCATAGGTTGGCAAAAGTGTTTTATCCTGAATGTATTGAATTTCACCGTTGAAAAGTAAAAATGCAGCATTAAAAAGCTGCTTCCCTTTTTCGTTCTGGTTGATGCGCGGCGCCCCTACAATTGCTGCAATTCCATTACAAAATGTGGCAATTTTTGCAACTGAAATTTCAGCTTTCTGAATAAACTCTTTCTTTTCTAACAAATCGTGCGGATAATATCCGGTGACCGATAGTTCAGAAAAAACAACCAAATCAGCACCTTCTGTTTTCGCCTTTTCGATGTTCGCGATAATCTTAGCCGAATTTCCTTCGAAATCGCCGATGGTATAATTTAACTGAGCAAAAGCAATCTTCATACAAGCAGTTTAAAGTTAAAAGTTCCTGATTCCGGGTTTGTAATCCAGAATCGGGTATCCAATATCCAGCACCAGCCAACTAAATTCGTTGTAAATCTCCATTTTTTAGTTCACTTTCGCAATAATAATATCAAACAGGCGTATTGAAACAGAACCTGACAATTTTTTAAATGAAGACATCAAAATATCTTTTACTGATAATACTTGCTGCAATTATTTTTTCGTGCAGACAAAATCCGTTGAAAGTAAAACTATCGGGCACTGAAAAAGAGATTGAAATCGTAAGATTCGACAACGAATTATTTACCACAGGGTGGGCCGATACTTCGGCAGTTATTGCACTCGCCAATAAATATCCTGCCTTTTTCGACCTTTATACCTACAGGGTTATTCAGATTGGCGGATTGGGTGACTCACTCTTTTTTGAGGGGTTACAACAGTTTATGACCGACACAATGATTCTGGAAATCAGAAAAAAAACAGACTCGGTATTTGTTGATATTACTGATACCGAAAACGAGTTGAAAGATGCTTTTAAATACTTTCAGTTCCATTTTCCGGAGAAAGAATTGCCGACACTTTATTTTTATATCTCCGGTTTTAACCAGTCGGTGGTTACAGCCGACAAAACTATTGGAGTAAGTTTAGACAAATACCTGGGCCAGGATTGCAAATGGTACCAGCAACTCAACTCCACCCCACAGTACAAAATTGTAAACATGCATAAACTTAAAATTGCTTCGGATGTGGCTTACGCCTGGGGAGTAACCGAGTTTGAAAACACAGGCAAAACCACTACCCTGCTCGACAACATGATTTACCAGGGAAAACTGATGTACTTTGTTGATGCACTGCTACCCGAAACACATGACACGCTGAAAATAGGGTACTCTGAAATTCAACTGGATTGGTGCAAAAAGAATGAAGCACAAATGTGGTCGCAACTGATTGAGCACAAAATGTTGTATTCAAACAACCGTATGGATATCATCCGTTACACCAACCCAAGCCCTACCACCAGCGGCTTTCCGTTAGAATCGCCGGGAAGGACAGGCGTTTGGATAGGATGGCAAATTGTAAGACAATACATGAAAAAACACCCGGAAGTGAATTTGAACGATTTAATGCAAAACACCGACTACCAGAAAATATTAAACGATTCCAATTATTTCCCTGAATAACCAGTTTCAAAATTCAGGTCTTTTGTTTTCAATTTTAGTTAAAAGCCACGTTTTTGTTGATTTTTTCGTTTGGCAAGCTTTGTTTTTGTAACAAATTCTTAATAAAAATTTCTATCATTGTGGCCAAAATTAAATCAACCTGACCGTTTTGAGCGACTTGCAAAAAATACTGACTGAATTCGAACCTGTTTCACTCGAAGAAATAAACGAGGTGAAACTGATGAGCAGAATCGACCGCAAATATTGGTTTCACATTTCAATTCTCAACGAATTTCTGGAACAAGCCCTCCCTTATTATCATATCCTCGAAATTAACGGACAACGGCTGATGGAATACCGCACCCGCTATTTCGATACCGCCGACAACGACATGTACATGATGCACCATAACAGGCATCTGCCACGCCATAAAATCAGGCTGAGGAAATATGTTTCAACCGATAATGGATTTCTGGAAGTTAAATTTAAAACCAATAAAAAAGTAACCATTAAAAGCCGTATCGAAAACGAATTTGAAAAACCGGCATTTACAACAACCGACGATAATTTTATTGCACTGAAAACACCATTTTCAGGTAAAGCAATTTATCCGGTAATTTATAACCGTTTTCAACGAATAACGCTCATTCACAAAGACAAACTCGACCGCTGCACCATCGATATCTCTCCAAAATTCTGGAACGACAAAAGCGAAATTAATCTTGAAGACCTTGTGATTTTCGAATTAAAAAAGGGACACAGTTTAAAGTCGTCACCAATGGTTTCACTTGCCCGCAGCCTTAAAATCCGTCAACGCGGAATGTCGAAATATTGTGCAGGCCGCGCATTGCTTGAACCAAAACTGAAACAGAATTCTTTTAAACCACGACTTCGATATATACACAAACATATTCTAAATCAATTACAACCATGGGAATTTTAAACATAATTACCTCTCAGTTTGCTCTCGAAAACTTTTATGCCCTGGCCATCAGGTTTGGCTTTAACCTGGTTGCCACTTTCTTTGTTGTGGTAATGCTTTACGCACAAAACAGCAAACGTAAAGAATTTTATTTCAGCTATTTTGCAATAAGCATTGCAGTTTTCATGCTTTGTTTCCTGCTCGAAAGTGTTAAACTTGAACTTGGTTTCGCGCTTGGGTTATTTGCAATATTTGGCATTATCCGTTACAGGACCGATGCAATTCCGATTAAGGAAATGACCTATTTATTCGTAATTATTGCTGTTTCAGTAGTCAATGCTTTATCAAAAGATTTTCTTGGATACTTGGAGCTGACCTTTGTAAATATCCTCCTTGTTGGTGCACTCTGGATTTTGGAACAGGTTTTATTGCTTCGCCAGGAAGATTCACTCCTGATTATTTACGACAACATCGAAAATATTGCACCAGCAAGAGAAGCTGAACTTTTAGCTGATCTCGAAAAAAGAACAGGCCGTAAAATCAGGCGGTATCAAATCGACAAAGTTGATTTATTGCGTGATGTTGCCCGAATCACCATCTATTTTTATGTAAACGGAAGAAAATCAAAATTTGCCCGATGAAAAAACTGGTAGTAGTTTTAGTACTAATTTTTTCTGTTACGCAGGCAGCATTAGCTAAAACCGAAGAATTCGGAACCTGGGTTGAACTTACCTTTTCAAAGAAGTTTTTGAAAAAATTTGAATTCAGTGTTATTCCTGAATTCAGGTTTCAGGACGATTTTACCCTGGATGAATACATTTTTGAAGGCAAGCTTGAATACAAACCGTTTGAATTTCTGAATGTAGCCACTTCATACAGGTACGGAATCAACGTAAAAAAAAGCGAAAATGAAATCATGCAACACGTGGTTTTTGACATAACCGGCAAAAAAAGTGTAAGCCGATTTGACGCTTCATTGAGAGCGCGTTTAACCAACGATGCCGATAGTGAAGAAATACAATGGAATACTTTTTACCTGCGTCCGCGATTAAAAGTAAAATACAACATTAAAAACTGGAAAACTGATCCATATTTTTCATACGAGTTTTATTACGACTTAAAAGATAACTCAGTGCTAAAAGGTCGTTATGACATTGGGGTTAACCGGAAAATTGGCAAAAACCACGAAGTGGGCGTTTATTACAGATTTCAGGATTACTACTACGACAAGAAATCAGTTAATATCGTTGGTTTAAATTATGCTTTCGGATTTTAAGGGCAAAACTACAATCTTGAATTGCTAAAAAGAATGCTAAAAAAGCTTAAAGCACAACCCCATTTGTAATTTTTTTATTGAACTTTATACTGGTAAAAAATTACAAGCTAAATATCGTAATCATGGCCAGGACTCTATTCTTCTTACTTGTATTGTTAACAATATTTTCCTGCACACCCAAATCAGGCACACCCGAAAAAACAGAAGAAACAAAGCAACAGGATGCTAAAATGGAATGGTGGCGCGACGCCCGTTTTGGCATGTTTATCCACTGGGGTTTATATGCCGTTCCGGCTGGTGAGTGGGAAGGCAGGGAAATTCCCGGAATCAGCGAATGGATTATGCTCAGGGCTGGTATTCCGGTTAATGATTATGAGCAATTGGCAACGCAATTCAATCCTGTAAAATTCGATGCCGAAAAATGGGTGTTGCTGGCTAAAAATGCGGGCATGAAATACATTGTTATCACTTCGAAACACCACGATGGTTTTGCCATGTTTCACTCAAAGGCAAGCCCATATAATATTTTCGATGCCACACCTTTTAAACGCGACCCTTTGAAAGAACTTTCGGATGCCTGCAAAAAACACAATATCAGGCTCGGGTTTTACTACTCGCAGGCACAAGACTGGCACGAACCCGGTGGTACGTATTCAGGAATTGAGAAAAGAACACCACACTGGGACCCCACTTTAAAACGCGATTCGCTGATGAATTATATTCAGCAAAAAGCACTTCCCCAGGTAAAAGAAATTCTTGAGAATTATGGCGGGCTTGATATTCTCTGGTGGGACACGCCAATCGCAATGACCGAGGAAGCTGCAAAATTGCTGCAACAGGAAGTGGACAAATACCCGAACCTGATAACAAACAACAGATTATACAGACCCTGGCCCGGCGACTTTTCAACGCCGGAACAACACGTTCCGCCAACAGGCCTCGATTACGATTGGGAAGTTTGTATGACCATGAATACAAGCTGGGGTTATAAATGGTATGACAATAACTGGAAATCAGCAGAAACACTCATCCGCATGTTGGTTGATATCGCCAGCAAAGGTGGAAACCTGTTGTTAAATGTTGGCCCCACAGCAGAAGGTGTTATACCCGATTCGAGCGTGGTAAGGCTCGAACAAATTGGTAACTGGATGAAACTAAACGGAGAATCGGTTTATGGAACATCAGCAAGCCCGTTTTTTAAATTGCCATGGGGACGATGTACACAACGACAGGAAAACGGGAACACCACTTTATATCTCCATGTTTTTAACTGGCCAAAAGACCAGATTTTACGAATTCCGGGGCTGAAAGCTAAAATCAAGGATGTTTACCTGCTAACCAATCCCAAACAAAAATTTGCATGGAAATTTGATAATGAAGATGTGCTGATACATGCACCTTCGGTTATATTCGATCCCATTAACACTGTAATCGTTGCAAAAATAAAAGGTAAACCTGAAATTGAAAGTAATATGCCCACCCTGAAAAATGGGGCGATTGAACTGCCCGCTTCATTCGCCGATATTCACAATCCGGGGTATGGAACACATGCGAGGTTAGCAGAAATTGGCGAAAATGCTTATGTTACCAATTGGAGCGATTCGAAAGCAAAAGTAGAATGGATGTTCGATGTACCAGAATCTGGTAATTATGTTATTGAAGCGTCAGTAATTACTTCCGACACCTGTAAAGCAACAATTGCAGTTGCCGGACAAATTATTAAAACAACTATTAATCAGAATGATGAAAGTTTTAAAACTGTAAAACTTGGCGAAGTTGTTATTTCAGAAAAAGGAAATCATACAATTGCGATTTCACCTGTTAAAGATTCATGGAAATCAATGAACTTATTGAATTTAAAACTAATTAAAAAATAATCAAGATACCAGCAAACAATTCCAAATCATTATTGTTTTCTACGATTCAATTTATTTCAGTTTGATATTGATATTTTATTACTTTTAACCCGGGTTCTTATTTCAATAACGGGAAGTTTATTCTTATATGGGTTTTAGCAGAAAATCGACTGAAGATTTATTTGCAGAGTTACAGTCGTTACAACAGAAGTATGATGTTGTTTTGAATTTGTATGAAGAAAAACTTAAGGAAAGTCTTCATACAGAACAATCGCTTATCAAAAGAGAGGCCGATATCCAAGCCATTATCGAGAATTCTCTCGACAGTATCTGGTCGATAGATACAAACTACAATATTCAATACATCAACAACATCTTTAAAGATTCATTTAATCAATCATTTGGAGTACAGCTCACCAAAGGATTAAACATTCTTGAAGCACTGCCCGAAGAACTTCGGCCAATCTGGAAAGAGCGATACGACAGGGCATTTAACAATGAGCATTTTATTTTTGAAGATCGAATCGATCTTCAAAACTCCTCGATTTATATCGAGGTAGCAATGAATCCTGTAATAATAAACGGGAAGGTAGCTGGTGCGTCGTTTTTTGGAAAAGACATCACTAAACGAAAACGAACAGAAGAAGCACTCAGGGAAAACGAAGAGATATTCAGCCATTTTATGGAAAACAGCCCGGTTTACGTTTTCTTTAAAGACAAAAATATTAATGCTTTACGACTTAGCCGCAACTACGAGGAAATGCTTGGCCGCCCACTTGACGAAATAATAGGGAAGCCAATGACAGATTTATTCCCAGCTGAAATCGCATCAAAAATGGTTGATGATGATAAAAGGATTTTACAGAATGGGAAAACTGAGATTATCGAAGAAAAACTGAACGGAAGGCACTTTACCACTATAAAATTCCCAATCAACATTAACAACAAACCAAAATATCTTGCCGGATACACCATTGATATTACAGATCGCAAGAAAACTGAAGATTCGTTACTGAAATCGGAATATGCAATGAAAAAAGCATCCGAAAACTGGAACCGAACTTTTCAGGCCATGCACAGCGGAATTGCATTACTCGATAAAGAGCAGCATATTATTCAGTCGAACAGGGCGTTTCAGCAATTTTTTAATACAACTGAAAACGAACTTGCTCACAATCATTTATTTGTGCTCATTCCTGAACTTGAGTCGGGTGATTCAAACCCTTTCTGCCTGATGAAAAAAAGCAGGATTTGCCAAAAGGGGGAAATTGAACTTAAAAACAGAATTTTTGAAGTAATTTTTGATCCGGTAACCGATGAAAATGGAGCAATTACCGGCGCTGTTTTTATAATGAATGATGTTACCCAGCGAAAACGTGATGAGAAAATCCAACATATTTTATATGAAATTACGGGTAATCCGGCCTACGGGAAATCACTCAGCGAACTGCTTATAGTTGTTCGAAAAGAATTGAGTAAAGTGATTGACACCACCAATTTTTTTGTGGCATTACACAATACAACATCAGGTAAACTCAGAAAAGTGATTTTTAAAGACGAAAAAGACGACTTTATTGAGTGGGATGCAAATAAATCACTGTCGGGGCAGGTATTGAAACATGGAACCGCTTTACTCTTGAACAGCCGCGATGAAGCCAGGTTTGCTGTTGAAAATAACATCGAATTGTTAGGTTCGCCGGCTGCCTGTTGGTTAGGCGTTCCAATTATGCAGGCCGAGAAAACGATTGGAGTAATGGTTGTACAAAGTTATACCGACGAGAATGCGTACGATACATCCACAATCAGACTTTTAAAACTGATTGCACACGAACTCTCGGTTGTTATTGAACGGAAGAAAATGATTGAAGACCTGGTAGCCGCAAAAGAAAAAGCCGAAGAAAGCGACAGGTTGAAATCGGCTTTTCTGGCCAATGTAAGTCACGAAATCAGAACACCAATGAACGGCATTCTGGGGTTTGCCGACTTATTAAAACAACCTGAACTTACAGGGGAAGAACTGCACCATTTTATCGGAATTATTGAAAAAAGTGGGGAGCGGATGCTCAACATCATTAACGACCTTATAAATATTTCGAAAATAGAATCGGGTCAGATGGACATAAACACCACTGAAACAAATATTAACGAGCAAATAGAATTTCTATACAACTTTTTTCTTCCTGAAGCCAAACAGAAAAAAATTGAATTAAACCACACCTGCCCGCTGCCCGTTAGCCGTTCGTTTATTACAACCGACAGGGAAAAATTGTATGCAATATTAACGAATCTGATTAAAAATGCGCTGAAATTCACACCTTCGGGAAGTATCAGTTTTGGTTATCAATTATCTGAAAATAAAGTACTGTTTTATGTAAAAGATACAGGAATAGGTATTCCACTGAACAAACAAAAAACAATCTTCGAAAGATTTGTGCAGGCAAACTCCGACCATAAATCGCGTTTTGAAGGTGCGGGACTCGGATTAGCCATTTCAAAAGCCTATGTCGAAATGCTGGGTGGCAAAATCTGGATTGAATCGGAAGAAGGTAAAGGAACCAGCTTTTACTTTACACTTCCAACTACGTGTGTTTCCAAACGTGAAAAAGATGGTGAAATTGAAGCAAAACTTTGGTACAACGATTTGTCGGAATCAGCGAAAGCTGTTTTAATTGCCGACGATGATGAAATTTCGATGCTCTACATGAAAAGAATGCTTGAAGAATTTAATGTTGAACTTTTTGAAGCAAAAAACGGAGCAGAAGCTGTTGAAATCTGTCGTAAACATCCTGAAATTTCACTTGTACTCATGGATATAAACATGCCCGAGCTCAATGGATTTGAAGCTTCAAAACAGATAAAAAAATTCAGACCTGAACTTACCATGATTGCACAAACTGCATACGCTCTTGAACACGATATAGAAAACTACAAAGACCCATTTGATGGATACATAACAAAGCCAATTAAGACCGACGAAATCAAACAAATCATTTGCAATGAGTTATACAATTGCCAAAACTCCTGATATCCTGTAAAATTCAAATCTCATGCTCATTTTTTTGAGTCTGATGCAAACTCAAAAAAAAAATCGGATGAACCGCAAGTAAAGTAATATTTTTGTGTCAAAACTTCTAATTTGATTTATAACTTTAAATGCAATTTGGCAAACTAAAACCAATATTGTGAATCAAATAGAATCGACAGAAAGAAACTTTATAAAACCGGTACTTAAACATCATGTTAGATAAAATTCTCGATTTCAGCATAAAGAATAAACTCATTGTTATTCTTTTCACGCTGTCAGTTGCGGCTTTCGGACTGTTTGCAGTTTTGCACATTCCTGTGGGCGCAGTTCCCGATATCACCAATAACCAGGTGCAGGTAATCACTACTTCGGGTAACCTTTCCACGCAGGAAATTGAGCAGTTTATTACTGCCCCTGTGGAAATGGAAATGGCCAACCTGCCTGCAGTAAAGGAAATCCGCTCAGTCTCGAAATTCGGTTTGTCGGTGGTAACAGTGGTTTTCGACGATAAAATCGGAACTTACCTGCCCCGTCAGTTGATTGCCGAAAAAATTAAAAGTGCATCGGCCAATATTCCTGAAGGATTCGGAACGCCTGAAATGGGACCGATTACTACAGGGTTAGGCGAAATTTACCAATATACCCTGGATGTAAAACCGGGCTACGAAAACAGATACACCGCAATGGATTTGCGCACAATCCAGGATTGGGTGGTAAAACGCCGCTTGTCAGGCATTAACGGAGTTGTTGAAATCAATAGCTGGGGCGGCTACCTGAAACAGTACGAAGTTGCCATCGATCCGATGCGGTTACTGGGTGCCGGGGTTACGCTGATGGATGTTTTCACCGCCATTGAGTCTAACAACAGCATTTCGGGCGGGGCTTACATCGAAAAAACCAACCAAAGCTACTTTATCAGGGGCGACGGGCAGGTAAAATCGCTCGACGATATAAAGAACACAGTCGTTGTCAACAATAATGGTGTCCCTTTGCTGGTGGGCGATTTAGCCGAAGTACAGTTTGGAAACGCTAACCGTTTTGGTGCAATAACATCAAACGGAAAAGGCGAAACGGTGCTTGGTCAGATTATGATGTTAAAAAACGCCAATTCAAAAGAGGTAATTGCAGAAGTTAAAACCCGTGTAGCTGAAATTCAAGGTAACCTCCCCGAAGGTGTTTTCATCAATCCGATTCTCGAACGCAGCGAACTCATTTCAAAAACCTCGTTCACAGTGGCTGAGAACCTGATTTTAGGTGCAATCATCGTGATGTTTACAGTGATTTTGCTGCTTGGCAATTTACGTTCAGCGCTGGTAATTGCATCGATGATTCCGTTGATTTTGCTTTTCACCATAGCAATGATGTTCATCTTTAAAATCGATGCTAACCTGATGAGCCTCGGTGCATTAGACTTTGGGGTAATGATTGATGGTGCGGTGATTATTGTTGAATTTATTGCCATAAAAATAACAGCCCAAAAAGCCACAATCGATGGATTTCAGGGAGATGAACGCCAGTCGCTGCTCGACAGGATTTCTTTCAGTGGTGCTTCAAAAATGATGAACTCTGCCATTTTCGGGCAAATCATCATTCTTATCGTTTTTATTCCTATCCTTTCGCTTCAGGGTGTTGAAGGAAAAATGTTCCGCCCGATGGCGCTTTCGTTTTCGTTTGCCATTGTCGGCGCCATGATTTTTGGGATGACCTGGCTACCTGTGGCTTGCTCTCTTTTTTTGAAACCAGAAAAACCGGGTCAACGAAATATTTCGACCTGGATTATGAACTTCGCATACAAAACTTACATGCCCTCCATAAAATGGTCGTGCGGTCACAAAAAAACTGTGCTGGGTGCTGCGGTTGTATCGCTTGTGTTCATCGGATTTTTGTTTTCACGGATGGGTGGCGAGTTTGTGCCGACTTTAGATGAGGGTGATTTTGTAATACAACCAGTACTGAAAACCGGGACATCGCTTACGAAAACAGTGGAAATGACTACCAAAATGGAAAACATCCTCATCGACAATTTTACAGAAGTTGACCAGATTGTAAGCAGGATTGGCGCCGCCGAAGTTCCCACCGACCCAATGTCGATGGAAGAAATTGATATGATTATTAAACTAAAACCGCGCGATACCTGGGTGAACGCCGAAACGAAAGAAGAGTTAGCCGAAAAATTCAAGGAAGCGCTGTCAGTGATTCCCGGCGTTGAATATGAATTCACGCAACCCATAGAAATGCGTTTCAATGAACTCATTACGGGTGTTCGGTCTGATATTGCCATCAAAATTTTTGGCGACGACCTTGAATACATCAACCGGAAAGCCATCGAAATAAAAAACCTGATTACGGATATTCCCGGCGCCGGCGATGTGATTCTGGAGAAAACCGCTGGTTTGCCACAAATCAAAATTGAATACCAGCGCGAAAAAATTGCTTTCTATGGCCTCGATATAAAAACACTGAATGGCTACCTGGCTGCGGCTTTTGGCGGAGAAAAGGCAGGTGCGGTTTTCGAGGGCGAAAAACGTTTTGATCTTGTGATTCGCCTGCAAAAACAAAACCGTACCGACCTGGAAGATATCAAACGACTGTTTGTGCCTTTAAAAAATGGCAGCCAGATTCCGCTTTCGGAAGTGGCTCGTATTGAATATGCTGAAGGGCCGGCTAAAATCTCACGCGAAAATACGCACCGCCGGGTAGTGGTGAGTGTAAATGTCCGCAACCGCGATTTACAGTCGGTGGTTGAAGATATTCAGGCCAAAATCGACAAAAATGTTACATTGAAACCAGGCAATTACATTTCATATGGTGGTCAGTTCGAAAACCTGCAAAATGCAACCAATCGACTTATTTTTGCGGTACCGGTGGCACTGCTGCTCATTTTTATCTTCCTCCATTTTGCATTTAAATCACTTAAAGATGCTGCGTTGATTTTCACTGCTATCCCACTCTCGGCAGTGGGTGGCGTGGTACTTTTGTGGCTTCGCGGCATGCCGTTCAGTGTTTCGGCAGGAGTTGGTTTTATTGCTCTTTTCGGGATTGCAGTGCTCAACGGAATTGTGTTAATTGAACACTTGAAAGAATTGCAGCACAGCGGTATAACTAACATGCGCGAATTGATTCTGATAGGAACGAAAGACAGGCTTCGTCCGGTAATGCTCACCGCTGGTGCAGCTGCAATGGGTTTTCTGCCAATGGCAATTTCAACCGGGGCCGGCGCCGAAGTTCAACGTCCGCTGGCAACCGTTGTCATCGGCGGGCTGTTTACGTCCACTTTGCTCACAATGATTGCATTGCCATTGTTGTTCGAAATTTTTTACAATGTGAAAGGAATTAAGCTGTTCCCTTTTAAGGCGATTCGATCAAAAACTTTGGTTTTATTATCAATTATTTCGTTTACTGCCTTTTCAGCCGGTGCACAGACTAAACAGCTTACTCTCCCCGAAATTTTAGATATTGCCGTTGTTAACAGTCGCGAAATCAATGCTGCCCAACTGAAAGTTGAGGAGAGCAAAGTACTGAAATCGACTGGGTTCGCACTCGAAAAAACTCAATTTACATACGGAACCGACCAGAATAACATTGCTGAAAACGGACATCCGCTGAATGTAGCCGGTATTGCACAGGGATTCAGCTTTCCAACACTTTACAGCGCTCGTACCGGTGCGTTAAAAATCAATATTCAAAAAGCTGAACTGATGTTCGAAGTACAGAAAGCCTCGCTCAAAAAAGAAATTTCAATCTGCTATTTCGGGATTCAGCAAAACCTTGGGAAAATACAGCTGTACAAAAGTATCGACAGTTTATACACGGTGCTGCTTAAAAATGCCACACTCCGGTTCGAAAAAGGCAATTTGAGCCAACTCGACCTGCTCAGCATAAAAGCCCGCCAGCACTCGGTAAAGCTTGAGCTGGGCAGTTTTGAAAAACGGCACCAGCAACTGATGCAGAAACTGAAAATGCTGATGAATTACAGCGAAGATTTTTCAATTACTGCGGTAACCGAGGTGCTTCCCACCCTACCCGACAGTCTGCCTGTGAATGCTTTTTACCAGTTGGTTTTACTGCAAGACAAAACCAGCGAGGCACAACTGAAAATCGAAAAAAACAAACTGCTGCCCGATTTTTCGCTGAACTATTTTGTGGGAGCCAACCAGTATCAAAACTCAAAATACTATCACGGTTTTGAGGTGGGATTGGCAATGCCACTCGTTTTTGGTGGACAGCTGGCGCTGAAAAAATCATCGGAAATTGCTTTTAATGCACAGCAACTACTTACACAAAACGAAATTGCCCGGTTGAAAAACCGTTGGAACGAACTGAAAAAAGAAACAAAAAGATATAGTGAGTTGATCTCCTATTACAATGAAACCGGCAAATTGCTGTACGAAGAAATTTTACGGGCCACCACAATTAACCTGCAAAGCGGTGAAACCGACCTTTTCAAATTCACCTACAATTACGAAACGGCGGTACAGATAAAAATCGACTACCTCGATAACTTACTCAATTACAATACGCTATTACTTGACCAGATGTATTTTTCCAACTAAATAAAAACAAAAATGAAGATTCAATCGAAAATAATCGTAATGATTTTCAGCGTTGCTGTATTGATAATTCTCGCATCGTGCGGCAATAAAAAACAAGCTGAAGAACCTGTACAAACATCCGATTCATTAATTGTAGTTACAAAAACTCAGTTCGAAACCGAAAAAATGGCGCTTGGAACCTCGTCGATGATACCTTTTGACCAGATGGTGAAATGCAATGGTAAAATCGTGGCGAAGTCAACCGGAATGGCAAAAATCAGTACGCCAGTGGCCGGAATTGTGCAGAAAATAAATTGTTCAAACGGGCAATTGGTTGGTCGCGGCCAGGTGTTGTTTGAGCTTTCGGGGAACAACCTTATCGAAATTCAGCGCGATTTTACCGAAACATCGAGTATGTTGAAAAAGGCAAAATCAGAATTCGACAGAATGAAAGCGTTGTATTCCGAAAAAGTAGGAACCGAAAAAGAATATATTTTGGCCGAAAGCGAGTATAAGGCTGTTAATGCACGTTATGCAGCGCTTAAACTCAAAATCGAAGCCATGGGACTTGATGCTGCAAAAATTGAAGAAGGACAATTTTTCAGTTCGTTTAAAATTTTGGCGCCCATCAGCGGACAAATCTCCCAAATCAATCTTTCCATCGGGCAGTTTGCCGACCCGCAAAACTACCATGCCGAAATCATCGACTCAAAACAAATGCAACTTCAATTAGCTGTTTTCGAAAAAGAAGTCGGAATGCTGCAACCTGAACTGGCGGTTCAGTTTAATCTTCTCAGTGATACATTGCAAATGAGCGCAACACTTCAATCGGTGGGGAATATGGTCGATAACCAAACAAAAACCGTTGCCTGTTATGCTTCACTTGCTGCAACAGAAAAACCACTTGTAAACAATGCGTTTACGGAGGCCAGTATCATCATTGGCACCGACACGCTGAATGCCGTTCCTTCAGAAGCAATTATGAAAACCGAGGACGAATTTTTTGTTTTAAAACTGGCCAGTCAGGATGCCGGTGCATACTATTTTGAAAAAGTAAAGGTTCAACCCGGGCTGACAAACAGGATGTACACCGAAGTAAAAAACATACACAGTGCTGACAAACTGCTTGTTTCTGGAATTTATAACCTGGTGATTGAATAGTCTCCACTTCCCAAAGATTATAAAGCGCCGGGATTTGAAATTATTGTTGAATAAGGATTTATTGGTCCATTCACGGATTCTTAAGCATTTCGCGGCTGAATAATTGAAAGTCTTTGTGGTTCAATGGAGATTTCAGCAGGATAGCTGATTTTTCCCGGTTCGCCATCGAAATGATATATTCCGGTTTCAGCTGAGTGAATCACCACCTTTTTTGCTTTGTAGTTGTCAACAAACGGCAGTTTTGGAATATAGCCCGCAAAAAGCCCGATGCCAAAAACCGGCAAAAGTATTTTTGGGAATGGTTTTACCACAACCACATCGATTAATCCATCCGAAATATCAGCTTTGGGAGCAATAAAAGCGTTGTTGCCGAATTGCCGGGCATTGGCGAATGTAACCAGGAAAACAGGTTGATCAATCAACTTGCCATCCACTTCCATTTTCACCTGAAATGGTTTAAACGAAAGACTTTCGGAAATGGTAATTTGGATATACCGCCAGAATCCGCGTTTGTGTGCCCGTGCCATTTGGTCGGCAACGCGGGCATCGAAACCAAGACCGGCTGTACATAAATAATGTTGCTCGTTAACCGCACAAACATCAATGATTTTTGGTTTTCCATTAATCAGTGTCTGTACACTTTTTTTGAGTGACATAGGTATTCCAAGTTCGCGCGCAAGCCCGTTGCCCGAACCACGCGGAATTATTCCCATCGTCATTTCTGTACCGGCAAGGCTCCGTGCAACCTCGTTAACAGTTCCATCACCACCCACAGCCACAATCAGGTCGAAACCGGAACGGGCCGCATTCAGCGCAAGTTCCGATGCATGTCCACGGTGATTGGTGTAAGCATATTCAAGTTCGAGGTTAGCGCTTTGCAATCCCGAAACCATTTGATAAACTTCGTTGGTGTGCTTTCGTTTGTGCCCTGCAAATTTATTGATGATGATGAATATTTTCCTTCGCTTTTTTTCGGTCATGCTGATACCCGTATAAAATGTAAACCGTGCAAAACTATAAACATTTGGTTGAGTTTTAAAAACAAAAAACCGTTCCCAAAAAAAGAACGGTTCTTTATCTCATCTCCCAAATCTCATCTCTTACTTTTTGCTCATTTCAGCAAAATATTTGTAAAACAGAGGAATTGTGCGGATTCCGTTGTAGAATTGTTCGAGTGGATAGTTTTCGTTAGGCGAGTGAATGGCATCCGATTCGAGGCCAAAACCCATCAGCACCGATTTTATTCCTAACACTTCCTCGAAAGTTGAAATAATCGGGATGCTTCCACCCGAACGCACTGGAACCGGACGTTTTCCATATACATCAGTGTAAGCTTTTTCGGCAGCTTTGTACGCCGGAAAATCAATGGGGCAAACATAACCCTGACCGCCGTGAAGCGAAGTAACTTCCACTTTTACTGTTTTTGGTGCTATGCTTTCAAAGTGATTTTTAAATAAATCAGCAATTTTATGATGATCCTGATTGGGAACCAAACGGCACGATATTTTCGCAAAAGCTTTTGACGGTAAAACAGTTTTTGCACCTTCGCCAGTGTAACCACCCCAGATTCCACACACATCAAAGGTTGGGCGGATGCCAGTACGTTCGGTGGTCGAATAGCCAATTTCACCAGCCACTTCTTCAAGATTGAGTGCTTCCTTATATTTTTCAAGATTAAACGGTGCACGTCCCAGCAACTCACGTTCTTCAGCCGAAACTTCGATTACATCGTCGTAAAATCCCGGGATTGTAATCTTTCCGTTTTCGTCAACCATTTTATCAATCATCGAGCAAAGCACATTAACCGGGTTAGCCACAGCACCGCCAAAAAGTCCTGAGTGCAAATCGCGCGACGGGCCGGTCACTTCAACCTGCCAGTAGGCAAGACCGCGCAAACCTGTGGTTATCGATGGTATATCGGGTGCAATCATCGACGTGTCGGAAACAAGAATTACATCGGATTTGAGCATTTCCTTGTGTTCGGAACACCATTTCCCAAGATTAGGCGAACCAATTTCCTCTTCGCCTTCAATCATAAATTTTACGTTGCACGGCAACGTGTTTGTTTTTACCATCAGCTCGAAAGCCTTGGCGTGCATCATACTTTGCCCTTTATCGTCGTCGGCGCCACGCGCCCATATTTTTCCATCCCGAATTTCGGGTTGAAACGGGTCAGAAATCCACTTTTCAATGGGGTCAACCGGCATCACGTCCATGTGAGCATAAATAAGTACGGTTGGTAATTTCGGGTCAATGATTTTTTCGCCGTAAGTAACGGGGTTTCCTTCAGTTTCAAAAACCTCAGCTTTATCGGCACCAGCCTCCAGCAGCGTTTTTTTCCAATATTCAGCAGCCCTGTACATTTCGGGTTTGTTCTCTGTTATTGAGCTGATGGAAGGAATTCGGATTAAACCAAAAAGTTCTTCTATAAAGCGTTCCTTATTCGTTTCAATGTAATTATTAATGTATTCCATGTTTTATGCTTTAAAAATTCAGGAGGAAAAAATAGGGTTTATTGATAAGAATAAAAAAGATTTACGCCACTTTTTAATTATAAATCCGGGCTTGTTTAATGTATAATTTTCTGGTTCCTCCCGAAGAGTCAATTTTAAATTCAATGTCTAATGCAAAATCATCGAACAGGCAATTACAACGATGGGGAACCTCGTAAAAAAAGTGTTTTTTTATTTGCAGGCAATAAGCACCTAACTGATATAATTCATTATCGGTTAAAACATTCTGCCCGTTGAATCCGGCAATATTTGAATGTGATAAATATTCGATGGTGAAATCGCGCGAATTGTCGATGGAATAGGTATATAAAATCAACTGGTCGTGCAAAATCCCGGGTTCAGGATAAACAATGCTGTTCTCGCCAAATTGTGCATTTACAATAAAACCCGGGTTGATGTTGTAAAGATTCCTTGTAATCACCACCCCATTGGCATCCTCATCGGGGTAAGAGCGGTGAACCAGAATTCCCATTGCTGTTGACATGTGGCTGATTTTATAATATTCGCGTTCTTCAAATGCACGGAAATTCCACAGACTTGCCCAAACCTTTCTGATGGCATTTTCGATAGTTTTGTTGTTGTCGCCTTTTTTTGCTGAATATGAGTCGTACAAACCGGCTCCCGAAAAAAATTCCTGATCTTCGGCATTTGTTGAAGAGCGAAAACGGTAAGCAGCAAATTCATTAAAATAGTTTATTTTGCTCAATACCAGCTCTATCAGCTGTGGATTAACTGGTTCGCTGATAATTTTATTTCTTATTTCCTCCAGTTTTTGTTTGCGGTACTCCTGGTTTATTTTGAATGTTTCGTCGGCCAGAATTTCGGCCAAAAATGGCAGGTTAGTATTTATATGCTCTTCGTAATAAAAAAACGGAATGGCAAATGGGTTTTCAGGTGTTGGAATTTTGGGGTTTTTCACCTTTAGCAATTCTGCAAAGTTGGCTGCTTTTCCGCCTATATATTTTACACTTGCATAGTTGGCTGTGCTTAAATCAACAAGTCCCCGGGTGTAAACATCTTTATCAGGGATTATCGTTTCATGCGGTTCTGTTTGTTTCCAGAAAGCTGATGCTTCATCAAAAGTTGCTTTTCTGATGATGAACGAATCTGCCTCCACTTTCAGGTAAACCAGTTGCCCCAAAAGGGAGTCGGTTTTGGGGTTTGTCCAGCCATCGCGCAATGCCATGTTTGGTGTTCCCCTGTTGTGGCTCAAAATATTGATGTGGCTTAATGGTGTTTGAAATTCAGTAGTGATGATTCCGGCCACAACTGATACATCGTTAGGGATTCCGTTCAGTATAATTACATCGTGTTTCCCAGGGTAATCCGTTTCCAACGTTTCAACATCTAGTTTTCGGAGGTAACCAAAACTTTCGGACAGGTTGAGTGCCTGGTAGTTTTGTCCCTGATAAAGTTCTTCTGAAGTTATTATTGGTACATTTTTACAGTTTTGCCATTCCTGGTTATTGGGGAAAAGAAACAGGTTTTCACCGAAATACGATGTTGACAAAAGTTTTTCCATTACTTCGCCAATCTCATCACACTGTATTTCATCGCCTGCATAAAACCGGAGCACATATTTACCAAGCGTTTTATAAAAATTAATTTCCCCCGGAAAAAGATACCGCTCAGCTGAACGTGTGTATTGTGTAACGTTAAAGTGATAATGCCCTTTTTTATAACCCAGAAACTGTTCGGCAAACAGGTAATGAAATTCAAATCGCTTACTGTTCATATAATAAACCAGGTTATTACGTTGATTGTAAATAAATTTCACCGATTCAACTTCTCCCTGGTTTGTTACAAATGGACTGCTTTGTAAAAGTTTAAACGAATTGTAATCGGCCAACCCGTTCATATAATTTGCATCGTTCACTGCTTTGGCCAAAAGTTTTACATGAATTGCCGTGTCGTTTCCGTGGATGACAACCTGACTGTTGTAATACCCTTCTTTTGAGAAAAGTAACGTGTCTGATGTTCCGGTGCTTTTATCCGTTTCCATGTTTTGAAGCAGGGTAATTTCAGCGCCCGATGAAAACAGTTTTACTACTTCATTTTGTTTTTCTGACATCACCTGCATCAGATAAACTCCCGGGTTTAACGCAGGAAGCAGACAACTTCCACCTGTTCCAAGTTTACCTGTTTGCAACAGTGTTTTTCCATCGGTTGTAATAATCCTGATTGAGACATTTTCATCGGGGGCAGAAAAAAACATGTTAAAGGCAATCTGATACCTGGGATTGTTTTCCGTTGCACCAAAATTCATTGAGAATGCTCCGTTTTTATCTGAAGTAATTGTGTTTCCCGAGCTTTTGTGCAGAATAGCAACATCTTTCACCGGAATTCCGAAAGCCAAATCGCTTGTTCTTCCAAGGCAGGTGTATTGTGCCGCACTCTGCCGGGGTATAAACGAAACGGGGATAAGAAAGAATAAAAATATAAAACGAAAAACTGACATGACGTTCAGATGAAATAATGCGCTGAAAAGTTGCGCCACCCCGTAAGACAGATTAAAAAAAGGGCAGCCTGAAACTTCAGACTGCCCTTTTAAGAATATCTAACCGGTTTTTTATTTTGTGATTTCCACAAATTTCGGATTTTCGAAATAGCGGGCAAACTCCATGTCGTTGCGTGCTTTGGCTTTCATTTCAGGATTGATGGTACAAGCTTTCTGCAAACTTTCGAACAACAGGTTTTCTTTGGCAGTGCGTGCGCCAATTACAGCTTTCAGGTATTCTTTCATAAAGCAGTCGGGTTTGTCGAATGCTTCCAAATCCTGCAAAGCAGCGTTGTTATTGCCTGTCATCATTTTGGCAAGGGCCGAGTTTACGTCTTCGTCTTTCACAAAATATTTTGATGCTTTGTCGTATTCGCCTTTTTTCATGCTAACAATTCCGAGGTTGTAATTTACTTCGTTGCCAGCGCCGGCAGCTGCACCAAAAAGTGTTTCTGCTTTCTGTACATCGCCCTCTTTTAAAGTTACGGCACCAAGGTTGTTTTTCACGATTGGCTCATTATTCATCTGCGTTTCGGCTTTTTCAAACAACGGTTTAGCCTCGGCATATTTACCCTGTTTTACCAAAACATAACCAGCATTGTTAGAGCCACGCCAGTCGTTAGGATATACTTTAATGAACGAATTATAAATTGCAAGTTGCTCATCCAAACTTTCAAACAAAGTGGCTGCGTAAAGTAATTCAGCTGGGTTGAGAGAAGCCGGATTTGATTTGGCCAGTTCTTTCAGTTCATCGTCTGATTTACCAATTAAATCAACACTTGTAGTCATTTTTGCACGGCGCAGTTGCGGAAGAATTTCGTCGGCAACGCCAGTAAAAGCTTCGCTCAGGTTTTTGATCTCACGCTCACGGACTTCCGGGTCGTTGTACATCGAAAGCACACGTAAAATGAGGTCTTTATCAGGGATGTTTGATTTTTCCATTAAAGCTTTGAAACCATCCCAGTCTTCGGGTGTGTATTTTGTTTTCAATTCAATGTCAACACCTGCTTCTTTTAATTTCTGTGCAAGGAAAGAAGTTGATGATTCTTTTCGCTGAGCTGCCAGTTCTGTATTCAAATCGATGGTGCCATCGGGTGATGCATAGGCAGCAACTTCAACCCTTTTCAAATCCACTTTTTCATCGGCATTGGCTTTTTTTGTGTAATCCTCAAGATCACGCACGTCTTTAGCAGCCACTTCCTCTTTGCGAACTTCTGCTTTATTAATCTGGTAGTGAATGTCTGCCATCATTTCGTCGGCTACAATCCGTTGAAATGGATCGATATTCGGGTCATATTTCCCAGTTTTATTTTCTTCACGGCTTACACCAAGAATTGGTTTCGGATAGTTGGCCACCATTTCGCCAGTGGCAAGTACGCCTGTGGCGATTTTTCGCGGAGTAAAGTCAACTTTCTTTTTGCCTTTCGAAGCTGTCATGTTCATGTACAATTCCGATTTCGCCATTTCAGACTTATAGGCAAATCCTTCATTATACGAAATACTTCCGCCTGCTTTATAGTTCACAACCTTGTTGTTGGCTTTTACGCTCTCGCCCTGAACTGTTGCAGGATTGAACGATGTTGTACCATCGGCATATTTTAATACCGGAGTGGCTGTTACAGTGGCTTTTTTGTTAAAAAACTTGGCAGGATAGCGTGTATCGACGGAAAAATCAACTTTTCCCGCGTGGCTTTCCAAAACATCAGGCGTTACCCTGAATTGGATTTTATCGGCATTTTTCTTCATTTTATTCAATCCTGAACAGGACGATAAAATAACCACCACAGCTACCAGTAAAATTGGTTTAAGGCTCAGATTACTCATAACACAAATTATTAGATAAATTCAATATTAGTTTTATAAAATTCAGTGCGTAAAAATAGAAAGCTTTTCAAAAAACAAACAAAAAAAAAGGTGGTTTTAACCCATTATTAATCTGTTCATCCCCATTTTATATCCGGTTTGAAAGATGGCAGTTTTCAATTCCTGATATTTGTCAGGCTCTGTGACAAAATCAATTTTGCTGATATCAATTATTAAAACCGGGAACGAAGAAATCTGCTTAAAAAAAGTAAAATAACCACTTCTTATTTTGTCGAGATAATCTCCTGAAATATTCTGTTCATAACTTCGCCCGCGAAGCTTTATATTTTGAATGAGTTTATCAGTGTCGGCATGTAAATACACATACAAATCGGGTTTTGGCATCGATTCGAAAACGATATCGAAAATTTGCCTGAACAACCTGTACTCATCGTCTTTTAGTGTGTTTTGAGCAAAAATAGCCGATTTGGCAAAAAAGTAATCGGCAATGGTAAACGACTGAAATAATTCAGGATTGAATACATCTTTTTTGATTTGATTATACCTGTCGGCCAGAAATGACAGCTCAAGCGGAAAAGAATACCTGTCAGGGTCGTCATAAAATTTGGGTAAAAACGGGTTATCAGCAAACTGTTCGAGTACCAGTTTTGCATTCATTTCGCCGGCTATCATTTTTGCCAGCGTAGTTTTTCCGGCCCCAATATTTCCTTCAATTACCAAAAAACGCATTTCTATAATATTTTTTTAGCTTCCCGTACCTTACGATCTTTAATGTTTCCCGAGAAATATCCCGAGAGTATTCCAACCATAAAACCGGCATAAATGAAATTTTCATTTTTGGGTGTGATTAATAAAAATAACATCAATCCAACGAGTAATCCCGCAGAAATTCCTGCAAAGAGATAGATGTACAAATGAAAGTATGGCGGATAAAAACCATGTTTTTTCCGCATGTGGGTAGCAATATCTCCACTCAACCTGTCGAATTTGCGACGTGATTGCCCTGGAATTTCAACAGCTTCCTGCAATTCTGGCAAAACTTCCTCAATTATATTTTTTTGATTTTTGCAAAAATCACAATTGGCTGAAAACTCATCAACGCGAACCACATTTCTGCTGAACTCTTCAACCCTGAAAAAACGGATGTCTTTTTCCTTCGATTTTTCTATTTGTATATCAATTTCCGCAATAATCTCTTCATGCCACTTTTTCATATCCGATGTTAATATGTGATTTCAAAAGTAAAAATAAAGCTGAAAGGCATAAAAAAACCGTTCGGTAACCGAACGGTTTTTAAGTTATTTTATGAGATTAAAATAATTCTCAGTTATTCGTTGTCACGGTGTGGTCTCGGGCCGTTATCGCGGCGGTCGCCACGGTAATTATTGTCGCGGCGGTCACCTCCTCTTCTGTCGTCACGGCGATCACCACCACGGTCATCACGTCTGAAGTTGTCACGACGATCGCCTCCGCGATCATCACGACGAGGGCCACGATCATCGCGTGGTCCGCGGTCTTCGCGCGGCGGACGTTCAACATAACCTTCAGGTTTTGGCAGAAGTACCTTATGCGAAAGTTTGAGTTTTCCTGTTTTCGGATCAGTTCCTATCAGTTTCACCTCAATCATATCACCCTCTTTGGCAAAATCTTCGGCATTTTCAACCCGTTCCCAGGCCATTTCAGAAACATGAAGAAGCGCTTCCTTCCCAGGAATAATTTCGACAAATGCCCCGAATGAAACCACCGATTTTACTTTTCCGGTATAAATTTCCCCAACTTCGGGAATGGCAACAATTGCTTTAATACGGGCTTTAGCTGCATTAATGGAGTCGAGTCCGGTAGCTGAAATTTCAACCAAACCGTAATCATCGATTTCTTCAATAACAATCACAGTTTTAGTTTCCTCCTGAATTGCCTGGATAATTTTTCCACCCGGTCCAATCACAGCGCCAATCATATCTTTTGGTATCTGAACCACTTCGATACGCGGCACATTTGGTTTGAAATCGGCACGTGGTTCAGGAATTATTTCCAGAATTTTGCCTAGAATATGCAAACGGCCTTCTTTTGCCTGAGCAAGCGCCTGGGTAAGCACTTCGTATGAAAGTCCGTCAACTTTAATATCCATTTGTGTTGCTGTAATTCCATCGGCAGTACCGGTTACCTTAAAATCCATATCACCCAAGTGATCTTCGTCGCCAAGAATATCAGAAAGCACGGCATATTTTCCGGTGGCTTTATCAGAAATTAAACCCATGGCAATACCCGAAACCGGTTTTTTCATTTTCACGCCGGCATCCATCATCCCCATGGTTCCTGCACAAACCGTTGCCATCGACGATGACCCGTTTGATTCAAGAATATCGGAAACAACACGAAGTACGTATGGAAAATCACCTGGAATCATTTTTTTCAGTGCACGTAATGCAAGGTTACCATGCCCGATTTCGCGACGGCCGGTTCCTCGCGGAACTCCTGCCTCACCCACCGAGAAAGGCGGGAAATTATAATGCAACAGGAATTTTTCAGTTCCCTGGAAAGTAACACCGTCAATTTTTTTGATATCCATTTTTGTACCCAGCGTAACCGAAGTCAGCGACTGTGTTTCGCCACGGGTAAAGATTGATGAACCATGAGAACCAGGCAAATAATTCACTTCACCCCAAATCGGACGAATTTGTGTTGTATTTCTGCCATCCAAACGAATTCCTTTGTCGAGAATCATCCGGCGCATCGCCTCTTTCTCCACATCGTGGTAATATTTTTTTATCAGCGAAATATTGAGATTTACATCAATTTCAGCATTTTCAGTGTTAGCAGCTTTGTATTCTTCAATATAATCAGTCACAAGTGACTGAAACGCTTCAAGGCGTTCAGCTTTGTTTTGAATTTGTTGTTCACAAATGGCATAACATTTTTCGTACAAATCGGCATTTACTTTTTCGCGAATCACGTCATCGTTCACTTCGTGGCTGTACGTGCGTTTTACAACACCCAGCTGAGCGGCCAGTTCTTCCTGTGCTTTGCAATGTTTTCTGATCTCATCGTGGGCAAATTTAATTGCGCCCAGCATTGTTTCTTCCGAAACTTCGTTAAGCTCGCCTTCCACCATCATAATGTTGTCGTACGAAGCGCCAACAATCATATCAATATCCGAAAGTGCAAGTTCTTCACGATTCGGGTTAATAACAAATTTGCCGTTGATAAGTCCAACCCTCACTTCTGAAATCGGGGTTTCGAAAGGTACATCTGAAACGGCAATGGCAGCAGAAGCTGCAAGACCTGCGAGTGCATCGGGCAAATCGGTTTGATTTGCCGAAATCAGTGAAATCATCACCGCTGTTTCGGCATGATAATCAGCCGGGAAAAGCGGACGCAGGGTACGATCGACAAGGCGGGCCACAAGGATTTCTTCGTCGCTTGGGCGTGATTCCCTTTTCAAAAATCCGCCCGGGAACCGGCCTGCTGCTGAAAATTTTTCCCGATAATCAACTGCAAGTGGCATAAAATCCACATTTTCTTTTGCTACCCTGGCCGAAACCACTGTTGCAAGCAACATGGTGTCACCCATTCTTACTACAACCGATCCATCGGCCTGTTTGGCCAGTTTCCCGGTTTCAATGGTAATGTTCCTGCCGTCGGCAAGTTCAATTGTTTTAATTGTTGCGTTTACCATAATGTTTTAAATAAATCTGATAACTGTTAAAAAAATTACAATGGGTGGTGAGGCTTTGCAATTTAGAAAAAAGAAGGGCAATACAATGCATTGCCCTTCGATTATTTTACTTACGTAAGTTCAACTCTTTGATAATGGAACGATACCTTCCGATATCTTTTCTCATTAAATAGTCGAGCAAACTGCGGCGTTTACCTACCAATTTAATGAGTGAGCGTCGTGTGCTGTGGTCTTTTTTGTTTTGTTTCAGGTGTTCGGTTAAGTGATTAATCCTGAATGTGAACAATGCAACCTGTCCTTCGGCACTTCCGGTGTCGGTGGCGCTTTTGCCATGTTGTGCAAAAAGCTCCTGTTTTTTTTCTGATGTTAAATACATTTTTAAAGAACTATTTATTTGTTATACAATGTTTAAGCCGCAGCATCGCTATCAATTACAACAGCTTAAAATTACCAAGCCGCAAAAATAGATAAATATTTCATATAAGCAACCAGATGATTCGCAAACATTACAAGTTCAAAAACAGAATTTTATTAACAAAATAATTGTTATAAAAATCATATAAATAATTTTATCCTCATATTGAATATATGTAATTTAACCGCCTGAAAAAAAATTATAAAAACCAGAATATTTTTAACTTCTAAAGGATTTGTATTATGAAAAAAATTTACTTGTTACTATTTGTTTCGTTTTATTCCATGATTGGTTTTGGACAGAATTTGTCCACTGTCGATTTTGTGTGTAATCCGAATCCGTTAAACATTAATAACGAAAATTTAAAATCAGCATCAGTCATATTATCTGAGGTTGTGTACTTAAGAACCAACACATGCGGAAATTATTGGTGGGGTAATAGTAATGCTGCAACTCTTGATGCCACTTTTGGAGCGGGAAATTGGTCAAGAGCAGATATTGAAACAGTTAACATCAACAATCTGTTATCTGAGTCTGTTAAATTCATTTTTATGGATGGTTCAAATTGTGGAACTTGTGAGTTTGCTGACTTCGTTGCAAGTAACAGAACAAATTTAGAATCATGGGTTAGTAACGGTGGTGTATTATTTCTGAATGCTGCTGGCAATGAATGTAGTGGAACAAAAGAAATGATTTTAGGGGTCTCCTTAAATTATGGACCCGGATACTATGGTGTTCCCTCAAATGTCAATCACCCGATATTTAAAGGTCCCAAATTGCCGGCATTTTCCACATCATATTACGGAACTTCCTGGAGCCATGAATATCTTACTGGACAAGGTATTTCGGTGATAATGAAAGATGAATATGATAGACCTACTCTTGCAGAAAAAGAGCATGGTGCAGGAAAAGTATTGTTTGGCGGTTTGACACTTGAAGTTTTTGAAACATGGACTCCGAATACAGAAGTTATGAACCTTTATTCAAATATATTCGCTTATGCATATAGCTCTAAATCAAACAAAAATATTGTTTGTAACCCCATCGATATTAATCTGGATGTTGATGGAAGCTACAAACTCGACAGCCTTGATATGATTGAACTTACAGGTGTAACCCCCGACAGTTTATCCACTTTCGATGATATGAAAATTTTTGCTTACCCTGATACTTTTACGACATCCAATATTGAATGGCCGGTTTTTGTAAGGGTAACACAATACGACGGACGCTATGAGAAAAAACGTTGCTGGTCCATGGTAACCGTGCACGATTCGATGCCGCCAACCGTGGTTGGAAATGACATTGAAGTTATGCTCGATTCAGCAGGATTGGCAGTAATTACGAAAGAACAGGTTACCGATTCGGCAACTTTTGATGTCAGTGGAATTGTTAGCACATCGATTGACAAAGACACTTTCACCTGTGAAAACATCGGCGAAAACTGGGTGATGCTTTCGGCAACCGATATTTATGGCAACGTGGGTACCGACAGCGTTCTGGTTACTGTCAGTGTCGGATTACCCAACCTCGACTCGATTCAGGATATAAACATAACTTTAGCAACAGGAGTTTGTGAAACGGCTGTGGAATACCCGATTCCGGTGTTGACACAAATCTGTGGAATTTCGGCCACACAAACTGCCGGACTCGGTCACGATGCCATGTTTCCGGTTGGCACAACTACTGAAAGCTGGACAATTATCGACCACAAAGGAGACACTACGCTGGTGAGCTTCGATGTTATTGTTACTTCTCCAAATGATTTCCCATCGTTTAACAAAATCGACAGTATAACTGTAGGAGATACTTTAACAACTGTTGATATCGCTGTTAGTGGAATTTCTGCCGGAATCGATTGTATGCCGCAAACTGTTACTGTTATTGCCGAAACTGAAAACAGTGAGCTTATTGATTCGTTAACGGTAGCTTATACTGAAGGAGATACAATAGGAATCGTGATAGTAAATTTAGTCCCTGAAATGACAGGTACAGCAAACATTAAAGTAACTGTTACCGACAGTGAAGGAGCATCGATATTCCGTAATTTCGACATTGTTGTAAATGCAGTACCAAAAAGTTCACCAGAAAAAGAAGGACAGATTGCCACCTTTGTTTGGACAAAAGAAATTGAAATGGGAATAAACATGTACCCCAATCCAACACAGGATATGGTTACGGTTGACATCAGAAATTATAATGCTTCACAAGCAGAAGTGGCTGTTTTCAACCTTACCGGGTCGGAAGTAATCCGTAAAACATACCCTGCCGGAGAAACCATCCGTTTCAGCATGAATGAACAGGTTTCAGGGGTTTACCTTGTTAAAATGAATATCGACGGAAATCACATTATCAAAAAACTTGTCGTGGACAGGAAGTAGATTTACAAGTATTTTTTTCAAGAAAGGGCTGCCGCATGGTGGTCCTTTCTTTTTTTCGTAAAGTATGTTGAAAAAAAATTATCCTTAAAATTTTATAAATGAATGAATATTTGTACATTACAGGCTGATAAAAATTAGGGTACTAATCTTAAAAACTCGGTCACTATGAAAAAAATTTACTTGTTACTATTGTTCTTAGTTCCTGTTCTTGCAATTAGAGGACAAGAATTAAAAGAATCTTCTTTACCTGGTACTTGCGGAATTATCAACAATCAACAATTCCTAAAATCAGCAAACATCAGCCTTAAATCTGCCAGCAGTACCACTACCTTACACAGTGGAACCTCGAAGGTGGAGGTAATTGCACAGTCTCCTACCAGTACGGAAAATTGTATCCCTTTTGGCCAGAATACTGAATATGGTTTTCAAGGGTTTGTTTACAGAGACATTCCAGCTTTCACCATGAATGTGGGAGATAGTATTTGTTTTGACTTAGGGAATACTAATGATGTTCCAATAAACCGAAATATTTACTTCTCTGCTGCAAATATTAACCCGGCGCCATATAATGGGACATCACAAGGAGTGGCAGCAGTAAATTGGGTTTTAGTGGTACCTGAGTCTCAAACACCAATAAATCCTTATGGCAATACCATTGTCGGTGATTTTGAACTTGTGTATGTCTGTACTTCATCTTTTAGTTTTCCCGGAGGTGGATTTATCATTGGCTTCGGAGCAACTCCTCCCGGAACTTATGTTGATAATGGATGTGAGCAGGTTCTTAATGTAACCAATTCTGGTGATGCAAGCGGGTTATTTTATTGCAGATTTTATTATAGAACAGAAACAACCACTGAAATCCTCGATCAAGGTAATTTTGACAACTTTGAGTTAGCAAGTTTTATCATTAAATCCGGATTGGGATTACCGAATGTTACTTTAAGTACCAATTCAACATCCTGTAGTGCTGTTTATAATTACTCGTTTCCTGTACCGGAAAAAGGGAGTGTCGTTCAAACTGCCGGTCTGCCCACAGGCAGTGAATTCCCTGCAGGAACAACCACAAACTGTTTTCTCGTTACTGATTCGCTGGGTGTTGAAAGCACCTCTTGCTTTACCGTTACAGTTGTTGATTCAGTTGCACCGGTAGCCGAATGCAAAGAAGCAGGTGGTACAGGAAAAGCTGCATATATTATTTCAACAGCAGGTCAACCTTGGGGACAAAGTACTAATGAACAGGCCATGGATATGGTTTTTGGTGCAGGAAACTGGGATCAGTTGTATTACGAAACTCTTGATGCTAATGCACTGCTTTCTGAAAACTATGATTTTATTTTCATGGAAGGTGGAGCTCATATTGCCGATGAAATGGAAACATTTGTAGATGCAAATATTTCAAAAATGGAAACTTGGGTTGCAAATGGTGGAACACTGTTTTTAAATGCTGCTCCAAATGAAGGAGATGGTATGAACTGGGGATTTTGGGGAATTACTTTACAGTATAACAGCGGCCCTTACTCCGGTAATGTTAAAGCGGTTGATATTAATCACCCTATTTTTACCGGACCCTTTGCTCCTGTTACTAATGAATATACCGGTACCTATTTCGCTCACGCAATTATTCCCGAAGAATTGAATGTAAAATTTCTTATCAACGAATACAATAATCCTGATTATCATGTATTATCCGAATTTGACTGGGAAAAAGGAAAAGTTTTTGTTGGGGGGATGACTACTACTAATTTTCATTCTCCTCAACCAGACGCTTTCAATCTCAGGGCTAACATATTAAATTATCTTGGAACAAAATCTTCTCTGGAATTTGAACTTGATGAAGATGGACAAGTTACAATCACACCTGAAGATATTGACGGCGGTAGCACTGACAACTGTGGTATTGCATCAATAGAACTCGACAGAACACAATTTACAACAGCTGATTTAGGCGAACAAATCGTTACACTCACTGTAACTGACAATGCCGGAAACTCATCCACCTGCCAATCAACCATTAAGATACTTGAAGGTGCAACTGACCAAAAAGCTGTTTGCAACCCCATCAACATCAATCTTGACGCTGATGGTACATACAAACTCGACAGCCTTGATATGGTTGAAATAACCGGTTTATCACCCGATAGTTTGATGTCATTCGACGATATGAAAATATTTGCCTATCCCGATAAATTTACGTGTGCCAATATTGAATGGCCTGTATTTATACGGATTACCGAATATGATAAAAATTACATCCAAACACGTTGCTGGGCAATGGTAACTGTACACGATGCAACACCACCAGCTTTTGTTGGAAACGATATGGAACTTGCTTTAGACGAAACAGGTCTTGCGATGATTACAACTGAGCAATTGATGGATTCTGCCACTTTTGATGGCTGCGGAATTGACACAGCATACATCGACAAAAACACATTTACCTGTGCCGATATCGGCGAAAACTGGGTTATACTCTCGGTTACCGATATTCATGGGAATGTAGGGACCGACAGCGTTCTGGTTACAGTTAAAGTTGATATGCCAGCTATTGATTCAATTCAGGATGTAAATGTGACTACTGCCATTGGCGTTTGTGAAACAACAATTGAGTATCCATTCACTGCGATAAATGAAGTTTGTGGAATTTCTGCCACACAAACTGCCGGACTTGGCCACGACGGTTTATTCCCGGTGGGAACAACTACCGAAACATGGATGGTTATCGACTACAAAGGCGACACTACCGAAGTAAGTTTTAATGTGAATGTGACTTCACCAAATGCTTTCCCCGCTTTGGATGAAATTGCCGATGTTACCGTGGATGAAGATGCTCCTGAAATCAGTGTCCCGGTTTCAGGTATTACATACGGAAATGATTGCCAGGCGCAAACAGTAACTGTGGTTGCAGAAAGCGACAATACAGAACTTGTTGATTCGGTTGCTGTGGTTTACACCGATGGAGACACCACTGGTTTGGTTAATTTGACCTTGGTTCCTGATATGAGCGGTACTGCTAAAATTACAGTTACAGTTACCGACAGTGAAGGTGCATCAATGTTTCGCCATTTTAACCTTGTGGTAAACGAGGTTGCTGATACAATTGCCAATAAAGATGGAAATTTGGCAACAGCAGTGTGGACAAAAGAAATTGAAACGGGTATTAACATGTACCCAAATCCAACACAGGATATGGTTACAATCGACATTAGAAACTACTCAGCTTCACAAACCGAAGTGGCTGTTTTCAGCATTACAGGGTCTGAAGTGTTACGTAAAAAATACCCCGCGGGAGAAACTATCCGCTTCAGTATGAATGAACAGGTTTCAGGGGTTTACCTTGTTAAAATGAATATTGACGGAAATCACATTATCAAAAAACTTGTCGTGGACAAGAAGTAAATACAAGTAATTTTTTTCAGAAAAGGGCTGCCGTAAGGTGGCCCTTTTTTATCAGATAAACCACAAAAAAAAATCCGGTCTGTTCCTAACAAACCGGATTTCAATCTCTATGAGTATATTATCAAATCCCGCTGAAATCAACTCCTTCAAAAACAATCGACGGTGTTAACCAAGAAGAGCTTTCGTTAATATCATTTCCAATTTCGCCAATATTCGACCACAGCATTACCATATTTCCTGTGATATTCATCTCTGAAACCGGTTGTTTAATTGCACCATTTTCAATCAGAAATCCTTCAATCCCATATGAGAAATCGCCGGTTGTACCATTGCTGTTTCCTCCATTAAATCCTGTAACCAGAATGCCTTTCTTAACACCAGCAATCAATTCTTCCAGGTTTTTATCGCCTGTTTCGAAAACAAGATTGGTAGTACTGCCGCTGGTTGGTTCCATTTGCAGTTTCTTACCATAATAAGTATCGATATAGTAGGTTTTCACAACTCCCTTTTCAAAAACCGACCGCTTCTGAGTTGCCAGGCCTTCGCCGTCAAACAAACGCGACCCCATACCCGACACAATAAACGGATCATCAGTAATTGTGAGTTTTTCAGAAAATACTTTTGTATTGAGTTTATCGACCAAAAACGAATTTTTCTGCTGAATTGCTGAACCGTTGATTGCCGAAATCAATGGACTGAGCAAATTGCGGCAAACTTTGTTCTCAACAACCATTGTCATTTTTCCGGATGCAATTTTTTGCTGACCAATTTTGTTTGTCGCCCTTTTCAGCGCGGTTTTCCCGATTTCCTCTTTTTTCAGTTTATCAAAGAAAATAGCACTTTCAACCCATGATGATTCTGGTCGTGCATCGCCGCTTTTTACAGACACTGATGCATACAATCCAAACTGTGTGTTTTGTGAGTCACCTTCAAAACCATTGCTGGTTACCATCACACTTTCGTACATTCCATCGAAATAGCTTGTTGAAACCGAAATAATTCTGTCGTCAGTTCCCAAAATCTCTTTTTCCACGGTAAATGCAAGGTCAATTTTTTTCTGCGGATCTACATCCCCAAAACCTGGGTCGTTTACATTCAGCGTTTCTTTATCGCCTTTGTAATACAACGATGGATCGGGCAAAGAGCGGAATTCATCTTCCGATAAAAACCGTGTTCCTTCAATAGCCTGTTCGATAAACCGTGCAAGTTCTTCCTGTTTCATCCGGTTTGTAGAGTGTGCCGAATATTTTTTATCGACAAACAACCTGATGGTTAAACCACTTTGAATGGCTTGTTCCAGCTTATCAATTTTTTCTTCACGAATTTCGACACTGCTGCTGCGGCTGTTGGCAATACTCACGCTAACCTGTTGTGCTCCTTTTTCGAGGGCATGATTCATTGCCCACTTCGCCAGTTTATATTTTTCTTCTTTTGTCATTTTTGTCCTTTATTTAAACATTTCAACCTAAAATCCAGGACGCACTATTGTGCGTCTCTACTGATTACGCGTTGGTTCCCCCAACGGTTAATTTCTTTACCAGCACCGTTGGCAAACCACAGGTTACCGGAACACTTTGTCCATCTTTTCCACAAGTCCAGGTTCCGTTGTCAATCAGGTAATCCGATGCTGCCATCGAAATATCGGCCAAAGCCTGCGGTCCGTTCCCAATAATATTGATGTCTTTTATCGGTTGTGTCAGTTTCCCTTTTTCAATCAGGTAACCCGATTTCACGAAGAAAGTAAAATCACCGGCGCCAATCTGCACCTGTCCGTTACTGAAATTGTCAACAAAAACGCCGTACTCCACATTCGCAATAATATCGTCTTTCGAACTTGTTCCCGGTTCCATGTATGTGGCGCGCATCCTGGGCAGCGGAATGTTGCGGAACGACTCTCTCCTGCCGTTCCCGGTTGGATTCACTTTGTAAAAGTTAGCGCTGATGCGGTCGTGGATATAACTGTTCAAAATACCATCTTTTACCAGATAAGTTTTCTCAACGTCGTTTCCTTCGTCATCGATATTGATTGAGCCGCGATTGCTTTCCAACGTTCCATCGTCGATAATATTGATAAAACTTTCTGCTACTTTTTTACCCATTTTATCGCTGAAGATAGAAGTACCTTTCCGGTTAAAGTCGGCTTCGAAAGTATGCCCGATGGCTTCGTGTAATAAGATTCCCGAACCACCGGCTCCCATTACCACAGGCATTTCGCCAGCTTTTGGTTTTATGGCGTCAAACAAAATATTTGTCTTATCAACAGCTTCTTTGGCCAGTTCGTTAACCAGCGAATCGTCGAGCCATTCAAAACCTTTACGAAACGAACGGGCTGCATACGAATTTTCAATCTGTGTACCCTTCTGCATGATGCAAACCGCGCCAAAACTTATCATTGGCCGGTAATCCCAGGTCAGTCTTCCTTCTGAATTGTAGAAAAGGACATAACCCGTTTCGTCGTTTAAAAAGGCGTTTACCTTAATAACTTTACTGTCGAGTTCAAAAATCTTATCGTTTATTTTCTGCACAAACGGAACTTTGTCGCCAACAGCCACGTTTTCCCACAGTTTTGCAATTTTGTAATAGCTAGCCGGCGATTTTTCAGTTACATCAACCGGCGAAAACTGTTTACTCTCGTTGGCAATAGCAGCAGCCATTTTTGCTGCATTCACCATATCATCCAGTGTAATGTTTTCAGAATAGGCAAAACCAGTCTGGTCGCCCTTCAGCACTCTGATTCCCACTCCGTAATCTACATTCGACGAAGCACGGTTTACCTTGTTATCCTGCAAGCTCAGATTATTCGAAATCTTGTGCTCGAAAAACAAATCGGCATAATCGCCGCCTTTGCTCATGGCTGCCGCAATTACTTTTTGCAGCATTTCAACCGACACCTCGAAATGGTCTAAATAACTTTTCACGCTTTCTGAGATTTTTACGTTTTGACAACCGTGTAACAGCGGTGGAAGAAATATGCTTCCCGCTACCACAGCGCCACCTGTTTTAATAAAATTTCGCCTGTTCACATTCATGTTGAAGTAAATTAAATTTTTGAAAGTAAAACTATTTTTTTAATACATTATTTTCTTTCCGGCAACATTTCAATATGACTCAGTTTATGAATAATTGTTACAATTTCGTCAGGTTTTTGAAATTGTCAATCCGGTACATTGTATTTCACAGCAGGTCATCTATTTTACAGGGGGTAAGACTCAGTAATTACATTTTTTTTAATTCATACATTCTAAATTTTTATAGTATTTTAAATATTAAACACATTAAGTTAGAATTAACCCCTTTTCAGAAGGGGGTAACAAAGAAATAGTGACTTTTAATGTAAATTTTGTATTAAATTTTTACAAAATGTCAGAGAATGAGTTTTAACAATTTCAGTTAACTCTATTTTTGTTGCAAAAAGCGATAAAATATAATTACTAATTAATAAATAGTTACAACATGAAATCAAAACTGGAGTACATTTGGCTCGACGGAACACAACCCACACAGGGTCTCCGCAGCAAAACAAAAATCGTTAGCGATTTTAGTGGTAAATTAGAAGATTGCCCGATGTGGAGCTTCGATGGTTCATCTACACAACAGGCAAGTGGCGGTTCATCCGACCTGCAGTTGAAACCCGTTGCACTCTATCCTGACCCGGCACGTAAAAGCGGATGGATTGTGATGACTGAAGTTTTAAATGCCGATGGAACTCCACATCCAACCAACGGTCGTGCACACATCGAAGATGAAGATGCTGACTTCTGGTTTGGTTTCGAACAGGAATATTTCTTATGGAACCCGGAAACCAACATGCCATTGGGTTTCCCGGCAAATGCTTACCCAAAACGCGGACAGGGCCCATACTATTGCAGCGTGGGTGCAGAAAACGCTTATGGTCGTGAAATCGTGGAAGAACACCTTGATATTTGTCTTGAAGCAGGATTAAACGTGGAAGGCATCAATGCTGAAGTTGCTGCTGGTCAGTGGGAATTCCAGGTATTTGCCAAAGGCGCACACGATGCCGGCGACCAAACATGGGTTGCACGCTATTTGCTTGAACGTACAGCCGAAAAATATGGTGTGGCTGTGAACTGGCATTGCAAACCGCTGGGCGACAGCGACTGGAATGGCTCGGGTATGCACGCCAACTTCTCGAACAGTGTTTTGAGAACTTGTGGTTCAAAAGAAACTTATGATAAAATCTGCCAGGCTTTTGCTCCTGCCGATATCATTAAAGCGCACATGGATGTTTACGGTGCCGATAACCACCTGCGTTTAACCGGAAAACACGAAACACAGTCGATTGACAAATTCAGTTATGGTGTTTCCGACCGTGGCGCTTCAATCCGTATCCCGATTGCAACAGTTGAAAAAGGATGGAAAGGCTGGTTGGAAGACCGTCGTCCGAACTCGGCTGCCGACCCATACAAAGTTGCTGCACGTATTATCAAAACCGTTCACGGTGTAAAATAACAGATTAGAGGATTTTTAAAACTGCACGTATTTAAAAGCTGTTTGCCGAAAGGTAAACAGCTTTTTTGCTTTTATAAATGACCCCAAAAACGATTATCAATTATTGATTCCCCTGACAATTATTCATGCTTTTTTAAAAGCAAAACATAGATTACAAAACCGAGCAAGCAATCGAAAAATATCAGGTCAGTAACTTCTGCAAAAAAACATAATAATGTTCATATAGAATGCTTATCTTAAGCACTTTGAAATTGAATTATGAAAAAAGTATTAACATTGATCCTATTGATAAGCGTTTGCTATAATTGTTCTAAAAACGAAACTATTATAGACGATGAAGTCCTACCCGTTCAATTAACAACATTAAATATGGACTCGAAAGCTTATTTATCGCCTGATGGCAAAAATATTGTGTTTTATTCAAAACGAAATACATATAATCCAAATACTGCTGGTATTGAATACGAAATTTGGGCAATGGAAAGAGACGGTTCCAACCAACGGCTTTTATTTGGTATAAATGATATAGATGAAGGTTCGGATATTGTATTTCTAAAGTGGTCTGCACAATCAGATTATATTACTTTATTCACTAAAAACTATGGAAGGAGTAGTATATGGGAAGTCTATTTGGAGGGGGAAAAGACAAAAACACATTCGTTCGGTTTTAGAATTGAAAAAGCTATTTTTTCTCCGGATGGGGAAAAAATAGCTTTTGTTAACTGGGAGTCAAATAAATTCTATTCCGCAAATAGTAATGATTTGTCGGATATTACGTTAATTGATACCGGATTTGTTTTTGATTTTGACTGGGTTTATGATTCAGAGACTCTTGTTTATTCAAAATTTGATCCAACAATCGAAAATTACGATTTATGGCAAGCAAAAACTGACGGTACTTACAAAAGAAAGTTAATGGAGACACCCGGGAATGAGTATGATGTAGTATGTTCAAAACTGAATTACCAAATTGCATATGAGGAGCAAAATGACGTTTATGTAACACCTATTGACGTTTTTGTGCCAAAAAAAATAGAAGAAAATGCTGGAGTGCGACAGTGGGTCAACAATAAAGACTTGTTATTACTTTCTAAGGACCAAGGTTCAGAAAATCATTATTGGTCAGAATCATGGATTGTTGCCCCGGAAGGTAACGTAATCCGCAGAATTGAAGAAGGAAATTATAGTCAAGTTGAATTTTCTAATGATGGAGATTATTATCTTTTTACTGTTTTTGATTCTGAACCAGAAAGGGGCGGAAATATCTGGCTGGACCGTTTACCTTAATATCTTAATTATAATACTTTTATAATAAGACCTTTACTATTTAGAACCCCTGCTGGCGCCGGTTTGCAACCATAAGTGTTCGAAACCTATGAAGAATTATAGAGTGTTTTGATTAACAAGGGATTTCCGCCGCATAATAAAACAATATCTTCGATTAGCAGAGTTTCTAGTTGATTAGCGAATTTTATTTTTGGAATTTTGTACCCTTTGTAATTGTTTGAATTTTTAAAAACAGTAAGCAAAATAGCAGTTATTAATGTCATATACAGTACAA
>JBFXFM010000039.1:0-43081 GCA_050179035.1 Draconibacterium sp. | reverse complement strand
TCGGCGGTGGTGGCGGCGCTGGTGATTTCAAGTTCTGCGGGTTCGGTAAGCACAACCGGGTTTGAGGCCCAGGCTGCAATGCTGCCTGCGCCGTCTTTTACTTTTACTGTGTAGCTGCCTGCTGAAAACGTTGCAAAAATATTGCTGCTTTGCCAGCTTGTACCATTATTTACCGAGTATTCCAGACTGCCCGTGCCGCCGGTGGCTGTGACTGTAATGCTGCCGTTGGTGTTGCCATAACATCCTGTTACATCGGTTTTGCTTACGCTGCTGATGGTGATGGAAGCATCGCTTACGGTAACCAGCGTTTGCGTTTCGCAATCATTGGCATCTTTTACTACGATTGTATAATCACCGCTTGCCAGGTTTTCAAACAGGTTCGAACTTTGGAAGGTGGAACCGCCATCTTTCGAATAGGTGATAGTTCCCGTTCCACCGGTGGCGGTTACGGTGATTGTGCCGTTCGATGTGCCGTTGTCGGCGGTGGTGGCGGCGCTGGTAATTTCCAGTTCTGCGGGTTCAGTAATCACAACCGGGTTCGAGGCCCAGGCTGCAATGCTGCCTGCGCCGTCTTTTACTTTTACTGTGTAGCTACCTGCTGAAAGCGTTGCAAAAATATTGCTGCTTTGCCAGCTGGCGCCATTGTTTACAGAGTATTCCAGACTGCCCGAACCGCCCGTGGCTGTGACTGTAATGCTGCCGTTGGTGTTGCCAGAACATCCTGTTACATCGGTTTTGCTTACGCTGCTGATGGTGATGGAAGCATCGCTCACGGTAACCAGCGTTTGCGTTTCGCAATCATTGGCGTCTTTTACTACTACTGTGTAGTCGTTGGCTGAAAGTCCGCTGAATACATTGGAACTCTGGAAGGTGGAACCGCCATCTTTCGAATAGGTGATAGTTCCCGTTCCGCCTGTGGCTGTTACGGTGATTGTGCCGTTTGAGCTGCCATTGTCGGCGGTGGTGGATGCGCTGGTAATTTCAAGTTCTGCCGGGTCATATAGAACAACAGGATTCGAGTCCCAATATACAGCAATACCTTCACTGTCTCTTACTTTTACATTGTACTCAACCCCACCTCCATAGAGTGTTGCAAAACTATTGCTGCTCTGCCAGCTTGTACCACCGTTTACCGAATATTCCAGACTTCCGGTGCCGCCGCTGGCGGTTATCGTAATGATGCCGGTTGCGGACTGATAACAGGTTGGGTCGGTTTTATCCACACTGCTTATCTCCAGCGGGGTGTATGCACTGCAATCGCTGGTAAAAGCAACCCATTCGTCAATATCGGTCCAGTTAGCACGTGCATAGGCAACATCGCTTACACTGATGCAACGCAAAGCGCTATTTAAACTTGCAGAAAAATATACAATTGCACTGTTGTTGCCATTGCGTACATCAAGGCTGGTAAGCTGATTATTGCTGCAACTAAGATACGTCAAATGTGTAAGGCTGCTTACATCGAGGCTGGTAAGCTGATTACTGTAGCAAATGAGGGATGTCAAATGTGTCAGACTGCTTACATCGAGGCTGGTAAGCTGATTATTGGTACAACCTAACTCAATGATATTTACAAATGCTTCAATCCCTGTTAAATCGGCAATGGATAAACCGGAAGCACTAATTGAGCCGGTGTATGCCTGGGCTTCGGCAACCTGTATTTCGCCGTCGCCATTGGTATTTATCGATACATCGCTTACAAGATATGCCTTAAAATTGGCATCGGGAATTGTTACGATGGGTTGCAGGGTAAGTTCAACATTTTCGGTTACATTAGCGCTCACAGTAATCGAGCTGGACAAATCGTCGTACCCAACTTTTGAAACAATGTAAGCAAAAGTACCGGCCAGCGTTGTTATTTCAACTTCGCCATTAACATCGGTGAAGTAATCACTTCCGTTGAAATGAACTTCAGCTCCGGGAAGTGGAGAGGTTCCATCGGTTACGGCAAATGTAACCGTATAAAGGGTACAACCGGAGCTAAAGGAAGCCCAGGAGTCTTTAATTGTCCAATTGGCATTGGCGTAGGCAACATCGCTTACACTGATACAGCTTAAACCCGGGTTATTACTTGCACGAAAGCGAGCTGTTGAAATATTTGAATTGTTACCATTCCGTACATCCAACAATGTCAGCGCGTTATCATTGCAATAAAGCGTGTAAAGTATTGCATTTGTGCTTAGGTTGAGCGAGCCAATTTGATTGGTTTCGCAACGGAGTTCGGTAAGTAAGGTATTGGCGCTTACATCGAGACTGGTAAGCTGATTTGAATAACAGCTCAAAATGCCTAAATTGGTTAACGGAGAAACATCTATCGAACTGAGGTTATTATTGTTGCATGTTACCGATGTTAATGCCAGATTATTGGTGCTAAACGGCAGCGAGGTGAGTAGGTTGTAAGAACAATTCAGGGTTGTACAATAATAAAGGTCGTCTAAATCGAGTGAAGTAATTTGGTTGTTGGCACAGTTTAGCGAGGTTATTCCATATTTTTCAGTAAGGTTTAGAGAAGGGATTGTATTATTTGAACAATCAAGGGTTATCAACTCTAAATCATTGGTAATATCCAAAGCTGTAAGCAGGTTATTGTTACAACTCAAATTCGCCAAAGAAGGAGCATTGTTGATATTTAAACTTGCCAGCAGATTGTTTTGACATCGGAGTGTTACCAACCTATTTAACGATAAATCAAGGCTCGTCAAGACATTGTCACTTACATCGAGTGTCAATAAACTTACGCTACTCAGGTCAATCGCGGTGAGCTGATTCTCACTTACGTTCAAGGTTACTAAACCAAACAATCCATCGATATTAATCACTGTGAGGTTGTTATTATTGATATATATCGACCTCAGGTTGGTATTATGGCTGAAATCGGCTTCTTCAATCAAGTTTCTCCCTAAGTTTATTGTGGTTATATTGATGAATGCTTCAAGCCCGGTTAAGTCGGTAATGTTTTTATTCGATAATGTTGGCAGGCCGTCTGTTACTGCTTCGGCTTCAGCAAACGATATGCATTTGTCAAAAATACCATCAACAATACCATCAACACCTATAAGACCATTAAAAAGATTGGCATCGGGGATGTAAACATATTCCGAGAGGCAGTTAGTGCTGAAATCATCACCATTATCAATATTTGTAAAATTTGCTTCTGCATAAACCACATCGTCAACGGTAATACAACACAGTTTGTTCTCGGTAGCGTCAAACGTTGACAGACTTGTATTGTTGCCGTTTTTTATATTGAGGTATTTAAGGTTGTTGATGCTACAGTTTAAACTTTGCAGCGCTGTGTTGTTGCTAACATCTAATTCGTGAAGCTGGTTAGAATTACAGTCGAGTACAACTAATTTTGTATTATTGCTTACATCGAGTTTAGTGAGGTTATTCGTTCCCACCCGTAAGCCAATGATGTTTGGAAATGCTTCAATACCTGTTAAATCAGAAATACTTCGGCTTGCTACATTAATTGAGCCGGTATAGTTTTTAGCCTCGGTAGTTGAAATCTCGGAATCGCCATCGGTGTTAATCGAAACGTTTGCAACCAGATAAGCCTTAAAGTTGGCATCGGGAATGTTAACATTCTCACTATAAACAGCAGTTGCCAGTGCAGTTAGAAACAGAAAAAGCACAATTGTACGAAAGATTTTTAAGCGTTGCATATCCATTGATTTTTTTGGTTTTTTCATCTTTTAAAGCGCCAAAATAATGACCATTAAAAGGATAAATTGCACCAAAAACCCTTGATTGATTGAATGCCGGGGTTTATTGATTAAACGCTGGATATGGGTAATTAAATGATTAATTAAAGAAAACCTGGCAGTTAAACCATAAAATCTTTTAAAGCCAAAAGCAACGATTCCATTTTTCGGGATGATACGGGAATTCTCACATCGTTAAAAAGTACACATTCGCCAGTACGCTTTTTAACCTGACTTACAAAATTGAGATTGACCAGGTGCGACCGGTGTACCCTGTAAAAAAATGAAGGCAGAATTTTTTCGAAATCACCTAAAGTTTTTGAAACCACAATACTTTTGCCATCGGCAGTATAAAAAGTGGTGTAGTTGATATCCGACTCGCAATGTACAATGTCTTTGATTGGTACATAATACACCGAATCAGCCGTTTGAAGTATAATCCTCTGATTGGCCTGATTCTCGTTTTTGTTTTGAAGTAACAGTTTAATGCGTTGACCGATGTCTTTTTTCGAGATGGAATCGATGGCGCGTTGCACAGCATTTTCAATATCATCGGGGTCGATGGGTTTTACAACAAAATCGATGGCGCTGTATTTAAAGGCGTTGAGGGCATAATTGCTGTGAGCTGTTACAAAAACAATTTCGAAAGTTATTTCGGGTAATTGTTCAAGCAGCTCGAAACTCAATCCGTCGGATAATTCCACATCCAGGAAAACAATGTCGGGCGATAAATCGTCAATTAATTGCCGGGCTTCCTTAATTGAAGCTGCTATCCCGGTAACCTGACAATTCAGGGCAACCATTCCTAAAACGGTCTTCAGGCTCAATGCCAGTTTCAATTCGTCTTCAACAATTAAAACATTGTACATAAAATTAAACGCGTTTTAAATTAATGGTTACCCGTGTGCCCCGGCTACCGGTTTCCTTCAAGTCGTTAATTGTAATATTTCCTTTTTCTTTGCTGTTTTTCTTCAGCAAATTTAACCGTTGCCGCGTTAATTCAATCGCCCGCGACTTTTCTTCATTGTTTTCAGGTTTAGCTTCTTGGTTAATTCCGTGACCATTATCCTCAACCTCAATCAAAATATCGGTTGCCGAAAATTTGTATTTCACACTAATTTTTGCATCGGTAATGGTTTTATCGAATGCGTGTTTAATCGAATTCTCAATAAACGGCTGCACCAGCATGGGCGGAATACAATCGGTTGGCAACGCGCCTTCTGAAGCTATTTCGAATTGAAAATTATTGTTATCCCTGATTTGCTGAAGTGTAAGATAGTTGGTAATGATTTCGATTTCGCGCTCAACCGGAATTTTTTCGTTTAATGAGCTTTCCAGAATATTACGCATTAATTTGGCAAACCGGGCCAGGTACTTTGCTGCGTCGGTAACTTCGTTATTCAGTATAAAATTTTGAATCGAGCCCAGTGCATTAAAAATAAAATGCGGATTCATTTGGGCGCGCAACAGCTTTTGATTTAAAAGAATTTCATTTTGCCTGTTTTTTAACCGGTTTTGCCTGATGATAAAGAATGCCGAAAGTAAAATGGTTAAAAGAAGAATGGCTAAAATTAACGCGACTAATGAACGTTGCCGTGCCTTAAGCTGATTTACCTTATTTTCGGTGGTAAGATTTACAATTTCCTGCTCTTTCTTTGCCGTTTCGTAAACGGTTTGTAACTCAGCAATTGTTTTACGGTGCGTATCACCACTGATTGAATCGGCAAGAACTTTGTATTTTTCGAGATTGTACAAGGCATCTTTAAACAGATTCATTTCACGATACACTTTGTACAAAGTCTGGTAACCATCTTTTAGTGCACTTGTAAAATTGTTTTCGCCCGCAATTTTAACCGACTGTTCCAGCATTTGAACCGCTTCGTGGTAATGTTTCAGATGATAATGAACCACCCCAACCGAATGATAGGTAATTGCCTGTCCGTACAAATCATTCATCTCTTGTTTCAGTTTCAAGGCCTGGTTATGCAAAACAAGTGCTTCTGAATAGTTTTCCTGTTTCTCTTTAATATTAGCAATATTTGAAAGGCTCACAGCCATCCCCTTTTTCCATTGTAACCGCTGGCTGATGGCAAGCACTTTACCAAAATAGGTTTCGGCCAGTTGGTAATCTCTCTTTTCTTCGGTATAAAATCTGCCGGCTTCGTTGTAAACCGAGGCAATAAATGAGTTATTCGAAATCAGTCCGCGGTCAACCAAATCAATGGCTTTTAACAAATAATTTTCACGATTCAGCGTATCGCCCATTTCCCTGAAAACCGACGAAATACTTTGATAAGTTCCGGGCAGCATATTCCATGCTTTAACCGATTCTTTTAAACGGGCCGATTTCAGCAACAACTCGATTGCTTTTGGAAAATCGGTTTTTCCGGAGGCGCCATAAATATTTCCCAGGTTTTCAATGGAGTTGGCCAGCAAAATGGTATCGCTGTATATTTCAGCAATTTCGATTGCTGCGTTGTATTTCTCAACAGCATCATTCAGGTTTCCCTGCTGCTGAAGATTAACAGCAAGAATATTTAACGCATTGATAATGCGTGTAGTATCGTGAATTTCGTTGGCAAGCTTAAAAGCTATTTCAGCATATTTTTTCGATTGATCAACATCGCCTTTAAACCTGAAATTCGATGCCAGGTTATAACTGTACTGACATTGTAAAATTTTATTTTCAGTTTGAACAGCCTGGTTGAATTGTAAAAGCAGGGTGTCGATTGCCAAATCAGCAGCTACAGCAGTTTTGCCGTCAACAAATATAACGATTAGCAAAACGAACAATTGTAATTTTAACTTCATTTTCAAAAATCAAATTCAACCGGCCAAATCACACTTAACTACATGATTTTCAGAAACCAAATAAGCCAACATAAATTTTAAAAATATGTTGGCTTATTTAAACTGCAATTAAACAAAAAAAAGCTGAACTGTATGTAATACAACTTACATTGCACTTAAAAAACCGGCATTTTATTTTCGATGAATTACAGAAATCTGCTTCCAGGATTTTGCACGAGGTTTTTATAAACTCCGGGCAGCGGGTTTCAGAAATCCCGGCTTGGCTGGTTGCTGTACTTCTTTCGGGTGTTGAGATATCGGGTCCCGTGAGTTGTTTGCAAATCAGGCAACTTTGCTTCGGGTTGAAACTTTCGTTGAACCGGCTGTAACGGGTTCAGCATGTGACAAATTTATTCTGATAAAGACTTCTGGTTTGAAACTAAACCAGGTTGAAACTGGTATTTTAAGACTTCAGGATTTTCCCTGGTTGAAAGGACAAATACATTTTTAAACCCCATCTGGTTTAAAATTACAAAAGCTTTCGAGCTTTGAGAATTATATTTTGAAACCAGGAGGATTTTAATTTGCGTTTCTTTTAATTTCTGAATTGCAGGTTCTTCCAGCAGTTTTTCAAACTGAATATTTATAGAATTTTCAAACTGAACAGTGTCCGGATTTTCGGGTTGTTCAAAAGTCACCACCTGAAATGCTTCCTTGTTCTGGTTGTATTCGTTTACTGAAATCAGAAAATCGCCGGCTGCAATGGTTGCCACAGTCTCTCGTGCATCGCCTTTAAAACCGCCGCTGTTTGTCATTCGCACAATTACAAATACAGCAATAACCAAAACGATGAGAATTATCCATTTCAGGTCTTTTAGCTTTTCCATAGTTTCAATCGTCTTCTATTTTACTATCAGATATTTTTTGTTTTCTCGCATTCTGAAGGGTTGTAATTCAGCTGCAGTTCTCATTCGCAACCGCCGTCTAATTTTTTCTGTTGCAGCCGTTTTGCATCGAAATACTTGGTTTTCAAGCTGTCGGGCAAACTGTTGATTTGTGTAAATGCAGTTCTCGCTTTTAAGCGGTTTTCGAAAAGTGCATTTTCGCGTGCAGTAATTTTTTCACCTGTAAAATCCGACAACATCACAGTTTCGAACCAGGCGTTAAGTCCGCCTTTCATTACAAAACTGTTTGCCAAACCAAGCCCGGTAACCAAAGTACAGGCAGCACCTGCCAGCAAATCGTCGTTTCCATAAAAAATGGTTCGAATATTTTTCTGGTTGAGCAGGCTTTTCCAGTCAGGGTTCAACAGCTCATCAAAAGGTATATTTACTGACCCCGGAATATTGCATTTTCTAAACTCCTCTGCGCTGCGAATGTCAATCAGTTGCACGGTGCTGTCTTCGGTATTAACAAACCGGGCTACTTCATCAACAGTAAAATATCCCTCATTAGCAGCCAATTGCTGCACCAGTTCAGCTGGTTTCAGTTTGAATTTCTGCACCGACGGACCGGGCATAAATGCAAGTAATACGCCCAACGCAATCAGCAACACCGATATTTTTATTCTTGTATCCATCTCATGTTTTTTTCAATTAATCTCCATTAATCACTATCAATCTCTACCAATCACTTTTCTTCCCATCAATCTCAACAAGTCTCAATTATTCTCTGTCAATCACCATCAATCTCTTTTCCAAATCCTGTATCCAGTATCATTTCCCATCAATCACCATCAATCTCTTTCTTCTATCTTTCCCCTGTAATCTCCGGCCTGCTGAATTTCTTTTCTGCCTTCTCTGCCACCCAAAACATGGCAACTGCAGCAATAACCAACAACAATGTAAATACCCCCGACGAAACACCCAACCATTCATCCATTTTCACCGGGCCCTTAAAACTTCCGGTGGCGAGAGGTTCGATAAACGAATAAGTTTCGGCAAACAAAAAAGCGCCGAAGATGCCGCCAAACAGGAACACAAAAGCATCGATTTTGCCAATTGAAAGGGCGCAAATACCTGTGCCCGGACAAAATCCACCCATAATAAATCCAGCTCCCATAATTACGCCGCCAATGATGGATGCGTTGATATAATACGGATTTACATACACAAGACTGAGGTCGAGCAACCCGAAAAAACTGAGAAACTGCGCTCCAACCAATGCGGTGATGGCAGCAGTGAAAAACACTTTCAGTACTGTAGCATCGTACCCGTAAAACATACCGGCCAGTTTACGGCTCGAAGAAAAACCAGCCTGTTCGAGTGCAAAACCAAACCCGATGCCAATGATAAATCCGGTGAGCAGGTTTGCCCATTCGGGGAAGTTATTGAAAATTGAAAGCGGACCCATATCTCAGAAGATTAGAATATTAGACTTTAAGAAGATTAGAATATTTATTAACAAAGATTTTTATAACCTGTAACGTGTAACCTGTTAACCCGAAACTCTCATATCCAGAGTTTGCGGAAGAACCAGGCAAAGAGGAAAGCAGAACCAAAAATCGACATCATGGTAACGAAACCCGCCACCGAGAGCACTGCCATCCCCGAAAGCGCCGCGCCGCTGGTGCAACCCCGCGCCAGTTGCGCCCCGTAAACAAAAAATACACCGCCCAGGAAGGCAAAAAGCAACCGCGTTTTATTCGATATTTTTGGCGATTTCTCTAATTGGAACTTCAGCCTGCCCGAAAGTGCTCCCGAAATCATTCCGCCCAAAACCATTCCCAAAACTTCGAGAACAAGCCAGTTTTTCAGTGGCTTTTCGCCATTTTTAAAATAGCCGCTGTAGTAGGCCGATTGTTGGGCATGTTCAGGCGCCACGGCATCAACAGCCGCCACCACTGCGTATTTAATACCACCACTGGCGCCAAGTCCGCGTCCCGAAAAAAACATGGCAGCCAGCAATACAAAGCCAAGCAGAATTCCCGCAACATACGGGTTCATGTAATTTCTTTTTGTCATCGTTGAAAGTTGTTATAAATCGGTCAGAAATAAAGACAATTAAAAGTCGATTTTGTTTCAGGCTGATTGACGCTCCCAAAGCAGCAATTGAAATTACGTTTATTCCGCCGGTACGGGTGTAACTAATTCCTGTTTCGGGTAATGGCACAATCAATCACCTTTCATTTTTGGAGCCAACCACTTTACATTTTTTGAGTAATTTATTTTACAGTTATTGAATAATGTCCTTTACAGTCATTCAATTTCATTCCACATTCAGCTTTAACTCATTTTACCGGCTTCCAATCTGGTAATACAACGCCAGCGAAATCACATTGTTAAACTGGCTGTTTAACCAGTAATAATTTGTTTCTCCTGGCTTATCGCGCACGGGCAACACCGAAAGCGCGACCCTGAGATCGGCTTTCACCTTGTCGAGAAAATCAAACTGAAAACCAATCAACGCCTGCAAATCGAACGTGTTGAACGCATTCTGATCCTCGGGTTGAAATTCTCCGTAATTATCATATTCTTTCCCACTCAACAGGTATCCGGGTTGAATACCGGCAATAACAGATCCGTGGTCGCTGGTACGAAAAGCCATATAAACAGGCAGGTCGATGTAATTTAACCGCATAATATACTTTTCAGTATCTTTTGTGGTTACTTTTTTTCGCGCTCCCTTTTGGTTGAATTTTATTTCCATGGCAGCAAAAATGGCTGGGGCCAAATCGGTTTGCACATATAAACCAGCCACTGCGCCTGGTTTGTTATACCCTTTGTAAGCGTCGCCCTCAACCTGGGTCCCGTTAAAACCGGCAAGAATTCCACCGTCAAATCGTTGTGCATTGGCCAGAACGCTTACAAAAACCGCAGCAATAACCAGCATTAAAAGTCGTTTCATTATTTTAGTTTTTCGAGTTGTTGGTTTAATATTTCAACCCCTTTCGAGGCTTTCTCTTCAATGTAAACTGCATTTTTCATATAAATATTCGGGCGAACGGGGTCGATAACAAAAACCGGAACACCGGGCGCTGCGTAATTGATAAGTCCGGCAGCTGGATAAACCTGTAGCGACGAACCAACAACCACCACAATTTCCGCTTGCTGCATCATGGGCAAAGCCTCCTGAAATGCAGGAACCGCTTCGCCAAACCACACAATGTGTGGCCTCAGCTGACTTCCTTTTTCGCATTTGTCACCCATTTTCAGTTCCCAGTGGTCGAGGGTGTAAATCAGCTCCGGGTCAACGGTGCTGCGTACTTTTCGCAATTCGCCGTGTAAATGAAGTACGTTTGTACTACCCGCACGTTCGTGCAGATCGTCCACATTCTGGGTAATAATCTGAACATCAAAATCTTTCTCCAACGCGGCAATCCCAAAATGGCCGGGGTTGGGTTGACAATCGAAAAGCTGCTTTCGCCGTTCGTTGTAAAAATTCATCACAAGTTCCGGATTACGGAACCATCCTTCAATGCTGGCCACATCTTCAACCCGGTGGTTTTCCCACAGGCCATCCATGTCGCGAAAGGTTTTCAGCCCGCTCTCCTGGCTCATTCCCGCACCCGAAAGTATGACAAGTTTTTTCATCGTTTAAATTTAAAACAGGAATAAAGACAAATGCAAATTGAATAAATTTTGTTCGATAATTAATTGCTTGTTGAATTTTAAAATCATTAGTACTTTAGACAATTCCTTTAAAGCTTAAAATATGATTACTTATATAAAAATTAACGGGTTCAAATCTTTTCAAAATTTTGAGATGGAATTTACTCCATTAACTGTTATTGCAGGAACAAATGCTTCTGGAAAAAGTAATTTATTTGATGCTTTAAAATTACTCTCAAAACTTGCTGAATCTGATAAGTTGCAAAATGCCTTTAAACAGCAACGCGGAGAAATGGGAGAATTATTTACACTCTTTGACGGAGAAAATAGGGCCGATTTGATTGAGCTATCCGTAGAAATGTTGCTAAATAAGAAAATTGTGGATGCTTGGGGTGCAAGCGCAGAATTAAGATATACTCGTCTTCGCTATGAATTGAATATCAGGCGTTTTGTAAATGAATTTGGTATTGATGATTTAGAAGTAGTGCATGAAAGCTTGGAAAATCTTAAACATCAAGAGGATAAATGGATAAAAATAATCCCCAAGAATAAAATCGAAATTTGGCGGCCAAAAGTGGTTACAGGTAAAAGGGGAAGACCTTATATGTTTACCGAAAAGATTAATGGAATACAAACAGTTGTTGTCCCTCAAGATGGAGTTAAAGGGGGAAATAAAAGAAGTTTCCCGCTTATTAAAGCATCCAGAACTGTACTAAGTAGCTTTGATTCGATAGATTTCAAACACATCTTAGCTGCTAAAGAAGAAATGAAAAGTTGGAAATTTCTACAATTAAATCCAGATGATTTAAGACAACCAACAAGTAAAAAAACGGGTGAAGATGTAATAAGTACAAGTGGACAAAATCTTGCCGGGGTACTGTTTAGAATTCAACAATCGGATAATTATTCTTTAATTGAAATTTCGAGAAAATTAAATAGCTTTTTGCCTGAATTTACGGATATCTATGTTGTTGATGATAAAGAAAATAAGCAATATGTTATTAATCTAAAAAGTAGTGAAGGGAAATATTATACCTCAAGAGTTCTTTCCGAGGGAACATTGAGATTATTAGCTCTTTGTATATTAGAATATGATGAGAAACATACCGGATTACTTTGCTTTGAAGAACCTGAAAACGGTATTCATCCTTTTAGAATAAGTTCTATGGTGAAGTTAGCAAAGGACTTAAGCACTGAGTTTAAATTCGATACTTTGCCTCTGCGTCAAGTTATTGTGAATACACACTCTCCGGTATTTATTAGTGAGATAATTAAGTTTAAAAACGACTCAAATGTTTCAATTCACTTTTCTGAAATCAGAAAAAGACTTGTTCAAATCAACTCAACAAAAAAAATCGAATTAAATGTTACGAGAATTACGCCTGTTATTAAAGAGTTTGAATATCAGGGAACCTTAGAATTTTCAATTCAAGATAAAAAACTGACTATCTCAAGAGTAAAAGAGTATTTACAAAGTGCCGATTTTGAAGAATCAAAGAAAATTATTGAAACCCTATGACAATACAACTTTTTATTGGCCTATTTACAGAAGGCACTACCGATCAAGCCTTCTTAAAAAGTATAGTGGAAAAAGGCTTTATTAAAATTGGAATGGAATGCCATACCGATCTTGAGATTTTTATTCACGAACTAAAGATTGAAAAAACAGGGTTAGGTTTTTCTGAACAAGTAATGAAAGCTTCAAAAATTGGGGTTGATGAATTTGGAATATCAGTTTTGTGTGTTCATACCGATTCTGATGATCCTGACGACATTAGGGCATTTGAGAAAATTTCAGATGCGTTATACAATTTAAGCAAAACAGGTGATTCCCATTGTAAGTTAGTTACTCCAATAGTTCCTGTACAAATGATTGAAGCTTGGATGTTGGCAGATAAAGATTTGTTAAGAAAGGAAATAGGAACGGATAAATCGGATAATGACTTGAATATTAATCGTAATCCAGAAATGATTCCCAATCCTAAAATCATAATTGAGAATGCAATAAGAATTGCGCGAGAAGATTTTTCGAAAAGAAGAAGAAGGGATTTAACAATTAGTGAACTCTATCAACCTATCGGTCAAAAAATTGACCTTGAAAAATTAGAAATATTACCTTCTTTCAGAAAATTTATTGAGGCTGTTCGTGAAACATATCGAAGCCTTAATTACTTAGTGTAATTTTCACCGGTGCATTCAAGTACGATAGAAATTAACACCTCACACCTGTCAATTTCGTTACATTTGCAACCATGATTGACCACGCCACCATAGAAAGGATTATTGATGCCGCCGAAATTACAGAAGTGGTTTCCGACTTTGTAACACTGCGCCGCCGCGGGGTTAACCTATTGGGATTGTGTCCTTTTCACAATGAGAAAACGCCGTCGTTTACTGTTTCGCCCGCCAAAGGAATTTTTAAATGTTTTGGCTGCGGAAAAGGAGGTAACTCAGTGAACTTCATAATGGAGCACGAAAACCTGACGTACCCCGAAGCGCTGAAATGGCTGGCAAAAAAATACCACATCGAAGTGGTGGAGCATGAAGATTCGGAAGAGGAAAAACAACTGAACGACGAACGCGAAAGCCTGATGATAGTTTCGGGGTTCGCACAAAAATATTTTACCCGGTATTTGTGGGAAGAAAACGAAGGAAGAACCATTGGTCTCAGCTATTTCCGCGAACGCAGCTTCAGGGACGACACACTGAAAAAATTTGAAGTAGGATACGCCCCCGACGGCAAAACACCATTTACTGATGCCGCTCAAAAAGAGGGCTACAAAATGGATTATCTCGAAAAAACAGGGCTTTCAATCAAACGCGATGAATGGATCCGCGACCGTTTTGCAGGACGCGTGATGTTCCCGATTCATAATCTTGCTGGCCGGGTGATTGCTTTTGGTGGCCGCATTCTCAAAGAAAGCAAAGAAACTGCCAAATACCTCAACTCGCCCGAGTCGGAAATTTACCACAAAAGCAAAATTGTTTATGGTATTTTTCAGGCCAAACGCGAAATCTCAAAAACCGACAAATGTTACCTGGTTGAAGGATACACCGATGTGCTTTCGATGCACCAGGCCGGAATCGAAAATGTGGTGGCCTCGTCGGGCACCGCACTCACTGCCGACCAAATCAGGATGATTAAGCGGTTTACACCCAATATCACCATTATTTACGATGGCGACGCAGCCGGAATAAAAGCTTCGCTTCGCGGCATCGACCTGGTTTTGGAAGAAGGAATGAATGTTAAAGTGCTGTTGCTGCCCGATGGCGATGACCCCGATTCGTTTGCCAAAAAAATGGGTGCTTCGGGTTTTGCAGGTTACATTCGCGAAAATGAAACAGACTTTATTCAGTTTAAAACCCGGCTGTTGCTGAAAGATGCCGAAAACGACCCGGTTTCGAAAGCCAAACTGATTACCGATGTTATTCGTTCCGTGGCGGTTATCCCCGACCCAATCACCCGTTCGGTGTACATAAAAGCGTGCAGCAAACTGTTAGATGTAAACGAGGAATTGTTGTATTCCGAAGTTCAGAAACAGAAACGGAAACAAAACGATGAACTTGTAAAAAACGAAATACGGATTGAAACACGCAAAGCTGCGCCACAAACACTGATTCCGCATGTGATTAATCCCGCGGAACTGATTGAGGAAGAACTCGTTTTTTTACGTTTTCTGCTCAAGTTTGGCAAAACACCGCTGTTTGAAATTGAAAGCGAAAATCCAAACGAAACTGCATTGATTTCAGCAGGTGAATTTATGATTGGCGAAATAGAAAAAGACGACCTGATTTCGCAAAACGAGCTTTTCAGAATTATTTTCACCGATGTGCAGCAAAACCTCGGAACCCCGGGTTTCGACCCGTGGAAACATTTTGTGAACCACCCGAACAGCAAAATCAGCAGCCTTGCAATCGACCTGCTTTCGGATAAATTTGTTGAAAGTAATATTTGGAAACGTGGCGGCGGATACACCGAAAGCGAGGAAGATATTCTCGATTTGCTGGTCCCGAAGGTGATAAACGAATACAAGTCGCGAAAAATAAGAATGATGCTGACAGATATTGAAGAAGAAATTAACAAGGCTTACCAGGCAAACAATTTCGACCGTGTGATTGACGAACAATCGAAATACATGAACCTGAAACGGGTTGAAAAAGAGCTGTCGGAAAAACTGGGAAACCGCACAATACACTGATAACGATGCGCACACTGTTTATTAAAAACCGCGAAGAAATTGATGCTGTAATCCGCTCGTGCAAAACCTGCTGGCTGGCCATGTCGGAGAATAACTTTCCGTATGTTTTGCCCATGAATTTTGCGTTGGACGGCGATTCGGTAATTTTGCATTCGGCACAAAGCGGCCGTATGTGGGAAACTTTAAAAAGCAATCCACAGGTTTGCATAAACTGGACTTTGGGAGAAGAAATTGCCTGGCAGGATGTAAAAGTGGGTTGCAGTTACCGGGTAAAATCGAAATCTGTTTTGGTGGAAGGCAAAGTTGAGTTTGTTGACGATTTTGACGAAAAAACCCGTTGTCTGCTGCTAATAATGGCGCAATACAGCGACAGAGAATTTAAATTCAGCCGCCCGGCTGTGGAAAACGTCGGGATTCTGAAAGTAAAAATTGAAAAAATTACAGCAAAGGAATTTGGCGTAAAGGCAGCAACTCCCTGGAATCGTTAGCTTTTGTTTTTACGGAGCTGGATTTTATGCAGTTCAGCAATATCCAGTTTATCTTTCTCGCGACCTGTTGAAATCTTGCTTAACACCAAATCGTTGAAGCTCAGAACCCGATAGCTGATATTATCTTTTTCAACAGTAATACTCTCATTATAAGCTTGCTCAAATGTTTTTCCGGGATTAAAATTTGTAATCAACTCCAACTCAAGAACCGGACTGATTTTTACTGAAATATTTTGCAATCCGACTTTAACCTGTTCGGGCAAATCCGAAATGTGATACTCCATTTCCTGTAAAGTTTTGAGCAGCTTCTTCAGGTTTTCGTCAGAAACTTCAATCCAGAAATCCACATCAGCGGAGTGTCGCTGGTAACCATGAAAATTAACAGCGCCTCCACCAACCATAATCATTTTAACCTGATTTTTGTATGCCTTTTCAATAAAAGAATCAAGCTTTTCCGGAAAATTCTGAAGAAAACTCATTCCAATACAAAATTATTTTTCTGACGGTTAGGATGTGGTTCATTTTTACTGAAATAAGCCATTTCTTCGCAAAGCTGGAAAAAGAACAAAAGCCGCTCATGCCCTGTACGGGCAAGTGCTTCCAGTATCCTTCGTTCGTTGCTTTCCTCCTTGGTTTCGAACCTGATTCTTTCGTCGTTGCTCATTTCAGTCGTTTTTACCCGTTCAAATATCGGAATTCACAGGGGATTAAAATTACTATATTCGTATAAATTTTTAACTGATGATTTTTATAACAGGAGGAACAGGACTGGTTGGAGCACATTTATTGTACGAACTTACGCTGGCAGGGCACACAGTAAAAGCGTTGAAACGCGAAACCAGTAATTTGCAACAGGTTTTAAAAACTTTCTCCTGTTATTCGCAAAATCCAAATGAGCTTTTTAACCGCATTGAATGGGTAAATGGCGACATCCTCGATTATTTCGCCATCGAAAAAATTTTGAAGGGTGTTACAGAAATTTACCATTGTGCAGCCATCGTTTCATTCGACCCGAAAGAGCGGAAAAAAATGATTGCAAACAATGTGGAAGGCACAGCTAACCTGGTAAATGCAGCCATCGAAAACGGAGTCAGGAAAATTTGTCATGTGAGTTCGGTTGCCGCGCTCGGGCAACTCGAAAACGGACAGCTGATTACCGAAGAAACCAACTGGGTGCCATCGAAAAAAGTATCGGGTTACTCTGAAAGCAAATTCTTCTCCGAAGCCGAAATCTGGCGTGGCATGGAAGAAGGACTGGATGCGGTGATTGTAAATCCCTCCATCATTTTAGGCCCGGCCAACTGGGAAACCGGCAGCGCAAAAATGTTTAAAACCATTTGGGACGGGATGAAATTTTATACCAAAGGAATTACAGGTTTTATTGATGTGAAAGATGTGGTGCGGGCCATGATTTTACTGATGCAGGACACCAACTTTACAACGGCAAAAAGCAACAGGTTTTTGTTGAGTTCTGAAAATATGAGTTATGGCGATGTGTTTTTTCAGATTGCTGATGCACTTGGAAAACCCCGGCCAAAATATTTTGCTTCGAATGCTTTACTCGCTTTGGTTTGGCGGGCAGCAAAAACTACTGCACTTTTCACCGGAAAATCACCGCTTATCACACGCGAAACGGCTGCCAACGCAAGCCGCGTACGCAATTTCGACGGCAGTAAAATTACCCGAATGTTTGGTTTTCAATACAATCCGGTTTCAGAATCAATTCAAAATACATCACGCATTTTCAAGGCAGAAATAGCAAAATCCTGAAAGATTTTCCTGAATTTCAATACAGAAAAAGCTAACCCCAAATTACAAATTCCGGGTAATTCAGCAAACTGCCAATATCCTCAATAATTGCATTCTAAAATTTCTCCCCTTTGGGGAGACTAAGAGGGGCCGGACTTTTTTATCCATGAAAAACCAAAAGCGGTGTGTGCGTATGAAAAACCATTTTCCGCGCCAGGCTTGGATTGAACAGCCTTGTAATCATGTTTCTCTTGTGTGTGGTAAGCGAAAGAATATCAATATTTTCGCTTTTGATGTAGTTTTCAAGCGATTGCAAAACATCGTCGCCCGAAATCAGGCAACATTCAAACTGAATTTCTTTGTACTTTTCGTACAAAACATCTTTCATCCCTTCCAGGCGGGCCATATCCCAGTCGTTACCCTGCTCACGGCCAACATGTAAGCATTTCAGATTTATACCGAATGGTTTTGTAATGTTCAGCAACATTTCGATGGAAGCGAAATCTTTTTCATCGAAATTGGTGGCATACAAAACATTTGAAAAACTGTTCAGTATTTTGTCGGGGGTGTCTTCAGGCACTATCAACACCGGAACTGCCGCGTTATAAAGAATGTCGGCGGCAATACTGCCCAATGTTCCATAAAGCGAAGTTTTTCCGCCGCTACCCATCACAATCAGTTGCGACTGGTTTTTCTGTGCAAAAGCCAGAATGTCATTTTCAGGATAACCCGATTTAATAATGTACTCAGGCGATACCGTTTTCCATTTTTCAAGCCCTGTTTCTGCAGCCATTTTATTTACAAACTTTTGAAACTCGGCATTGGCATTTTCTTCGGAATACTCGAGTTTGGCCAGCAGCGACGAGTCGTAGGCATAAATATCGCTGAACGGGATTGAATGAATAACAGGGTTGATGTAACAATGCATGAGGATGATTTTTGTTTTCAGCCGCTCTGCAATGTTCACCGCCATTTTACAGGCTTTTTCGCTGTGTACCGAAAAATCGACAGGCACAAGAATATGTGGCTCAGCTTTTTCAGATTGCAATTCTTCGAGAAACGGGCGGACTCCAAGCATTTCTTCGAGAACAGGAATTGCGCGTTCAATATCTTTTTCGAGGATCTTAACCTGAACTGTTGACGACCCGGCGCCTTCGATTAAACTGATGCTGACAAGGTCGCACCCGATGTTTTCCGCATCGAAACGAAGTTTCAGAAACTGGGCTTTTGAGTACGGAAGCGTTACGATTGTAATTAGTTTTTCTTCCATGGCTTTTTCGTTTTAAAGTTTAACTTACTTTTTGTGGTTTTCACTCACCCCCAACCCCCTCAAGGGGGCAATTGTTAAATTCGATTTTCCCCTTGAGGTAACAAAGTGATGAATAAATAGCACACTTTAATATTCGGTTGCTGCTGAATTAAGTTTCAATTAATGCTAAATATAAAAAAAGGGCAGTAAAAAATTACCGCCCTTCAGGTGTATTATTAATACTCCCCCAGGATTTTTACATCCCGAAAGTACTTTTAACCTTGTCAACAAAGTCGAGTTTTTCCCAGGTAAACAGTTCCACTTCTTTTGTAACTGTTGGGAAATACGACGACGTAAAAGTTTTCACCACTTTTTTTGGTTCGCGCCCCATGTGGCCGTATGCAGCTGTGTCTTCGTAAATCGGGTTGCGCAGTTTCAGCCTTTCTTCAATAGCTTTCGGGCGCATATCAAAAATCTGGTCAACCTTTTCAGCAATCTGGCTGTCGGTGAGGTTTACCTTCGATTTTCCGTAGGTATTTACAAAAATGTTCATCGGTTTTGCCACGCCAATTGCGTACGAAACCTGAACAAGGATTTCGTCGGCAACACCGGCAGCCACAAGGTTTTTGGCAATGTGACGGGCAGCATAAGCTGCCGAGCGGTCAACTTTCGATGGGTCTTTGCCCGAGAATGCGCCACCACCGTGTGCGCCTTTTCCTCCGTAGGTATCCACAATAATTTTACGGCCGGTTAAACCGGTATCACCGTGAGGCCCGCCAATTACAAATTTGCCGGTTGGGTTTACGTGATAAACAATGTCGTTTCCAAACAAAGCCTGCACTCTTGCGGGCAGTTTTGCTTTTACCCTCGGAACAAGAATACTAATTACATCAGCTTTAATTTTGGCTAACATTTCCTCGTCAGCCTTTAACTGAGCCGCTACCGAGTTGTTTTCAGGCTTTCCAAAATCGTCGTGCTGTGTTGAAACCACAATTGTGTCAATGCGGGTGGGAACACCTTCTTCGCTGTATTCGATGGTAACCTGCGATTTTGAGTCGGGGCGCAGGTAGGTCATCACTTTTTCTTCGCGTCGAATAACGGCCAGTTCCAAAAGCAACTGGTGCGACAGTTCGAGTGAAAGCGGCATAAAATTGTCGGTTTCGCGACAGGCGTAACCAAACATCATTCCCTGGTCGCCGGCACCCTGGTTCATCGGGTCTTCGCGCACAACGCCACGGTTGATATCGGGGCTTTGTTCGTGAATCGCAGAAAACACACCACACGAATCACCGTCGAAACGGTATTCGGCTTTTGTGTAACCGATGCGGTTGATTACCTCGCGGGCAACTTCCTGTACATCGATGTAAGTTTCGGTTTTAATTTCGCCGGCAAGCACAACCTGACCGGTGGTAACCAAAGTTTCGCAGGCTACTTTCGAGTTGGGGTCGAAAGCAAGAATTTTGTCCAGAATTGCATCTGAAATCTGGTCGGCCACTTTATCCGGATGTCCTTCGGATACCGACTCTGAAGTGAATAAATAACTCATAATCCCTAATTTTTAAGCTGAAAGAAATCAGCACGTTAAACATTAATTAAAACTGCGGGATGCTCGATTGATGTTGAAAAATGCGATTGTTTTAGCGTTTTTTTCATGTGGTTGCAATCAATCTCAAATCTTTCCACGTAGCGAGGGCAAAAATACAATTCTTCGCTGAAATAAAAAAAGAGTTTTTTGAATTATTTTTCGGGTGTCGCGGTTTCATGTAAATTTGCCGTGGCATGATAAATTTACATACAGAAGACAAGTATTCTGACTGCTGAGTTTTTCATTTCTCTGGTCATAATTTTGAAAACTTATTTGCAGTTCCTTTTTTGTTTGCCTTTCCAAGCCTTAAATGTTTTCTACCAAAGTTAAATGGAATTGATTCTTCAATTTTTTCTATGTATTGCCAAAACTCTTCGTCTGCCTGTTTAAAAGGGAAACACAAGCTTGGGCTTACGCAATTACTCCTTGTCAACCATAAAAGTAAACTCGAAGAATATTGTTGGTGTGGCAATTCTATTTTAGTAGTTTGATCCATCAGTTTGAAGTCATAAGAAATTATCAGTTCAATTGGTCCAAGGTTGTATTTTGGTAATGGTTGTAAGCCAATAATAAAGTTCAACGCTTTATCCAAATCATTTGAAGTCAATTGCCACACCGTTTTAGTCTGCTTGAGTGGCGTATTTTCAGGGTATAAATAACCAATAGTTTCGGTAATCCCTTCTCCAAAGACTTCTTTTGTAATATCTATTATTCTATTTGCCTGCTCTGTATGTTCACCAAAATCCTCATTTGCAGAGTAAGCTACCAAATAAATATTTTCAGGGTTGTTAATGTCTGCATTAGTGCAAGTTGTCAAAAAGTTGCTAATGTTAGCCCACACCTTTTCAATTTTACCACCTTTCAAGGCCTGTGTAGTCTGGCTAATCGGTAAACGATATAAAATGTATGGTCTTAAAGCTACCATTCAAGTCGTAATTTTAATATTCTTCCACCTTCCTTTTACAGATAACAGGACTAATCAATTTCCCTGTGTCACCTCGTGAAACACGCTTTCCAGATTTTGCCTTTTTTCTTTTAATGTTAAAAGAGAGAGCTGATTTTCAACTGCAAAATGAAAAATTGCCGGTCGGATATCCGTTTCACCGGTTGATTCAATTTCCCAGAACTTTTCGTTAAAAACAGCATTTTTCACACCCTGAATTGCAAGGATTTGTGCTGCTTTTACTGTATCCGAAAATTCGGCAATCACCACCTGGCTGCGGTTAAGCTTGCCGCTTTTTATTTCATCAATCGCGCCGTCGGCGACAATTTTACCACGGTTAATAATAATTACCCGGCTGCAAACGGCTTCCACTTCCTGCATAATGTGCGACGAAAGCATCACAGTTTTATCGCTGCTGATGTTACGGATTACCTGCCTGATTTCTTCAATCTGGTTGGGGTCGAGGCCAGTGGTGGGTTCGTCTAAAATCAGTACCGGCGGATTGTGAATCAACGCCTGTGCCAGCCCAACCCTTTGCCTATATCCTTTCGAAAGAGCTCTTATTTTTTTGTGTTGCTCATCGCCAAGCCCGGTGAGTTCAACCATTTCGGCAACCCGTTGTTTTACATTTTTTAATTTGTAAAGCCCGGCGGTGATTTCGAGAAATTCACGTACATACAAATCGGTGTACAACGGGTTGTGTTCGGGCAGGTAACCAATATTTTTTCTGATTTCGAGATTTTTAGGCCCGGTTTTTTCGCCTTCAACAAACACTTCTCCACCATCGGCAGGCAAAAATCCGGTAATAATTTTCATTAAAGTTGACTTCCCGGCACCGTTCGGACCCAAAAAACCGACTAATTCGCCTTTTTTTATCGTAAAACTGACCTCGTCAAGCGCCCTTTGCGTTCCAAATAATTTAGTTATCTGCTTAATTTCTACGCTCATACATTTATAATGGAAAACAAAAATAGTCTATTCTTTTTATATTTAAACCATTCGGCTAAATTTGCAACCGGCTATAGCAATTAACAGAATGAAAGATAGACATTTCAATTATATTGAGGATTTAACGCGTTACGAAAGACAAAACACGTGGGAAGTGAACATTGGCGGTGTTCCGGTGGGTGGTAACAACCCAATCCGTATTCAGTCGATGACTGATACTGATACAAAAGATACCGAAACCACGGTGGATCAGATTGTTCAACTTACAAAGGCCGGCGCTGCTTACGTAAGATTAACAGTGAAAGGCATTTACGATGCCGAAAACATGAAAAATATCAAAAATGAACTTGTTGCCCGCGGATTCAACACACCGCTCATCGGCGATATTCATTTTAACCCAAAACTGGCTGAAATTGCCGCCAAAAGCATTTCGAAAGTCAGAATCAATCCGGGTAATTTTTACGATAAACGCGCCCTTTTCAAAAACAAGGTTTATTCCGATGATGAATACAAACAGGAATTGATAAAAATTGAAGAACAGTTTATTCCTTTCCTCGATATGTTGCGTAAAACCGACACTGCTCTGCGGATTGGCGCCAACCACGGGTCTCTTTCCGACAGGGTGATGAGCCGTTTTGGCGATACTCCCTCGGGGATGGCCGAGTCGGTTCTGGAGTTTTTGCGTATCTGCAAAAAGGTTGATTTTAACAATGTTGTGGTTTCGATTAAAGCCAGCAACACCCGGATAATGGTTTACACTGTAAGGTTGCTGAACTATAAAATGCGGCTCGAAGATATGATGTACCCTATTCATCTGGGCGTTACCGAAGCTGGCGAAGGCGAAGATGGACGTATCAAATCGGCAGTGGGAATCGGTGCACTGCTGGCCGACGGAATTGGCGATACCATCAGGGTTTCGCTCACCGAAAGCCCCTTACGCGAGATTCCGGTGGCCGCAAAACTTGTCGATCATTTTAAGTTTCACCAATTTCACCAGCCGATTACCGCACCAATTATCGGGCAGATTAACCCGTTTGAGTATGAAAGACGTTCAACACGACCGGTGCTGAATATGGGAGGGAAACAATTGCCGGTGGTAATTGCCGACCTTGGCGACCGCAGTCTCAGCGAAATGATCCCGATAAGAGGCAAACTCATCCCCGATTATTTCCTTTCGGGAAATAAAATTTTAGACATCAAAGGCGAGGAATACCCGATAATTTCGCTTGAAGAATATTTGTTCGAAAGCACCCGTTGGGGACGAATGAAATTTATCAAAACCGATAAAATGGAGTTCGACCGCTTTATGGACAAACACCCCGAAATCATCACCAAACTGAAACAAACCCGCAAAACTGTATTGATTTTCGAAAGTTTCAATAAAAACCCGATGGCAGAATTCCGTGCTTTCTTTATGACGCTGGAAACGCACATCTGGAAAGTGCCGGTTGTTTTGTACCGGAAATACAACGAAAACCTGCTTGAAGACCTGCAGATTAAAGCTGCTGCCGACCTCGGTTGTTTGTTCCTCGATGGTTATGGCGATGGAATTTGTCTTTCTAACGATAGCGAAAATATTACTTTCACCGAGCTGAAAGACCTCAGTTTTGGCATTTTACAGGCAAGCCGCATGCGCATGTCAAAAACCGAATTTGTGTCGTGTCCCGGTTGCGGCCGCACACTTTTCGATTTGCACGAAACAACACTCAAAATAAAAGCACATTTCAAACATCTCGACCACCTGAAAATCGGAATCATGGGTTGTGTGGTAAACGGCCCAGGCGAAATGGGCGATGTGGATTACGGTTTTGTGGGAACCGGCAGCAACAAAGTTGCATTGTACAAAGGATTACAACCGGTAAAACGCCACATCCTTTTCGAAAATGCAGTTGAAGAACTTGAACAACTCATCCGCGATAATGGCGACTGGAAAGATCCGGTTGAATAACTAAAATTTCATGGCAAAAACCTACTGGAAACCCGGTACTATCCTCTATCCGCTTCCGGCAGTAATGGTAAGTTGCGGCGAAACACCCGAAGAATACAATATTATTACCATTGCGTGGACGGGAACCATTAACAGCGATCCGCCAATGTGCTACATTTCGGTTCGGCCAGGCCGTCATTCCTACGAAATTATTAAACGGACCGGCGAATTTGTAATTAACCTCACCACCGAAAAACTGGCAAAAGCCACCGACTGGTGCGGTTGTAATTCGGGTCGCAAGTACAACAAATGGAAAGAGATGAACCTCACTCCTGCCCCGGCCAAAGTGGTAAAAGCACCCATTATTCTTGAATCGCCGGTGAATATTGAATGCCGGGTAAAAAACATTGTGGAATTGGGAACACACCATATGTTTGTTGCCGATGTGGTCAGCGTTTCGGTTGACGACGAATACCTGAACGAAGAGCAGGCATTTAATTTTGCAAAAGCCAGTCCGCTGGTTTACAGTCATGGCCATTATTACGGAATGGGTAAACGCATTGGCAAATTTGGCTGGACTGTGGAGAAAAAGAAAAACAAGCGAAAAAGCAAATAAACAATCCTCCTCCTGAACATTCTTCCATCGGTTTTGTAATGATGCAAACCGGGTTTTTACCAATGGAACATGTTTTAAAAAGATACAGAAAATGAGAAAAACATTTATTACAGCATTAATTATTACGATGAGTTTAATAACGACAATTGCACAAACCAACCCGTTGCTGGGCGTTTTTAACACCCCGCACCAAACTGCGCCTTTTGGCGAAATCAAAAACGAACATTTTATTCCCGCTTTTCAGGAAGCAATAAAACAAGGCGAATCCGAAATTAATTTTATAGCCGGCGATTTGGGCAAGCCTACTTTTGAAAACACGATTGCAGCGCTTGACCGCTCGGGCCGGTTGCTTTCGCGCACTGCCGGTATTTTCTTTAACCTGATGAGCGCCGAAACTAATGAGGAGTTACAGCAAATTGCACAGGAAGTGTCGCCCATGCTTACCAAATTCCAGAACGACATCAACCTGAACCCGAAACTTTTCGAAAGGGTAAACTATCTTTACTACAACAGGGTAAATCTGAACCTCAATCCCGAGCAAAGTACCCTTCTCGAAAATACCTATATCAATTTTGTTCAGAAAGGTGCCAAACTCAAGGAAGACCAAAAGGAAAAATACCGCTCCATCAGCACCGAACTGGCGAGATTATCGCTTTCGTTCGACGAGAATGTGTTAAAGGAAACCAACAGCTACGAACTCAATATCACCGACAAAACCAAGCTGGCCGGGTTACCCGAAAGTACACTCGAAGCTGCGGCTGCGCTGGCAAAAGAGAAAAATAAAACAGGCTGGGTTTTTACACTCGACATGCCCAGCTACCTTCCGTTTATGAAATATGCCGACAACCGCGACCTGCGTAAGGAAATGTATATTGCCTACGGTTCGAAAGCTTTTAAAGGCAACGAATTCGACAACCAGAACAATGTGGAACGCATTGCCGAACTCCGCATGGAAATGGCAAAATTACTCGGCTATAAAAATTATGCTGAATATGCACTTGTACAACGCATGGCCACAAAACCCGAAAATGTGTACAAGCTGCTCGACGCTTTGTACCAGGCTTCGTTTACAAAAGCACAGGCTGAAAAAGCCGAAGTTCAGGCTTATGCTGAAAAGAGCGGTTTTACCGGCGAAATCATGCCGTGGGACTGGGCATATTACAGCGAAAAACTGAAGGTGGAGCAATTCAACCTGAACGATGAAATGTTGAAACCCTATTTCGAACTGAATAAGGTGATTGACGGGGTTTTTGGCCTGGCTACCGATTTGTATGGAATTACTTTTAAACCGGCGCCACAAATTCCTGTGTACAATAAAGAGGTAATTCCGTATGAGGTTTTTAATGCCGACGGTTCTTTTCTTTCTGTTCTTTATACCGATTTTCACCCGCGTGCCGGCAAACAGGGTGGCGCCTGGATGAACGATTTTAAAGGCCAGTGGAAAGACAAAGGCGTTGATTCCCGTCCGCAGGTTGTTATTGTGATGAATTTCACCAAACCAACAGCTACAAAGCCGGCGCTGCTTACTTTTGATGAGGTTGAAACTTTTATGCACGAGTTTGGCCATGCACTGCACGGAATGTTATCAAACAGTACCTATTCAAACCTCTCGGGAACCAATGTTTACCGCGATTTTGTTGAACTGCCTTCGCAGATTATGGAAAACTGGGCGGTTGAAAAAGAGTTTTTAGACAGGTTTGCTGTACATTACGAAACCGGCGCAAAAATCCCGGCCGAGCTGGTAAAGAAAATTGTGGACGCCCAAAACTATCAGGCCGGTTATATTTCTATCCGCCAGCTGAGTTTTGGCTATTTGGATATGGCATGGCACACGCTTCAGCAACCGTTTACCGGCAGCGTAAAAACCTTTGAGGAAAACGCCTGGTCGAAAACCCGCATTTTCCCGATAATTCCGGAGGTTTGCATGAGCGCCCAGTTTGGACACCTGTTTGCCGGTGGCTACGCCGCAGGTTATTACAGCTACAAATGGGCCGAAGTTCTGGATGCCGACGCATTCAGTGTATTCAAGGAAAAAGGCTTGTTTAATAAAGAAGTGGCCAAATCGTTCCGCGAAAATATTCTTGAAAAAGGGGGCACCGAACACCCGATGACCTTGTACAAACGTTTCCGCGGCCAGGAACCCACCGTGGACGCACTGTTAGAAAGAAGCGGGCTGAAATAAGAAAGCCTCACCCGACCTCCCGGTCTTTCTTTAGGATGGGAGAATAGTAGAATTCCATCTGCCTTACGACGGATGGAATTCTGCTATTTTAAAGCCCTTTGCTACCGCACGAAAATATTTTATTGAATAGTTTTGTAATAATCTGTATTGTTATACTTTTGTTTGACAACCAGTATTTTAATCTTAAAATTATACGACAATGAAAAAACCTTCTCTCATTCTACTCTTTTCAGTATTTGTATTTTATTCCTGCGATAAAGAACTTAAATCTATTCAGTTAGATAAGGATAAAATTACAATGCACTATAACGAAACCACTCAATTAAACGTTTCTTGTTCGCCCCCGGATGTAGAAGTACCAATTACGTTAGATTGGAGTTCTGAAAATGAAGGAATAGCCTCCGTTGATGAGCAAGGACTTGTTGCAGGTGTTAAAATCGGTGAAACAAATGTAATTGTTCAAACCAAGGACAAAAAATTTGAATCAGTTTGCAAAGTAACAATTGAACCGATAAGTGCCCTTTATAAAGAGCCGATTATAGAATTTGGTAAAAATAAATCATACATAAAAGAAAAAGAAACCAGGGAAATTTCTGTAGAAGATTCAAACAGTATTATATATGAAGGTGAAAACTCTGATATTGAATATATATTGTACAATTTTGAGTCGGATCGTTTAATAAGTTCATCTGTTAGATTAGTAGCTAAAACTTCGGTTAAGGATGAGGCTGAAATATATATTAACGAGAGATATTACTTTGTTGATAAAACACATGAATCCAGCATTTATAGGGTTAATAGTTCAGTTATTGCCGATTTTATGTATGAAGAAGATTTATATTTAGTTATTTTGTACATGGAAAATATGAACTAAAAAAGTAATCTTTCAATTAGTTGTTATATTATCCGGCAGAGAATATCGGAATCGAACCAAGTACGATTTTCAAAAGCAAAAATCAGCTATGCTGGCAGACAAGGCACAAATTACAAAGTTGTGCCGGGGAGGAGTTAAAAAAGGCTGGCATCTCTTTCGGAGAAATGCCAGCCTTTTTATTTTCAAAATCTTTGTTTCTTTGTCCTTAGAACCGAAAATCAAAAAATCATGATAGAGCTTTTACGCACCCGCCGTAGCATACGCAAATACACCGAACAGCCTGTTGAGGCTGAACAACTGGCAGTTTTAAAAGAAGCTGTGTTGCGTTCGCCCTCTTCAAAAGGCATCAATCCGTGGCAGTTTATTTTTATCGATGAAAAGGAAACGATTCAGAAACTAAAAATTGCAAAACCCACCGGAACCGGTCCGCTGGAAACCGCACCACTGGCTGTGGTATTTTGTGCCGACGAAACTGTAAACGATGCCTGGGTGGAAGATTGTTCAATAGCAGCCATTATTTTACAGCTCACTGCACATGCGAAAGGTTTGGGCAGTTGCTGGATTCATTTTCACTACCGCATGCACAACGAAACTGTTTCTTCGGAACAATATGTACGGGAATTATTGGGCATTCCCGGAAACTTCAGGGTTTTGTGTGCAGTAACCGTTGGTCATCCCGCAAGAGAATCAAAAGGCCGCCCGTTTGAAGAACTTCAGTTTGAGAAAATAAAAATGAACAGGTTTTGAAAGAAAGACTGAATTAGTCAAATCACCCCTTTAATTCCCCTCAAAGGGGGAAACTGCTTTCTTGAAAGCTTGCAAAAGACATAAAAATCATCGAAAAAAGGCGATTAAAAGAACTCGTCAGATTCAGCTTTTGATTTCACTGCATCAGCATCATCGCAGTTTAAATCGATATTAAAATATTGTGGCGCCCTGAATTGCATATCTTCTGTAATTCCCAAAGTTGAATCGGCCAAAACCTTTTTATAAAACCAGCCCCACACGGGCAAAGCAAGGTTTGCACCCTGACCGGATTGAAGCGAACGGAAATGGATGCTTCGTAAATCGGCGCCAGTCCACACACCAGCGGTAAGAACCGGGGTTGCCCCGATAAACCAGCCGTCGGAATGGTTTTGCGTGGTTCCTGTTTTCCCGGCAATCGGCATCCTGAATTGTCCATACGGGCGCGGTCCTCGTAAACGGCCACCGGTTCCTTCGTTAATTACACCCTGTAACATATTCAGCATCAGGTAGGCTGTTTGTTCATCGATGGCTTCGCGCCGTTCAGGTAAAAACGATGCAATTACGTTACCATACCTGTCTTCAATACGGGTTACAAAATAAGGTTTTACATAAACCCCAAGGTTATTATATGCATTGAATGCTCCCACCATTTCGTAAAGGGTAACATCAGAAGTTCCCAGGAACATTGAATTTACAGGGTCGATGGGACTTACAACACCGAGACGTTTCATCACCTCAACCACAGCTTCGGGGCTGAATTGTTTCATCACCCAGGCCGAAATCCTGTTTTTCGAGTTGGCAAGTCCCCATTTCAAGGTTACCATTTTGCCTTCCATTGTATCATCGCGTTCCGAATCTTTGGGTTCGTAAATCGAACCGTCGGGTTGCTGAAATTGCTGGTTTACATACGGAACTTTGGTGCAAGGTGTAAACCCGTTTTGCATGGCCAGCGTGTAAAGAAATGGTTTCACGGTTGAACCCACCTGGCGTTTGCCCACTTTTACCATGTCGTACATAAAATATACATAGTTGGGGCCGCCAACATAAGCTTTCACTTTGCCACTTTCGGGTTCCATGGCCATAAACGACGACTTGAAATAGCGCAGGTACCATTTTATTGAATCAATGGGCGACATGGTGGTATCGATTTCACCCCGCCACGAAAAAACCGTCATCTCAACCGGTTGGTTAAAATTGGCCTTTATCTGATTCATGTCTTTTCCTGCTTTTTTCAGCAATCTGTACCTTTCGGTTTGCTTTATTGCACGTTCGAGAAGCGCCTCGGTTTCCTCAGTGCTCATATTATTGGCAAACGGCGGGTTGCGGAGGTCTTTCATACTGCCATCAAACATGGGCTGAATGTCGTCGCGCAGATGTTGCTCAACAGCTTCCACCGCATATTTCTGCATTCGCGAATCGATGGTGGTATAAATTTTCAATCCATCGGCATAAATATCATAGGGTTCACCGTTGGCTTTCAGGTTTTTGTTACACCACCCGTAAAGCGGGTTGGTATCCCATTCGAGCTGGTCTTCAATATAATTTTGTTTTTGCCACGAGGCATATTTTTCAGGGTCAGGTTTTTTTGCATTGAGTGTTAAACGCAGGTATTCGCGCAAATAGGGTGCGGGGCCAACTTTGTAATCCACTTTGCTGTATTTCAGGTCGAGTGGCAATTGTTTCATCGAATCGCGCTGCGCTTCTGTGATGTAATTGTTTTTCTCCATCTGGTTGAGTACCACATTGCGGCGTTCGAGCACAAGTTCAGGGCGGCGAACCGGGTTGTAAAGCGAAGAGTTCTTGGCCATTCCCACTAACATTGCCGACTGATGCATCTGCAATGAGTCGGGAGTAATACTGAAATAAACCTGTGCGGCAGATTTGATACCAACCGCGTTGTTCAGGTAGTCGTATTTATTAAGGTACATCAGTATAATCTCCTCTTTTGTGTAGCTGCGTTCCAGCTTTACAGCAATAATCCATTCCTTGAATTTGCGTGCAACCAGCTCAAACTTATTCAGCTTTTCGTCGCGCGGGAAAAGCATTTTTGCCAGCTGCTGGCTGATGGTACTTCCTCCGCCGGCATTCGAATCCATAAGAATAATCCCTTTCACAACTCTGATCAAACCACGGAAATCAATTCCCGAATGGCGGTAAAACCGTTCGTCTTCAACAGCAATCAACGCATCAATCAGGTGTTGTGGAATTTCGCGGTGATCGACATACGAGCGGTTCTCACGGATAAAGTAGTTATCGAGGATTTTTCCATCAGCCGAAATCATTTCTGAAGCCAGCACATTACGCGGGTTTTCCAACTCCTCGAAACTGGGCATAAACCCGATGAATCCCTTGGATAACAGGAAGAAGAACAAGAACATAAACAAAATAAAACCCGCCACCAGACCCCAAAACCAACGAATGTATTTCCGATAACCGACCTCAGATTTTTGCATGCGATAAGCTGTTAAAATGCCGGGGCAAAGATATACGATTCTGAGTTTGAAGCAACAAAAAACGGGTGCTGAAACACTTAAAAATCAACATTCCAAAAAAATAATTCCATCATTTTCAATAATATAGAAATCAAAAAATAGTGAGATAAATTTTGAACTTAGCATTTGAATTGCTTTAATTTGCAAAAATTTTTGAAAAAGCATGTCAGAAAACCTTGTAATTGTTGAGTCGCCTGCAAAGGCCAAAACCATCGAAAAATTTCTCGGTAAAGATTTTACTGTAACCTCGAGTATGGGGCATATCAGGGATTTGGAGAAGAAAGATTTCGGGATAGACATTGAAAATAAATTTCTTCCGAAATACATCGTGTCGGCCGATAAAAAGAAAATTGTGGCCGATTTGAAAAAAATGGCAGCCGAAGCAAAAATGGTTTGGCTCGCTTCCGATGAGGACCGTGAGGGAGAAGCCATTGCATGGCATCTGAAAGAGGTATTAAAACTGAAACCCGCGAATACCAAACGCATTGTTTTTCACGAAATCACAAAAGAAGCTATTCTTGCAGCAGTTGAAAATCCGCGCGATATCGATGTAAACCTTGTAAATGCACAGCAGGCACGCCGCGTTCTCGACAGAATTGTGGGGTTCGAAGTTTCGCCGGTGCTGTGGAAAAAAGTAAAACCATCGCTTTCGGCCGGACGCGTGCAGTCGGTGGCCGTAAGGCTGATTGTGGAGCGCGAACGTGAAATCGTCAATTTTAATGTTGAATCTTTTTACCGCGTAATCGGGATTTTTCTTGTAAACGATAAAGATGGAAAAGTTACCGAACTGAAAGCTGAACTTTCCACCCGTTACAACACCCGCGAAGAAGCGATGCAGTTTGTTGAAAAATGCAAGACTGCCCGTTTTACAGTGGAAGATGTGGTGAAAAAACCGGGCAAACGCACGCCGGCAAAACCGTTCACAACATCAACCTTGCAACAGGAAGCCAGCCGTAAACTGGGTTTTTCTGTTTCGCAAACCATGAGTGTAGCACAGCGGTTGTACGAAAACGGAAAAATTACCTACATGCGTACCGACTCGGTAAACCTTTCGTCGCTGGCCATTAATACGGCAAAACAAAAAATTGAAGAGCTGCACGGCACCAAATATGTTCACATCAGGCATTACAAAACCAGCAGCAAAGGAGCACAGGAAGCGCACGAAGCCATCCGCCCCACTTACATGTCGAACGAAACCACCGACGGAACAAGCCAGGAACAGCGGTTATACGAACTTATCTGGAAACGGACAATCGCCTCGCAAATGGCCGATGCCATTCTCGAAAAGACACAGGTTACCATTGCTATTTCGAATGACAAGGAAAAATTTCTGGCAACCGGAGAGGTACTCATTTTCGACGGATTTCTGAAAGTTTATATGGAATCGACCGACGATGATAAGAGTGAAAATGGCAGCGATGTAATCATCCCGCCGCTGAAAGCAAATGATATTTTGCAAATGGACACGGTTGCGGCCACCAAACGATTCACACAAAAACCGCCGCGATACACCGAGGCGTCGCTGGTAAAAAGGCTCGAAGAACTGGGAATTGGTCGCCCGTCAACTTATGCTCCAACCATCACAACCATTCAGAACAGGAATTATGTGGTGAAAGAGGACCGCCCCGGTGTTGAGCGTCTTTTCGACATCATCACACTGAAAAACGGGAAAATCAGCGAGAAAACAAATAAAGAAACCACGGGAGTTGAAAAAGGAAAACTTTTCCCCACCGATATTGGAATGGTGGTAACCGATTATCTTTCAGAGAATTTCGACCAGATAATGGATTACAATTTCACTGCAAAGGTGGAAGAGGAATTTGATGATATTGCTGAAGGCAAAAAAGTTTGGAACGAAATGATTGCCAAATTTTACAAGCCATTTCACGAAATGGTTGACCATGCACTTCAAAACTCAGAGCGCTCAAAAGGCGAACGGATTCTGGGTACCGACCCTGTTACTGGAAAACAGGTTTCAGTTAAAATTGGCAGGTTTGGTCCTGTAGCACAATTGGGCGAAGGTTCGGCTGACGGAGAAGGCGAAAAACCGCAATTTTCAAGTTTAAGATCGGGGCAGCTACTCGAAAGCATTACGCTCGAAGAAGCGCTTGAGCTTTTTAAACTCCCGCGCGAGCTTGGTGAATTTGAAAACAAAAAAGTTACAGTCGGCGTTGGCAGGTTCGGGCCATACATTCGTCACGACAACAAATTTGTTTCGCTTGGGAAAACCGATGATCCTTATACAGTTGACCTCGCACGCGCCATTGAACTTATTGGTGCCAAACGCGAAAAAGACGATAAAGCTGTGATAAGGGTTTTTGATGAAAATCCGGAGGTAAAAATTCTGAATGGCCGTTGGGGACCATACATAGCATTTAATAAAAAGAATTTCAAAATACCGAAAAAGGCTGATGCTGAAAAGCTGACATTCGACGATTGTATGAAAATTATTAACGAATCGCCAGATACAAAACCTAAAAAAGGCAAAAAATAAAAAACAGAGGCAGGTGAAAATCACATTGCCTCTGTTTTTGTAACAAAACTTTAACCAATGGACGTACGCTTTTATTTTGATCCGGTGAATTTCGACACTTACCGCCATTCAGGACCACTGAACTGGAAATATACCATTGGCGGAATGATTGAAAAAAACACTGTCGCACTAAAACCAGGCAATCTGAAGAACGTACAGGTCGCCATCATTGGTGTGCCTCTTAACAATTCGGCATTAAAGCAGGAATATACAGCAGTCCCCGACAAAATCAGGGAGGCACTTTACCCTCTTGCTAAAACCGAAAAAATTGGAATTGCTGATTTTGGAAACCTGAAACCAGCCCTATCTTTAAAAGGCAACTACCAGGCTTTGCGCGATATTGTTGATTACCTGAGTGAGCTTAACATTGTAACTCTGATTTTGGGAGGAAGCCAGGATTTAACAACCGGCATTTGTGAGGCTTTTGTGCACAACCCGCTTTTCTCGCTTACTGTAATCGATTCTTTTCTCGACACAAGAAAGGGAAAAGAGATTTTTGCAGCCGAAAATTTCCTTTCCCGGATTTTTAATTCTAACCCCAACTTGTTTCAGTTTAATCTTCTGGGATTTCAAAGCCATTTTGTACCTGACGAGTACCTTTCGAAAACAATTGGAATAAACGAGCACCTGCGTCTTGGCCTGTTGCGCGAAAATATGAACCTCGCCGAACCTGTTTTTAGAAATACCGATGTTGTTTCGCTTGATATGAGTGTGGTAAAATATGCTGAGGCACCGGGAAGTACCAATGGAACAACAAATGGGTTACGCAGCGAAGAGGTGTGTCAGTTAGCCAAATACGCGGGCTTAAGTGAACGGGTAAAAGTATTCGGACTATTTGGGATCGATCCGGAAAAACCAGCTGACCAGGTAACCATTCAGCTTGCCGCGCAAATTATCTGGTATTTTACCGAAGGCATTCAATTCCGCGATTCAGGTTTATTAATCACTGCCGAAAACTGTATTTTATATCAGGTTCAGGTAAACGGAGTTGAAACGCCACTGGAATTTCTGAAAAACAATATTACAGGCCAATGGTGGATGAAATTTGAGAACAGCAAGAAAGAACCCTTGTTTTTTGCCTGTTCAGAAAAAGTTTATCAACAGGCATCGGAAAATGAAATACCCGCGTTGTGGATGAAATACCTGCAGAAAATTGATGAAATAGTAAAATAATCGATATAAACCAGCGTTCTTTGCATACAAAATAAACAGAAGTCAGTATCAGGTTAATTTTTTTTATTTATTTAACGCGATTTGAAACTACCGGTAAAAGCTGCATCCTTAAAGGCGTATGAAAAAAAATTTTTGCTTTTTATATTTGCTATTAATCGTTAATTTAGCAGCCTTTAGCCAGCGAGACCCGCAGTTTACCAACAACATGCATTACAAGTTGGGGGTAAATCCGGGAGTTGCAGGTGCAGAAGGTACCATTAATGGTATTATTCTGAATCGTTACCAATGGAGTGGAGGAAAAGGAGCACCTGAAACATTAGTATTTAGTGCTGATGCAGCAATCAATGCTTTTGGTGCCCCGGGAGGAATTGGTTTAAATATTGAGAGCGACAAAACAGGGTTCGAAAAGTCAACCAAGGTTAACCTGAATTATGCTTACCACAAAACGGTAGGCTGGGGAAAATTGGGAATTGGTGTTTCATTGGGTGTTTTCAACATCAGTATGAATGGCGATTGGAAAACCGGAGAAGATGACTTGGGAATTTATACCGATCCAAGTTCTGATCCGGCAATTCCGCAAGGAGAAGTAAGTCAGGTAGCACTTGATGCAGGATTTGGATTGTATTTATCAAACAACCAGTATTTTTTGGGTGCTTCGGTTACACACCTTAATCAGGCCTACGTAAAATACTCTGATTTGTCTGTTGATTTTTTAACCCGCCAATACTACTTGACGGGTGGATACAATATTAAAATGTCGAACCCGTTATTTGAGTTACGGCCATCGTTCTTGTTTAAAACTGATATTGCTTTTTGGCAATTGGATTTAAACACAAATGTTGTTTTTAATGAGCGTTTCTGGGGAGGATTAACTTATCGGGTGCAGGATGCAATTGCATTGTTGATGGGGATGGAAATGGAAAACGGGTTGCGTTTTGGCTATTCGTTCGATTTAACCACCTCAAAAATGGCAACTTACGGTTACGGATCGCATGAGATTTTTATCAGCTATTCGCTTAATCTTGAACGAAACAGAAACCAGAAATATAAAAGTATTCGGTTCTTATAAACAGATTATTGGACAACAAAACCAGCAAAGAGTCTGGCAATGCTGTAAAAGATAAAAGAAACAAAAGATGAAAAAACTTATTTTATTTGGCTTTGTACTCTGGAGTATATTCATTTTTACCGGATGTAGTAAATCGGGAAATGGAGAATTAGTTGGAGTTCAGAACAGGCCGAAATGGAGAGAATCACAACCCTACGGTATGGTTTTCGTGAGAAAAGGAAGTTTTAACATTGGTCCCAGCGATCAGGATGCCAGTACTGCGGGAATTCCAAGCAAAACGGTTACCCAGGAAGCATTCTGGATGGATGATACCGAAATTACTAATAATGAATACCGTCAGTTTGTAAATTGGGTTAAAGATTCGTTGGCACGCAAAATGCTTGGTGAACAATTTCCTGAATTTTTAAATACCGAAGACCGCGATGGGAACCCGATTGATCCACCTACGATTAACTGGCGTGAAAAAATAGACTGGCGTGACCCTGATATACAAATGGCGGTACAGGATATGTATATCCCGGAGAACGAACGCTTTTTTGGCAGAAAAGAAATTGATACGCGAAAACTGGTTTACGAATATTGGTGGATTGACCTTCATCAGGCAGCAAAAAGAAGCAACAGTTACAATTTTAAAACCCAGCAATACGAAGGCAGCGTGTACAATGTTGAAGGAGAACTGGTCCCAATTACAAACCGCTCGTCGTTTATCATGCAGGATCAGGTTCATGTTTATCCTGACACATTAGCCTGGATACGCGATTTTACCTATTCTTACAACGAACCACTGGCAACACGTTATTTCTGGCATCCCGGGTTCGACGATTATCCTGTTGTGGGAGTAACCTGGAAACAAGCGCTTGCATTTTGTAACTGGAGAACAAGAATTCAAAATGAATATTTAACATCAAAAAGGGAAGCGACCCTGCATTCCTATCGTCTTCCCACTGAGGTTGAATGGGAATACGCAGCACGTGGTGGTAAGGAATTTTCAATGTACCCCTGGGGTGGTTATTATTCTCGCGATAGTAAAGGTGTTTTCCTGGCAAACTTCAAGCCATTGCGCGGAAATTATGTTGAAGATGGTGGAATTGCGACAATGAAAGTAGGAAGTTACGACCCAAATGAATATGGAATTTACGATATGGCCGGAAATGTAGCAGAATGGACTGAAACAGCTTATGACGAAGCCGGGTACAATTACTTTAGCGACCTGAACCCCACTTTTACATACAATGCCAGGGCCGATGAACCACAGGTAATGAAACGCAAAGTAATCAGAGGCGGATCATGGAAGGATATTGCACAGTTCATTCAGGTTTCAACAAGAAACTTTGAATACCAGGACACAACTAAATCATTCATCGGATTCCGCTGTGTGCGTTCAACATTTGGACAAGAATTTTAAAAGAACGATCATAACTTATTGATAAAAAAATGAATATCGGCGAACTTATTAAAACAAAAAGGTGGAAAGTCTTCATGGGTTATGTTTATGGGTGGGGTGCTGCTGTTGTAATGATTGGAGCACTTTTTAAACTCGAACACCTTAAGTATTCAGGAGTACTTCTTTCCATCGGTTTAATTACTGAGGCATTTATTTTCTTTCTTTCAGCTTTCGAACCTCCTATCGAAATGCCCGACTGGTCAAAAGTTTATCCTGAACTTAGCGAAGACTATGAGCTTGAAGCCTACGAACAGCTTGGGAAAAAAGGGAAAACTGGTTTTAGCGATCTTTTGGGGAGTAATGAGCTAACTCCTGAATTACTTGATAAAGTTGGTATAGGCTTAAACAATCTTAGTAACACAGCAAGGGGAATCAGCGATATTACATCTGCTACTTTAGCTACTGATATGTATGTTAAAAACCTCAGTTCAGCATCAGAATCGATGAGCAATTTTGCTGAGATAAACAACAAGGCCAACGTAACCATTAACCAGTCGGTTGGCTCGTTGATCGATTCTTATTCAACCACCGCACAACGATTGTCGCAATCGGGTGTTGAGGCGATTGAAAATATGCATAAAACCGGCGAGAAATTCTCATCAATTTTAGCTGATACCGGGAAAAAACTAGCCGAAACTTACCAGAATGCAGGCAGCTCTGTTTCGTCTGAAATCGAGAATATTAAAGACAGCTCTAAACAATACGCCATTAACCTTCAGAAACTGAACAATAACCTGAATACTTTAAACACAAACTTTGAGGTTCAGCTAAAGGGAACCGAAGAACAGTTTAAGGCAAGTCAGACTTTCAGTAAAGACCTGATGGCCATGAACAACCTGCTGGCTTCTTCAGTTGAAGAGTTGAAACGATATAAAGAAAATGCTGAACAGCTGAACAAACACCTCGAATCGCTGAATACCATTTATGGTAATATGCTGGGTGCAATGAGCTATAAAAAATAAAACTGTAGAACAAAACCCATGGGTGCAAAGAATTGCCCGGAGACCGCGCGGCAAAAAATGATTAATATGATGTACATTGTGCTGACAGCCATGTTGGCACTAAATGTATCAGCCGAAGTACTGCAGGCATTCCGTTTGATTGACGCCAGCCTTATTCATACATTGGAAGCTGTTAATAATAAAAACCAGCAGATTTATTCATCTTTTGAACAGGCTTATCTCGAAAACCCTGCAAAAGTTGAGGAGTGGAAACAAAAAGCCGACAAGGTAAAAGAAAGTTCAAAGGAACTTCAGGATTATATTTCGAAATTAAAAGAGGATCAGGTTATTTACTCTGGGAGCGAACGTGTAAGTGAAAAAAACCCTTACAATCCGGAATTACATTATTTGGTAACATTGAATAATGACTCCCTTGAAATAAAAAAAGAAGACGACCTGAATGGTACTTCCGAATTTATGATCAAGCAAAAAAAGGCAGCCGAACTTAGAGAAAAAATTACAACCTATAAAAATTCATTGGTTGCTCTTCTTGGGGATGAAGAACCTGAGTTGTCAGAAACAATTCTGAGTTCACTAGAAACAGCTGACCCTGTTGCAGGTAAAAATCCGAACAAAGAGAAAAATACCTGGGAATCGGTGCATTTTGAGAATACACCACTTGCTGCAATTCTTACAGTGCTTTCAAAGATTCAGATCGATGTTAGAAATGCAGAAGCAAACGTGCTTACCTATCTTTATTCACAGATTGATGCCGGTTCATTTAAATTCAACAAACTCGGTGCCCGGGTTATTGCCAATTCGAATATTGTTTTTCAGGGAGAACCTTATGTTGCTGAGGTGTTTCTTGCTGCCGAAGATACTACCCAGCAACCTGAAATATTTATCAATGGCCGCCCGGCTGAAGTTGCCGATGGAAAAGCAATTTACAAAGTTGGAACCAACGAACCCGGTGTTTTTAAATGGAGTGGTTTGATAAAATACAAAACACCTGAAGGAATTTTTAAAGATTACAAATTTGAACAAACCTACCAGGTAACAAAACCAAGTGTTACCATGTCGGCTACCCGGATGAATGTGTTTTACAAGGGATTGAAAAATCCTTTCGACATTTCAGGTGGAATACCAAAAGAAAACCTCGAAGTGGAAATGACCAATGGAAGAGTTACCAAATCAGGTGATACGTTTGTTGTTGAACCAACTGAACTCGACGAACAGGGAAAACGTACTACTGTTACAGTTTATGCCAACATGAATGGTGTAAGAAAACTAGTGGGAACAACAAGCTGGCGTGTAAAAAAAGTACCCGGCCCAAAAGCACAGGTAGCAGGCATGTCAGGCGGTGATATCAGAAAAGAACGACTTCAGATTGAAGACGGTGTTTTAGCAGTACTTGAAGATTTTGACTTCGACTTTAAATATAAAGTAACTCAATTCGAAGTTCAAACTACAGTAAAAGGAGGGTACGTTGATCGTAAACTTTCTAAATCAAACCGGTTTACAACAGAACAAAAGGAACAATTAAAAAATGTAGCACTTGAAAGCGTGGTTTATATCAGCAATATAAAAGCCGTTGGTGACGATGGCAGTGTACGGGACATTGACCCAATTTCATTCAAAGTAAAGTAATTATGAAACAGTTAGTTGTATATTTAGGAATTTCCGTTTTTCTGTTTATTCTTGCAGGAAAACCAGCTGATGCGCAAATTATCAACGGCGCATACAAACGCACAGACATCATTCAGAAAAAACCGATGCCGCTGCCATCAGTACGCGAATCGGACGTTTTCTGGTCAAGAAAAATATGGCGTGTTATCGACCTGCGCGAAAAAATGAATTTGCCATTGTACTACCCCACTGTTGAAATGGATGGCAGGGTAAATCTGATTTCGTTACTTTTAAAAGGGATCGAAAACGGGCAGATAACACCTTACGATGCCGGGTTAGACGACGATTTTAAAGTGCCAATGTCGTTTGAACAGGTAAAAGCCAGGTTTGGCGCCGAAGCCACAACCGAGGAAAAAATTGACTTCGATACCGGCGAACGCACAACAGTTACAGTTCAGGGTGAAATCAGACCAAACGATATAAAACAATACCTTATTAAAGAAGAGTGGTATTTTGATAAAAATAATTCTACGCTGAACGTAAGAATTATCGGCATTTGTCCAATTCGTGAGTTTGTGCGTGCCGGCGATACATCAGGACAGGTGCAACGTGAAAAACTATTCTGGGTTTATTATCCCGAAGCCCGTCCTTTACTTTCTACTAATCTTATATTAAATCAGTATAATCCGGCACAACAAACTTCTTTCGATGATTTGTTTATTAAACGTACATTCAACAGCTACATTGTAATTGCTGAAAACGTATATAACAATCGCGATATCAGCGCTTATATGAGCGGTAAAGATGCGATGTTGGAATCAAAAAGAATTGAAGATGTAATATTCAATTTTGAACAGGATCTTTGGGAGTATTAATCCCAGGTTTTCATTGATAACCTTATGTTTACATAAGGTTTTTTTTTCTTATAACATTCAACTTATTAAAATAAATAGCGCAGTATGTTAAGCATTAAAAAAGCAGTTTTTTTAACCGGAGCTCTCTCCGGATTGCTTTTTAGTGCCTGCCAGAAACCCGAAAATTACATGCCCGGAAGAAACGACCAGCGTGACCAGTATTTTGAGCCAACGCCTTATGGAATGGCTTACATACAGCGTGCTGCTTTTAATATGGGAGCAAATGACAATGAGCTGAACGATGTTAACCGGGCAAAAACAGTTTCGGTGGAAGCGTTTTGGATGGACGACACTGAAATCACCAATAACGAGTACCGTCAGTTTGTATATTGGGTACGTGACTCGATTGCCCGTAAATTATTAGGCGAAACATTTCCGGAGTACCTTATTTCGGTTGATGAAAACGATGTTCCGCTTGATGAACCTGTAATTAACTGGCTCGAAAAAATTGATTGGCGTGACCCTGAAGTCAGACAAGCTGCTGAAGAGCTATTTATTCCTGAAAACGAGCGACTTGTTTTTGCAAATGAGTTTGATTCACGTAAATTAATTTATGAGTATTATTGGGTTGATTACAAACAGGCTGCAAAGCGAACAAACAGTTTCAATACCGTAACAAACAAATACGATGGTTTTGTAACTACCAATGAAGGTGAGGTAATCCCTATCGAAAACCGCAGCTCATTTCTGATGCACGAATCGGTTCCGGTTTACCCCGACACGTTGGTTTGGATACGCGATTTTACCTATTCGTACAATGAACCGATAACCATTAAATATTTCTCGCATTTTGCCTTCGACGACTACCCTGTGGTGGGCGTTTCGTGGAAACAAGCCAACGCATTTTGTAACTGGCGTACCAATTTAAAAGGTATTGCAAATAAACGTTCAAAGGAAACACCTGCTCACGATTTCAGGTTACCCACCGAAATCGAATGGGAAATGGCAGCGCGCGGCGGACTTGAAAATACCATTTATCCGTGGGGAAGTTATTATAGCCGTAATTACAATGGTTGTTTTGTGGCAAACTTTAAACCGCTACGCGGTAATTATGTTTCCGATAGCCCATCAACTGCCACCACAATGAAAGCCGGCGAATTCGACCCCAACCCGTTCGGCCTTTACGATATGGCAGGGAACGTGGCAGAATGGACAAGCACTGCATTTTTTGAAGCCGGATACGAAACAGTTGATGACATAAACCCCGAAATACAATATGATGCAAAACCCGATGATCCGGCTGTAATGAAAAGAAAAGTAGTACGTGGCGGGTCGTGGAAAGATATGGCTTATTTCATCAGAACCGGAACCCGAAGCTTTGAATACCAGGATACTACAAAGTCGTACATCGGATTTCGCTGCGTTCGTTCATCTTTCCGAAACGACGTAAAACAACGGTAAAATTTGCAGACATTCAATAAAAAAAGGCGGTTGCCCGCCTTTTCATGTAATTTCAAATTCATTTATTTAACCGGTTGTTTAAAAACCGAATCATCAAATGTTTCGTTCATCTTAACTTCTTCCATTAAAATAACAGCATTACCCATGGGCGTTTTCGATTCAATTTTCATTGCCATTGTAATGCCATCAATGGTTTTGTAGTCGCTCATAACCTGTTCAACATCCACAGTCTGTCCTTGTGCGCTCACCTTCGATTTAACCTTACTTACAAGGTTAGTGGCAACGTTGATAAAATAATCTTTTGTATTGCCATCTTTTGTGGTCAGTTTAATCCGGTACATTTCTTTACCATCCACATTCACTTTTCCGGCTAGTTCGGCTGAATGACCTTTTGCTTCCAAATTGTACAACTCACCTTCCATATCAACCTGCTGACGAGCTTGTGCCAACTGCTCGCCGGCCAGTTCAACAGGGTCGGTTCCAACCATCGGGTTTATCATCCAACCTTTTTCCCCATCAAAAGCAGTAATAATTTTCTGTCCCTGCACATCGATAGTGACAATAAATTTCTCAGGTTTTTTGATTTTCATTTCCATTGGCATTTCCATTCCCATCTGGCTAACCTTGGCTTTTACATAAAACGACTGGGCTGCCATCAGTTTATCCTGGCCAGCAGCTTTAAAATGCATGTCGAGAACTTCGTTTAACGATTGTGCGTTTGCAACATTTGCAAATGCAAAAACCACTGTTGCAAAAGCGGTAAAAAATAACTTTTTCATAAAATTTCTTTTTTTTTCGATTTTGGTTTTTATTAAAATGCTCATCCGTAATAATGCCACAAGATAAATAAAAAGCTATATTGGGGAAAAAAGAATGACATGAATATCGTCAAATTTATAGAGGATTTTCCTGATGAAAATAGCTGTAGAGAGCATTT
>JBFXFM010000038.1:0-46200 GCA_050179035.1 Draconibacterium sp. | reverse complement strand
AAATAACCAAAAAATAGTCTGAAAGGGTTCTTTGTTTTTGATGAAAATGCCATTGCTCAATTTAAACCGGAATTGACTGCTCACTTTCAATCGGAATAGGGTGTTCACATTCACCGGAATTTACAGGATGAATCCTTCTTTGTCTTCGGTCAGGTACTTAAAAATTTAAAAGGATTACCCATCAATATTACTGACGTATGAAGAAATACACATCATATAAACCATCAGGAGTTGAATGGATTGGTGATATTCCTGAACATTGGGACAATTCATATTTTAAACGATATTGTAATGTTAAAAGGGGTTCTTCTCCAAGACCTATTGAAGACCCAAAGTATTTTGATGACGAAGGGTTTTATTCGTGGGTCAGAATATCTGATGTTTCATCAAGTAATCGGTATTTAGAAACGACTGAAGAAAAACTTTCCGAATTAGGGTCTTCTTTAAGTACAAAGATGAATAAAGGTGATTTGTTTTTAAGTATCGCGGGAAGTGTTGGGAAACCGATAATTACTAAAATTCCGTGTTGTATCCATGATGGTTTTGTTTGGTTTCAAAACTTAAAACTTAATAAAGAATTTCTGTATTACCTATTTAAGAACGGACAATGTTTTCTTGGGTTAGGTAAAATGGGAACTCAATTAAATTTAAATACAGACACTATTGGTACAATTAGAATACCTATTCCATCAGATAACGAACAACACCAAATCGTTCAATTTTTAGATGAAAAGACCGAAATCATTGACAAGTTAATTTCTACCAAGGAACGTAAAATCGAACTACTGAAAGAACAACGTACTTCATTAATCAATCAGGTTATTACCAAAGGTCTTGACCCCAACGTAAAAATGAAAGGTAGTGGTGTGGAATGGATAGGTGAAATTCCTGAACATTGGGAAACGTCAAAACTTGGTTTCTATACGACCAAAATAGGGTCAGGTTCAACACCAAGAGGAGGAAGTGAAGTTTATGTTGATTCAGGAATCCCTTTTATACGTAGTCAAAACGTTCATTTTGAAGGATTAAGGTTGGATGATATTTCTTTTATAGATACTGAAACTCATAATTCTATGAAAGGTACAATAGTTAAGAAAAATGATGTTTTACTGAATATCACGGGAGGGTCTATTGGTCGTTGTTGTATTGTTCATTTGGAAGATGAAATGAATATTAACCAACATGTTAGTATAATTAGGACTACAAAAGATTTGACACCTTTTTTCCTAAATTATATTTTATATTCTGATATTGGTCAGTCCCAAGTTGTTTATAATGTTTCAGGTGGAAACAGAGAAGGTTTGACAATAGAAGGGATTAGAAATTTTAAAATCATTTTACCACCTATTTTGGAACAAATAAAAATCGTTCAATACTTGGACAATCGAACTAAAGAAATTGACGATTTAATGTCGTTAGAACAGAAGAAAATAGAAGTACTGAAGGAATACAGACAATCATTAATTTCAGAAGTAATCACAGGGAAAATTGATGTAAGAACCAACTAAACTAAACCAACATGGGTTATTCAGAAAAAGATTTGGAAAAACACATAGAAGAATCACTTATTGATTCGGATTACAAATCACGTTTATTTACCGAATACGACCGAAATAATTGTTCTATACACGAAGATATTATAGGTTTTATTAAAGACACCCAAGAAAAAGAATACAAGAAACTTACAGACCAATACGGGTCTGATACCGATAAAAAATTAGTATTACGTATCAACAACGAAATATTTTCACGGGGTTTGATTGATGTTTTACGAAAAGGTGTAAAAGACAGGGGATGTAATTTCAGGTTGGTATATTTTGAACCTAAAACGAATTTAAACCCTGAACATCATGTTTTATACAAAAAGAACAGGTTTGTAGTAGTACGTCAATTACACTATTCAACTAAAAATGAGAATTCGATAGATATGGTTTTATTCCTCAATGGAATCCCATTTTTAACGATGGAACTAAAAAACCAACTAACGAACCAAACCATTTTAGATAGTGAACGACAATACAAATACGATAGAGACCCCAAAGAACCATTATTACAATTTCAAAGGTGTATCGTACATTTTTGTTGTGATAACGACAGGGTTTCGATGACAACCCGACTATCAGGGGACAAAACGAAATTTTTACCATATAACAGGGGTATTGATAATCCTGAAACCGATGGTTTAAGAACAAATTACCTGTGGAACGAAATACTACTACCAAATTCGATATTAGATATACTTGAAAACTTCGTTCACCTATCTGTTGAAAAAGAAAAAGAGTGGAGTGAAAAAGACCAACGGGTTATCGAAAAGAAAACAGAATTGTTGGTGTTTCCACGTTATCATCAGTTAGAAGTTATCCGTAAAATCCGAAGTAGTTTAATCGTTGAAGGGGTCGGGAAAAATTACTTGGTTCAACATATAACAGGTAGTGGTAAAAGTTATGAAATCGGATGGTTATCACACCTTTTAACTTCCCTATACAAAAACCCTAACGATACTAAAAGAATATTTGATACCATTATTGTTGTTACCGACCGAAAAGTACTTGACCAACAATTACAATACACCATAAAACAATTGGAACAGACCAAAGGTGTTGTTAACCCTGTGGATGTTAATAGTTCTCAATTAAAAAAGTATTTGGAAGACGGGAAAGACATTATTATAACAACGATACAGAAATTTCCATTTATATCGGAAACCATAAACGAACTACCAAATCGTAAATTTGGTGTAATCGTGGATGAAGTTCATAGTAGTCAGTCAGGTGAAACATCTAAACACTTAAAAAAATCGTTATCAGTACACGATGAAGAAAACGAAAATGATGAAGAATACAACGATTTAGACCGAAGAATTTTAGAAGAAATAAAAAGTCGTGGAAAGAAAAACAACATTAGTTTTTTCGGTTTCACAGGTACTCCAAAAAACAAGACCCTTGAAATATTTGGTCGTAAAAATGAAGATGGGAAATTCGTTCCGTTCCATGTTTATTCAATGAAACAGAGTATAACAGAAGGATTTACATTGGATGTACTACAAAATTACACTACCTATTCTCGTTGGTTTAAACTCAATAAAGAAGTTGAAGAAGACAGGGAATTACCCAAGAATAAGGTAATGGAAGAATTAGTGAAATACGTTGACGGACATACAATTACAATTCGACATAAAGTCAAAATCATATTAGACCATTTCGTTAAACATACTTCCAAGAAAATACAGGGTAAAGGTCGTGGTATGGTTGTAGTACGTTCACGTAAACATTGTGTTCAGTACTTCCACGAAATGAAAAAACAAATGACTGAATTAGGATTACCTTATTCCTGTTTGGTCGGGTTTAGTGGTGTGGTTCGGATGGATGGTCAGGAATTCACGGAAGATAATTTAAACCATTTACCACCAAAAGTTTCGATTCCTGAAGGTGTTAAAGACCCACGTTATCGGATATTAATAGTATCGAATAAATTCCAAACGGGTTATGACGAACCACTTTTACATTCAATGTATGTAGATAAAACAATGGGTGGTTTACAATGTGTACAAACATTATCACGTCTGAATCGGAAAACATCGGGTAAAACAGACACCTTTGTTTTGGACTTTGTGAACGAACCCAAAGACATTTACAAATCGTTCAAAGATTATTACGAAAATACGATGTTGGAAGACGAAACCGACCCAAACCGACTTTACACCTTACAAAACGATATTGAAGGAACTAACCTTTTCACCAAATATGAAGTGGAAGAATTCTGTAAGATATTCTATAATTCTAATGAACCACAGGAACGATTACAACCCATTTTAAATAGGGTTGTCGATAAATGGAAAGATATACAAGACGAAGACCAACGTGAACTATTTCGGTCTAATATTCAGTCATATATACGTCTTTATGGGTATATCACACAGATAATGACATTCACCGATTTGGATTTGGAAAAACTATTTGTGTTTGTGAAATACCTGAACAAAAAATTACCTAAAAGGGATAAACCTGATGTAATTGATATTATCAATTCGGTTGATTTAGAAAGTTTTAGGATTCAACAGACCTTTTCAGGTAAAATTAATCTTGAAGACGGTGAAAAGGGTGGAAAACTAAAAGGTATAGATATTGGAACGTCAAAGGGTTATGACCAACCCGAATTCGATTTGTTATCCGAAATCATTAACCAAATAAATGAGGTTTACGGTTCGGAAATATCGGAACAAGACCGATTAGATTTGGAATCAATGAAAAACAAAGTTGTTTCTGATGAAAGTTTACAAAAAGTAATGGTAGGTGATAATTCGGAAACCAACAAACGACAAAAATTTGATGATGTACTAAATAAAACAATAATGTCATTTTTTAATGAACGTTTCGATTTCTTCAAAAAAATTGACGACCCAAAAATTAAAGGTTTCATCGGTCAGATGATTTACGAACAGATGAAAAGTGGAATTTTTGAAAAATATTTATAGGACGAAAATATTATTACAATGAAAGAATTTCAAGATTTTGTCAAACGTTTAAGTTCACCTGACAGAAAGAAAATGATACTCATATATTGTAAAAATCCAAATAAAGTTGTCGGTGAAACATTATTGTTGGATGAACTTGTTCTTTTTGAGAGTTTATCCATTCTTGAAAGAAAGGGTGAACAATTCATTGTGAGTTCAGGAAAAAAAGATAGACGAACTCATAAAATGGGGTCTTGTTATCCAAATTCCTCTAAAATGATGAAAAAAGGGTATGACTATGTTGAGGGATATGTTGTAAATAAAAAAAGTGGAGTTATAAATTGTCATTCTTGGAATGTTGATAAAGATGGAAACCATTTTGACTTTACCTATGATAATCCTAATGAATATGATTATTTTGGTGTTGTTATACCTGAATCAGTTGTTTGGAATGTAGGACATAAAAATGGTGGAATTTGGTATTGTGTTTTACCATTTGTAGAAGATTTTTAGTACACATTATTGACGACACCCAAGGAAAAAAGGATTCATAGGTGAGAAGATTTCCGAAAAGATAAAGAGTGAAAATTACACGGGAAAATTGGTAAATCTTTTTTCCAGATGTTAATTGGCAACCTAAACCCGGTGTAATTTCCCTAGTTATTTATGTCCCCCCCATCCCCCCCCTTAAATAACATATCTAACATAAGTCAAATAAGAGAATAATGGTAAAAATCAACCTTTTATTATCGGGTTAATTACTCTACTCACCTGAATTCAATAAAACTCAACAACCTACTAAACCAATAAATCGGTTAAAAACCCTGATTAATGGGACAATTCAAGTTTTTTTTTCCTAAATCATTATCCCTCGTTTAAAACTTACACCAAATATTTTTGTTTTTTCACTCACTCACCTACTCTTAACTGTTTTTCAAGATATTTCAAGATATTTATAAGAATGGAAATACAAGAAAATACTTTTACCAACTTTATGGATGAAGAATCTATGAGGTATTTTGCCAGTAGACATATCGAAGAACAGATAATGAAACGTTTTGAAAAAGTGGAATCCGAATTAGATGGAAAACATTTTTATACACTAAAAATTACCAAAACACCTTCACGTTTAGACTACCATCAATTTAATTATGAAAAAATACAGGAAATTTCAAGAAAATTGACTAATGGGTTAACTTCTTTGGGGAATCAAACAAATAGAAAGTTTTGGATGTCCAATTTCAAAGGTGGAGTAAGGATAATTTCAATATACCAAACTGAAATAGAAGAATATCCGACTTTTTCAATTAATTATTTAATTTATAGTGATATAGATAACTTGGATGTAAGAATAAACAAACAAATCAAGTTTCGTTTAAAAATGATTGACCAAACTCTTACACATAATTTTGAATACCTTGGAGTTTATCATCAATCTATTATTCTAGAAAATTTAAATTTTGAAACAGATGTGAATTTAAACAATCCAATTTTAAAAAAATTAGGTAAAAGAAACTTAGAATACATCCACAATAATCAATTTCAGAAACCCCGTTTTTTGGGTAACCTATTTAAAACTAAAACAACAAATGAAAATATTAATAACAGAAGAACAACTAAAGAAAGTTGTAGGTACTCTACCTGATAATGAATCATTAATGAATTTAGTTGGAGATTTACATAATCGGATGAAATTGACTGATGAAGTAAACAAAGAAATCATTGATAAGTATGAAGAATTATTACTTTTTTTAAAGTATGTAACAAATAGATTATCGAATTAAATCAAATATATAGTTTGTAAAGTGTAAAGTAAATCAAGATTAAAAAGGAGACAAAAAAGTTTCCTTTTTTTGTTTAAAACCATTGATAATTCAATAAAAAAGTGTACTTTTATTGTGTGATTTAAAATACACCAATATGAAAATAAAATACAATCGTTGTTCGACAATAAATCAGACAGGAGACCGATTTTCAATCGACAAAGAAGTTTATGACCTTGTTCTTTTGGATAAGATTTCAGGTTCTGTTAGTTTCAAGGATAGACCCAAAGGGAAAGAGTTAATTAAACTTATTGAAGATGGTTTAGTTGATGAATTGGTTGTTGAAGAATTTTCAAGATTGGGAAGGAACACAGGTGATGTTATTACCAATCTACAATGGTTAGATGATAAAGGTGTAAATGTAACCGTTAGAAACATCGGTCTTCAATCACGACCAAACGGGGTTAAAAACCCTATTTGGAAGATGATTTCTTCTGTGATGTCCTCCATGTACGAAATGGAGTTGGAAAATATTAAAGAACGAACAATGACAGGTCGTTTGGTCTATGTACAAAAAGGTGGTCGTCTTGGAAGACCCGAAGGAACTAATGAAAGTGAAAAAGATTTTCTAAACAAAGACCTAACTCAAAAAATTATCAAAAATTTAAATAAAGGTCTAACAATCAGAGATATTGGTAAAATTGTAGGGTGTTCAAACAAAACTATTATAAAAACTAGGAAACTGATGTCTAAATCAAGTATTTGATTCTGTGATTTTGGGTTTTAAATCTATCGTTTTAAACAAATCATAATCTTGAGTTTTTTTCATATAGTGTTTTTCGATGGTTTCAATTTTTTTATGACCTGAACTATTCATAACAATGTTTATGGGGATATTATTAGTAATAAGAAGGTTAATAAAGGTTTTACGACAGGTGTGTGAAGAAATTAGTTCTCGTTTCATGTACTCTTTATCTTGATTTACCCTATTCGACCTTCTCTTTTTTACAACAACTTCAGGAAACAAATCATAGTTTTCAAGTATATTTTTAAGTACTCTGTTAAAATGTTGGTCTGAAAATTTTGGAAGTTGAAAATCATATTTTTGTAAAATTGTTAATGGGGTTTCAACAATAGGTATTTCAACTTTAAAATTCGTTTTTTGATTTTCTTTCTTTACAACGTAATAACCTTTATCATTCATCGTAAAATTTGACTTTTTCAATGTCTTTAAATCCGAAATTCGAAATCCCATGAAACAATTACAGATAAAAACATCTCTTATTTCACTCCATGTTTTATTTGTAATTTTCAAATCATAAAGTTGTTGTATTTCATCATTAGTTAATTCAATATTTTCATTTTCATATTTAGGAACACTAAAACTATGAATTGATTTTTTGAATGTATAAACATCCCGATTTTCAATCCATAGAAAAAAGGTTTCTAAAGATGAAAAACGTTTATTTATTGTATTGTCGTTTAATCCACCTTTTGTTTTATATCCATTTTTTTTATAATCTGTACCTCTATCAATAGATAAAAAATTTCGATACTTAACTAAAAATTCTTCAGTATTTAGATACTCAAAAGTTAATTCAATTTTAAAATATTTTTGGAAGTCCTCTAACGAATTTATGAATGTCAAATAATCCTTGTACGAAAGACGATTATTTAATTCATCTTTTTTAAACACATAAAACCTTTGTAAATAATCAGATACAGATAAAGGTTTATTTTTATCTATATCTATATCGTTCTTACGTCCATTCTGTTTTAAAAATGTAGAAACGGAATCAAAACCACTTTCGATATAAGACAAACATTCTTCTTTAGTTATTTGTCTCCACCCATTATTTAATCTATAAGAAATATAATCATCCACTTTACTTTTAAGGTTTGTTGTTTTATAATTCAGTTCCTTTTGATTTTCCATTTTAGAATTATAAAGAAAATCTTTGGTCATACAATTATTAACAAATTTATTTCCCGTATTTATTCGTATCAGTTTGTTTTTGAATTTATAGTATAAATAGATATACTTATATTGACCTTGTTTAACCAAAATTAATTTTGATTGAGTTTTTTTCATTTATAGTACAAATTGTTTCGGAACAAAAATACAAATTATTTTGTACCATTTTTTGTACAATTGTTAGTTTTTTTGTACCATTTTTTGTATTAATATGTAATCATATTAATCTGATTATCAATACATAAATGATTTTGTAATTGTTTTATTTTATTTTGTAATTATATCATTTTTAAATATTTGATAATCTGTATTTTAAACAATTATATTCAAATATTCTCACCCCGACGAATTAGAAAATGAAAGAGCTGGTTAAAAATCCAGCTCTTTTTTGTTATCTAACTCCCGGTCTTATCTCAATCACCAAAAAATCAATACCACTCTCATTCTCTTTCAATTCCACAAAAAAAGCCCTGCCATTGCTGACAGAGCTTTCTTTTCGGGGCATGTGTGCAGGTTTATGCTTCCACGGCCTGGTTCTTTTTGTCGAGCAGCAAAACCTCATTCACTACAATTTCGGTCATGTACTGTTTCTCTCCGTTTTTGTCATCCCACGAGCGGTTGGTCAATTTTCCCTCGATGGCAATTTCTGAACCTTTTTTTACATACGATTCAATAATTTCAGCTTGTTTTCCCCAGGCAACCAGGCGGTGCCATGTGGTTTCACTTTGTTTTTCACCTTTGCTGTCGCGGTAAATTTCGTTGGTTGCTATACTGAAATTAGCAACTGTTTTTCCACCTTCAAACTTTTTTACTTTTGGGTCTTCTCCTAAGTGGCCAATAAGCCTGACGCTGTTTCTTAAAGCATTCATGATATTTATTTTTTTTGTTAATAATTGTAGGGCTGTTTCTGTCGCAAGCCCCTTAACGAAATTGTTGAGTCAAAGGTAAAGCGGCCACCAAAACTTATCCGGTTTTTAAGCATTTGTAATCGAATAAAAGCGTTTACAAGCGTTTGCAAACGGATATATTTTTGTAGATTAGCGGTTTAGAAAAATAAAATATTTAGAAAGTTCCATTAATAATTGAAATGTTCGTCATTATACAGAACTGACCAAATATGAAAAAACGAATATTAAAAATATTGACAGTCATATTTTCACTCTACATTTTGTTATGTGGACTACTTTATTTTTTTCAGGAAAAACTCATCTTCTTCCCTCAAAAACTGGATAAAAATTATCGGTTCAACTTTGACCAGAAATTTGACGAAATAACTATAAAAGCAAGTGATGGAAAATTATTAAATGGTCTTCTTTTTAAAGCTGACAATTCAAAAGGTCTTATTTACTATTTGCACGGAAATGCAGGTTCTTTAAGTTCGTGGGGCAATGTTGCAAAAACATATACGAATTTAAATTATGACGTTTTTATAATTGACTACAGAAGCTACGGAAAAAGCGAAGGAAAAATAAAAAGTCAAACTCAATTGTTTGATGACAACCAAACAGTATATAACGATTTAAAAAAAATCTACAACGAAGAGAAAATAATTGTTTTAGGTTATTCTATTGGAACAGGACTTGCTTCTAAACTTGCTTCCGCAAACAATCCAAAACTTTTGATATTACAAGCACCTTATTATAACTTAACGGATTTGATGAAACAACATTTTTCATTTATTCCGACCTTTATTTTGAAGTATAAATTTGCAACAAATGAATATTTGAAAAATTGTAAAATGCCAGTCGTAGTTTTTCATGGCAAACAAGACGAAGTGATTTATTATGGTTCTTCGCTAAAACTAAAAAACGAATTTAAACATCAGGACACATTGATAACACTTGAAGGACAAGGACATAATGGAATGACAAACAATGAAGACTATAAAGCTGAATTGGCAAAAATATTAGCGAAATAAAATAAAAAACCATCAAGGACTTTGAATAAACGTATTGCTACACATCTTTTAACCAGATTCTAATTCGAACAAATGCTTACCGAAATCAATCCAAAATTACCCATACGTGACAAAGCGGTTACCCGCGAATTTTACATTACAAAACTTGGTTTTGAAGAATTTGGCAGCACTGATTTTGAGGGCTATCTGATGGTAAAAAAGGACAATGTGCAAATTCACTTTTTTGAGTTCAGTGAACTCGACCCCAGCGAAAATTATGGGCAGGTATATATCAGAACCAATAATATCGATGCATTGTACAAATCGCTGCTTGAAAAAAATGTAAACATCCATCCAAACGGAAAATTGCAAGCCAAACCCTGGGGACAAAAAGAATTTGCACTGCTTGACCCCGACTACAATTTGCTTACTTTCGGCCAAAATATTTTATAAAATATCGAATAATTACAAACTCAATGAAACTACAAAACAACCAGCTTCGGATTTTCATTCTCTCCGTGATTTTACTCTCCAATCTGCAGGTTTTTGCACAAAACCCAAACTTTTACATTTATCTCTGTTTCGGGCAGTCGAACATGGAAGGCCAGGGAACCATTGAGGCACAAGACCGCACCGTAAACAGCCGTTTTAAAGTAATGGAAGCGGTTTCGTGCACCAATCTGGGCCGTACAAAAGGTAAGTGGTACACTGCTGTTCCGCCGCTTTGCCGCTGCTGGTCGAAGCTTTCGCCTGCCGATTATTTTGGCCGCACGATGATTGAAAACCTCCCCGACTCCATCACGGTTGGCGTGATAAATGTTTCGGTGGCAGGGTGCAAAATTGAGCTGTTCGACAAAGACAACTACCAAAAATACACTTCAGCAATAACTGAAGACTGGTTGAAAAACATAATTGCCGAATACAATGGAAATCCGTACAACGAACTTGTTGAACTGGCCAAACTGGCGCAAAAAGATGGCGTTATCAAAGGAATCCTGCTTCATCAGGGTGAATCGAACACCGGCGATAGCCAGTGGCCAACCAAGGTAAAAAACATTTATAACAACCTGGTTACCGACCTCAACCTGAATCCCGACTCAATACCGCTGCTGGCGGGCGAAGTGGTACATGCCGACCAGGGTGGTGTTTGTGCAAGCATGAATACCATTATCGCACGACTACCGCAAGCACTGCCCAACTCGTATGTAATTTCGTCGAGCAAATGCACCGACGCCACCGATAACCTGCATTTTAATTCGGCTGGTTACCGCGAACTGGGAAAACGTTATGCCAACAAAATGCTGTCGCTGATGGGAATTACACCAACTGCAGCATTCGATATACAACTTGCCAAAAACAACGGATTTGCACTTGAACAGAATTATCCTAACCCGTTCTCAGGAAAAACAGCTGTTTCGTTTACAATTCCTGAAAGCTGCTTTGTTTCATTGAAATTGTATAATCTTCTGGGAGTGGAAATTGGCGAGTTTGCCGGGAAAAATTATGGCTCCGGAAACCACATCATTGAAATTGATTCGAAACAACTTCCGAAAGGGAAATATTTCTACCGTATTGAATGTAAAAACTTTAGTGAAACTCGCGAAATGACTGTATTTTGAAAATAACCCGATTTAAAAACTAACATTATGGAACAGAGACTTTGTCTCGATTGCGGCGAACCATTAAAAGGCCGTGCCGACCAGAAATTTTGTAACGATGCCTGCCGAAACAGCTACAACAACAAAAAGCTGGGCGAAACATCGAACCTGATGCGAAATATCAATCGCGAATTAAAAAAGAACCATGCCATTTTGCACGAGTTGAATCCTGGCGAGAAATCAACCGTTTTAAAAACTGTGCTCGACAAAAAAGGCTTCAATTTTAAATACCATACCAACATTTATACAACAAAAACGGGGCGCGTTTACTATTTCTGTTACGATTTGGGTTACGCCGAACTCGAACCCGGAAAATATGTAGTTGTGCGCAACGAAGAAAAATAGAAAAAGGCACCCTAAAAGTGCCTTTCTTAAAATATCTGTTTGAAATTCAAGCCTGTGAAAGCCTGATTTTTTTTATTCAATTTTAGTTATACAGTTTTATCACCTCGCTGCCAGCAAGTAAAAATGCTCCTGTTCCGTAAACTTCCCAGCTTTCGGCATTAAAATTCTTTTTCGGGTCGGCGCCAATAGGCTGACACCAACCTACATGACCATCGTGCTGAATCAATCCGTTTAATCCAACCCAGGCTTTTTCAACCACTGGTAAATAAGTTGCTTTATCTAAAATTCCGTTGTTAATTCCCCAAGCCAGTGCATAACAATAAAATCCAGAGCCGCTGGCTTCACCGCCGGGATACGATGCCGGGTCGAGCAAACTGGAGCGCCACAATCCGTCCGCTTGTTGTAACAAAGCAACTTTTGCAGCCATTTCTTTGTAATTCTGAAGATAAAAATCACGGGTTGGCCAATCTTTCGGGAGTTCTTTCATCACGCGAACCAAACCACCCATTACCCATCCATTTCCGCGCGACCAGAAAATTTTCTCACCATTTGCCTCTTTAATAGGCGTAATTCCTGGCTGATTCCATTTATAGTTGATGTCGCGGGCATACAAATCAAAATCCTTGTCGTACAAAAGATCGTAACACTCTTTAAAAAGTTTATCGTTTACTTCAATGTATTTGTTATCTTTCAGTGTTACTCCAAGCTTTACCAATGCAGGCGGTGCCATAAAAAGCGCATCGCACCACCACCACGTAACCGGTCTGATATCGCCTGTTTCATACGGAGTAACCATAAACTTTCCGATGGTTTCAGTAAATGGTTCAATCATTTTTTTATCGCCCGAAACGCGATACATGTCAATGTAGGTTTGGCAAATTACATGGTCGTCAGCGTGATGCAGCCGTGGTCCCGGTTTCCACTGATTCTTTTCGCCCATTTCCATCAGTGCTTTCCATATTTTTTTTGAACCGGTGGTTTCGTAGGCAGCAAAAACTCCGGCGTAGAAAGCACCATTTGTCCAATCATACAACTCATGTTTCGGATTTTTCAACTGCCAGTCCAACGCAGTTGTCATCGTTTTTTTGATGTATTTATCTTTGAAAAGTCTTTCGTTTCCGGCTTTTTGTGCGTGAACCGAACTAAGGGATGTCATCAGTAAAACCAGTAAAATTAAGTGTTTTCGCATCAGATTTAGTTTTTAGTTATTGATTAAAATATCATAAATTAAATGAGATTTCAAATGTATGCAACCGATTGCAATTTTCAAAATATTATGAGAAATGAAGAAAAAATTAACAAACCGAACTTAAAAGACTGGGGTTTTGTCAGTTTTTCAAATTTATGTTTATACTTGTGCAACAAAATTTAATGAATGACAACTGCAAAATTTCATCACGGCCATCATGGTAGATTCCAATCTCAGGGTAGGCTGTAATTTTTTTGCATAAAACAAAAGATATTTTAAAAGAAGGCTTACCCGGTGGTAAGCCTTTTTTGTTATGGAGCCCCACCCGGCTTCCCAAGAGGAGGAGAAAGAAAAAAATATTAATAAAAAAATTAAAATGAACAGATTAAAAATTGCGATTCAAACCAAAGGCAGACTCAACGAAGATTCGATGCAACTGATTCAGGAAGCCGGAATCGACCTGAATATTGGCAGGAGAACGCTGATTGCCGAATCGAAAAACTTTCCGATTGATGCACTTTTTCTGCGCGACGATGATATTCCGCAAACCGTTGCCGATGGTGTTGCCGACCTTGGCATTGTTGGCGAAAATGAGATGCTTGAAAAAGGCGAAAACGTTACAATTGTAAAACGGCTGGGTTTTAGTAAATGCCGCTTGTCGCTGGCTGTTCCCAAATCGATGGAGTACAACGGGCTGGACTTTTTCAATGGCAAAAAAATTGCTACCTCCTACCCCGCTATTCTGAAAAAATATCTTGCAGAAAATAATATCTATGCTGAAGTTCATGTGATTACCGGCTCAGTTGAAATTGCACCTGGAATCGGGCTGGCCGATGCCATTTTCGACATTGTAAGTTCGGGTTCAACTCTGGTGAGCAACCGGTTAAAAGAGGTTGAAGTTGTACTGAAATCAGAAGCTGTTTTGGTTGCAAACCCCAATCTTTCAGCTGAAAAACGTGAACTTCTTGATGAGTTTATTTTTAGGCTCGAATCGGTGCAGAGGGCCAAAGGCAAAAAGTATATTTTGCTGAACGTACCCAACGAAAAGATTCAGGATGTTGCAGCGCTGTTGCCCGGCATGAAAAGTCCGACGGTTGTTCCGCTGGCAACTCAGGGCTGGAGTTCGATGCATTCGGTAATTGAAGAAAACGATTTCTGGACAGTGATTGGCAAACTGAAAAAAGCCGGTGCCGAAGGAATTTTGGTGATTCCGATTGAAAAGATGATTTTTTAATCAGACAAGAAGTACAAAGTATTTAGTATATGAGAAAAAAGAGTGATGCTGAATACTTGATACTTGATGCTGGATACTTGATACTTGATACTTGATACTCGGTACTTAGTACTAAAATCTCACTTCTAAAAAAAATGAAAACATACATCAATCCGAAAAAAATTGACTGGCCCGAAATTCTGAAACGACCGGTTTTCGATGTTTCAGCATTGTTTGCAATAGTACAACCTGTGTTGAACGAGATAAAACTTAACGGCGACGCTGCCCTGAAAAAATATACACTAAAGTTTGATGGTGTTGACTTGCAAAATTTCAAAGTATCGGAAGCAGAATTTGCAGAAGCCGAACAACTGGTTGACGCTGAATTGAAAGATGCCATTGCACTTGCAGCCGAAAACATCCTGAAATTTCATGCTTCGCAGCTTTCAGTATTGAAAAAAACTGAAACAATGCCGGGTGTAACCTGCTGGCAAAAATCGGTGCCCATCGAAAAAGTGGGTTTGTATATTCCTGGCGGAACCGCTCCGCTTTTTTCAACCGTTTTGATGCTGGCAATACCCGCGCAGATTGCGGGTTGCCGCGAGATTGTACTGTGCTCGCCACCCGATAAACAAGGAAAAATTAACCCTGCAATTTTATATGCTGCCAAAATTTCGGGCGTGGCAAATGTTTTCAAATTGGGCGGTGTACAAGCGATTGGTGCAATGGCTTATGGAACAGAAACGGTGCCAAAAACCTCAAAGATTTTTGGCCCCGGAAACCAGTATGTGGTTGCTGCTAAGCAATTGGTAAGCATCGCCGATGTTGCCATTGATATGCCGGCCGGTCCTTCGGAAGTACTGGTTTTGGCCGATGAATCATCCAATCCGGCTTTTGTTGCATCCGATTTGTTGTCGCAGGCTGAGCACGGCGCCGACAGCCAGGTTGTGCTTGTTGCAGGTTCAGAAAAAGTAATTGAAAGTGTTCTGGGCGAAATAAAAATTCAACTCGAAAAACTGCCAAGAAAACAAACTGCAGCAAAAGCATTGGAAAACAGTGTCAGCATTGTTTTGGAATCAATGGAAGACCAGGTGGATTTGATTAATGAATATGCGCCCGAACACCTGATTCTTAACACGGCCAATTTTGAAGCTGTTGCTGAAAAGGTTGTAAATGCGGGTTCGGTTTTTCTGGGTGCTTACACACCTGAAAGCGCCGGCGATTATGCCTCGGGAACCAACCATACGCTGCCAACAAACGGCTGGGCACGGTCGTTCAGTGGTGTAAATCTCGATAGTTTTATGAAAAAGATTACCTTTCAGCAAATTTCTTTTGAAGGACTAAAAAACATTGGCCCGGCTATTGAAAAAATGGCTACCGCTGAATTGCTTGATGCACACAAAAATGCTGTTTCAATACGATTAAAAAATTGATTATTTGGAAATTAAAGGATAATCCTGTGGATTTTGAATCATGCTAAAAGTTAAATCAATATCGAGTTTTTCCCAGAAAAGGTGCTTCCCGTGTAGCATTTTAACATCCGTAATTTCAGATATCCGGGCATTTTTAAACCAGGGAAATTCATTGAACGACAAAAAGAATTCATCATCGCCATGCATCAACCAAAATCCATGCGTTGAAATATTGGTTACTTCAACCTCCAAAGTCTCCTCATTGCTATTCATGTTTCAAAAATGCAAATAACAAACTCAAATAAAATGTAATATCAAAATATATTATGAATTTAAACAAACTACTCAGAAAGAATATTAAAAACCTGGTTCCCTACTCTTCTGCACGCGATGAGTTTAGTGGCGATGGAAAGGTTTTTCTGGATGCCAACGAAAACCCATTTAATGAGCCGTACAACCGCTACCCTGACCCACTGCAAAAAATGTTGAAGCGCAAAATCTCTGATATCAAAGGAGTGAGCCGCGAACAGATTTTTTTAGGTAACGGAAGCGACGAACCCATTGATTTGCTGATTCGCGCCTTTTGCGAACCCGAAACCGACAATATCGTTACTATTGACCCAACTTACGGAATGTACCAGGTGGCAGCCAACATTAATAATGTGGCAATCAGGAAAGTGTCACTTTCACCCGGGTTTGTACTCGACCCCATGAATGTGTTACACGCGGTTGATTTACACACAAAACTTATTTTTCTGTGTTCGCCCAACAACCCGAGTGGAAACAATCTCAGTCGTTCGGCAATGTTGCACATTGTGCGCAATTTTAAAGGAATTGTAATTGTTGACGAAGCCTATATCGATTTCTCGCCAGAAAATTCGTTGGTGCCCGACCTCGAAGCACATCAAAACCTTTTGGTGCTGCAAACGCTTTCGAAGGCATGGGGAATGGCCGGAATCCGGCTCGGAATGGCGTTTGCATCGCCCGAAATCATTGCCGTGCTGAATAAAATTAAATACCCCTACAACCTGAATATTCTCACCCAGCAAAAAGCGCTCGAACTGCTCGAAAACAAAACCGAAGTTGAAAACTGGGTTTCGACCTTAATCGGCGAGCGGAAGAGAGTTTCGGAAGAGTTGAAAAAGCTTGAAACTGTGCAGAAAGTTTATCCTTCGGATGCCAATTTTGTGCTGGTTGCTGTTGACGACGCACCCGGAATGTACCAGCAGCTTGTAATAAACGGGATTATTGTACGCGACCGTTCAAAAGTGAATCTTTGCGCGGGCTGCTTACGCATTACCATCGGTTCGCCTGAAGAAAACAACCTGTTGTTAAATGCATTGAAAACTTTAAATCAGCTGTAAAAATGAAACAAAAAATACTTTTTATCGACCGCGACGGAACGCTGATTTTTGAAACTGCCGACGAGCAGATTGATTCTTTTGAAAAACTTGAATTTCTTCCGGGTGTTTTCCGAAATATGTTTCTCATTCAGAAAAATCTCGATTACAAGTTAGTGATGGTAACCAACCAGGATGGCCTGGGAACAGCCTCGTTTCCTGAAAATACATTCTGGCCGGTTCACAATTTTGTGCTGAAAGCCTTTGAAAACGAAGGTGTTGTTTTTGATGAAATTTGTATCGACCGCAGTTTTCCGCACGAAAATCTGCCGACCCGCAAACCCGGAACAGGAATGCTCACACATTATCTGAATGACGAATACGATTTGGAGAATTCGTTTGTAATTGGCGACCGGGTAACCGATATTCAGTTAGCCAAAAACCTGGGAACCAAAGGAATTCTGATTAATGATGGCAGCCTTGCTGAAGAACTTGAAAAACAAAATCTTTCAGAACATTGCGCCTTGATTTCGACCGATTGGGATGATATTTATGCGTGTGTTGCTTCGCCGGAAAGAACCGCCATTGTTGAGCGTTCAACCAAGGAAACAGGCATTCAAATCAAGCTGAATCTCGACGGTTCGGGGGTTTGCGATATTTCAACGGGGCTTCATTTTTTCGACCACATGTTAAACCAAATCGGACGTCATGCCGGAGTTGACCTTACAATTAAAGTAAAAGGCGACCTCGAAGTTGACGAGCACCACACCATTGAAGACACTGCGCTTGCTTTGGGCGAAGCTTTCAGAAAAGCAGTGGGAAGCAAACTCGGTATGGAACGTTACGGTTTTTGTCTGCCGATGGATGATTGTCTTGCATTGGCAGCCATCGATTTTGGCGGTCGGCCCTGGCTGATTTGGGAAACCGAATTCAAACGCGAAAAAGTGGGCGACATGCCAACCGAAATGTTTATGCACTTTTTTAAATCGTTTTCCGACACGGCGCTTTGCAACCTCAACATCAAAGCCGAAGGAACCAACGAACACCATAAAATTGAAGCCATTTTTAAAGCTTTTGCAAAAGCCATAAAAACGGCCATCAGAAGAGATGTTTTTAATTTTGAACTTCCCTCAACGAAAGGAGTTTTATGAAAACAATAAAACCATTACGCGAGAAAAAAAATACAGCCATTTTGCTGATTCACTGCCCCGACAGGCAGGGAATTCTGGCTACTGTAACCGAGTTTCTGAACAAAAATCACGGCAATATTATTTACCTCGACCAGCATGTTGACCGTCAGGAAAGCATTTTTTATATGCGGGTTGAGTGGGAACTCGACAATTTTGCCATTCCATCCGATAAAATCGGGGAGTATTTTGATACGCTGATTGCACGCTCATTGCAGATGTACTGGCGTATTTATCTGCCCGACGACATTCCGCGAATGGCGCTTTTTGTATCGAAAATGCCGCACTGTTTGTTCGATATTCTGGCGCGTTACACTGCTGGAGAATGGGATGTTGAACTGCCGTTAATTATTAGCAACCACGAAACACTGAGACCTGTGGCAGAGCGGTTTGGCGTTGATTTCCATTATTTTCCGATTGATGCTGTTAATAAAGCTGAACAGGAAAAACTTGAAATTGAGTTGTTGAAAGCGTACAAAATCGATTTCGTTGTGCTGGCCCGGTACATGCAAATACTTTCGCCCGACATTATCAACCAGTTTCCCAACAAAATCATCAATATTCATCATTCGTTTTTGCCCGCATTTGCGGGGGCAAAACCGTATCATGCAGCCCACCAGCGCGGTGTAAAAATTATTGGCGCTACAAGTCACTATGTAACTTCGGAACTCGATGCCGGGCCAATCATTGAACAGGATGTTACCCGCTGCAGCCACATCGACACAGTCGAAAAATTAATACGCAAAGGGCGCGATCTCGAAAAAATTGTACTTTCGCAGGCGGTGTACAAACACCTTCAACGAAAAATTCTGGTGTATAAAAACCGGACTGTGGTTTTTAATTAAAAATGAAAATTTGAAAATGAAAAATTGGGTTACAGCTTTGCTATTCAATCTATTATTGATTCAGGGATATGCACAATTAACTCAAATTCCTAAGCAAAATATTCCGCCTGAGTATGGTTATATCGTTCAGTCAGGGCAACAACTCCCCGAAATTGAGTTTACATTGGCTGACGGCAAAACTGTAAAAACATCGGATTTGAAAGGCAAAGTGGTGATGTTACAGTTTACAGCAAGCTGGTGTTCGGTTTGCCGGAAAGAGATGCCGCACATTGAAAACGAAATATGGCAAAAGCACAAAAACAACAAAAACTTCGCACTTTACGGAATCGATTTGGACGAACCACTCGATAAAGTGAAAAAATTTGCAGAGGATATAAAAGTCACTTACCCACTGGCACTTGACCCCGCCGGAAAAATATTTTACACTTTTGCCGCCCCGAAAGCAGGGGTTACACGCAATGTGATAATCGACAAAAACGGTAAAATTGTTTACCTCACACGATTGTATAACGAACAGGAATTCAACGAAATGAAAGAGGTAATTGACTTGCTGCTGAAGAAATGATGATGAAATCCGGATACTGGATTCTTGATTTTGGTTGCTGGATTTTCCAGAAAAGATAAACACCTGACAAAAAATAAAATACGTGAAAATTGTAATCATTAAATACAATGCCGGAAACATTGAATCAGTAAAAAATGCCTTAAACAGGCTGCACATTGATGCCGGGGTTACCGACGACCACGACAAAATCAGAAATGCGGATAAAGTGATCTTTCCGGGTGTTGGCGAAGCCAGTACCACAATGGATTACCTGCGGAATAAAGGTCTTGATAAACTCATTGTTTCACTAAAACAGCCAGTTTTGGGGATTTGCCTCGGACTCCAGTTAATGTGTTCTTATTCAGAAGAAAACGACACCGATTGCCTTGGCATTTTTAATGAAAAGGTGCAGCGGTTTCTTCCAAAACCCGGTGAAGAATTTATTACAAAAGTACCTCACATGGGCTGGAACAAAATTCATAATCTGAAAAGCCCGCTGTTTAACGATCTCGATAACCCTTACGTTTACTTTGTGCACTCCTATTATGCGTCGGTTGGCGAACACACCATTGCCACCTGCGATTATATCGGTCAGTTTAGCGCAGCTTTGCACCGTGATAATTTTTACGCCACACAATTTCACCCCGAAAAAAGCGGAACAATTGGAGCAAAAATCCTCGAAAACTTTTTAAAATTGTAAATCAATTTAAACTGAATATGGACAGATTAACCATCATAAAAGTAGGCGGAAAGGTTGTTGAAAATCCTGAATCACTGAATATGCTGCTCGATCAGTTTAAACGGATTTCGGGTTATAAAATGCTGGTACACGGTGGTGGTTCAACAGCAACGCTGATTGGTGAAAAGCTGGGCATTCAAACTCAAATGGTTGAAGGTCGTCGTATTACCGATGAAGCAACACTTGATGTGGTTACCATGGTTTACGGGGGTTTGGTTAATAAAAAAATTGTGGCCGGATTGCAGGCACGCAACTGCAATGCGCTGGGACTTACCGGCGCCGATTTAAGTTTGGTAAGAGCAAGAAAACGCCCGGTTCAAACCGTCGATTATGGTTTTGTTGGAGATGTGGAAGAAGTTAACTCTCGCGAATTACGGCTGCTGCTTGCCGAAAATGTAGTTCCAGTGGTAGCTCCAATTACACATGATGGAAAGGGTATGTTACTGAATACAAATGCTGATACAATGGCTGCAGAGATTGCCGCTGACCTGGCTGCATTTTTCAATGTTTTTCTGTTTTATTGCTTCGAAAAAAAAGGTGTTCTGTCAAATCCAAATGATGAAAGTTCTGTGATTTTTGAAATGAACTATGCTGAATTTGAAGAATACAAAACACAGGGAATTGTAAATTCAGGGATGATTCCAAAACTCGAAAACGCATTTAAAGCTAAGAAAAGAGGTGTTAAAGAAGTGCTGATTACAAATGCTGAAAATATAGCCAACGGAAGAGGTACAAGAATTTTATAAACAATCACCATTTCAGTATAACATCTTTTAGTCAATAATATAAGACTGTTCGCTCCCCAATTTTCAGACTTTATACTCTTGTTTAATTTTCATTTTGCATTTTAATGCTTAGAAATTGATAAAAATCAATATTTTCGTTACAGCAAAAGTGTATGTTGCAACTTTCAAAATCGGTTTTACAGGCAGCAAACAATTAAAGTGAAGGCGTACCATGATTTTAGGGGAAGAAAAAGATTGTACATTTTGTAACGACTGTAGTAAAAAGCTAAACTGTTGTAATGCATCGTGTTTTGTTGATGATGAATCGAACATTTTTAAAAATCTGACAGACGATGAGCTTGATTTATTAGTTGACAAGAAACAACAAATAAAATACAAGACCGGCGAAACAATTATTAAGCAAAACACAGCTTCAACCTACGTAATTTGCATGAAAGAAGGGCTGGCTAAAATTTTTATCGAAGGAGAAAAAGGCAAAAACCTGGTTGTAAAAATTATTGGCAAAGGTGATTTTATTACCGGTGGAGGATTATTTAACGGAAATATCCATCATTTTACGATTACTGCCATTACACCTGTAACTTGTTGCTTAATTGATTCAGGAAAATTAACCCAGCTTTTCACAAAAAACAGCCTGTTTGCAGTAGAACTGCTAAGAACCCACACAAGACAAAATAACTACCTGCTTTCGAGAATGGTTGGCCTTACACAGAAATATATGCCCGGGCGGGTTGCCGATACGTTGCTCTATCTGAAAAACGAAATTTACAAATCAAACCGTTTTACCACAACACTTTCACGACAAGAACTGGCTGATATGTCAAACATGACAAAAGAAAGCCTTGTCAGAATTCTTCAACAGTTTAAAGAATCGAACCTGATAAAAACTCATGCCAGTGAAATTGAGATTTCAGATGAGCCTGCATTAAAACAAATTAGCATTATCGGTTGATTGACATTTATCAATTAATGTATTATTTTGTATCACTCTGGTAAGCCTTTTATATCACCTTCGAATGTGTTAAGGCAGACAGGTTAGTGAGTATTTTTAGCCTATTAAAAAAAATAGTTTTAAAACCTTATCTAATCTATTTGCGATATGAAACACAAATCATTACTTCAATTCATTCTTCTTGGTTTTATTTTTGCATTTCTTGCTACTTCTTGTGTAAAGGAAGGTCCGATGGGACCAGCCGGAGCCGATGGCACAGACGGTACCGATGGTACTGATGGTGTTGACGGTAATGTTACCTGTCTGGCCTGCCATTCGGGAACATCGATGGAAGCAATTCAGGCTCAGTTCGCCATGTCAGTTCACCGTGCCGGACTCGTTGCTGTTGATTATGCAGGTGGCCGTGCAGCTTGTGCGCAATGCCACTCGCACGAAGGTTTCACGCAATATGCAACCTTCGGACTTGTATTGGGCGACATTACCAATCCAACCGCATGGAAATGTAATACCTGCCACGGTATCCATAAATCTTTTGAGACCAAAGATTATGCACTTCGGTTAACCGATCCGATTCACCCTGCGTTTGACCCAACTACAACAATGGATTTAAAAGGCAACAGTAACCTTTGTGCCAATTGTCACCAGTCAAGAACAGCGGAACCATTAAAAGTTAAACCGGGAGAAGAAACATTTAAAATTACAAGTGCACATTACGGACCGCACCACGGTGCGCAGGCCAATGTTGTTGCAGGTGTAGGATTTGCAGAAATTGCAGGTTCTGTTCAGTATCCTGCTGCCGGAAGTAACTTCCATTTATCACACAATTCTGAAGCTGTTTCGTGTGTTGGATGCCATATGGGAACATACAGTGCCGGTTCTAAAGGTGGTGGCCATACCTGGAAACCAAATCTCAGCGCATGTGTTGAATGTCATGGTTCTGAGATGACAGACTACAATTACGGTGGTGTTCAGACTGAAGTAGAACACTTGTTGGTACAGTTAAGAGACCGCCTGGTTGAATTAGGTGTTGTAGAATTTGTTGAAGCCGACAATGCTTACGAACCGGTTGTTGGAACTTATCCGATGGCACAAGCCAGAGCATTCTTTAACTGGGTTGGGTTGGAAGAAGACCGCAGTTTAGGTGCACACAACCCAAAATATGTTAAAGCATTGTTGCTGAATTCTATTGAAGCACTACAAGCTTATTAATATTATGAAGATTAAAAAAAAGACTTCTGCTGAGGTCTTTTTTTTAGTCTTATTAATGTATTCCGCAAATCAATCCTGAAAAACTGTTCACGCAGAATTTCAAATTTAATCAAAACTATGATGAAATTTTTTAAATCACTCATATTCATTTCTTTCGTAATGGTAATGTTTGCCGGCTGCCAGTACAACTGGATACTTCCGGAAGAAACAATCGATCCAAACCCTGGAGGTGAACCGATTAGTTACGCCACACAGGTTCAACCAATTTTTACCGCGAAATGTGCTTCATGCCATAACACTGGTGGTACTGCACCTGACCTGTCAACGGGTAAATCATATAATCAGGTAGTACCAGGTCAGGTAAACCTTTCGAAACCCGATCAGAGTCCGATATATACTTTCCCTGCCCCGTCAACTTCGGTTCATAGCTGGAAAAAATATACGGCAAACGAAGCCGTAATTATATTAACCTGGATTCAGGAAGGCGCTAAAAATAACTAACCTATTAAAAAGTGGATGAAATGAAAAAAATAATATTATTCTTACTATTAACAGGATTCGTTTTTAGTTTGTCTTTTGCTCAGGAAACTGAAAGCGAAGAACCAGCATCTTATCCGGTTACCGCATTTGAAAGTCCATATTTGGTTGATGACCAAACTACGATGGTTGCCGACAAAAAAACGCTGGGATTTGCCATACAGCATAAATTCGCTTCGGTTGAAAATGGAATTTCCGATCTTTTCGGAATGTATGGTCCCGGCACAAATATCAGGCTGGCACTCGACTATGTACCTCTGAAAAATCTGCAACTCGGGGCTGGTATTTCGAAAGGAAAAATGCTCTCCGATTTAAATGCAAAATATCTTATTTTACAACAAACCGATGATAATAAAATGCCTGTTTCAGTTGCTGTTTATGGTGTTTTAGGAATTGACGGGCGTGAACAGGATGCTTTTGGAACGGGGCAGATTGTTACTACAAAAGGCGAAGACCTTCCGGAAACTGTGAAATTTAATGATCGCATCTCCTATTTTTCGCAATTAATGATTAGCCGAAAATTTACTGAATGGTTATCCGTACAGGGTGGTGCAAGTTTCACTCATTATAACCTTGCAAACTGGGACGATAACCACGATTTAATCGGATTGCATGCACTCGGAAGAATTAAAATCAGTCCGCAGTCATCAATTACTGTAAATTATAATGCTCCATTAAAAATTCAGAATATTTCTGAACAAACTGTGATACCAAATTACAAACCAAATATGGCAATTGGATGGCAAATTTCAACGTTTACCCATGCTTTCCAGTTATACGTTAGTAATGCACCAAGTATGATTCCTCAGGAAAACATGATGTACAACAGGGCTGGATTTGATAAAAGCGGAATCGCTATTGGTTTTACAATTACACGGTTATGGGCATTCTGATATGAATAATGAAAATTAATTAAATATCTGATTGACAAAGAGGTAAAATTATTTAGCGTGGTTTTACCTCTTTCTCTTACAATATTATTGAAATGAAAAAATTACCTTTTACCATTTTGTTATTTTTCTCAATTATTGGATTTTCTGTTGTGGCTCAAACGCCGTATGACGATCCCAAAAATCATGCATGTTTAAAATGTCACTCATCACAGATAATCTCATTTTTTAATGAAATAACAAACGCCGATCAAAAAAGATTGATGAATCCATATTACATTATGGACACAACAGCTATCAGAATCGGTGTACACAAAACGTTTGATTGTACTGATTGTCATTCGTACGATTACACAATTTATCCACACGATGGCAAACTGAAACTGCAACCCATGAGCAGTTGTCTTGATTGCCATGGAGGCGACCCCACCTATGCACAATATCAGTTTGAAAGAATTGATGAAGAATTTAAAAAGAGTGTTCATTTCCAAGTAAGTGGCGAACATTTTTCTTGTGCAAGCTGCCACAACCAGCACACCTATAAACCAACAGCACGCAACAGTGGGAGTATCCAGGAGATTGTTGCATACAGTAACAGCCTTTGTTTATCGTGTCATAATGATATGAATCGTTATGAAATGATTTCGGGGCACGAAAATCCGAAGATTGTACAAATACACGAGTGGTTGCCCAACCAGGAATTACATTTTAAGAATGTGCGCTGTATTGAGTGTCATACCGAAGTTACTGACACATTAATGGTTTCGCATAATATTCTTAAAAAAGAGCTGGCTGTGAGAAAATGTGTTGAATGTCATAATTCCGATTCAAGACTAAAGGCATCGCTATATAAATATGCTAACCTGCAAAGCAGAAGCGATAGTTCGTCGGTTAAATCAATTTTTACGAATCAGTCGTATGTGATTGGGGCGCAACAATTCCCGCTGCTGAAAAAACTTAGTTACATTATCTTTTTTATGGCAATTGGCGCGATGTTAATTCATTTAATCTTCAGATATTTAAAGAAATAGAATTATGAATTCAGGAAATACCAAATTATATTTTTACCCTCTTTGGCTGCGTATCTGGCATGGAATAAATGCAGTGGGAATTATTCTGCTCATAATCACGGGAATTTCAATGCAGTGGGGCGTAGAGAATTCGTTCATCGAATTTCAGTTAGCTGTGAATTTGCATAATATTTCAGGTGTTGTTTTAACCCTGAATTATCTGTTGTTTTTTATCGGAAACATTGCCACAAATAATATTAACTTTTACCTCATTAAGCCCAAAGGTTTTCTGAAAAGATTAATGAAACAAGCTCAATATTATGCATTTGGAATGTTTAAAGGTGCATCACATCCTTTTCCTTTATCTGAAAAAAGAAAATTTAACCCGCTGCAAAAGATTTCTTATGTGGTTGTTATGTATCTTTTTGTACCCTTTGTAATTATCTCAGGCTTCGCCTTATTATTTCCGGAAATAATAATCGACCGTATTTATTCTTTTAGTGGGGTTTTGGTTACTGCAGTTGCCCATTCAGCAGTTGGTTTTCTCATCTCTGTATTTTTAATTATTCACCTTTATGTAGCTTCTATTGGAAAAAATCCTGCTGAAAATTTTAAAAGTATCATCAACGGATGGCATAATATTCATTAATAAAGATGTGAAGTGAATCTAATTTGAAATTTTATGAAGAAAATAAATACCAACTTCCTTCTGTTTTCCCGATTCACTTCGCCAAAAGGATTGAACAGCTTATTGAGTAATTACAGCATCTTTTTACTGTTACTACTTTTCATATCAAACCCAGTTGTTTACGGACAAACCAACGACGATTGCCTATCGTGCCACAACGACCCTGAATTAAGCAAAATGAGGGCAGGCAAAAAAATATCGTTGTATGTAAAACCCGATGCACTGAATAAATCAGTTCATAGCTCACTCGAATGTACCTTTTGCCATTCGGAAGCTGCTGTTACTGATTTTCCGCACCCTGAAAATATGACCCCGGTAAATTGTGGCGATTGTCACGACGGAGCGATGACCGAGTTTATGGAAGGCATTCACGGTGCTGCTTATAAACGAAACGATCATAATGCTCCAACTTGCAAAGAATGTCATGGTTCACACCAGATTTTAACCCGAAAAGATCCGCAATCAAGAACATACAAAATGAACATACCGGTACTTTGCGGACAGTGTCACCGCGAAGGAGCACCGGTTTCAAGAGGTTATAATGTGTCGCAGCACAATATTCTCGAAAACTACAGCCAGGGCACACACGGAATTGGATTGTATGAAAAGGGTCTGACAGTTACAGCAACTTGTAATGATTGTCATGGCAATCATAAAATTCTTCCTCACACCAACCTGAATTCTTCGGTTTCACGCAAAAACATTGCTGCCACCTGTATGACTTGTCATGCCCGGATTGAAGATGTGCATGTAAAAATTATCAATAAAACGCTTTGGGAAAAAAGCCCGGGAGCAATACCAGCCTGCACCGATTGTCACCCGCCACACAAGGTTGAACTCAGAAATGTGCTCGATAACATTACTGACAGAACCTGCCTTGTTTGTCACGAAAAAGACAATGTGCACAAAATGGTTGATGGGAAACAGGTTTCTTTGAAAGTTGATGTTGTTCCAATTGCCAGTTCGGTTCATAAAAGTATTACCTGCGTAAAATGTCACTCTGATATTACTCCCAATATTACGCGTCCTTGTGAAACTGCCGAAAAGGTTGACTGTTCAAGCTGTCATGCCGAGGTAGCCGATATTTATGCATCGAGTGGTCACGGTCAGGCATACGACCGCAAAATGGAAAATGCACCCTATTGTACTGAATGTCATGGCACTCACCTGGTAAAATCGAAAAACGACGAAACTTCGCCTGTGTTCCGTTCCGCAGTTCCGGCGCTTTGTGGCAAATGTCATCAGAATAATGGCAAAGCATTAATTGGAACCGAGTTAAACGAAAAAGATGCACTGCATGATTATTCAACAAGTGTGCACGGATTAAGTCTGAAAGAAAAAGGATTGCTCTCAACCGCCATTTGTACCGACTGTCACACCACTCACCTCAATTTAAAACAAGCCGATGAACGTTCTTCGGTTCACCCAAATAATTTGGCAGCCACCTGTGGCAAATGTCATAAAGGTATTTACGACCAGTTTATGGATAGCGACCATGGTTACAAAGCCGGACAAACAGACCTGAAATTGCCAACCTGTGAAACCTGCCATACTGCGCATAATATTGCCAATGTAAAAAGCGACAGGTTTACTTCGCAAATAACCGTTCAGTGCGGAAAGTGCCATGAACAACTTGCCGAAACCTATCTTGAAACCTATCATGGAAAAGCGCATCAACTGGGACATAGCCAGGCTGCAAGTTGTTCCGACTGCCACGGGGCGCACAATATTTACAAAATGGACAACCCAAAATCAACCATTGGTCCACGAAATATTGTGAAAACATGTCAGAAATGCCACACCGATGCCAACATGAAATTTACTGGCTACCTGACCCACGCCACCCACTATAATAAGGAGGAATTTCCGTGGCTCTATTATACATTCTGGGCTATGACTTCACTCCTGCTCAGCGTTTTCCTGATTTTCGGATTGCATACACTGCTTTGGCTGCCACGTTCCATAGGTCATATGATAAAAAAGCGTGAACATCCGAAAATTGAAGGTCGTCAGGTTTACATACGCAGATTTTCGAAAACACAGCGCATCACACACATTTTTGTCATTGTAAGCTTTATCACTTTGGCATTAACAGGCATGATACTGAAATTCTCATACATGGACTGGGCAAAACTGATGGCGAAATTGATCGGAGGCGCACAAGTTGCAGGAGTACTCCATCGTATTGCAGCTGTTATGACTTTCGGATATTTCATCTACCACGTTATTTCACTTTTCAAGCTAAAAAAATCGAAGGGACTCAAACTGAAAAACTTCATATTCGGAAACAATACACTCATGTTTAACAAGCAGGATTTAAAAGATTTCTGGGCGTCGATCCGCTGGTTTATCGGCATTGGACCGAGGCCGGATTACGGACGCTGGACCTACTGGGAAAAGTTCGATTATTTTGCTGTATTCTGGGGTGTTGTTGTTATCGGTTCAACCGGACTGATGCTTTGGTTTCCTGAAATTTTTACCAAATTTCTGCCCGGTTGGCTGATTAATGTAGCCCAGATTATTCATAGCGACGAAGCGCTTCTGGCCGTAGTATTTATATTTACAATCCACTTCTTTAATACCCATTTACGGCCCGAATCGTTCCCGATGGATACTGTAATTTTTACAGGGCATGTTCCGCTCGAAGAATACAAACACGACAGACCACGCGATTACGAACGTCTTGTAAAATCGGGTAAACTTGAAAAATATACAATTGAAACTGAGTTCTCACCAACCAAAATGAAATTGATAAAAATATTCGGGTACCTGGCTTTAGGTGTCGGAACTATTCTGGCGGTGTTGATTATTTACTCACTCTTGTTTCATTAAATCTGATTGTTATGAAGCTACCATTATCAATACGAAACTGGATTTCGATTTCGGGTGCAGTACTTGCAATGTTTAATCTTGTCATAATTTTTACGCTTTTTCTGCTGAACACCGTTTTTGGATTTGGTGGCTCTTACATCGGACTTTTTATTTATATCATTCTGCCCGGGTTCATGATAATCGGCTTGCTTATGATTCCGATAGGAATGCGAATCAACAGGAAAAGAGCCCGCAAAGCAAAACAGGAAGGTAAAGAACTGAACTGGCCGGTAATCGATTTTAACTCGGCAGAAACAAGAAATGCCGGAATTATTTTTATTGTTGGCACAGTGGTTCTGCTTATTATTTCATCTATCGGAAGTTACGAAGCTTTTCATTACACCGAATCGGTAGAGTTTTGTGGTAAATTGTGCCACAATGTGATGGAACCAGAGTTTACAACTTACCACGGGTCGGCTCACGAACGTGTTGCCTGTGTTGAATGCCATGTGGGTGAAGGTGCCGGTTGGTATGTAAAAAGTAAATTATCGGGCCTGTACCAGGTTTACTCGGTTATTGCAAAAAAATATCCGCAACCCATCCCCACCCCGATTGCCAATTTGCGCCCTGCACAGGAAACCTGCGAACATTGCCACTGGCCGCAAAAGTTTTATGACGATAAACTCAGGGTGAAACACTCATTCCTGACCGACGACATCAACACCGAAGTTATGCTTCAGATGTTGGTAAAAACAAGTACGCGAACAACCAACGAAGGCGTAGTGAAAGGAATTCACCAACACATCAGCCCCGAAGTAAAAATTGAATACAAACCACTTGAAGGTAACCGCCAGGTAATTCCGTGGGTGCGCTTTACCAACACAAAAACCGGCGAAAGCTATGTTTATATCGATAACGATCTTGGATTAAGCCAGACTAAAATCGATTCGCTTGAAACCCGGGTGATGGATTGCTTAGACTGCCATAATCGTCCGTCGCACAACTACAATGCTCCACAAAACTTTATCGACAAATCAATGGCCGACGGAAAAATTTCAAAGACGTTACCCGGAATTAAATCATTAGCTATGCAATCATTGTATCCCGAATATTCAACCAAAGACAGTGCTTTCATGGCAATTCAATCGGTTGTTACAGAATATTACAATTCAAACTATCCTGACATTATGCAGAACCGGAAAGCGGATGTTGATGCTGCAATTGCTGAAATTCAGAACGGATATGCAAACAATATTTTCCCGTTTATGAAAGCGAGTTGGAAGGCATATCCCAATAATCTTGGGCACATGGAGTCGGATGGGTGTTACCGCTGCCACAACAACCGGCACGCCACAGAACAAGGGAAAGTAATTTCAAAAGATTGTAATTTATGCCACAATATTAAAGCACAAACCATTGGCGACAGCGCATTTTATGCCGGCCCCAACGAGGTTCTCACATTCAGGCACCCCGTGGATATTGGTGATGCATGGCAAACCGAGTTGTGTTCAAGCTGCCACTCAGCATTGTATTAAATCAATATTTTACATGATTTAACCTTTTGGCAGTTTTTAAAAAATAATGCATATTTAGACAACAAAAAATTATGAATTAAATTTAATATCAACCTTAAAATCTTTTTAAAATGAAGTACTTAAGATTAATGCTTGTATTAGGATTTGCTTTAACAATCAGCATGGCAGGTTATTCTCAGGCAAAATACATCGGTGCAAACGGATGTAAAATGTGCCACAATAAACCTGAAAAAGGAGCTCAGTATGCACAATGGCAAAAATCGGGTCATGCCCAGGCTTATGCAAAACTTGAAGATGCTGACAAGAAAAATCCTGAATGTTTGAAATGCCACTCAACAGCCGGCAGTGTAAACAAAAGTTTGCTTGCAACTATTAAAGTTGAAGAAGGCGTATCATGCGAATCGTGCCACGGACCGGGCAGTATGTACAAAACAGCTGCTGTGATGAAAAACCGCGAACAGGCGCTGGCCAAAGGTATGGTTGACCCAACTGAAGCTACTTGCAAAGAATGCCATCTTGGTAAAAAACCAGCTGGTCACAAAGAAGCCAAAAAACCGTGGAATTTTGCCGAATTCAGCAAAGCTGTTGCCCACCCCGACCCAACCCTGAAAAAATAATTCAGGCAGAAGCGGATTGTTTAAATTCCTTTGCTTTTCATCGGGCAAAGGAATTTTTTTGTAACTCCCCTGCAATCTTGATTATTATAGATAGAAAACTACTTACTGTATGAAAAAATTTGTTTCGTTTTTTTTCTCCATGTTTTTTACAGGCATGCTTGTCACCATTTTTGCAGTGTCAATCGGGTACGCCACTTTTATTGAAAACGACTACGGCACTACCACTGCTAAAATATTGATTTACAACGCCCTTTGGTTCGAGATTTTGTTACTTGTAATGTGCGTAAATCTTGTCGGCAGTATTTTTACCAATAATTTGATCCAGCAAAAACGCTGGCCCGGATTTCTCATTCACATTTCGTTTGTAATAATTTTTGTTGGTGCTGCACTGACACGTTACGTGGGGTACGAAGGAACCATGCACATCAGGGAAAATGCTGCATCAAATATTATTATTTCGGAACCCACTTTTATTAAAGTACAGGCTACGGCTGGCAGCGAAACTGTTAATCACGAAAAACAGGTTCTGTTCTCGCCTTATACTGCCAATAGCTACAGTTCGAAATTAAACGCCGGAGAAAAACAGGTAAGGGTTAAAAATATAGGATTTGTGCCGTCAGCAGAGGAAATACTGGAAGCTGACCCGGCAGGAAGCCCGCTGATTGCAATGATTGTTGTTGAAAACGAAACAAGAAGAACAGATTTTCTTTTGCAGCCCGGTGAAACAAAGAAACACGGCATCCTCGAATTGGGGTTTGATAAGCCTGTGAACAATGGAATCAGGATGTTCATGCAAAACGGGGTGCTTTTCGCACAATCGACTGATACCATTACTGTATTGGAAATGATGGGACAACAACCCGGCGTGATTGCGCCTGATTCGGTTTTTGAAATCAGCACGCAAAAAGCTTACAGTTTGGGCGATGTAAGTTTTGCTGTAAAACAATACCTCTCAAAAGGAATTGCAAAGCTGCAATATGTTCAGAATGCTGAAGGTGCAATGAAAGATGCTTTCAGGGCAGAGGTCAGTGTTGGTAATACAACCCGTGTAATCAACGTGTTTGGCACAAAAGGCGAAATTGGCGAACCGGTTACTACCGAAATTGAGGGTGTTGAAGTTGTAATTTCTTATGGTTCAAAAATCATCGAAGTTCCATTTTCAATTTACCTGAAAGATTTTCAGTTAGAAAGATATCCCGGCTCAAACAGTCCGTCATCGTATGCAAGTGAAGTAATTCTGAAAGATGGCGCCACTGAGAAACCATTTCGCATTTTTATGAATAACATTTTGAAATACAAAGGATACAGGTTTTTTCAATCGTCATACGACCACGATGAACAAGGCACAATTCTTTCAGTAAATCACGATGCGATTGGTACAACAGTAACATACATTGGCTACCTGATAATGGCCATTGGAATGGTTTTCATCTTTTTCAATAAAAACAGCCGCATTAAATCACTGATTAAGAATTCGGGAAAATTGAGGGCAGAACGGAAGAAGCTTTTTGCTGTACTGATTGTGGGTATTTTCATTGGTTTAAATGCAACAGCCCAGAATACTGAATACAATAGCAAACATGTTTCTGATTTCAGTAAATTACTGATACAAACCCAGAAGGGCCGCGTGGAACCGGTAAATACCATTGCCTCTGAAATTGTGCGGAAAGTGACCAAAAAAAATGTGTGGGAAGGTATCACACCCGCCGAAATGTTTCTCGATATGCAGGTGAATCCTTCGAAATGGCAGGATGAATCCATAATAAAAATTGCCAATCCCGAGTTGCGAAGAATGCTGAATATCAGTGGCAGTCATGCTTCATTCAGGTCGATGTTCGATGCAGCCGGAAATTACAGAATGGGAGCCCTGGTTACAGCCGCTTATGAGAAAAAGCCAAACCAGCGGAATAAGCTGGATAAGGAAATTATGAATGTGGATGAACGTGTAAACATTCTGATGGAAGTTTTTAGCGGCAATTTTCTTACCATCTTCCCTGTTCCGGGTGATGATAATCACAAATGGATTGCTTTGAAAGATGCTACAATGCTGGGTACCGAAGGCGAAACTTTTGCACGCAATTCGCTTACTGGATATTTGGCCGCGGTACAGAAAAAAGATTGGGTTGCTGCTTCAGGTTTACTCAACCGGCTGATTAAATACCAGCAAACCGAGGGAACAAAGATTATTCCGCCGGCAGCTAAAATTAATTTCGAAGTTTTATACATCAACCTGAATATCTTTGGCAAGCTCTCAAAAATCTTTATGTTTTTGGGTTTGCTGATGCTGATTGTAAACCTTATCAACATTTTCAAACCCAATATCGGGTTGGCCAACATCAGAAAAATGACACTTGGACTTGTTGTTATTCTCTTTGTTTTTCAAACCGCCGGACTGGGCATCCGCTGGTATATTTCGGGACATGCGCCGTGGAGCAATGGCTACGAATCGATGGTATTTATCAGTTGGGCAACTTGTTTGGCAGGTGTATTATTTGCCCGGCGTTCGGAAATCACACTTTCGATGACCACTTTACTTGCCGGGCTTACATTAATGGTGGCCGGCATGAGTTGGATGAGCCCCGAGATTACACCGCTTGTACCGGTATTGAAATCGTACTGGCTGATTGTGCACGTGGCCATCATTACTTCGAGTTACGGATTTTTGGGCGTTGGCGCACTGCTGGGAGCTATGAACCTGATTTTAATGGTTTTAAGAAACCAAAATAATTCCGCCCGTATTAACCTGACGATAAAAGAACTGGTAAACATCATCGATATTTCGCTGATTATCGGGTTGATAATGGTTACGCTCGGTTCGTTTTTGGGTGGTGTTTGGGCCAACGAAAGCTGGGGCCGTTATTGGGGCTGGGACCCCAAAGAAACCTGGGCATTGGTTACTGTTCTGGTTTACACATTTATCAGCCACATGCACAAAATACCCGGATTTAAAGGGAGTTTTGCCATGAGCACTGCGGCGCTTGTGGGTTTTGGCTCGGTACTGATGACCTATTTTGGCGTAAACTACTATCTCTCGGGATTACATTCGTACGCGCAGGGCGAACCGGCACCAGTTCCAACCGGAGTTTATGTGGCGCTGGCAGTGGTTTTTGTGCTCATTGTAGCTGCTTATTTTGCCGATAAACAATACAGGGAAAAAGCAAAATAAAAAGGTAAAAAATTGAATAACGATGTGGTTTGAAGCTGGATCGTTATTTTTTTAACATACTACAGATGAATATTGTGCCAATTCAAATTAAGAGCTTCTGTATTAAAAAACAGCAAAAAAAATCCCGCATAAAGCGGGATGAAGTTAAAATGAGATTTTATTATTAAACTAAGCCAGTTTAACATTTACTGCATTTAATCCTTTTTTTCCTTCCTGCAAATCAAAAGTTACTGAGTCATTCTCCCTGATATTTTCTTTAAGTCCGGTTGAATGTACAAAATACTCTTTTGAAGAGTCGGCGTCTTTTATGAACCCAAATCCTTTTGATTCATTGAAAAACTTTACTGTTCCTTTATTCATTTTATTAAAATATTAATTGCGGGCAAGTTACATTTTTATCTGTACGAACATCTGAAATTCTCACTTTAAAAATTCATATCTGATGTATCCGCAAAAATCAGTCAGTTCAGCAATACAAAGAAATGGCAATTTTCTATAGTTTCAGCATTCATTTCAAAACTTTCATATCAGGTGCAATTTACATTTTCCTGTATTTTCTTAATCAGTTCTGTTTTATTAATTGGTTTCGAAATATAGTCGTTACAACCGGCAGCCAGCGCAACTTCTTTGTCGCCAAGTAATGCAAAAGCGGTTTGTGCTATTATAACCACAGTGTTGTTGAATTCCCTTATTTTACGGGTTGCTTCAAGTCCGTTCATCACAGGCATTCTGATATCCATTAAAATCAAATCAATATCGTTATTGCTTTCACAATACTCAACTGCCTCCGCACCATCAGCACAGCGGATGGTTTCACAATCCATTTCATTTAAAACGGTTTCCAAATAGTAATAACCAATTTCATCATCTTCGGCTACCATAATCTTTAATTTCTTTTTGGCAGCATTTGATTTTGCTTGTAATTCAGTTTTTGCAACTATATCAGTTGCTGTTTCCACAGGTTCAATGGGCAGTGTAAAATAAAAAGTTGAACCCCTTCCCTCTTCCGATTCAAGTGTAATTTTGCCACCTAACATTTCGGCATAAGCTTTTGTGATTGCCAAACCAAGCCCCGAGCCTTGAAAAGCCCTTGTATCACCAATATCGGCCTGCTCAAAACGGTTAAAGATGGCTTGCTGACGGTGTTTTGGAACACCAATCCCTGTATCCCGGACATAAAATTCGAATGAATTTTCATTCATCCAGCAGCCAATTTCAACACTACCCTTGTGGGTATATTTGATGGCATTTTTAATGAGGTTGGTAAAAATGGAATCGAGTTTTGCCAGGTCGGTATTTATAACTGCATATTGAGGTGAAACATTGTTATTGAGCAAAAACGCAATGCCTTTCTCCTCGGCTTCGTGCTGAAAAAACCTGTACAAATTTGTAACCTGCTCAACGATGTCGATTTCGGCGTAAATTACTGGCATTTGTCCGGTTTCAATTTTTGCAATGTCAATCAGGTCGTTTACTGTGTTCAACATTCGTTGCCCGCTTTTTCTGATGATATCGATAAACTCCTTTTTCTCCTCACCCGAAAAATGAGTATCAGAAAGTAACTCGGTAAAACCGAGAATACCATTCATTGGTGTACGGATTTCGTGGCTCATATTGGCAAGAAACGCCGATTTTAACCGGTCTGATTCTTCTGCTTTTTCCATTGCACTGATGAGTTCAACCTCTTTTTGTTTGCGTTCTGTAATATCGGAGGCTACGCCAATCAGCCCGATTGGATTACCCTCTTTATCTTTTATGGTTGTGGTTGAGAGGTAAATCGGGAATTCAGTTCCATCTTTTCGGATATTGAGTAATTCTCCTTTCCATTCGCTATGAATGGTTGAAGGCAAAATATTATCGGTTAGCCCGGGCGGATTGTTTGGCGAACGAAGTATTTCGAGATGTTTACCAATCAGTTCTTCTTTGGTGTAACCGTAAGTGTTGCAAAACGATTCGTTAACAAAAACGATATTGTCATTCATATCGGTAATACTTACACATTCATTCACACTTTTTAGCGAATGTGCCAGCATTGTAATTTCCTCTTCTGCCCGTTTGCGATCGGTAATATCGGTTACCTGTAACAAAAAACCTTTAACAAAATTGTCGTCTTGGTTGAATAACGGAGTAATAACGTAATCGAATATTGCCGTTCCATTTCGGCTCGTTTTATACAATCCAAGGGTGTTTACATTATCAAAATCAAAAACCGACTGGTAGGTTAGAATTTCGCCATTCTGAAGTTTTTTTCTTTTAACGTCATCGAGACTCATTCCATCGAACAAGTTAAAATGCTTCACATCATCTGTTTTTTCGATACCAAACATTTTCAGCGAAGCTTTATTTGAATTTATAAGCACGCCTTTGGCATTATAAAACTCTATTCCGATGGGCGATTCGTCAAAAATAGTTCGAAAGCGGGCTTCACTTTCGCGCAGTGTTATCTCTGTCTCTTTTCTTTTCTTTTCATCTTTTTGCGCAATCCGGTATTTGGTTACTGAATAAATGTAATAGGCAATGGTTGCAAAAAGTAATAGGAAAACCAACATTAATCTGTTCCTGAGTTTAGCCAAAGCCAGATTAATATCTTTTTCATTGTTCCGAATGAGGATAGTCCAATAGGTGTTTCCAAGCGGAGCGTTATGAAACGCAATAAACTGCCGGTTAAACTGATTTGTTTCAATGATATCGACATTCAGGTTATCGCTATCGGTTGACTGGTTGGCCGATTGCTTAATTTTTTCGAGTAAAACAGTTGCATCAAAACCTTGGTGTTCATTTTCAATAAAGGGCCTGCCAGCATGTTTGTCAAGCGTGCAATAGAGTTCTATTCCATTTTCGCTAAGCAGCCAGATATTACCTTCACCACGTACCTTGATTTCTCCAAGATATTTTTTCCCAAGTGCATCAACCGGAATCAGTATTGCCAGACTCCCGTTGAAAATTCCGTTTTCGAAAACCGGAACGTGTATTGCCACCGCCAGGTAACCCTGAACAGCCATAAAAACATCGCTGATTATTGGTTGATGCGTAGCCAGAACCTCCTGAACATGTTCCTGTTCCGAAATATTTTTCCCGATTGCTGAAGGATCATTGGGGTAGGTATATTGAAGTACACCGAAAGAATCAATACGTGAAATTGCTGCAATCACTCCTTTGTGAATTTCATAAAACTTCGCCATAACCGGCTTGGTTTCTTCTGAAAACCTGCTGATGTTTTTTAGCTGCGACATAAACACCAGGTTCGCCTGAAAATCGTTGAAAAAAGATGAAATTCCCTGAGCTGCTGTTTTGGCCAGCATAATTTGTTCGTTATTAAAATCTTTAATGGTACGCTCTTTAATATCGTGATATACCATATAGAATACCACCAGAAAGATGGCGAGAACAAAAGGCACAAATAAATACCGTTTGGGTAAACCACTTCTTTTTGACTTAGCTATTGTATTCATTGTAATTTATTTAACTTCTGAATTTTTCAGTTTACTTATTTCTGAATCTGTACTCTTTATTTCCATCCCTTTTCCAAATTCAGGTTGATAGCAGCTATCAGGTCAGCCTTTTTAATGGGTTTCGGGAGATAATCGTTACAGCCAGCCGCAATTGCTTTTTCTTTATCGCCCGAGAGAGCAAAAGCTGTTTGAGCGATTATTACAACCTTGGTATTGAATTTCCTGATTTCAGTTGCAGCTTCGTAGCCATTCATCACCGGCATTCTTATATCCATAAGAATAAGGTCGGTATCGGGGTTATCTCTGCAATAATTAACAATCTCCAGTCCATCGAAACAATGAATCAGTTCACAATTCACCGCACGTAAAATGGCCTCTAAATAATAAAATCCTGCCTCATCATCTTCGGCAACAAGTATTTTTAGTTTTTTTAGTTCATCTTTTTTTGTTCCAACATAACTCTCATTTACAATGTTGAAATCATTTTTTTGCGCAATTGGTATTGAAATATAAAAAGTAGAGCCAACACTTTCGTCTGACTCAAGCCAGATTTTTCCTTCGAGCATTTCTACATATGCTTTTGTGATGGCCAGTCCGAGTCCCGACCCCTGCAATGCGCGTGTGTCGTTAATATCAGCTTGTTCGAACCTGTTAAAAATGGCCAGTTGCCTGTTCTTTGGAATTCCAATACCTGTATCTTTCACGCAAAATTCAAAATGCTGATTTGTGATTTTCCCGCACATCTTAATACTTCCGGTTTCAGTATATTTTATTGCATTTTTTATCAGATTTGTAAGTATCGAATCTAATTTTGATACATCAGTTTCCACCACAGCCATTTCGGGTTGTATATCATCTTTAAGAATTATTTCCAATCCCTTCTCCTTTGCTTCGGGAATAAAAAAACTGAAAAGATTTTGTAACTGCTCTTTTAAGTTGGTTGACGATTTAACCACAGGCATTTGACCAGTCTCAATTTTCGAAATATCAATCAGGTCGTTTACAGTGTTCAACATACGCTGGCCACTTTTCTGGATAATATTGATGTATTGTTGATTTTGCTTACTGTTTAAACCAGGTTCGTTAAGCAAACCGGTAAAACCCAGAATACCATTCATCGGGGTTCGTATTTCGTGGCTCATATTGGCAAGAAATGCTGATTTTAAACGGTCTGATTCCTCTGCTTTTTCCTTTGCTGCAAGCAAATCTCTTTGTATGCGGTACAATTCGGTAATGTCTGTAACTGTCGAAACCATCGTATTTTGTTCAATTAATGGGATATTAACTGCATTTACAATTTTTCTTGTTCCGTCTTTACCCGTAACCTCAATGTTTTCCCAGTGCATTTTGTCTTTATCGCCAGTTGCAATATCAGACATAATTTGTTGAATTATTTGATTTCTGTAGTTTTCATCGGGATAAACTTTTTCAAAAAACGACTGTACCGAATTGATATTATCAGCTGGCCAGCCATAAATTTCTTCGAATTTACGGTTGATGTAAATTGTACTCCCTTTATCAATCTCATTTAATGCGATTCCAATCGGCAGATTATCAAGAATCGTTTGAATAAACTTGTTACGCTCTGAAAGTTCGATGTTTTTCTGGTGCATTATTTCTTCACTTTCTTCTGCCTTCTCTTTTGCATCCATTAATTCGGCAATCATTTTTTTTCGTTCGGTAACATCTGTAAAATTGAGCACAAAGCCATTTATCGCTTCGTTGGCAAGCATATTTGCAAATGTGGTTTCAATCCAGCAATAAATACCTGACTTTTTTATAAACCGGTATGTAATTGTTCTTTTTAATGAAGGGTTCTCCATCAATTTGCCGATTGTTTCCAAAACAAAAGGCAAATCATCGGGGTGTGTGAATTCATCACCTTTCCGACCCAAAAAATTTTCATTCTCGTATCCAAATTGCCTTATTGCATTCGGACTTGCATAAAGAAACCTTCCTTCAGCATCAATAATTACCACACCATCGGGCGCATTCTCAATTAAACCCCTGAATTTCTTTGCAGCATTCTCTACCTGTTTTTCAGCCAATCTTCGTTCAGTCAAATCTCTGGCAATTCCGTAATAATATGTCTTTCCATTTTGAATATATTTTTCGCTGCTTAATTCAACAGGAATTAAACTGCCATCTTTTCTGCGATGTGTCGATTCAAACAATCGATGTTCGTTTGTGCCTGATTCCCAGAATTTCAGAAATTGTGCTGTTGAGAAATTCGGGTCAACAAACTCAACAAACTGGCCGATTAGTTCATTCTTTAGATATCCGAGCGTTTTACATGCACTTTTATTTACATCAATTATTTTCCCTTCCGAGTCAATCAAAAAAATGCTATCAGAAGCCGTTTCAACAAGATTTCTGTATTTTGCCTCACTTTCGCGTAAGATTTCTTCAGCTTTTCTTCTGTCGCTGATATCGCGCACTGCACCAATTATTTTAGTTGTTTTATCTGGTTTATTATGGTACAGTTTCGATGAAAGCGCACACGAAATCAATTCACCATCACGGTTTCTGAGGGTAATTTCAAAATCGCTGATACTTCCTTTTTCTTTTAAAACCGCAATCAATTTCTCCCTTTCTTCGGCGTATGGATAAAACATATAAATCGATTTTCCAATCAATTCTTCTCTTTTGTATTGGCCTTTTGAAATGATGGAAATTGATGGACTCACTTCGAGAATGGTCCCATCGATATCAGTTTCGTAAAACACATCCTGGGCATTTTCAAATATTATCTGGTATTTGTTTACGCTTTCATTATGCAGTTTTTCGGCCTCAATCCGGCTTAAAGTCAGTCCGGTTAAATCGGCAAACGATTCAACCATTAATCTGTTTTTCAAATGTTTACCTTTATTAAATAATAAGGTAAAATCGCCAATCATAACATTATCCATGGTGGTTTTTACAATAACAGCTTCGCTTGTACCAAACATGGTTTCACATATTTTTAATATGCTTTTGGAGAACCTGTGTCCGGCAATTGCCCGTAAATTTTTGAATGTGGTTATTTTACTGTCTTTTATATTTTCTTCTCTTACCGGATCGTATTCCCATTTGTTGCCCACCAATTGAATGCCCAACATGGATGCTCCCTTTTCCAGATTTTTACTGTTACCATCAATGGCTAGGGTGCTAAAACTTTTTCCGGCACTGTCAAATTTATTCAATACCACATATGCAGCACCCGAAATTTCCTTCATTAAAGAAGTAATCAACTGATAATCGATATTTTCAACTGTAAACTGACTTAATTTTTTTGAAGCTTCGGCAATTAAATACTCATGCGAAACATCTGTAATAATTGTGGAGAAATAATTTTTTACAGGTGAATGTACCACTACTCTCAACCAATTTCCTGCAATTTTAGCATGATGTTCAAAATCAATTATTTCATCCCGCAGCACACCATTTATAATGCGCGAAATCCAATCGTTTTCCTTGAAATCATGTTGATTGAATACTTGCTTTAACGTTTTGCCTGTAATATTTTTTGCATTTAATCCGGTTAGCTTTTCAAAAGCATTATTTACTTCAAGAAATCTGTAATCAGTTGGCAGGCCTTTATCATCGAAAATAATTTCATGCCAGGCATAACCAAAGGGAGCATTCTGTATCACTGATTTATGAATTTCAGCAGTCATTGCGGTAAATTTAAATTTTCAACTTTCTCTGTTGGTATAATTACTGATGATTTGAATCAGTTGTTTTCTGTTCACCGGTTTTGTAAGGTATTCATTACACCCGGCTTCTATCGCTTTTTCCCTGTCGCCGGCCAAAGCAAAAGCAGTTTGTGCTATAATATACACATTGCTGTTTATTTCTCTTATCAGCTGTGTCGCCTGGTAGCCATCCATCACCGGCATACGGATATCCATAAGAATAATATCCACATCCTGATTTTTTTTGAATTGAGCGACTGCCTCCTCACCATTCGATGCAGTAATAATATCACAATTGATTTCACTGAGGATGGTTTCGAGGTATTCTAAACCTGTGTCATCATCTTCTGCAATCTGGATTTTAATCTTGCGATTGCCCATACCATTTTCAACAGTTGTGATTGTTGTTTTTTTAACTGCTTTCTCATTGTCGCTAACGCTTTTTACCGGAATACTCACCGTGAAAACAGAACCAACGCCCGGTTCCGATTCGAGTTCAATTTTTCCTCCCAACATTTCGGCATAAGCCCTGGCAATGGTAAGCCCTAAGCCAGAGCCTTGATAAGCGTGGCTATCGGAAATGTCAGCCTGTTCAAAACGATTAAAAATAGCTTTTTGACGGTGCAGCGGAATTCCAATTCCGGTATCGCGGACATAAAACTCAAAACATTGATTTTTAACATCGCCACCAATCTCAATACTGCCTTTGTCGGTATATTTAATTGCATTCTTTATCAGGTTGGTCATTATTGAATCGAGTTTTGCAATATCGGTTTCTGTGGTGGCATTTTCAGGCAAAATATTGTTTTTTAAAACAAGATTCAATCCTTTATTTCTTGCTTCGTTAGTAAAAAAAGCATACAAGTTTTGTATCTGATCACTGAGATTTGCTTTGGCAGACACAAGCTGCATTTGCCCGGTTTCAATCTTTGAAATATCAATTAAATCGTTAACAGTGTTCAACATACGCTCACCACTCTTTTGTATAATATCGATGTATTTATCTTTTTCCTCGCTGGTTAAATCCGACTCGGTTAATAAGCTGGTAAAACCAAGAATACCATTCATGGGTGTTCTTATTTCATGGCTCATGTTTGCCAGAAAAGCCGATTTCAGTTTATCCGATTCTTCGGCTTTTTCTTTGGCGTGCATTAAATCGTCGATCATTCGGTTACGTTCAATTACAAGCGACAGCTCGTTGGCAATCATTTCGAGCAAACGGGCATTGTCCTGGTTATAGATTGTACCTTTTGTATAACTCTGAATTACAATAGCTCCAATAATTTGCCGGCCAATTTTTAATGGTGCACCAAGCCAGTGTTCCGACGGAGTTCCTGTAAAAGTAAGATGATGTTCGGCTGCATATTTTATTACTTCCTCACGGTTCAGCAGTATGGTTTTACCATATTTAACCACCTCGCCCGAAAGTGAGTTTTCAGCCTTCCATTCCAGAAAACTATCTTTTTCTTCCTGAAAGATTACATTTGTCATCATTCCTGTTTCGGGCTGGTACAGTGCTACAAAGAAATTGGTTGTATCCATTACTTTATTCAATTCTTTTCTAACCACCACAAGCAAATCTTCGAGCGTATTATTACTTACCGAGGTGCGGGCGATTTCGAAAAGAATTTGTTGAATTTTTTCGTCGAGTTTACGTTGCGAAATATCGTTTAAAATATGTACTGCGCCTGTAATCTGGTCATGTTCGTCGATTATCGGATCAACAATAATTTCGAAATAATTTCCATTCATCATTAATTCAAGCGTTTCGCGTTTTTTGCTTTTTTTCATCCGTATAAACGGACAATCATCAATCGCACATTCAGTTCCATGAACAAAAGTGTAACAACAATTTTGGTATAATTCATTTACAGTTTTACCCACAAAATCCTGAAAGGCTTCATTGCTTTGTATTATTCGTTGTTTATCGTCGATTAACAAAACGCCACTTTTAATAGCCCTGAAAGTGGTATTCCAGTTTTCTGAAGCATGTTGCAAGGCTTTTTCTGCCTTCTTTCGTTCAGTAATATCAGTGTGAGCGCCAAACATCCGAATCACCTTTCCTTCATTGTTTTTTACTGCGGCGGCTTTGTTATGAATCCAGCGGTAACTGCCATCTTTGTGTCTGAATCGGAATTCAAGAAGAAAATGTTCTGTTGGATTTTTCAGGTAATTCTCAACAGATTGTATGTTTGATTCCCTTTCGTCGGGATGCAAATGATCGACCCAGGTACTGAACTCATTCTTTAGTTCGTCATCGGAATAGCCAATCATTTTTTTCCATTGTTCAGAATAGAAAACCTCGTTTGTTTCAATATTCCAGTCCCAGATTCCTTGCTCGGTTGCATCAATTACATGTGCAAACCGTTGTTCGCTGGCCAAAAGCGCAAGTTCGGCTTTTTTATGTTCGGTTATTTCGAGAAATGCAGCTACAAAATGGTCGGGTTTATACTGATATCCAACACAGTCGTACCATCGCTGATTTGATTCGAGAAATTGCTGAAACCTGATTTCGGAGCCTGTTTTGGCAACCTTTCCAAAAGTGCCAATCCAATTAAACGGGTCGTTTTCAATACCAGGGAAAGCTTCGGTCACCAGCTTTCCAACAGGGTTAACACCTGTAAGTTCCTGATAACTTTTGTTGGCATCGATAAAAAGGTAATTCACAGGTTCTCCTTTTTCATCAAAAATCATTTGATGGTAAGCCACGGCAATCGGGCCTTTTTCGAAAAGTGCCCTGAAATTAATCTGGCTTTCCCGATAGGCCAGCTCTGCTTTTTTCCGGTCGGTAATGTCAATGGCAATAAAAGTGATTCCTTCCGATAAATCTTCTGGATTTAAGGGCGATGAACTTAAAAGTATATTTCTGATTTCACCTTTTTTTGTCAGAAAACGTGTTTCAACTGTTCCAATGCCACTTTCTCTGATTTGCCGGTACTTTTCTGTACCTACAAATTCAAAATTTTCATCGCTGGGGTATAGCATTCTTGCATTTTGGCCAATGATTTCATCCCTTGAATAACCGGTGAGTGTGCAAAAATAGTCGTTGATTTCAGTAATAATTCTGTTTTTAGTCAAGCCAATTCCGGCAGGAGATGCTTTAAAAATACTTCCCAAATGCGCTTCTGCCTTCAGCAACGCCGTTTCCGTGTTCAACCGTTCCTTGTTAATGTACATCTGAGCTATTAATGATGAGATAGTACTTATAAATGATTCTTCATCATTGTACCACATTCGTTCAATCCCAACATGTTCGCAGCAAATAACCCCAACAAGCTTTCCGTTAACCACCACGCCGGCATCGAGCATCGATTTTATATTCAACGGAATTAAATAGGAATCAGCCAATTCACGGGTTCGCGTATCATTTTGTGCATCGCTTGCATAAATCCTTGTTTCGGAGAGAATTGCTTTAAAATAGGATGGAAACAATTTAGTGTCGATTTTATTTCCCGAACTGTGCCTGTTATCAGCCCTTTCAAATAAATCTTTACAAACCAGTTCATTTTTATCATCCGAAAGATGCCAGATACTCGCGCGTTGCACTTCAAGAGTATCAGCAACAACTTCTGTAATATTTTGCAAAGCCTCATCAATTTCACCATGTACAATTTTCTCGTTAATAAAAAGTTGAGCGAGACAAGCACGTTGCTTGTTTGCCCGTTTATCAGCTTCGATCAGCAAAATTTCATTTTGTCGTAACTGGGTTATGTCAATTCCAATGATGGCAAGGCTTTCCACATTTCCATCGGTATCAAATACCGGATGAATGCGGTTATCGATTGTTTTTCCAAACCGTTCGTCGAGAAACTGAACAGGTTTTTTGGTTTGAACAACCTGTGCAGCATATTTTGCTCTTGTATTAGCTGTATTGGCATCAACCAACGGATAAATATTATTATTAATTAAAGCATCGACTGTTGTATGCAGCCTTTCGGCCACGGTATTGTTTGCAGCAATCACAATTCCGTTGGGTTTCATCAGAAATGCGCTTTCGGGCAATCCGTTCAGCAGAGCATTGGCCATTTCCTCACTTTGCCTGATAGCTTCTTCGGCTTTTTTTTGTTCCGAAATATCGACTATCATTCCCCTTAATCCTGAAGGTTTTGCATCTTTAATTACCGGGGTTGAAAAAACAAGTGCCGGAAAAATTGAACCATCGGCCCTGACCATACGGTATTCGTTGCTATCCACAGGCTCACCAGCAAGTCGTTTTTTAATATTTTCATTGAATTAGGCATTTTGACAATAACGCAAAAATGAGTAAATTCAAGCCATTCAATAATTAGAGTATGGAGCAACAATTTCAAAGCCTAACGATTTTTGATTTTCAGGCCAAGTTTCCTGATGATC
>JBFXFM010000037.1:0-46867 GCA_050179035.1 Draconibacterium sp. | reverse complement strand
CAGAAAACAGCGTACTTTTGAACAATACAATGAATTGTTTAACGACGAACTGATTTCTAAAGAAGATTATCTGCAATCGAAGTAAGATTTTGAGTACGAAAAGAATATGCTCGAAATAAACAAACTGAAAGCCAAAAACGACTCATTAATCAGGGTGACTTCGATGCAGACACTCGAAACCGACATGAAAAAAATGCGCCAGATGCTTGTGCTGGTTCGCGAAAGGCTCGACAACCTGAATGTAAAAGCGCCGGTTGACGGTCAACTTGGAATGCTTGATGCTGAAATTGGTCAGCGGATTAACGAAGGTCAGCGCATCGGGCAGATTAACGTGCTGGATAATTTCAAAATAAAAGCGCTGATTGACGAACATTACATCGACCGTGTAAAACGCGAACTTCCGGCAACTCTGGACCGCAACGGAACCAATTTCGATTTGTCGGTGCGCAAAGTATATCCCGAAGTACGCAACGGACAATTTGAAATCGACATGGTTTTTGGTGAAACCACGCCCGATAATATCCGCACCGGCCAGACCTACCACATCAAACTCGAACTTGGCGAATCAGGGAAAGCGATTTTGCTGCCTCGCGGCGGGTTTTTCCAGAGTACCGGCGGACAGTGGGTGTTTGTGCTGAATGAATCGGGCACCGAGGCTACAAAACGCAACATCCGCATTGGCAAACAAAATCCGCAATATTACGAAGTACTCGAAGGATTGAACCCGGGAGAACAGGTTATCACTTCGGGCTACGAAATGTTTGGGACAAACGACAGAATAACGTTTAAATAAGAGCCTCTCCCTAACCCTCTCCAAAGGAGAGGGAACAAAGAGACACTAAACTGAAAATGTTATCAGATTTTAGATTTGAAAATGAAAAACTTTAAAACAAAATAAATTAATAACCGGCTTTTCGAATCGATGGAAAATTGGATTGAAAAGCCAAAATCCTCCCCCTTCGGGGGAGTTAGAGGGGGCTTCTTTATGATACGAACAGTAAACTTAAACAAAGTATTCCGCACCGAGGAGATTGAAACCAGTGCGTTGAACAATGTAAATCTTCACATTCAGAAAGGCGAATTTGTAGCCATCATGGGGCCTTCCGGCTGCGGCAAATCAACCTTGCTGAACATTATCGGGCTGCTCGACAACCCAAGTTCAGGCGAGTATTATTTCGACGGCCAGGAAGTGGGTGGTTTTAAGGAACGTAACCGCACCCTGCTTCGCAAGGGAAACATCGGTTTTGTATTTCAGAGCTTTAACCTGATTGACGAACTGAACGTTTACGAAAATGTGGAGCTTCCGCTTATCTACCTGAAATTAAGTGCAAAAGAACGAAAAGACCGCGTGGAAAAAGTGCTGGAAAGAATGCAAATCAGTCACCGTAAAAAACACTTTCCGCAACAGCTTTCAGGCGGACAGCAGCAACGTGTGGCTATTGCCCGCGCCGTGGTCGCCAATCCGAAACTGATTCTGGCCGATGAACCTACGGGAAACCTCGACTCGAAAAATGGCCTGGAAGTAATGAACCTGCTTACCGAACTCAACCGCGAAGGAACCACTATCGTGATGGTGACACACTCGATGCACGACTCTGAATTTGCGCACCGCGTTATCAATCTGTTCGATGGACAGATTATTACAGAAGAGGTAAAAAGACAAATTGCTGATATGCTGGTGTAGCAGGGAGCATGGGGCAAGGAGCAAAGGGCAAGGAGCTGGGAGCGAGGAGCATGGGGTCTTGTCAAAGAACAAAAAATTGCAGGAAGTAAATAAATCAGAAATTAAGCCATGTATAAACATTTTTTTACCAATATTCTCCGGAACATCAGACACAACAAGGTTTTTACATTGATAAACCTCACTAATCTTGTCGTTGGGTTTGCTGTTTTCATCCTGTTCACCACCGTGGTTAATTACGAGTTTGACTACGACAAGTTCAATACAAACTACGACCAGATTTACCGTGTGCAAACCCGTCAGGAGGATTCTCACATTATTAACTATTGCACTTACAGCCCGCCGGCTTTTCGTTTCCATTTAATGGCCGATGTTCCCGAAGTGGAAGAAGTATTGTTGATGCGGGAAGTTTCGGGTGGAGCCAAAGGTTCAGGCCAGTATTTTACACTTCCCGATGGCAGCCAGTTGAACGAAAACGACGGTTACTGGAGCGAAAACACAGTGTTCGATATTTTTACGGTGAAGCTGATTGAAGGAAATAAGGAAAATGCATTGACGGAACCAAGTACCATTGCACTTTCAGAGACCTTATCGAAAAAACTTTTTCCGAACGGAAATGCCTTGGGGAAACTTGTAACCGTTGGCAAACATTATCCCCTCACGGTATCGGCCGTTTATGCCGACTTCCCGAAAAACTCCTCACTGCGGCCCACTTATATGGTGTCGATGCCTACGTATGACGTTCTTGCAAACGAACCAACCTACCGCGATAACTGGACCAATATTTCATGGGACAATTTTGTGTTGCTGAAAAAAGGTGCCAATCCTGAACTGGTCAATGCAAAAATCGGGGATGCCTTCAAGCATGTGAAGGATTACGAAAAATCACATCCGTACCTGCACCCGCTTTCAAAACATCACCTCTCGCCAAATAGTCAGGCCGATAGCTATATTGGTCTGGGGATACTTTCGATGGCAACTATCCTGGTGTTAATTCTTGCTTGTGTCAACTATGTGAACCTGTCGCTGGCTAATTCCACGCAGCGTTCCACCGAAATAGGGATTAAAAAAGTGATTGGTTCATCGAAAAAGCTGATTGCCACCCAATTTCTGGCCGAAACGGTTTTGCACACCTTATTTGCGACCATCGTTGCACTTTTTGTGGCGCATGCTGCCTTACCTCTAATGAACCTGGTTCTGGAAAAGAACCTTGATCTTTCGATTTGGGGCAATGGAAAGCTGGTTGTATTTATTTTCATGGTCAGCCTGCTTGTTGGGGTGGTTTCAGGTCTGTATCCCGCAATGGTTATTTCGGCCTACAATCCGGTTAAAGTACTGAAAGGCAAATTGTTTAGCAGCAACAAAAACTCATTCAATGTAAAAAAAATATTGGTGGTTGCCCAGTTTTCCATTTCTCTGTTTATGCTCATTGTCAGTTTCATCCTGTACAATCATGTCAATTTTATCCTGAACAAGGACCTGGGATTCGACAGCAAAAACATTCTTTACACCGAAATCAATGTACACGATACCACACGTTTTGAAACCATTAAAAACAGGCTGCTGCAATATCCCGAAATTTCGGATGCCGCGTTTTCGTCCACTATCCCGTTTATCGGCAATATTGGAGGTTATGTATCCTGGGATGGATCCGAAGCCGATGAAAAGGAAATGATTAGCCGCAACTATGTGAATTACGATTTCATCCCCACCTACAATCTGGAAATGGTTTATGTCCGTAATTTTTCGAAGGACTATCCTGCCGACAATCAGGCCTGCATCATCAACGAAACGGCACTGAAAGTTTTTGGCTGGGACGACCCCATCGGGAAACAGATTACCCTGTACGGCAGAAAATATCCGGTAATCGGCGTAGTTAAAGATTTCCACCCGTTTTCGGTGCATAATACAATTCCAACCTATGTCATGTTCCTGAATAACAATGTAATTTCAGGTTCGAGCCTCATCAGTGTGCGGTTTACCCATGGCAAAGAGCAACAAGCCAAAGCAATTGTCACCCGCGAACTCGAAAACATTCTGCCAAGAGATCCCTTTGAATTCAAGGATTTTGGCGTTGCATTCTATCTCGACATGGCCATCAGTTTCTGGCAATCGATGAAACGCATGTTTATGCTGTTTGCCATTGTCACTTTAATCATTTCAACCATCGGACTTTTCGGGTTGATTCTTTTCACCGTAAAACGGCGCACCAAAGAAATCGGCGTCAGGAAAGTACTCGGAAGCTCAGTTGTCTCGGTTTACTGGCAGCTTTCATCCGAGGTCATCCAAATGTTGGGAATAGCCATTGTTATTGGCTGTCCGGCTGCCTTTTACATTTATAAAACCATGCCAGGGGCATACAAAGAACCACTTTCTGCAATGGTTTTCGTTGTCGGAATCATCCTCATTGCTGTCATTGCCCAGCTCACCATCAGCTACCATGTGCTGAAAGTAGCCATCAGTAACCCGGTGGAGGCGTTGAGGTATGAATAGAAAGCCCCCTCTGACTCCCCCGAAGGGGGAGAAATAAAAAGACAAATTACAAAATGAACGAAACAACAAATATTCACTATCCCAAAAGTCTCCCCTTCGGGGAGATTTAGAGGGGCCTTAACTATTTGACATGATACATTTAACCAACATCGACAAATTTTACGATTCAAAGTTTCAGCGGACGTTTGTGCTGAAAGGTATAAACCTCAGTGTAAACGATGGCGAATTCGTCAGTATTATGGGACCAAGTGGCTCAGGAAAATCAACCCTGCTGAATATCATCGGGCTGCTGGATGCGCCGTCGGCCGGACAATACATGCTCTACGACAAATCGGTGCTCGACCTGAAGGAAAAGGTAAAAGTGGATTACCACCGCAATTTTATGGGCTTCATTTTTCAAGCCTACCACCTCATTGAAGATATGACGGTTTACGAAAACATAGAAACACCGCTGATTTACAAGGGTGTGAGCGGCCGCGACCGCAAAGCAATGGTGGCCGACCTGCTCGACCGTTTTAATATCGTGGCCAAGAAAGACCTGTTTCCACAGCAACTTTCGGGCGGGCAACAACAACTGGTAGGAATTGCCCGCGCCATTATTGGCAAACCCAAACTCCTGCTGGCTGACGAACCCACCGGCAACCTGCAATCGGCACAGGGCGAAATGATTATGGAAACCCTGAAAACATTGAACGATGAAGGAATGACCATTATACAGGTTACGCACAATGAAAAATTTGCCGGATACGGAAAACGGATTATCAGGCTCGAAGACGGGTACATCAGAAAGGATGAAAGAAAAGAAGTAATACAATCTCAACTCTAAAGAAAAAAGAAATGATTGGTTTTATCAATTTCAGGGAAATAATCAGAAGTTTCAGAAGAAACTCCGAAACAGGAATTTTAAGCATTCTAGGGCTTACCATTGCCATCACCATCGCTTTGCTCATTGGTTTCTGGAGCCTGAATGAGTTCAGTTTCGATAAATTTCATTCCAATTACGAAAACAAATACAGGCTTTGCCGAAAAGGATTTCTGAACAACGAATCGGTAATACTGGGAACCGAATGTGCGGTTGCCGGAAAAGACATCGCTCAGAATTTCCCGGAAATACAATCCTTTCTGAGAGTTCTTCCGAACGGGCGTGAAATTATAAAAGTGGCCGATGAAACATTCTTTGTGGATAACGTGGTGGTTACCGACAATAACTTCTTTACTTTTCTGTCGTTCGGGCTCGAAACCGGAAACCCGGAAAAATGCCTCGAAGGTTCAGATAATGTGGTTATCGACCAGGCACTTGCACAAACTTTATTCCGCGACAAAAATCCGGTCGGGCAATCACTTGAAGCATTCGGGAAAATCTGGAATGTAACAGCCGTATCAAATAATGCTCCTGCCAACTCACACCTCGAATTCAGGATGGTATTCCCCATTGAAGGTATCGACTGGATAAAGAACGCTCCGTGGGGTGAGCGGGATTACACACTCACCTATTTCGAACTGAAACCCGGTGCAAACCTTGCCAACCTTGCCGGAAACATCAACAAACTGGCAGTGGAAAAATTCCCGATGTACCAACAGTTTAAAATTGAACATTTCCTGCAGCGCATCGACGATATCCACTTCTCGGTTGGCCACCGGTTTGGCAATGTGAAAATTATGGACAAACGTATACTCTTCATTTTTATCAGTATTGCAACACTGATTTTGCTGATTGCCTGTTTCAATTTTATCAACCTTTTTATTTCAACAGCATTTTTGCGTTCCAAATCAATCGGTATCCGCAAAATTGTCGGGAGTTCAAAATTACAGTTCTACATCGGTTCGTTTTCTGAAACCACCATGTATATTGTTGTTTCCGCTTTGCTGGCAGGTGTTTTATCGTGGTTGCTTTTACCGTGGTTTAACCAGGTAACCGGAACGCAGATTGAATTCAATTTTACAAATCCCGGATTTTATCTGCTGATTTGCTCGCTGTTGCTGGTTACAATTTTAATCGCAGGTTTTGTCCCGATGATGTACATCACTGCCCGGAATGCCGGAGAAATGATTCGTTTCAGAAACAAAGCCAAAAATATTACTGTTTTGCAGCGTGGACTGGTGATTGCGCAAATTACTGCATCAATTATACTTATCTCTTCGTCGCTGGTAATTAAAAAACAGATTCAGTACATCAGGCAAAAAGACCTGGGTTTTGATAAGGAAAACATCGTTTACCTCAATCCACGCGGACGGTTTGCCACCGATTATGCGATGGTGAGGCAGGAACTGATGAAGATGCCGGGAATTAAAGATGTAACGGCTAAATCATGTCTGCCCAGCGACTGGCACAATGGAAATCCGGTTACATCGGCCAACAATCCCGATTCGAAATGGATAATGGAAGTGTGTGATATTAAGGAAAATTATGCCGGTGTGATGGGCTACCAGCTGGCCGAAGGGGAAATTCCGTGGAAAGAAACCAATATTGAATCGGAAGATTGCATGATTAACGAGCAGGCGGCAAAAGCGCTGGGGTATGATGACCCTATTGGTAAACAAATAGGGCTTTTTACCACCGACAAAAAATATACGATTCGCGGAATCTTTAAAAATGCCAATACAAAATCGCTGCACAGGGTTGTTGACCCGCAGGTTTTTATCAGGTTAAACGAACTCCGGGATTATCATGTAATGTTTGTAAAAGTCAGCGACCCGCAATCTGCCATCCGCTCAATTCAAACTTTATGGGAAAAAGAAAATCCCGAAACTCCGTTTGAATACCATTTTCTTGACCAGGTTTACGAGAACCTCTACAAAATTGAACAAACCGCCAACCGGGTTGTGACAATCGGAATGTACCTGGCAATTTTTCTGGCATTTATGGGTCTTTTTGCCATTGCACATTACGCTTCGTTGCAGCGGGTAAAAGAAGTGGGTGTAAGGAAAGTAAACGGGGCAAAAATTATTGAAATTATGACTCTGCTCAACCGCGATTTCATTGTTTGGGTATTTGTTGCTTTTGCCGTTGCAACGCCGGTTTCGTGGTATGCCATGAACAAATGGCTTGGAAATTTTGCGTTTAAAACTTCGTTAAGCTGGTGGATTTTTGTGGCTTCCGGCGTTTTTGCGCTGCTTATTGCAATCCTCACCGTGAGCTGGCAAAGCTGGAAAGCGGCAACGAGAAATCCGGTGGAGGCGTTGAGGTATGAATAAATCGTCTGAATCAGGATTTGGGGGATGAAAGGATGAACAGGATTTTAAAAATTAAAAACTACAGAAAATGATTCGATTTAAAATAAAACTGGCGGTCAGGAATTTGCTGAAAAACAAACTGTACTCGTTTTTAATCATTGGCGGTTTTGCCATTGGTTTTACTGCGTCAATACTTATCGGGTTGTTTTACAACGCCGAAAAAAACGTTGACAGGCATTTTGCTGATTACAAAAATATTTACCGGCTGTACGATGCAAAAAACAGTAAGTCGGGACTTGATTACAAACTTAATTCTGTACTTTCCGAAAACTATCCGGACATCAAAAAGACTTGTCCGCTGGGGTTTTCCTATTACCCAATAACTATAAAAGACCCTGAAACAAAGGACTATATCCGCATGGAATATGTGGTTTCTACCAACAATAGTTTCTTCGATGTATTTTCGGTGAAAGTATTATCAAGCCTTGAAAAACAGCCTTTTAGCCAGCAAAATTCGGCAGTGATAACGGAGTCGGTTGCTAAAAAACTCTTTGGTGATAAAAACCCGTTGGGCAGGATAATCAGCCAGGAGTTCTTTTCGGCAACCGTAACGGCTGTAATGGAAGACCTCCCGAAAAACTCCAGTTTCAGGGCAGAAATGCTGCTCAACAGCGAAAACAAGGATTTTCAGATGTCGCAGGAATGCAATAATGGTGTGTGTATTTACCCGGTGGAGCATGTTCTTTTGCTGAAAAACGGGGTTCAGCCTGACGACCTGGCAAAAAACCTCAACGTTTCAATCAAACAATACAACACAACAACCGACAGTCTCGCCCTTCAGAATTTTTCAGACATTTATCTTTCAACAATGGATTTGGGATGGTCAGACGACCATTTCAAAGGCAACTCAAAAATGCTGCTTATATTTCTGGCCATCGGCATTCTGATAATCATACTTTCAAGTATCAATTATCTCAATTATTCGGTTTCGATGCAGTATGCCAAAATGAAGGAAATCGGTATCAACAAAACCAATGGCGCCGAAAAAATTCATTTGTTAGCCGATTCATTGATTGAGGTCTCTCTCGGAATTTTTATCGCCCTGGCTTTGTCGGTTTTTCTGGTTGCTTTGCTGTTACCATCAACCGGGGTTTTATTTGGCAAGGAAATCCATTTGTCCGAAGTTAATTTCAGCCAGCTTTTGCCGGTTTTTGCTGCTATTGTAACCGGAATAATTTTGCTCAACAGCCTGGCTCCTATCTATATTTTATCGAAGTTCAACATTTCTGATTTTCTTTCCGGAGGTCGCAAAAGAACCGGAAAACAATGGGGAAAACAAGCCATGCTCACTTTTCAGCTTACCGTTTCAATTGCTTTGATTGCCGTTGTGATGCTGATATTTAAACAACTCCAGTTTGTAAAACATCACGACCTCGGGTTTAACAAAGAACATCTTATGAGGATGGAGCTTCCGTATAAATTTCAGAACCAGAAAGCGCTGAAAAATGAGGTTGCCAAACTTCCGTTTATAAGCGGCAGCGCATTGAGCAACGGCTATCCGGGGCATATTAACATGTCGATGGGCAGTGGCGTTGAAGGCGATGAGTTTAACGTAAACTGCATTTTTGTTTCAGAAGATTTTCTGAAAACTTTTGGAATTAGTTTAACTGATGGCCGGGGTTTTATGTCGGGCGACAAAGACCACGCATGCCTGATGAACCAGGCGGCAGTTAAGCGCTTTGGCTGGGATTCGGTTGAAGGCAAAAAATATAAAAACGGACGTGAAGGCGGTTACGATGTGGTGGGAGTTGTCAACAACTTTAATGTACAGTCGCTGCACTCGGAGATGACTCCGGTTGCACTTCTTTACGAACCCGACCGTGAGTTTAACACGCTTTCGCTGCGGTTGATGCCCGGAAACATCAGCCAGCAAATTGCGGAATTAAAGAAAATCTGGAAAAGCCTTCTGCCCGAAGATCCCATGGAATTTGCATTTTACGACACCCAATTTCAGGCCATGTACGAAAAAGAAGACAAACTGGCCAAATCAATCACTTTCTTTTCAATTATTGCACTTGTGCTGACTTGTATGGGAATCCTCGGCCAGATTTTTATGATTAGTCTGAACCGCACCAAAGAAATCGGGGTACGCAAAGTAAACGGCGCCCGGATTTCGGAAATAATGACAATGCTGAATAAAGACTTTGTGAAATGGGTCGCAATCGCCTTTGTCATCGCCACTCCCCTCGCCTGGTACGCCATGAATAAATGGCTCGAAAACTTTGCCTACAAAACCGAATTAAGCTGGTGGATATTTGCCCTTGCCGGTTTGCTGGCTTTGGGAATTGCGTTGTTAACAGTTTCATTTCAATCGTGGAAAGCTGCAACCAGGAATCCGGTGGAAGCGTTGAGGTATGAATAAATAAATAAGAACTATGAACCACTACTTTCGAATCGCATTCAGAAATTTAATCCGCGAAAAAAAGTATTCCTTTTTCCTTCTTTCGTCGGTTTGTATTGGCTTAATTGTGTTCACACTGGTTTCTGGTTATGTTTTTTATGAAAAAGGATTCGACCGCGTTTTCCCCGGCAACAAAAATATTTACCGGGTAACCACCCATATTTATACCGGGAATGAGTTGAGTTTATCCATTCCCGAGTGCGAACGTGGGGTAGCTTCTTCACTCAGGGAAAAATACCCGGATGTTTTGGCTGCCGGATTTATTTCAGGCACAGCTAACCCGCAATACAAAATCGGGGAGGAAGTTTTCACCAACAATCAGGTTTACCATGCATCGCCCGGGTTTCTGGATGTTTTCTCCATTCCGCTGATTCAGGGGAACAAAGCCGAAATTCTAACAAAACCATACACGGCCATTATTTCGGAGAGTACGGCAAAAAAATACTTCGGCACGAGCAACCCCGTCGGGAAAATCCTTTTTAAATATCCCTTGTTTGAGTATATCATCGAAGGCGTTTTTCGGGATATACCAGCCCAGGCGCATTTTTCTGCGGATGTTTTACTTTCTTTTCACGACGACATGCACCTGCCGCCACCGGTAAAAGCACAGTGGGGCGAAACCGGATTTTACACCTACCTGAAACTTGCAAAAGACACTGACATCAGCCAAATCGAAAAGGGAATCAACACGTTGGTTGCTGAAAACAAAAAAGGCTATTTCGAAAAAAGCAAGGTCAGTCACCACTATTTTTTGCAGCCGCTCAACGACATTCACCTTTATTCTGATTTAAAAGATGAGCTGAAACCCAACTCCCGGGCGGAATATGTTGTACTTGTAATGATTATCGGGCTGCTTATTCTCGCTGCCTCCGGGTTTAACTACATCCAGTTTTCCTTTTCGCGGTTAATCCATTCAGCCAAAAAAACAGGGATACGGAAAATTAACGGCGCCTCCTGTTCGTCAATCGTTTTGTCGTCGCTGACTGAGTCGTTTGTCATTCATTTGCTGGCGCTGGTGGTTTCACTTACGGTTGGCTGGATGCTTTCGCCGGTTTTGCAAAACCAGTTTGGCATTTTGCTGAAACCGGTATTTACAAACCCGCTTTTCCTCGGTATTCTTTTTTCAATTGTAGTTTTGAGTTTACTGGTTAACGGGGTTTTACCGGCGTTGCTGATTAACCGTTTTAACGGCCTCGAATTAGTGAAATTAAAATACAAGCCGGTTTCCAGTGGAATTTCGTTCCGGCAGGTAATTGTGGTCGCGCAATTTGTGATTATTATCGCCATAGTTTCGGGCATTTTCGGGATGAATAAACAGGTGAACTTTTTGATTCAAAAAGACAAAGGTCTCGACGTAAAAAATACGCTTGTGGTCAAAGTTCCTCAGAACATCAGAAAAACATCGCCGCGGGTAAATAACCTTCAGGCCTTTGAACAGGAGTTGGCACGAAATCCGTTAATTGCTGGCATATCGAGTTCTAATAAAGTGCCTGGCGATATACCGGCCTACAACTTTAATTTCAGCGAAATTCAATCGGGAAAGGGAGGGAAAGCCGCGGTAATTGTAGCCGACGAAAATTACATCACCGACTATAAAATTGATTTACTGGCTGGCCGTAACTTTTTTGCAGGCAACGCCAGCGACGTAAATAACGGGTGTATTATCAACCGTGCCTGTCTTTCGGCGCTCGGGTTTCAAAATCCTGAAGATGCGCTCGGGCTTGTACTGAAAATGGAAGATGAAAGCGGGATGCAGAAATTCGATATTCCGGTTATCGGGGTTTCTGAAAATGTGGATTTCAGCGATGCCAGGGCAAAACATGGGCCTATCATTTTTATCAACTGGACCGGAGACATGCTTTGGGGAAACTATTCCATCAAAACAACCACAGCCGGTTTTGCGTCGGTCCTGCCATTTATCAGGGAGAAATTTAATGCCACATTCCCCAATTATCCGTTTGAATATTTGGTGCTCGAAGATTACTACAACAAGCAATTCGACAAAGAAAATCAACTGATTAAAATATTCAGGATGTTTATACTTGTGGCCATTCTTATCAGCGTAATTAACCTGTTTTCCATTTCATTGCTGATTTCTTCGGCACGAGTAAAAGAAATCGGCATCCGCAAAGTAAACGGCGCCCGTATTTCCGAAGTTATGGCCATGCTGAATAAAGATTTTGTAAAATGGGTAGCCATCGCTTTTGTAATCGCCACTCCCCTCGCCTGGTATGCCATGCACAAATGGCTCGAAAACTTTGCCTACAAAACCAACCTGAGCTGGTGGATTTTTGCCCTGGCTGGTTTGCTGACTTTGGGAATTGCGTTGCTGACTGTGAGCTGGCAAAGCTGGAAGGCGGCCACGAGGAATCCGGTTGAGGCACTCAGATATGAATAGAAAGTCAGAATCATGATTTACAAGATGGAAAGATGAACAGAATTTAAGAACATTTGAAAAATGGGAAGACGTTGTATTACAAAAGTAATTGGTCAGGGAGTGATAATCCTGAAAATCAGTTAATCCGATTAATCCTGATTCAGACAATTGATTGAGTGAAAAAAAAGTGAATTGGACAATAAAATAAAACATGATGACAAACACAATTAAACAGACAATCCGCAGGTTGTTTCGCAAAGGAGAACATTCTGCGACAAGAATTATCACGTTAACAGCAGGACTGGCATTTGGCATTTTGCTGTTGTCGGAAGTATTGTATTACTACAGTTTCGACAGTTTTTATCCCGATGCGGGCCGCGTTTATGTGGTACACGAAAATTTTAGAGCCGATAAATCGTCGGATAAATTGACAAGTTTATCAACTGTCAGCGGCGCCATCGCCCCGGGTTTAAAAGCCGAGGTTCCAGGTATCGAAGCTGCCACAAGGCTCAACAACATCGGCGAATCGGTTTTTTATACCGAGGATAAAAAAAGCTACGAAGCGCGTTTTTCGTTAGCCGATGAATATTTGCCCGATGTGCTTCCGAGACCGATGATCAGCGGAAACCCTGCGCAAATACTAAGCAACCCGATGACTTGCATGGTTTCAGATAAAATTGCCGCGAAAATTGGTGGCGATGTAACTGGAAAAGTTATTGAGCTAAAGGAATACCCAGGGAAAAAACTCACCATTGGCGGGGTTTTTAAAGCTTTACCCGAAAATACAAACTACGAATACGATGTGCTTATATCGATGGTTTCCATCAGTCAGTTTACCTGGGATGGTTCGATGAACTGGCTGGGAAACGACCGGTATTATGCAGCCGTGAAGCTGGCACCGGGAGTAAACCCCGAAAGCCTGGCACCGGCTGTGAGAAAGATGCAGGAAAAACACCAGGACATCGTTAAGCTGGAACAACAGCAGGGAGTCGAAATGATTCTGAAATATACATTCGAACCAATAAAAAAGTTGTATTCAAGCCGGGCCAAAGACATGATTCTGATACTTACAACCATTGCTTTCGCCGTGTTGTTTGTCTCGCTTATGAATTACACCCTGCTCACACTGAGTGCCCTGATAAAACGTGCCAAAAGCTCGGCCATTCATAAAACCTGTGGCGCCGAAGCACGAAACCTTCAGCAACTTATTTTTTCGGAGACTTTTGTTTTATTTATCATTTCGTTGATTGGGGCGTTGCTGCTGATTTTATTTTTAAAACCGTTGGCCGAAGTGCAGTTGGGGCACCAACTTATTTCAGTATTAAACGCTTATGTGGTTTGGCCGCTGATTGGTTTTATCATCCTGCTGATTGTTTTAACCAGCTATTTACCCGGGCGCTTTTTCTCTCGTATCCCCGTAGCTGCCGCATTCCGCAGTTACCAGCAAAAAAGGAACAAATGGAAACTGGCACTGCTTTCACTTCAATTTGTGGGCGCTTCATTTATACTTACCATGCTTGTAATTGTAAGTATGCAGTACAACCGCGTAATATCTGCCGATCATGGATACAACACCCGCGGTGTATATTTTGGATCAACCAGTGGAATGGAGGCAGGCAAAATTTCTACAGTAATGAATGAAATACGTGCAATTCCAGGCGTCGAAAAAGTGGGGCTGGGCTGCGGAGTACCCACTGAACACGCATCAGGTAACAATATATATTCGCCCGACAGAGAAAAACAACTGTTCAATATTGCCGATTTTTATTTTATTGATGAAAATTATATGTCAATTTTAAACATCCCGATAACAAAAGGAGAAAATTTCTCACCACAAAATACAATTCCCAACGACATGATTATCAGTAAAAATGGGGCTGAAAAACTAAAAATATTTAACGGATGGAAAAATGTGGTTGGTGAGCAGATTGAGGTCACCGAACACAGTCCTGCCACCATTCGCGGGATATTTCCCGACTTCATTATCCAAACCATTACCAAGCCCGATTTGCGGCCTTCGGTTTTCTTTTATTATCCCACTGAGAAATTTGAGCAGTTAAAAGCCGAGCATCCTTCTTTCTCGTTTTACATTCTGGTAAAAACAACCGAAAAGACAGAGGCAGGAATGTTGGCCAGATTAACAGGGGTTTTTAACAAATTTCTGCCTCACCAGGATGCGGTTGTTAAAAGCCTTGATGCGGAGCAAAAACACAGTTACCAGGCAGAGCATGGTTTTCGGAATGCCATGATGGCCGGAAATGCCATCATTCTTTTAATCACTGTAATGGGATTGTTGGGTTATACAAGCAACGAAGCTGCCCGCCGACGAAAAGAATTAGCTGTGAGAAGAATTAATGGCGCCACACTCTCCGACATTCTGCGGGTTTTTATTACCGAACTTGAATACATTGCTGTGCCCGCAGTGTTTTTCGGAATGACAGGCGCCTGGTTTACGGCCGGTTTGTGGATGCAAAATTTTGCGGCTAAACTGCCTTTGCACTGGAGTATATTCGCAATTTGCGGCCTCTTTATTTTGTTGCTTGTGGCATTCACTGCTGCTGTAAACTACACGCGTACGGCCAATCATAACCCGGTTGAAGCACTGAGGTATGAATAGTCTTGAACCTTGATTTTTTTGATTAACTGATTACTATGATTTTTAAAACAGAAAATAATCAAAGTCCATCACGGAAATCAGATGAATCATGGTTCAGACATTAGCCGTGAATTTGTGTAACGCGTCTTTCAGTTGATAAGTTTTCCCAGTGTTTCATTTCCAATTTCCATCTCAGGATCAAACGCTGCGCTGACCATGTATTTCTGAAGGCTGTACAAAAGTTGCTGCGCCTCAGGTCTTTTCTGCAAGCCGGATACTAAATCGATGCTGCAAACAAGTATTTTTCCTTTGCCGGCTTTTGCTTCAAAAGCCAGCGCTAACGGGCGATTGGTAAACCAGTCGTCGATTACCCTTATCAAAGGCTGAATTTTCGGGTCAATGGCTGCCAGATTCATAGCTTGTCCGTGGTTCATGGCATCCCACCATTGCCAGTTGTTATAATATTCAGTCGGGAATTCAGAGAATAAGGGATGTTCAGGATTTACCAAAACGCCCAGCGTGTGTGGCCCCTGCCCTGCTGTCCACGCTGTATTCCAGAAAATAGATGAAAATCCGGTTTTAATTGCGCCACCGGCTTCGGCTGAAAGCGTGCCCTTTTTCAAAGTAAGTAAAACTGTTCCTCCGTTTTCTATGTATTTTTTAACATTATCATCGACTTTTTGTGCAACCATAATTTTATCAGCACCCGCAACAGGCTGTTTTACTGCCGGATAAACCCAAAAATCCCAACTGTTTGAGAACTGCTCAACTTTTACTTCCAAAACCAGCTTTTGCGGCTTTTCTGCAAACTGAAGCGGAACCGAAATTTCTCCCAATTGTGAAAGTTTTCCATTCTGAATATTCACCGGGCTTAGATTTCCCTTTTGAATTACTGTTCCGTTTTCATCACTGATTTTCCATTCAGGCGTGCAATTTTCAAATGACTTATCCCCAAAATGAGCGACCTCCACTGATGCTTTGAAAGTTTCATTATTCAGCCAGGTAAACTTCTTCATCCGCACCAGCGGAACTGTGGAATTGCAAAACCGGCTGTATTCTTCAGGCGAAATATAACCTTTCTCTTCCCAGAACGGATTCAGAACGCCCACCAGCGCAGTTCCCTGTCCGGGGAAATCATGCAGGTCTAACAACTGAAAACCGCCAAAACCTTCAGTTCTTAAAGCAGCTTCAATATCGGCTTTGTAACAGAGCGCCTGCAATTTTCCCGAAGCTCTCAGAAAACTGTCAGCCAACTGAATCATTCCGTTTTCGGTTAATGATTCCCTGAAAATTTCAAAGTTCCGGGCACGAACAACACCATCGTATTTTTCAATTTCCTTAAAATCGGGATAAACACACCACTGCCCTATTTCGTGACTGACAACAGGCTGTGTAAACCCGGCAATCCGCTGGCTCCAGTCGTAATCGCTGGTTGGCGGCTCTGCATTGATTATGCTTTTCAACTCTTCGCCCCAACCCTGGATTCGCGGATTTGGATTACTTAAATAATCGTTTATTTCAAGATCGGGCCAGCCGGCTGCCGAAACATAAATCCGGCGTTTGTCTTTTTGTTTCCAGAAACTGACAAATTCGCCCAGGAAAGCCTTGTGATTGGGTCCTGCAGGTTCATTTCCGTAAGCGAGCATACAAAACGACGGGTGATTTCCATAAGCTTCAATCATTCTTTCACTTTCGTCATACAAATATTTATCGAATGGTTTGCCACTGCCCAGGTTTGTGGATTGATTGGCCCACGAAGAACATTCAACCTGCAGATAAAAACCGGCTTTGTCAGCGGCAGCAAAAGCAGCCTCGGGCGGACACCACGAGTGAAATCGCAGGTGATTCAACCCGTGTGCGCGGCAAACGCTGAAAATACGGCCCCATTCCACCGTGTCGGGTGGAGGAAATCCGGTTTTTGGAAAGATGGCGCATTCGAGCGTTCCTCGCAAAAACACAGGGTTTCCGTTAACAAGAATTTGTCGGTTTGCTGTGGTGATTTCGCGCATTCCAAAGGTGGTGGTCAAAGTATCAGGAGCAAGATTTTCACCATTCAAAATCACTGTCATTGTGTAAAATTCAGGATGAAATTCATTCCAGTATTTGACGTTCTCACCCATCGGAACCAAAATATCCACGTTATTTTCGCCTGTTTTTAAATCGAAATCGACCACTTGTTTTTCAGGAATTGATGGTCCCGAAATATTGATTTCAAGTTTTACTATTCCGGGTTCACCGTTATTATTTATTTTGATTCCGGCCACAACTTCATTATTATTAATATCGGGATAAACACTGATGTGCTGAAGATGAGCAACGGGTTTTGCCACGATGTACATTTCCCCGATAATCCCGTTCCAGTTGGTTTGTGTGTGGTCTGAAATGCTGTGCGAGTTGATTCCGGGGTCGAAATCTTTAACACGATTATCGATACAAACCGTGAGCAGGTTTTTGCCAGGTTTCATCAATTCTGAAAGATTATAAATGTGCGGAGTACCCAGAGAATTTTGCATTCCGGCTTCCATATCATTCACCCAAACACGGCTTTCCCAGTGACAGCGTTCCAGAAACAATTCGACTTCCTGCCCGTTCCAGCTTTCCGGAATTGTGATTTCTTTTTGATACCAGGCGGCGCCTTTGTAATATTTTACAGATTGCAGCCAAAACGGCACTTTAAAATTTTCGGGTTCGCGATATTTTGCATATTCAGCGTCTTTAAAAAACGAACTATCCACAATCTGCCCAGTCCATGTAGTATTCAGCCCAACCTCATTACCAATTCCATTGGTTGAAAGTGAGCCGGGCAATTGAAGCTGACCGCTCAGTTCTTTCGAAAACCAGCTTTCTGTAACTCCTTTATCCAGCGAATCGAGTTGGTAATTCCAGCTTCCCGACAAATCGATTTTGGTAATATGATTATTTTTTTTGCACGAGAAAAGGGCGAAAACACACAACAGAATAACGACAACGGATTGTTTCATAACGGATAGTTCAGATTAAGTTTTTCAGCCTGAAAATACACCAAAAGTTTGAATCAAATCAACCGGAAAATAAAAAAGCCTGAACTTTTTCAAATTCAGGCTTTTCAGTTTATTTGAATAATTCTATTTTTCAGGTGCCAACGCCACGCTGACATAGTTTTTAAAATCGAAATAATCGCCAAAAGCTTTTTGTGTCGATTTTACCGTAAGGTTTTTCACCAGCGTTTCGTAATTACCAAACTCCGAAAAATCGCCGTTCTTCAGGAAATAAGTGTTGCTGAGAATACCCATCCAGAAACCGTTTTCGCGCAAAGCCGTTTCGCGTTCGCGATACATTTTTTCCTGCGCTTTTGCCAGTTCCTCGGCAGTTGGTCCATTTTTCTGGTATTCAGCAATAATTTCGAATACAGTCTTCTTCAGTTCATCCAGCTTTTGTGGCGATGTTCCGTAGGCCACAGTAACCGAATATTCAGCATCGGGGTATTTTGATGACGACGGATAAGCACCGATGGAGTAAACACTGCTCTTGTCTTCGCGGATTACTTCCAACAAACGGGTTGATAGTATTTTCCCAACCGCATCCAACTGTACCTGGTTTTGTCCGCTGTAATCGAAATCGCCATGGAAAACAATGTACTGGGTGCTTTTATCTTCTTCTCCGCGTTTCACTACTTTATCAACCACACCAACAGGTTTTTCTATGCCAAGGTCAACCCATTTTTCAGGAGCGCCCGACGAAGGAATTCCCCCAATGTATTTTTCAACCAGCGGTTTCAGCGAATCAGCATTGATGTTGCCCACAAAAAAGAATTTAAAGTCGGCAGCATTTTTAAAACGTTCTTTTGCGATTTGTTGAATGCGTTTAAAATCGGCTTCATGCAACAATTCTTTGGTCATTGGCCGTGCCCGTTCGTGGTAGTTGGCCAGCGTTACATTCAGGGTATCTTCAAAAGCAGCTTCGGGCGATGCGGCTTTGTTTTCAAGGATTCCGGCGTAACGTGTCATCAGGCTCTGGTAGCTTTTTGTATCAAAACGTGGCTCGGTAAAATAGAGATAAACCATTTGCAGCAGTGTTTCCACATCTTTCACCGATGAGCTTCCTGAAAAACTTTCGCGTATTTCGCTGATTCCAGGCGAAAGAGAGAAGACCTTTCCTGTGAGCATTTTATCCAGCGTTATTTTATCAAAACCAGCAATCCCGCTCATCGTCATCACATCAGTTGCAAGTTCGGCTGAAATATCGTCTTTTACACCATATAACGAATTGCCTCCCAGACTCCATGCATTGAACATGATTTCGTCTTCCTTGAAATCGGTGGTTTTATATACTACTGTTGCACCGTTTTCGAGCACCCACTCCACGGCATCCACTTTTTCGAGTTTCTTTTCCGATTTTACTTTAGCGCCAACGGGTTCATATTCAACCAGTGGTACATTTGTAACCGCATCTTTGTAAGGTTCAATTTCCATTTTGCCAACTTCGGTTGCTACAGCCAAAATTTCAGCTTCGTTGGGAATTTTGCTTCCTTCGATTTCGGGAGCAGCAACTACAAACACCCTGTTATCACTGCTTATCCAGTTGTTTGCAAGTTCGTTGATTTCGGCAGCGGTAATGGTTGGCACAAATGCCTTAAAATATTCATATTCATTTTCCATTCCAGGAAATGGTTCTTCAGTAATCAGAAAATTACGTTTGTATTCTTCTGCGTAATTAATTGATTTCTGGTTATTTCTCTCGTTAAACGCTTTTTCCATGCCATTTAAAAGCGCTGTTTTCTGGCGTTCGAGTTCTGTTTCTGTGAAGCCGAATTTTTTCACCCTTTCGTTTTCAACCAAAACTGCTTTCATACCCTCATCAATGCGACCGTTGTGGGCCACTGCAATTGAAACATAAGCGCTTTTAGGCCCAAAAAGTTCAGAATAAGAAGTTTGCGCCATCAGGAAAGGAGGTTCGGGTTGTTGCAACTTTTCAGAAAGCCGGGTATTAATCATTGCGTTGTACAGGTTTTCCTTAATCGATTCGCGGTAATCGGCCAATGTTTTCGATTTTACAAGCGGGTGTTTATACAACATGTAAGTAATCGGGTACTGTGCTTCCTTGTCGGTTACAATACTCACCAGCGTTTCTTTGTGGTCGGGAATATCGAAATATTTTTTGGGCCGCGGGTTTTTAGCTGCCGGAATCTGTGAGAATTTTTGTTTTACCGTTTCCACCATTTTCTGCTGGTCGAAATCGCCAACAACAATCACTGCCTGCAAATCAGGCCGGTACCAATCGGCACGAAAACGGCGCAAAGCTTCGGGTGGACAGTTATCAACAATCTCCATTTTACCAATGGGCAATCTTTCAGCATATTTCGAATTGTGCAGAAAAACAGGCAGCCATTTCATTTGCATCCGGTAGTTGGCATCGCGGCCACCACGGTATTCTTCGTGAATAATACCGCGTTCGTTGTTGATTTCCTCGTCAGAATCGGTATTCTGACAGGCCCAGTCGTACAAGACCTGCAACCCTTTTTCCATAAATTCAGCCGAATCGAGCGGTACTTTCAGCATATAAACGGTTTCATCGAAACTTGTGTAGGCGTTGATTTCGGGCCCAAACTCCATCCCGATGGATTCGAAATAGCTGATTAATTCGTGTTTCGGGAAGTTTTTAGTCCCGTTAAACGACATGTGTTCGCAAAAATGAGCCAGTCCCTGTTGGTCATCGTCCTCGTCAATTGAACCGGCTTTTACCACAAGGAAAAGTTCGGCCCTGTTTTTCGGGGTTTCGTTGGCCCGCACATAATAAGTCATTCCGTTTGGAAGAACTCCTTTACTCACCTTCGGGTCCTGCGGTATTGTACTTTTTAAATCGAAATTGTTTTGTGCAGTCAGGATAATTGCACTTAACAGGAAAATTGCACTAAGTAAAAATTTCATGATTTATGTGTTTTGTTAATTTTTCAATTGGTAAAATGTTTCCGGCGAAAATTACAACAAATTACACGAGTAATGGTTGAACGGCGTGCGCAAAAGCATCCTCTTCGTTTGATGGGGTGTTTGGGTACAAATGTTTGATTTCGGCCGGCGCGTTTTCGGTAAGAAACGAGTGGCGGGTAAATTCAAGCAAATCAAAGTCATTGTAATCGTTGCCAATTCCAAAGGTCTGATCAGCGCCGATTCCCTTTATTTCGCAAATGTGTTTTATTCCGTTGCCCTTTGAAACTGAATGATGAAAAACTTCGGCCCAGATAAATCCTTTGGTAATTGGAGACGAAGCGCGAATCACCCTGATATCAGGGCAAACGGCTTCAATGTCCGTTTTCAGTTTTGCAAACCGCACCTCGTTTTCGGGAATGATTATCAGAAACTGGCACATTTCGGTATCGGGCAGATTGTAAATATCCAATTCGTATGCAAACGCCTGGTTGTAACTGAAATAGCGTTCAAACTCCTCACACGGGTTTTCGCCTCGGAAAAACCAGTGTTGGTGATTATCGGGAACCGGAAAAAAAGCATGAAAATTCACCTTTTCGCCGATGAAATAATTCAGCAGTTTTTGTACTGAATGACGGGCAAGGTTGCAATTGTAAATATTTCGCTGGTTTTTCCAGTCGTAAATACCCGCGCCCGACGAATAAACGATGTAATCGAATGGAGTTCCGGGAACCAGTACATCATGTACTTTTTTCATATTCCGGCCAGTTGCAGCCACACGGATGATATTTTTATCGCCCAATAAATGAAGGGCTTCAAGATTTTTAAAGCTTATTGTTCTATCGTTTTTCAGAAACGTTCCATCGAGGTCGGTTGCCACAAGGCGGGTATTTTTTATTGGGTTTTGCATCCGGTAAATTCAGATTTTATTTTTTCAGAAGTTCAAACAATTCTTTGTTAATGTACAAAGTTTCGCGACCTGCTTTTTGCGATTCAAGCACCCCGATTCTTTCCAGTTCCTGCAAATAACGCGACGCTGCTTTCCTCTCTACTTTCAATTGATTCACAACAAACTCTATTTTCGAATAAGGTTGCTCAAAAAGCAATTCAACAAGCTCTTTTCTGTATATTTTTGGCGATTCAGCCTGGACTTTTTCTATTGTTTTATCCAAAAGACTTTTAATAGCTGTAATTTTTTCAATTGTCTGGAGCGACGTTACTTCAACAGCTTTCAACATATACAAAATCCATTCTTCCCAATCATCATGCTTATTAGTCAGGTTTAGTAATTTGTAATAATCAGGTTTATTTTCAATAATATAGGAGCTTAAATACAAAATCGGAATATCCATTAATCCATTCATAATGAGATAAAGAATATTCAGAATTCTTCCTGTCCTGCCATTTCCGTCATAAAAAGGGTGAATACTTTCGAATTGATGATGAAGAATGGCAAGATTTATCAAAGGTGAAATTTCGGTTGAAGGCGTATTGAAGTAATCAATAAAACCTGATAATAAATCAAGAATTTCCTGTTTATCCTGAGGTGGAGTATAAACAGTTTCTCCTGTTAAGTCGTTTTTCAAAACAGTACCAGGCATCGTTCTTATACCCGCATTATTTCCTGTAAGCTCTTGTTGTATTTGCAAAATATCACCGAATCTCAGAAACCCCTGTTGTTTTACAAAATTGAATCCGGTAAACACAGCTTTCCGGTAATTCACTACTTCCTTTGTTGCAAGTGTAGTATTCGAACTGTTTATTGCCAGCGCTTTGTACAGTTCGTCGTGGGTTGTTATGATGTTTTCAATTTCAGAACTCCCTTTTGCTTCTTTCAGAACAATGGCATTTATCAGCATCAATTGGTTGGGCAAGGTTTTACCGATTCCCTTTAACTCAGCCAATGCCGCAGTAGCTTTATTGGCTGCTCTTAAAATTTTTATGGTTTCAACTTTTCCCCTTTCAGGAGGAAAATTTGTAAGTAAACGATAAGGTGTTTGTTGTCCCATGTTTTTATTATTTGTACCAAAAATACAAAAAAAAGTACACGTTGCATTTATATGGGATATTTTAGTACTTTCAGCGAAAAAAGTCATCAACACTTTAACCAAAAACCGATGAAACGAGCCATCATAAAAACTTTTAAGACAGAAGAGCATGATAATGGCGAGTTCCATGTGTTACCATTAAAAAACAATAAAATATAAACACATGAAAAACGAAATTTCAAATCTTATTGAATCCTTTCAGGAAAACAAAACCAGCCGCCGGAGTTTTGTGCGCAAACTCGCTATTTTAACCGGAAGCACAGCATTGGCTGCCACAGTTTTACCTGTGTTGAGCGATAACAATCTGAGTGCCGCAGAGAAAAAACAAAAAGTACTGGAACTGATTGAAAGCATGGTCTCCTACCCTGCTTTTACAGGCGATATGAAAGCTTTTGAAGCGCGGCCGAAAAAGGGCAAAAAATTTCCGGCAGTAATTGTAATACACGAAAACCGAGGACTTGTTCCTCACATCAAGGACGTTACCAAACGTATGGCTGCTGAAGGATTTCTGGCGCTGGCGCCTGACGCGCTTTCGCCGGTTGGTGGAACTCCAGATGATATTTCGAATGTACGCGACCTTTTCGGGAAACTGAACCCGGAAGAAACCACCAAAAATTTTGTGGCTGCAGTAAAATACCTGAAATCGCACCCGAACTCAAACGGGAAAGTGGGCTGCACCGGCTTTTGCTGGGGCGGTGCCATGACCAACCAGGTGGCTGTTAACTGCGAAAACCTGGATGCAGCAGCTCCATACTATGGAAGTGTGCCAAAAACTGAAGATGTTCCGAAAATTAAAGCACCAATTCTGGCGCATTATGCCGAAAATGACGAACGTATTAACGCTGGAATTCCGGCTTTTGAAGAAGCGTTGAAAGCAAACAACAAAGAATACCAGATTTACAAATATCCTGGAACACAGCATGCTTTTAACAACGATAGCAACCCGGAACGTTACAACGAAGAACAGGCCAAAATTGCCTGGAAACGGACAGTCGATTTCTTTAAGGAAAAGCTGAAGTAAAATAATGTTAACCACATAGACACATAGGACACAATAGATTCTATGTGCCCTATGTGCGTGGTATTAACTAAACCATTAATAAAACAAAATCCCGGGCAAAACACCCGGGATTTCTTGCAGTCAGCGACTGCCGATTTTCAAAAAATAATATAAAGACCAAAAATTTTATTCCAGGAAGAAAGCACCAACCGGATATGCTCCAACAGCATGCGATTTCAGCAAATTGCCGGTAGCTGTGTAAATATCCATTTTTCCGGCACCTGTAACACCCGACGCTGAAAAAACATAAATATTATCGTCGTTCTGATTTACAGCAATCCCCGAAATTCCTGAAACACCACTAATCAGGCTGGCTGCGCCAAATGATTTGGAGGACACATTAAATTCAGCAACGGCACCGGTCAAACTCCAATTAGCATCGTAAGCCGATGTTACCACATAAATTTTCGTAAAATCATCGTTTGCCTGAATCACAGAACCATAACTGCTGCTCACGTTTTCAAGTTTGTAAGTCGCGTCAAGCTTTGCAGTTTTTGTATTTATGTAGCCAATTCCGGTTTCGGTTGAAAAATTATTGTATGTACTCACCAATGTAACATACAGATTTTCAGATTTATCTTTTACAAAATACGAAGTTACTGCCGGAGTTAAAATGTAGGAAACAGCTTCCGATTTCAAGTCAATAACTCCAATACTGTCTTTGTAGTTGAGTGCCACAAAAAGCTTCCCGTTGGCAACTTCCATTCCTTCAGGACCGCCGGGCAGACTGATTGTTTTTTCAACTTTATTACTTTTTATATTGAATTTGGCAATATATGAATCCGGAAATATTGACCAGTCAGGATTGGCCCCCAAACATGAAATGTACAGGTAATCGCCGCTGGCAACACAAAAACGCGGATTTGCAAGTTGCTCAGAAACTCCGTTTTTTTTCTGTTGTAAAAAAGGATTCAAAGTAATTAGCTGGTCAGCTAAATTTCCGATTAAATAAACACTGTCATTGTACGGATAAGCATATTGAATATTGGAAAGTAACTCGTTACCACCATTTTGTGCTTCATTGTAGAAATTAGTGACAACATCGTTATGATAATCGTATTTCGAAATGCTGGCTCCCCCCTTTCCGAAACTTCCGTAATTCACAACATAACAACCTTCAACAAGTTCGCTGGGAAACGGGTCGTCAATTTCGTTACTGTCACAACTGAAAAGCGCCCAAAATGCAAATAAAATCAAGCTAAAATTTAATAGTTTTTTCATCATTCTTTTTTTAATGGTTATAATTCAAGATTTAAATCGTATTTCAAACTCAACCGGAACGAGCGCCCGGGCATGGCATAATATCTTTCGTTCTGGTAATCGGCATTCAGCACATTATTCGATGAAAGAGTGATATCGAGCTTGTGATGCTCAAAATCGAACAGGTAACCAACTCCACAGTTGGCCACAAAAAAAGCAGGCAGTTTGCGACCAAAATCGTCAGTGTAACGCCATCCGGTATATTGTCCGTCGGCAAAAATCCGCCACATTTTGTATTTCAGCCCAACGGAAGCATTTCCCATGTGTAACGGAGAATAATTCATCTGTCGGTTTATCAAACCATTTTCCTCAACATTTTTAATGGGCTCAACCGGATTAAAAGTGTAATTCAGGGTAAAATCTGCTGCTGTCAAACCAAATTTCAATGTTGTATTCGACTGAAATTCAATTCCCTTACTAACTACTTCCAAAACGTTGTGCGCCTGCCAGATTCCAAAATTCCGCCACTCAATCCAGTTTTCAACATCCATAAAAAATGCGTTTACCCCAATTGAAGTCTGATTTCCTTCTTTTTCAGTCTGAAAAAGAAGTCCCACTTCTGCATTTTTCCCCGATTCAGGCAACAGGTCAGGATTACCCTGAACGCCCCAATACCGGTCGTTAAAAGTTGGAACCCTGTAACTTTTTGACAGTGAAGAAGTAAGTTTCAAAATCGATTCACTTCCGGTTCTGACAAGGTATTCTGCACCCAGAGCGGGTGTAAAAGGTGCTTCGAAACCGGTAACAAACATCTGGCGAAGATTGAGCGAAACCTTTAATCCGCGGGTAACCTGGTAAAACGACGAAAGGTAAAAATCGACCTGCTGTTCGAAATCGATTACAGAATCGGAATAGGAATAAACATCGGGATTGATGTATTTATAGGAAGCACCTGCTTTTAAACCCAGTCCCGATGAAAATCCTGTTGATGCCTGTAAATCAGCAATAAGCCTGTCGGTGCCAATCTGCTGGATTTCGTTGTCGTCATACACCTGCATGTCATGAACATAACCTGCTCCACCCCTGAAATTGATGATGTGTTCGTTGTTTGTATAATCAGTCCAGATTCTGATGTTATCGTCGTTAATCACCTGTGTTTCTGTGTAATGATAATTCGACTGCATATTGGGCTGCACCTGGTACCAGCTGTTTTCAACCCAGAAGGAAGATTTCAGAAACTGGTTTTTTGTAAACTTGTAATTTAATTCCTGCAGAAAGCCTTTATTTTTAACTGAAGCTCCATGTTGAATATCGGTCACCGCTCCAGGGTTTTCCACATCTCCGGTGTAATGGTTTGTGAACGGGAAATCATTTTCTTTCTGATACCAGTACAAACGTGTAACCGTCTCCCACTTGCCGTTTCCGGCATAAACCTTTGCCCCAGACATAAATTCGCCAAACGAACCGACTGTAGTTTTTACTGTTGCTTTTAAACCATCGGTCCAGGTTTCGACAAGTGTGAGGTAAATGGCCCCGCCAATTGCTCCTGAACCGTTGATGGTGGAAGAACTGCCATATTGCAAACTCAGTCCGTCGAACAGGAAAAGAGGAATATTTGACAGGTTGCTTTGGCCAAGCGTAAGCGAGTTGAGATTTATTCCACCAAAATTGATTGTGGTGTGACTGGCCGAAGTTCCCCTGAAATGTATGGTTGAAAGTCCGCCGGCATCTGACTTAATATAAACGGGTGTAAAACGGCGAAGCACATTTTCGATTCCACCATCCTGAGCCAGACTGATCTGAACAGCAGGAATTTCATCGATTTTTGCTCCCGGCTGGTATTTCCGCAACTCGCCAACCTTTACAACTTCCTGAATCAGAATGGTATCGGACAACGAAAAACCGATCTGCGAGAACAGCACAAACCTGCAGTAAATCAGAAAAACCGTTAATAAAAATCTCCTCATCGTTTAACAAACAAAGGAGCTTTAGGTAAACTGGTGAAAAATACTTGTAATATTTCTCAAGCTTTATCCCGAAGCTTAATTTAAACATCAATCTGAATTTATGGCAGGTCTTCTGGCTCATCCCTTTTACTGATGTCTTCCCGTCGCGACTTAACGTCGGAACAGTGACTTTGTAGTTCAGTAAAAATGGTTGCTACTTGCAACCAGGACTTACAGCTGCGGGTACAGCTCAGGTTTTACACCTGATTCCCTTTTTAATCCCGTTCATGAAAAATGAACTTGTGAACCTAAATTCGGAGACAAAGATAACCGGAATTTTGGAACAGTTTTGGGTTTGTTAACAGGATTTCACGATTTGTTGATAAGAAGAAAGACGGGAGACTGGAGACCGGAGTCGGAAGAAAAAGTGATTGGTGGAGATTTGTAGTAATTGATACAGGATACTGGATACTAGATTCGAAATCAATATATTACAATAAATCTCGATAAGTCTCAGTGAATCACGATAAGTCTCAATCTATATCTTTCCTTTCAAGTTTTCTTCATCGTTTTTTCAGAAACCAGGAAAACCACCGGTTTGCCCGAAACCGGGTTGGTGCGGGTGATGACAACTGTATCGTACACAGCTTCAATATCCATGTAATTCAGCACGTCGTGCGGAGTGCCGGTTTTGCGGAGTGTTCCTTTCTGCATCATCAGCAGGGTGTCGCAATATTCGCCGGCCAGGTTCAAATCGTGAATAATCATCAGCACCGACAGGCTAAGCTCTTCACTCAAACGCTGAATCAGGTTCAGAATCTGCACCTGGTGGGTAATATCGAGGTGTGAAGTTGGTTCGTCGAGCAACAGCAATTCGGGTTCCTGCGTTAATGCGCGGGCAATTCCGGCAAGCTGCTGTTCGCCGCCACTCAGCGAATTCATGTTTTTATCCCGCAGGTTATCAATACCTGTGAGTTTCATATATTTTTCGGCAATGGCAAGGTCCTCCTCCGATTCAAAAAACTGGAACTGCCGCTGGTACGGAATTCGGCCCATAATTACATACTCTTCCACCGTCATGTTTCCCACTTCGATGTGTTGTGTGACCACCGCAATATTCCGGGCTTTTTCCCTCAGGCTCATTTTCTGGGTATGTTGCCCGTTCAGAATAATTTTCCCCTTCAAAGTAGGAAGTTCTCCCGATATTCCCCTGAAAAGCGTGGTTTTTCCTGAACCATTCGGCCCGATAATTCCCACAAAATGGCCTTTTTCTATGCCGAAAGTGATTTCGTTTAACACAAAATGACCGGGATAGCCACACGAAAAACCGTTTATCTCCAAAAACTTTTCCATGGCTATTTCATCTTATATTTTGAACCTGAACGGCTTAAAACCACTATAAATACAAGACCACCGGCAAAACCTGTGATAACACCGATTGGCAATTCGTTTGGAGCAATCACGGTTCGGGCAAGGGTATCGGAAAGCACCAGGAAAATGGCACCTCCAAGAAACGAACCGGGTAGCAAAACCCTGTAATCGTTACCAATAATTAAACGGATGAGATGCGGAATCACCAATCCCACAAAACCAATCACACCAGCCACTGAAACTGCAATTCCGGTCAGCACAGATGATAAAACAAAAAGCAGTTTAATGGTGGTTCCGGTGTCGATACCCAGATGACGGGCTTTTACTTCGCCCAAACGAAGCGCATTGAGCGGCCGGGCAAAGAAAATACTGATTATTAATCCGGCAATTGCCGACCACAAAGCGATTCTGATTAACACTGAATTAGGTTCATCCAGCGACCCCATCACCCAGAAAACGATATTCTGAATATTGTCGGCGGTGGTAAGCGACATCAGAAACATCATAGCCGAAGAAGCCACAAAACTCACCATCACCCCGATTAGCAACATACTGTTCATGCTTAGTCCGGCCCTGCGCACACTTAACGAATACACCAGAAACAACGTAACCAGCGCACCGGCAAAACCAAAAAACGGCAATACAAAATAGTTATGTAACTGAATGCCGGCGACCATAACAATGGCAACACCCAAAGCGGCGCCACCCGAAATTCCCAACGTGTAAGGTTCAACCAGCGGATTGCGGTAAATTCCCTGCAATATTGCCCCCGAAAGACTCAAAGCACCACCAACGGCAATGGCCAGTACAATCCGGGGAAACCTGATTCTGGTGAGTACCGTGTATTCGATGCTGTCTTTTGTTGCAAAAATTTCCGCCAGTTTTCCGGCACTGATTTTCACTTCACCTGCCGAGAGCGAAACAAGAATGGCTGCCAGTAAAATAACCAGCAAAACAACAACAAAAATGAGCCACTGCAGGTACTTTCTTTGCATAATTTACCGGTTCAGACTTTTAACAACATCAGCAAAAGCTTTGGCAAAATTATCAGGTGTCGGGCTGCACGAAGTCTCCGAATCAATCAGAAAAACCTTTTTTGTTTCAGCCGCTTTTAATCCTTTGTAGTTTTCCCATACTTTTTTCTCCTGTTCGCCAAATCCGCCCATGGTGGCAATAAAAATCACATCCGGATTTCTTGAAAGTACACTTTCACGGGTGATAATGCCGGTTTTCATACCGTTGGCAATATTATCGCAATTGCTGAACAGGATAAAATCGTTCATAAATGTATTGGGCAAAACAGTAAAAACAGGGTTGGCTCCCAACTGAAAGAAAACCTTTTGACGAGGCTTGTTTTTCATTTGGTTTTTCAGGTTTTCAACCTGCTGGCGGGCAGAACTGACAACCTGTTCAGCCGTTTTTTCATTTCCGGTTAACCGGGCAATCTGCAGAGTTTGTTCACAGATTTCATTAAAACTTTTTGGGGTCGATAAAATCTCCACCCTGACGCCCAGTTTGCGCAGCGCTTCCACGTCCTGCGGTTTTGTCATCAGCATGGTTAAAACAAGGTCGGGTTTCAGCGAAAGTATTTTTTCGATATTCACATCGATGGTTGAGCCAATTTGCTGAACACCATTGTTTACAGCCATAGTGCAATAACTTGTACAACCAACCAGTTTATCACCGGCCCCTACAAGGTACAGATTTTCAGTGATGGAAGGTGCCAGCGATACAATTCGTTTTACCGGCTGGGCAACAGCAGAAAATTGAATAGTCGCAAAAAGTAAAAATGTAACTATAAATAAACCAATGTTTTGAAGATTAAAATATCGATTTTCTTTTCCCTTTGAAATGGTTGCTTCCATTTTTTTTGTCATTTCGAACCCGATATTTTTCGGGTGAGAAATCTGCAGGTTCGAAGAGATTTCTCCTCGCACACTCGTCGAAATGACAGAAGAATCAACACCATTGTTTTTAAACAAAATGAATTTCATTACGAAAAAAATAACAGGAAAAAGCACGGAATCAAGTTACTGATTCACTGAACTTTGTCCCCGAAGTTAGTTCATCAAAAACTCTGGCTGGCAGGTCTTCTGACTTTCCCGTTTTTAACTCCTTCCCACCCCGACTTTTCGTAGGGACAGTGGCTACTGTTAAAAATACTTTCTGCAAATATGCAGAACGGGATTACAGCTGCGGGCACAGTTCCGGAATTCAACCGGATTCCCTTGAAGCGAAATCACTCGCAACCAAACCGGCGACAAATGTACAGGTTAAATCGGAAAACCGAAGATTAAAGTTGGCAAAAGTTACTGGATTCTGGCAGAAGAGAATGATGGAGATTGGTTAAGATAAATTGATGCTGGATGCTGGATTTGGAAAGATACTGGATACATTGAGGAAGAGACTGATTGAGATTGATAGAGATTGGAAGATTAATGGTTTGAAAATCAATCAGCTATCTAAAATCGTTAATCTCGTTAATCCTTTTTTTTCATTCATGCATTAAAGCATTCTTGCATTCACGCATTGTACCCGATATCCACCAGAAACAAACCCTGCGGCGGAACTGAGGTTCCGGCAGCGCCGCGGTTTTTCGATTCAATAATTTTTCTGAAATCATCAACAGTGATTTTCCCTTTTCCCACTTCCAGCAAAGTGCCCACAATAGCGCGAACCATATTGCGTAAAAACCGGTCGGCTTTGATGGTGAAAACCAGTTGGTCGCCTTGTCTTTCCCATTCTGCATGGTAAATTTTGCAATTGTTGGTTTTTACATCAGTATGAAGTTTTGAAAAGCTGGTAAAATCGGTGAATTCAAATAGCGTTTTTGCTGCTTCATTCATCAAATCAACATTCAGTGGTACCGTGTACTGAAAACTGGTTTCGGTGTTAAACGGATTTTTTACTGTAGAAATAAAATATTTGTATGTTCTTGAAACAGCGCTGAAACGGCCATGAAATTCATTATCTACTTTCCATATTTTCTGAATGGCAATATCGGCAGGCAAAAAACGATTGAGTTTATATGCAAACTGAACAGCATCAGTTATCTCATTTCCGGTATCGAAATGTGCAATGTAAAACGATGCATGAACTCCTGTATCGGTTCGGCCTGCTCCGGTTATTGCAATTTCTTCGCGAAGGATTGTGGAAAATGCTTTTTCCAGAACTTCCTGTACCGAAATATCTTTGGGTTGCCTCTGCCAGCCAAAATAGCGGCTACCATTGTAACTGAGTTGAATTGCGTAACGGTTCATTTTGCAAAAATATCAAATTATCCTTCAGTCATAAAACAGTACAATTTTGCAATCTGATTGCACAATTGTACAGTTCTATCCCAACCCTGAAATTCTGTCAGAATCATAATTTTCTGAAACTCAAAAACTTTTCAGAGATATTATCTACACACCCTGTCATTCAGTCGTTTACAACTAAAAATTTGTCAGTTTTTATGATTTGGTATTTGGTTTGAAAACGATTAGTCATGAAAACAAGAAAATGAATGTTTAACCATTAAAGTTTAAGGAGGAATTAGTCATGTTAGCAAGAAGAAATGAAAACTATTTACCCTCATTCTTTGAAAGGTTCTTGAACAATGATTTATCAGATTGGAACCTTACTAATTTTTCGGGTACCAATACTTCGCTGCCCGCAGTAAATGTAAAGGAAACAAACGATGAGTTTGTAATTGAACTGGCTGCACCCGGTATGGAAAAAAAGGATTTCAAAATCAACTTCAAAAACAATGTCATCACAATTTCTTCGGAAAAGGAAGACAAAAAAGAAGAGAAGAAAGAAAACTATACCCGCAGGGAGTTCAGCTACCAGTCGTTCCAGCGCTCGTTTACGGTTCCTGAAAACGCTATTGTGAGCGACAAAATCGAGGCATCGTACAACAACGGAATCCTTGAAGTTAAACTGCCAAAACGTGAGGAAGTTAAACCGCAACCCGAAAGGGAAATTAAAATTTCGTAGATTTGCGGAATATTAGTCGTCATCCGGCTTAAAGTCGGGTGACGACTTTGTTTTATGACAATTTTAAGCTTAATATATTTTAACAAAAACAGCAGGTTATATTATCTGCAAACATTTAAATTCGCACCTTCGAAAAAAGTAAAATTAACAATATTAAAATATGAATCAGGCAGTTGATATCAGGGAACTAAACGAAAGAATACAACGCGAAAGTTCGTTTGTTGACATGGTAACCATGGAAATGAACAAAGTAATTATTGGCCAGAAACATCTGGTCGAAAGTCTTTTAATCGGGCTGCTTTCAAACGGTCATATTTTGCTCGAAGGCGTACCCGGACTGGCTAAAACATTAGCCATAAAATCATTGGCCAACACCATCAGCGCCAAGTTTGCCCGCATTCAGTTTACACCCGACCTGTTGCCCGCCGATTTGCTGGGAACGATGATTTACAGCCAGAAAAAAGAAGAATTCACCATTAAAAAAGGGCCTATTTTCGCCAACTTTATTTTGGCCGACGAAATTAACCGTGCTCCCGCAAAAGTGCAGTCGGCATTGCTCGAAGCCATGCAGGAACGCCAGATTACCATTGGCGACAACACTTTCAAACTCGATGAGCCATTTTTGGTAATGGCCACGCAGAACCCCATTGAGCAGGAAGGTACATACCCGCTGCCCGAAGCTCAGGTTGACCGTTTTATGCTGAAAGTGGTTATCAATTATCCAAAAAAAGACGAGGAAAGAATGATTATTCAGCAAAACCTGTTGAAACAGTTTCCTGAAACAAATACAATCCTGAAACCACAGGACATTCTTAATGCACGCAACGTGGTTAAAGATGTTTACATGGACGAAAAAATTCAGAAATACATTGTTGACATTGTTTTCGCCACCCGCGAACCCGAAGAATATAAACTCGGCAAATACAAAGACATGATTTCGTATGGCGCTTCGCCCCGTGCCGGAATCAGTTTGGCACAGGCATCAAAAGCTTACGCATTTATCAAACGCAGGGGTTATGTAATTCCTGAAGATGTGCGTGCGGTTTGCGCCGATGTTTTGCGTCACCGTATCGGGCTGAGTTACGAAGCTGAAGCCAACAATATTACTTCGGAAGAAATTATTGCCGATATTCTGAATACAGTTGAAGTACCATAGAACCGGTTACGGGTTGCAGGTTACAGGTTGCGGGTTTTTCTCCGTAACCCGGAACACGAAACCCGGAACACGAAACTCTTCACATGGAAACCAGTGATTTATTAAAAAAAGTACGGAAGATTGAGATAAAAACCCGTGGGCTGTCGCGGAATATCTTTGCCGGCGAATACCACAGCGCCTTTAAAGGACGCGGGATGGCGTTCTCTGAGGTGCGTGAGTACCAGTTTGGCGACGATATCCGGAACATCGACTGGAACGTGACTGCACGTTACAGCCACCCGTATGTGAAAATATACGAAGAGGAACGCGAGCTCACAGTAATGTTGCTCATCGACGTCAGCGGTTCGCGTGAATTTGGAACCACCGAAAAATTCAAAAAGAATGTGATTACCGAAATGGCAGCCGTGCTGGCTTTTTCGGCCATGCAAAACAACGACAAAATCGGGGTCATCTTTTTTTCCGATATCATCGAAAAGTTTATTCCGCCCAAAAAAGGGAAAAGTCATGTTTTGCGAATCATTGCTGAACTGATTGCTTTTGAGCCAAAAAACCGTGGCACAAATATTCCGGAAACGTTGCGTTACCTGACGAATGCGTTGAAAAAACGTTCAACAGCTTTTGTTATCTCCGATTTTATGGACGACAATGCTGAAATGGAAAAGGCGCTTTCAATCGCCAACAAAAAACACGATGTGGTGGCGCTCAAGATTTACGACGAACGCGAAACCGAACTTCCACCCATCGGCCTTGTTAAACTGAAAGATGCTGAAACAGGCAATTACATTGTAGTTGACAGCAGTTCGGCCACAACCCGGAAAATTTACAGCGACTGGTGGCTTAACCATAAAAACAAACTCGACGTGCTTTTTAAAAAGTGCGGTGTAGATTATACACTGGTGAATACCCGCGAAGATTATGTGGTTTCGTTAATGAACCTGTTTAAAAAGAGGGCATTAAAACAATAATACGGATGAAATTGAAACAAAAAATAATATTCCTGTTTGCCTTATTATTTACCGGAATTGCGGTTCAGGCGCAACAAATTAAAGCCACTGCACGGTTAGATTCAACCAATATTTTATTAGGCGACCAGATAAATCTCATTCTCGAAATCGATCACCCGAAAGATGCAAAAGTCGGCTTTCCTGCAATTGCTGATTCAATCGGTAAAATTGAAATCTTAAAAAAACTGGTTTCCGATACACTCGAAATGGAGGATAAAGCCTGGCAAAAACAGGTTTTAAAATACACAATCACCTGTTTCGACAGTGGCTTTTACACCATCGACCCGCAATGGTTTACAGTTACACAAAACGGCAACACCGACTCGGTGCAAACAAACCCCGTATTTTTGCAGGTACACTCCATGCAAATTGATACCACGCGCGGGTTGACCGATATTAAAATGCCTTACAGTGCACCGGTTACGCTGAAAGAAGTTACACCTTACATTCTGGGTGTAATGTTAGCCGGGGCAATTTTGTTCCTGTTACTTTATTCGATAAAAAGAAAAAAGAAAAACCAGCCATTGTTTAAAATGCCTGAAAAACCAAAAGAACCGGCGCACATAATTGCACTGCGCGAACTCGACAGGATTAAAAACGAAAAACTCTGGCAAAAAGACAAACCCAAACAATATTACAGCGAGGTAACCGATGTGATAAGAACTTACATTGAAGACCGTTTCGAAATCAGGGCAATGGAACAAACCACCGACGAAATAATGACAAGTTTCCGCTATCGGAAAGAATTGTTGAGTGAAAAATCGGTTGGAAATTTATCGCAGATTCTTACGCTGGCCGACTTGGTGAAATTCGCCAAATACCACCCGCTTCCCGATGATGATAATCTGACACTGGTAAACGCTTATTTCTTTATCAACGACACAAAGAAAGAGGAAGCGAAAAAGCCGGAAGCCCCTGTGAAAAGTGAAGAGAATACTGAAGAAGTAATTATAAACTAAGCAAGGATGTTTGAAGGATTAACTTTTAAAAACCCGGAATTATTCTACCTGCTGCTGGTAATTTTACCAATGGTGGCATGGTATATTTTCAGGCAGAAGAGGAATACCGCAAGCATCCAGGTCTCCTCTACTGCTGCGCTGTTCAGAGCGCCAAAAACCATGATGCACTATTTGCGCCACTCGGTTTTTGTTTTGCAAATGCTGGCAATTATGTTTTTTGTAATTGTGATTGCCCGTCCGCAATCGTCACAAAGTTGGGAAAATTCGACCACTGAAGGTATCGATATTGTGATTGCGCTCGATATTTCGAGCAGTATGCTGGCCCGCGACTTTGCCCCCGACAGGCTCGAAGCCGCAAAGAATGTGGCCATGGAGTTTATCTCGGGCCGCGAACACGACCGAATGGGTTTGGTGGTTTTTGCAGGCGAAGCATTCACGCAATGTCCGCTTACAACCGACAGGGCCGTGCTTTTGAATCTTTTTAAAGACATAAAAAGCGGTTTGATTGAAGACGGAACTGCCATCGGAAATGGACTTGCAACTGCCGTGAACCGTGTAAAAGACAGCGAAGCCATCAGCCGTGTTGTGATTTTGCTCACCGACGGTGAAAACAACCGTGGCGAAGTTGCGCCGATGACAGCCGCCGAAATTGCAAAAACATTTGGCATCCGCGTTTATACGGTTGGCGTTGGAAGTATGGGCACTGCGCCCTATCCTGTTCAAACACCGTTTGGAACCGAACTCAGGGAAATGGAAGTAAAAATTGATGAGCCGCTGTTGACAGAAATGGCCAACATTACCGGCGGAAAATATTTCAGGGCAACCAGCAATAAAAAACTGGAGGAAATCTATAAAGAAATCGACCAGCTGGAAAAATCGAAAATTGATGTTCACCAGTTCAGCCGCAGGTCGGAGGAGTTTTTACCGTTTGCCCTGATTGGCGCATTATTGTTGCTTGCCAGCTTGTTTTTGAGAACCACATTATTCAGAAATATACCTTAACGAGCGAAAGAAATGGAAATGTTCAGATTTGCAAACGGAGAATATTTGTGGGCGCTGCTGGTTATCCCGCTGCTGACACTATTTTTTGTATGGTCGCGCATTCAGCGTAAAAAAGCATTAAAACGATTTGGCAACCTCGAAATGGTTAACCAGTTAATGCCTTTTGCCTCACGTTTCAGACCCACGTTGAAATTTGCCGTTCTCATGCTGGCACTCGCTTTTATCATAGCAGGTGTTGCACGCCCGCAATTTGGCTCGAAACTGAAAAAGATAAAACGCGAAGGTATTGAAATCGTCATCGCGCTTGATGTTTCGAACAGTATGATGGCCGAAGACATCAAACCCAACCGGCTTGACAGAGCTAAAATGGCGATTTCACGGTTGGTCGATAAACTGAAGAACGACAAAATCGGACTGATTGTTTTTGCAGGCGACGCTTACACCCAATTGCCAATCACAAGCGACTACAACTCGGCAAAACTGTTTTTAAACTCGATAAACACGCAGATTGTACCCAAACAGGGAACTGCAATCGGTGCGGCAGTAAATCTTGCCATGCGCTCGTTTACGCCCGACAGCAAGGCAAACAAGGCAATTATCGTAATCACTGACGGTGAAAACCACGAAGATGACGCAGTTGCCGCAGCTAAAAGTGCCGCTGAAAGCGGAATAGTGGTTCACGCCATTGGCATGGGATTGCCGCAGGGTTCGCCAATTCCGGTGTTGCGCAACGGACAAACTGAATACCTGAAAGATGGCAGCGGGAATGTGGTTGTAACAAAACTCGACGAAGCCACACTCGAAAAAGTGGCCGCCGCCGGCAACGGTATTTATGTTCGTGCCAACAACGCACAGGTTGGATTAAACACTTTGTTCGACGAAATCAACAAACTCGACAAAACCGAAATGGAAGCGCTTGTTTACTCGGAATACGACGAACAATTTCAATACTTTTTTGCCATCGGCATTTTTCTGCTGATTCTCGAATTTGTGATTCTTGAACGGAAAAACAGGTTTTTGAAGAACATTAATTTGTTTTCAGTAAAACAATAAGTAACATGAAACACCCGATAATATTGATATTCATACTGATGTTTTCAATCGCTGCTTTTGGGCAGAACGAGCGAAAACACATTCGCAGCGGCAATCGGATTTACGAAAAGGCTTTGCGCGACACCACAAAGATTGATACTACAATGTTTGCCAAAGCCGAAACCGAATACCGCAAAGCGCTGGTTAAAAAGCCTACTGATAAACAGTGGAATTTTAACCTGGCCGATGCAATTTACAAACAGCAGCGGTTTGACGAAGCTGCCGGGAAATTCAGCGAACTGGCAGAGCAAATGACCACACCAGTTGAAAAGTCGCGTGTGTACCACAACCTGGGCAACAGTCAGCTGATGAACCAAAAAATTGATGAAAGCATTGAATCGTATAAAAAAGCACTCAGGCAAAATCCCACTGATTTGGAAACCAAATACAACCTGGCTTACGCCCAGTTGCTGAAAAAACAACAGCAAGAGCAGCAACAAAACCAGGATCAGAATAAAGACCAGAACAAGGATCAGCAGGACCAGCAGCAACAAAATAAAGATCAGCAAAACAAGGATCAAAATCAGGATCAGCAGAACCAGCAACAGCAGGCACAAAACAAAATATCAAAGGAAAATGCTGAGCAATTGTTGCAGGCTTTGCAAAACGACGAACGGAACATTCAGGATAAAGTAAAGAAAATGCAGGCTGCCCAGGCAAAGCGCGTGAGAGTGGAGAAAGAGTGGTAGAAAGCCCCCATCCCAACCTTCCCCCAAAGGAGGAAGGAGGAAGAAAAAAGTTTGGAGTCGGAAGTTGAAAAAGAAGTGAGTGAGTGGGTGAATGAGTGAATGGGGCTGAAAGATAGGAAGTTTGTGAAGAAAATTTTGATTATGTGATTTATAAAATGAGAGTCTTGGGTGAAATGGCAAAACATTTCAGGAAGTTTTGTGGTTTGGATTGAAAGCTCTGAAAGAGCATAATTTGAATAACCCCGGGATTCATCCCGGGGAACATGAAACCTCAGCATCACTCTCAGCTGTTCAGGGCGCTGAAATAAATTTGGATAAAAAAGATATTTTTGCAGCAGTTTAAAAATATGATACAGAAACTGATAATATATCTCGCACTATTTTTTGCAGTGGTTTCAGCCAGTGCCGAGCAGACCCGTTTTGTGATGCAGGCACCCACAGCAGTTGAAATGGGTAAACAGTTCAGGTTGAGTTTTACGCTAAACGAGCGTGGTGCCAACCTGAAATTACCCCCCGGAATAGAAAATAACTTCGATATTCTGATGGGGCCAAGCACCGGTCAATCCGTTAGTATGACGACAATTAACGGACAAACCACGCAGGAGGTCACTTTCTCTTACACTTACATTTTAAGGCCTAAAAAGGAAGGAACATTCGAACTTCGCCCTGCATCGATTGAAGTGGGCGGAAAGATTTTTGAGTCGAATTCCATGAAAATTCAGGTGGTGCAGGCACAGTCGAAACCAGCGCAACCCCAGGGCGGAGGCGCAGGTGGCGGCGGACAACAGGATGCTCCTGAAAATGTGGAAATCGGCGCCGAGAATTTGTTTGTGCGGGTTGAAATGAGCAAACAGAGCGTTTTTAAAGGCGAACAGTTGGTGGCTACGGTAAAATTGTATGTCAACCCGAATATTCCGGTTGCCGGGTTCGACGAGGTTAATCTGCCCACTTTTGAAGGTTTTTACACCCAGGATATCGAAATTCCGCAGCAGGTGAATTTTGCCCGCGAAGTATTCGACAATAAAATTTACCAGGTTGGTATTTTGAAGAAAACCATCCTGTTTCCGCAGCAAACCGGACGCATTACTGTTGCTCCGTTTAACATGACTTTACTCGTTCAGCAACAGGTTAAACAACGCAGCTTTTTCGACGACTTTTTTAACAGTTTCCGCACGGTAAAAGCAACAATCACAAGCAAAGCTGTAAGTGTGAATGTGCGCGATATACCAACACAACCGGCAAACTTCAGTGGTGGTGTGGGTAATTTCAGCGTATCTTCTGAAATCAGCAGTCAGGATGTTACAACAAACGACGCCGTTACTTTAAAGCTCACCATCAGCGGCTCAGGAAACATCAGGCTTTTGAAAACGCCTGAATTACTATTGCCTTCCGACTTTGAAAAATATGACCCTAAGGTGACCGACAACGTGAATGCCGGAAACGGAGGAGTTTCAGGGTCAAAAACCATCGAATACCTTTTCCAGCCAAGGTTTGAAGGTGATTACACAATTCCTTCAATCGCTTTCACAGTTTTTAATCCTGCCACCGGAGCTTACGAAACAAAATCGACACAGGAATACCAGTTGCGGGTAAAAAAAGGTTCGGGGGAACAAAACGCCTCAGTTACAAGTGCAGTTCGGAAAGAAGATGTTCAGTTCATCGGGCAGGATATCCGGTTTATTGAACAGGGGAAACCTGATCTGAAAGCCATCGGTTATACCTTTTATGGAACTTCCACTTTCTACCTTTTGTACGCACTGAGCGCCATGATATTTGCAGCTCTTGTTGTTGTTTACCGCAAAAAAGCGCGTGAAAACGCCAATCTTGCACTCGTAAAAAATAAGAAAGCAAATAAAGTTGCCCGCAAAAGATTGAAAGCTGCCGCCGGATTTTTGAAACAAAACAACAACGAAGCATTTCACGAATCTGTTTTGAAAGCTTTTGAAGGTTATTTATGCGACAAACTTGGTATTCCGGTTGCACAGTACAGCCGCGATATTGCAATCGATAACCTGAGAATCAGAAATATTGAGCAAAGTGTAATCGACGATTTTGTGTGGGTTGTTGAGCAATGTGAATTTGCACGGTACGCACCGCCAAGTGGCGCCGAAGCCCGTACCGATTTATACAACAAAGCCGAAACTACAATGGGCTTGATGGAAAAACAGATAAAACGCTGAATTCAGAGACAATGAGATTTGAGTAATGAGTACTGAGAATTCAAATCAAAAAAGACAAAAATGACAGGAAAACTGATTAAGATATTATTTATTTTACTGATAGCAGTCAGTAGTAAAACGGTTGTGGCACAGGACAGCAACATCCAGCTTTGGGAAAAGGCAAACGCCGCTTATTTATCGCAAAACTACAACGAAGCAGTTGAAGGTTACAAACAAATTCTGAAAACCGGGCAAACATCGGCGAAACTTTATTTTAATCTGGGCAACGCCTACTTTAAAACCGGACAAACAAATCTGGCCATTTTGTATCTCGAACGCGCAAAATTGCTTGACCCGAACAACAAAGATATTGACTTTAATATCGCATTTGTAAATCAGAGTGTGGTTACCAAACTCGAACCTCTGCCCCAGCCTTTCTTTGTTCGCTGGCGGGCTTCCATCCTGAACATGTATTCAACTGATACCTGGGCTACCATAAGCATTTCTGCGTTTATCATGTTTCTTCTGCTCGCCGGGTTCTTTATCTTCAGCAAAGTGGTTGTTGCAAGGCGCATTTCATTTATCTCCGGAATTGTAATTCTTGTGCTTTCAATATTTACTTTTTCGTTTGCCGGCAAACAAAAAAAGAAAATCAGCCAGCGCAACGGCGCCATTGTTTTTTGTCCGCGCGTTACGGTTAAAAGTGCGCCAACCGCCACAAGCACCGACCTGTTCCTGATTTATGAGGGGGTAAAAGTTGAACTGACCGACAGCATTGGTACCTGGAAAGAAATTAAATTGGCCGATGGGAACGAAGGCTGGTTACAGGATTCATGTATTGTAAAAATCTGAAGTAATCCAAAAGAATCATAGTAAACTTAACCCGCACACTTTGGCAGTAGTATTAAAATGTGCTTCAAATAGATTAGTTTTGCATCATAAAATATTGAAAGAATGGAAGAGATTATTAAACAAGTTGTCGATTGGTACATGGCCAACATGAATTATTTTACCATTACACTGTTGATGGCAATCGAAAGTTCTTTTATTCCATTTCCTTCAGAAATTATTATCCCACCGGCAGCATTTAAAGCAGCAAACGGTGAATTAAACATTTATCTTGTTGTGTTTTTCGGATCGGTGGGAGCACTGATTGGCGCCTTGTTTAACTACTATTTTGCCAAATACCTTGGTCAAGCCTTACTATTAAAATTTGCTGACACACGCATTGCCAGAATGATGCTGGTTGACCGCGCTGCTGTTGAAAAAGCAGAAGCCTATTTCCGCAAAAATGGCAACATTTCCACGCTCATTGGCAGGTTTATTCCCGGAATCCGCCAGTTGATTTCGCTTCCGGCAGGATTGGTAAGCATGAACCTGAAAAACTTTATTCTTTTTACTGTGATTGGCTCAACGGCCTGGAATATTATTCTGGCTGTGCTGGGCTACTTCTTTTATTCACAAAAAGAAAAACTTGAGTTGTATTACAAAGAAATTTCGTATGTAATGCTTGCGCTGGGAATATTATATTTTGGATATCTGATTTACAACGGTTTCAAAAAAACCGACAAAGCAAAACCAGAATAACAAACTACTAAAGAAGACAATCATGGAAACTGAAATAAAACTGGCTGTACTGATTGATGGCGATAATATCCCCTCGGCATATGTAAAAGAAATGATGGAAGAAATTGCCAAATACGGTAACCCTACCATCAAAAGAATTTATGGTGACTGGACTAAACCCATTCTGGCCAAATGGAAAAACCTGCTGTTAGAAAATGCCATCACACCCATTCAACAATACGGTTATACCACTGGTAAAAATGCCACCGACTCGGCCATGATTATCGATGCCATGGACATTTTGTACAGCGAAAAGGTTAACGGTTTCTGCATTGTTTCGAGCGACAGCGATTTTACACGGCTGGCTACCCGCCTGCGTGAAGCCGGAATGAAGGTTTACGGAATCGGCGAAAAGAAAACGCCCGAACCTTTTATTGTTGCCTGCGATAAGTTCATTTACATCGAAATCCTGAAAAAACAATCAAAAGAAAACGAAACCACTTTAATTCCTGATAAAGCCGAAAAGAAAGTTGAAGTTGATAAAATCACGCCAAAGGTTATCCGGCTGATTTCGTCCACCATTGGCGACTTAGCCGACGAAGATGGCTGGGCATTTCTGGGCGACGTTGGCAGTTTGCTGCAGAAAAAACAACCCAATTTCGACTCGCGAAATTATGGCTTTGAAAAACTTACACCGCTTATTAACTCCATCGGCAAATTCGAAATTGAACAGCGCGACAGCTATAAAGGCAAATTCAAACTGATTTATGTGCGCAACAAAATTCAGGCTGATTTGCGGCAGAAAATAAAAAGATAACAAGTAAAAGTCAGGCTGTAAGCCACATCCGGCTCCCCACTGAAAAACATCATTTTTTCGGTTCATTCAATCCTTGCAAATATTGGTTAGTTGGTTATATTTAGCCCTGCAATCCGCTCAGGAATCAACTAACTTCGGATTTCTGTTTTCAGGAATCTGTAAAAAAAAGGACATGGATGGATTTTTAGAATACATTTTGCATGAATTTACCTTGCCCCTCGCAAATCCTGTTCTCATTTTTGCGCTCATACTCATGATTATTCTGATTGCCCCGATTATTCTCCGGAAATTCAGACTTCCCGGAATCATTGGGTTAATTTTATCAGGAGTTTTAATTGGTCCGTTTGGGTTAAATTTTCTGGAGAAAAATATTGCCATCGAACTGTTTTCAACTATCGGATTGCTTTACATCATGTTTATTGCCGGGCTCGACCTTGATTTAAATGAGTTTAAAAGCAACCGGAATAAAAGTTTATTGTTTGGTTTTTTCACCTTTATTTTTCCGCTACTGATTGGTTTTCCGCTGTGCCAGATTGTACTGGGTTACGATAACAACGCCAGCCTGCTGGTTGCCAGTATGTTTTCAACACACACTTTGGTAGCTTATCCCATTGTCAGCCGTTTGGGAATCAGCAAAAACGCAGCGGTGGCAACAACCGTTGGCGGTACTATTTTTACCGACACAGCAGTGTTGATGATTTTGGCCATAATCATGGGAAAAAGCCAGGGAAACCTGAACTCCGAATTCTGGTTGCGACTTGGAATTTCGTTGGCCATTTTTTTAACACTAATGTTTTGGATTGTACCAAAAATCACCCGATGGTTTTTTAACAAGCTCGAAAGCGAAAAACATGCGCATTACATTTTCGTTTTGGCTGTTGTATTTTTCTCTGCTTTTCTTGCAGAACTTTCAGGTCTTGAATCTATCATCGGGGCATTTATTGCAGGGCTGGCGCTCAACAGGCTGATTCCGCATACATCGGCGCTGATGAATCGGATTGAGTTTATCGGCAACTCACTTTTTATTCCGTTTTTTCTGATATCGGTTGGAATGCTCGTTGATGTTTCGGTGGTATTTAACGGGCACCGTGCCATTCTGATAGCAGGTGTTTTAACCGTTGGGGCAATTTTCGGAAAATGGATTGCTGCATTTTTTACGCAGCTTGTTTTTAAATTTTCTGCAGCACAGCGACAACTCATTTTCGGGCTCAGCACTTCGCACGCGGCTGCAACACTGGCAGTTATTCTTGTTGGGTACAGGGCCGGAATACTCGACGAACACATTCTGAATGGTACTGTTATTCTTATACTTATCACCTGCATTATAGCATCACTGGTAACTGAACGTGCCGCCAAAAAAATCACTTTTTCTGAAAAAGAAGTCATTTTGTCCAAAACAGATAAGCTGGCTTTCAGTAACGAACATATTTTATTGCCCATTGCCAATCTGCAGAATATTGAAAAGTTGCTTGAGTTTATTATTCTGATAAAAGACAAAAAATCAACAAACCCGATAACTGTCCTTTCAGTAGTTCCCAACGACGACGTAGCAGAACTAAACATTATTGCCTCACGAAAAAAGCTTGAAGAGTTTAAAAAACATGGTGCAGCCGCCGAAGTAAACATCAACACCATTGCAACAATAGATTTAAATGCCACTGCCGGAATTTCACGGATTGCCAAGGAAATTGCAGCCGATATGATTGTTCTGGGCTGGCCTCAAAAAGCCGGAATTCTTGAAAAACTGATTGGTGAAAGAATTTATTCTATCATTAACAGTGTGGATAAAAGCCTGTTTATCTGCCACCTTGAAAGGCTGCCAGTAACACAAAAACGAATTGTGATTCTGACTCCGCCAATGGCTGAGAAAGAGATAGGCTTTGAAACCTGGGTACTGAAAATCATGCGGCTTGCGGCTGAATTGTCAATACCAGCATTACTTTTCGGTACCGAAGCAACTTTCGAAGCAATTCAGAACAGCATTACAAAATACAAACTCACTGGAAAAATGAGTTTTAATCCTTTTACAGGGTGGGAAGATTTTTTGCAGGTCAGTCAGTATATTCACGAAGACGATTTGCTGGTGCTGGTTTCTGCCCGGGCCGATGCTGTTTCGTACCAGAAATACCTCGACCACATTCCATCTAAACTTGAAAAGCATTTTCAGCTCAATAATAAAGTGGTTGTTTTTCCTCAGCAGTTTTACCAGGGAATCGAAAGAAAAACTTCAGGTGGTAATTTCAGTTTGAGAAGAATGATAATTGCTGAACGAAGGAAAAAAAGCCGAAACACATAATCTGACTTTTACGGGATGTTTTTTCAATTGATATTTCTATATTCCTGAATTGAAAATAGTGATATGATTTTATTAAGCAGTTTTGACTTTTCTCTTCCATTTTCACAACCAGTTATGAAATTTCTGGTTATTCTGATAATTATTCTGGCAGCCCCGCTGTTGCTGAATAAAATAAAAATTCCGCATATTCTGGGGCTGATTATTGCCGGTGCTTTGGTGGGGCCATTCGGATTTAACCTGCTTGAACGTGACAGTGGTATTGTACTTTCAGGAACCGTTGGTCTTTTGTACATCATGTTTCAGGCCGGGATAGAAATCGATATCTCGGATTTTAAACGAAATGCTTTTAAAAGTTCATTTTTAGGCCTCACCGGTTTTTTTATACCGATGATTCTGGGTACACTCACTGGATATTATATACTTAATTTTACACTCATCACCTCTGTTTTAATGGCAAGTATGTTTGCTTCGCACACACTTATTACTTACCCGCTTGTGAGTAAACTTGGGCTGGCGAAAAATCGCGCCGTAAACATTACCGTTGGCAGTACACTCATCACAAATATTCTGGCTTTGCTGGTGTTGGCGGTAGTGGTTGGAATGACTACCGGAACCATCAATTCGTGGTTCTGGATAAAAATGGTGGCGCTGTTTTTTACTTTCACACTTGTTATTTTAGTAATATTTCCTTTGTTAGCCCGCTGGTTTTTCAAACGGGTTGACGACAATGTTTCGCAATATGTTTTTGTGCTGGTAATGGTTTTTCTGGGAGCAGTTCTTCTACAAATTGCAGGTATCGAAGCCATTATCGGGGCTTTTCTTGCCGGACTGGCCTTAAACCGGTTGATACCACGAACCTCGCCGCTGATGAACCGCATCGATTTCGTGGGAAACTCCATTTTTATTCCGTTTTTTCTTATCAGTGTGGGTATGCTCATTAACTACAAAGCTTTTCTTTCAAGTACAGAAACCATAGTTGTGGCTGTTGTAATGTCGGTTACTGCCACCTTGGGAAAACTGATTCCGGCAGTGATTACACAAAGAACTTTCAGGTTTACATCCGACGAACGCCGGCTTATTTTTGGGTTGAGCAACGCACAGGCAGCAGCTACTTTGGCTGCTGTGCTGGTAGGTTACAACATCATTTTAGGTAAGAATGAAAATGGCGAACCCATCAGGCTGCTCAGCGAAAGTATTCTGAATGGCACCATTATTATGATTTTGGTTACCTGTACCATCGCATCGTTTGCAACTCAAAAAGGGGCAATCAGTCTGGCACAAACCGAAAGCGCTGAAATGAATGAGGAAAATACAGAAACGGAAGAAAGAATCCTTATCCCGGTAAGTAACCCCGACACTGTAGAAGAACTGATAAACCTGAGTACCACGATAAAACATGCCGGAAATAAAGACAGTCTTTTTGCATTGAATGTGGTTTATAATGAAGATGTAAGGGCTGGTGCTGAAAAAGAAGCAACAAAAATACTTGACAAAGCCAAAATTACTGCCGCTGCCACCGACAACCGGTTAAAACCTGTTTTGCGTTACGATCAGGATATTGTAAACGCCATCAACAGCACGGTCAAAGAACATCAGATTACCGACCTGGTAATGGGACTACATATAAAAACAGAAATTTCAGAGTCATTTCTGGGTAAACTTACCGAAGGTATTTTATCGAAAAACAATACAACAACATTGGTTTACAAACCATTACAACCCATCTCGACCATAAAAAACCATTTGATTGTAATTCCTGAAAATGCTGAAATTGAAATCGGATTTATTGAGTGGTTGTCAAAAATCTGGAACATCGGAAGAAATACCGGGGCAAAAATA
>JBFXFM010000036.1:31545-47704 GCA_050179035.1 Draconibacterium sp. | reverse complement strand
CCCTGATTACTGAGTCGATTTTGGCATTCAGTTTGTTGATTTCGAGCATATTCTTATCGTACACAAAATCTTCCTTCGATTGCAGATAATCTTCTTTCGAAATCAGTTCGTCGTTAAACAATGCTTTGTATTGTTCAAAAGTCCGCTGTTTTCTGGTAAGCCGGTACTGGTTGTCAAGAATGTTTTTCCGCGACTGAATCAATTCTGTTTCAAAACCGATGCGGGTGTTCCTCAGGTAGTTTTCTTTTTCGGCCAGCGACGCTTCACTGTTCAGAATGGTTTGGTACAACTGCCTGTTTTCGAGCCGCAAAATCACATCACCCTTTTTTACCATGGTGCCTTCTTCAATAAAACGTTCTTCCACCTGGCCGCCTTCAATGGCATCGAGATAAATGGTGGTTATTGGTTCAACCTGGCCAATTACTGTGATGTAATCATTAAACTGCCCGTCTTCCACAGCGCTGATGGTGAGCTTATCTTTTTCGGCCCTGAAAGTTGAACCGGTTTGGGTGAAAAACACTTTGTACATCAGAAACCCGAGCACAAGCACTCCGACAGCCCAGATGATATGTTTTGGTCTCAGACCCTTTTTCTTTTCTAATACTTTATCCATTCCCATGATGTAGCCTCCCCCGACCCCTCCGAAGGAGGGGAGAAAGAACCCCTGCCATCGAAAAGTGTCGTGTTTAAATTTGTTTTTACTTTTTAAATTTTATAACTGGTCTTTATGATTATTTCAAACTATAATGTTCTTTTATGCCTGCCCCCTTCTCCTTTGGAGAAGGGCTGGGGATGAGGCCTTATTCTCCCCCCACGGGGGAGTCAGAGGGGGCCTCCCAGAATCTTTTTCCGTTGTAAAACTCAATAATGTTCTTTTTTACTTCCCAGAAAAGACGTGCTTTTAGTAATTGTGCTTCAGTATTGGCAAGCCTGTTTTTTGAGATATAAAAATCAACCACATTCACCAGTCCCTGTTCAAATTTCACTTCGGCAGCGTGATATGCCTGCTGGTCGGCTTCCTGTTGCCGTTTGTACTGGTTGTATTCTTTTTCCAGCGCTTCCACTTCATTCAGGTTGTTGGCCATTTCAAAATAGAGTTTTTGTTTCTCCTCATCCATGGTAAGTCTGGCTTCGCTGAGTGAGAGTTTTGCTTTGATAATTCCGGAGCGCACAGCCAGCCTGTTGAAAATCGGGATGTTAATTGACGCTCCCAGGTACTGGCTGCGGTTATTATCGAATTGTTCGCCAAAAGCCACCTTGTTTCCGTTTGCATCTTTTGTGGTTTCGTAGTAGCCGGTTGACATGCCACCGAACGCACTGATGTTGGGCAGTAACTGTGAGCGATTGATGGAAACAGTTTTACTTACTGCTTTCATTTGTGCTTCGTACGATTGAAAATAAGGCGACCATTTTAAATACGAATTGAACAGTTCCTGCTGGTTTTGTTGTGTTGAACCAAGAACTGGCTGGTCGATATTTTCTGTAACGATTTCTTCTTCAGAACTGAAATTCATCCGATGTTTCAGCACCAGTTTCGCTGTTTTCAGGTTGTTTTCAATTTGCAGGCGTTTCAACTCTTCGGCTTCATAATTGGCGCGCATTTCAAGTAAATCGGTTTTCGATTTCATCCCCAGTTCCGTCATTTTTTCCATCCGCTTCAGGTTGATAGCCGAGGCTTTAACCTGTTCTTCAGCAATCAGCAGTAGTCCGTTTTGGTACACAACATCAAAATAAGAGTTCATCACGAGAAATGCGAGGTCGTCGGTGGCACTCAAGCGGTTGAGTTCGCTGGCTTTTTTTCTGAATTTCTGATATTCAATGGTATAAATTTGCTTTGAGGCATTGAATAATGTAACCGAGGCGCCCAATTCGTAAGTATTGTTGAAAAATCCTGTGTTCACATAATCGTTTGTATTCGGGTCGACTGAACGGCCAAAACTCCAGCCTGCATTGGATGAAGCATTTAATTCGGGAAGCAGGTTTCTGCGTGCCTGGTTGTAGTCTTCTGCAGCTGATTGTTCGAGCACCTGCATTTTTCGTAACCCAATGTTGTTTTCGATGGCAAATGAAACGCACCGGTTCAGGCTCCATGTTTCCTGCGCCACCAATGCGTTTCCTGCAAATAAGAAAAATAAAAGAAGCAGTGTTGATGCAGTTTCAGTTACCAGGCTGCTGCTGCATTTTGCTTTTTTTACGAAATCTTTCTGTTTCATTGTTGAATTGTTTTCAAAATGGTGTGCCATAATAATGCCAAAAATGTAACATATTGATATTTAGCGGATATGATAAAAACAGAATCGATTTGAGTAAAAATAATTGACAGGAAAGTGTAAAATATTTTGACAAACATTTGCTGTCTTCCAACGGGGATTTTACCTTTAAACAAAAAATGGCCAAAGGAAACATCCTGATTGTGGATGACAACAAAAGTATTCTGAGCGCGCTCGAAATTCTGCTGTCGTCCGAGTTTCAGACGGTAACCACGCTTCCCGACCCCAACCAGATTCCTGCTGAACTCCGAAAACGCGACTACAATCTTGTGGTTTTAGACATGAATTTTAATGCCGGAATCAATACCGGAAACGAAGGAATTTACTGGCTGGGCCGTATCCGCGAAACCAATCCCGAAATTTCGGTGGTGATGATTACAGCTTATGGCGATGTGGAGCTGACAGTAAAAGCGTTGAAAGCCGGCGCCACCGATTTTGTACTGAAACCCTGGGATAATGCCAAAATGCTCGCAACGCTGAAATCGGCACTTCAACTCAACCTTTCAAAAAAAGAGGTGAGCCAGTTAAAGGAAAAGGAAAAAGGACTAAAAAACGAGATAAACCGCGAACAGAAATTTATTGTTGGTTCGTCGGCGCAACTGATGCAGGTTTTGAACCTGGTGCGGAAAGTGGCAAAAACCGACGCCAACGTTTTGATTACCGGCGAAAACGGAACCGGAAAAGAGCTGATTGCCCAGGAAATTCACCGGCTTTCGAACCGCTCGAATGAGGTGCTGGTAAGTGTTGACATGGGCGCTGTTACCGAAACCCTATTTGAAAGCGAACTTTTCGGTCATGTGAAAGGCGCTTTTACCGATGCCCGCGAAAGCCGCGCCGGAAAGTTTGAGGTAGCCGACAAAGGCAGTCTTTTCCTCGATGAAATCGGGAACCTGTCGTTTCATTTGCAGGCCAAACTGCTGGCTGCCATTCAGAACCGGCAGATTTCGAGAATTGGCTCCAATCAGACTGTTCCGGTTGACATCCGGTTGATTTGCGCCACCAACAAAAACCTGGAAAACATGGTGCGGGAAGGCCTTTTCCGCGAAGATTTGCTGTACCGCATTAACACCATTCAGATTGAGGTTCCGCCACTGCGCGAAAGAGGGAATGATGTGCTGGTGCTTGCCGATTTCTTTCTGAAAAAATATGCCTCGAAATACAACAAACCCAACCTGAAAATCAATCAGCAGGCACAGGAGAAACTGTTGAAATACAACTGGCCGGGCAATATCCGCGAGTTGCAGCACACGGTGGAGAAAGCTGTTATTCTGAGCGATAACAATATTTTGAAACCTGAAGACTTTTTTATGCGACCTGTAGCCACGGTTCAGAATCATGCCACGGAACTTACACTGGAAGAAATGGAAAAACGAATGATTAACCAGGCAATCAGCAAAAACCAGGGCAACCTGAGCGCCGCTGCCGAACAACTGGGTATTACGCGACAAACACTTTACAACAAAATGAAACGCTTCTGACTATGATTAGCCGTAATCTTTATCTGCAAATTGTTTTCAGGGTGCTGCTCATCACTGCTTTGGCAGGTGCGGCAGGCTGGCTTTGGGCATCCAATGGTTTTGGAATGTTCACTTTTTTTCTGGCAGCTGTCGAAATTATTCTGGTTTTCAATCTTATCAACTATTTAAACGATACCAACCGGAAAATGAGTTATTTCCTGGAGTCGGTGCAAAACAACGATTCAACACTGAAATTTCCGGAGAATATTAAGGGAAAACCTACCCGTGAACTTTACCGGGGTTTGAATAAAGTTAACCAACAAATTCAGCAACTCAAAATTGAAAATCAGCAACGCGAGCAGTATTTTCAATCGTTGCTCGAACATGTGGCTACCGGAATTGTAACCTTTAATTCCAAAGGATTTGTGCTTCATGCCAATACTTCGGCCAAAAAAATGCTGGGTATGGAAGTGTTAACACACCTCAGTCAAATCGAAAGAATTAACCGGAATTTGTTTCAGGCAATTCAGGGTATCAGGCCATTCGACCAGAAACTGGTTACGCTGACCAACGAACGCGGAACCATCGAACTTTCGCTGAAAGCCAGTTCAATAAAAACAAACACCGATGAACTGATTCTGCTTTCGATACAGGATATCCGCAACGAACTCGATGAAAAGGAGTTGGATTCGTGGATGAAACTCATCAGGGTTTTGATGCATGAAATTATGAATTCAATTGCACCGATTACCTCGCTGGCCGAAAGTTTAAGCAAGTTTTACACGAAAGAGGGCAGGGAAGTGCTGCCTGCAGAAATTGATGAAAAAACTATTGCAACAACGATTCGCGGCCTGGGTGTGATAAACGAACAGGGGAGCGGGCTGATGCATTTTGTGGAGTCGTACCGCAAACTGACACGCCTGCCAAAACCGGAGAAGAAACCTTTCAAAGCCGAAGACCTTGTAACCCGCGTGAAACTGCTGTATCTCTCGCTCGAAAACAGTGATTTGGTAAAACTCACAGTTTCCATCCATCCACCAGAACTTGAACTGCTGGCCGATGAAAACCTGATTTCTCAGGTACTGCTGAACCTGTTGAAAAACGCGCTTGAAGCCATTGCAAAAAGTCCCGATGCACGGATTCAGTTAATCGCCAGAATGTCGGAAAAGAATCGGCCTGAGATTTTAATTGTTGATAATGGTCCGGGAATTCCGGAAGAGATTATCGAACAGATTTTTGTGCCGTTTTTCACCACCCGCGAAAACGGGTCGGGAATCGGTTTAAGTCTTTCGCGCCAGATTATGCGTTTGCACGGCGGCAGTTTGCAGGTGCGCTCGGTGCCCGGAAAAGAGACTGTTTTTGTTCTTGGATTTCAGGGTTAAACCCTCGATAATAAAAACGCTGAAAGTTAAATTGAAGAACAGATATATTGATAAAGATTTGATTTCGTCTGGTTTTTAACATATCAGTATAAAATATTCACAGGCAAAAAGATACGGCAAAAAATATTTTTCTAAATTAGTGGCACTAACTTAAACTAAAAGTTATGCCCCACTATAACAAATCGTTCAGGCTGCTCCGCCTGCTTTTTTCCCTTTCGGGAAGCTACCCCAAAACAAGGAAAGAGTGTGCTGAATTTCTTGACATCAGGGATTCGGCCTTCTACAATTATTGCAACGAGATTAAAAACATTGGTTTTAACCTGCTGCAGAAAGATGGAAAATACTGGGTTGAAGCCGACAATAAGCCAACTCAAATGTTGGCCAACCTGCTTCATTTTACCGAAGAAGAGGCTTATATTCTTGCACGGAGTATCGATTCCATTGAAGGATACTCAATTCCGGCAAATCGATTGAAACAAAAGCTGGTGGCATTCCTTAACCACGATAAAGCGGTGGAAGCCTACCTGAAAAAGGAAAAACCTGAAATTGTTTCGGTACTGAACAAAGCCATCAAAAACAAAAATCAGGTGTTGCTGGTGAATTATGCCTCGGGTAACAGCCAGACTGTGCGTAACCGGCGTGTGGAACCCTTTGAGTTTAAAGACGACTTTAACCTGGTTTGGGCTTTTGATACTGACGTGAAAAAGAACCGCCAGTTTAAAATCTGCCGCATGGACGATGTGCATGAAACCCCTTTCCCCTGGAAGTTTGAACGGCTTCACCACTCCGAGCCGGTGGATGTTTTCCGCAATACCGGCGAACTGAATAAACAGGTTGAATTTGAACTGAACCTGCGGGCACGTAACCTGCTCACCGAAGAATACCTGCTTGCTGAAAAGTATATTAACGAAATTGCGCCAAATCGTTTTCTTTTTAACGCCCCGGTAGCCAAATACGAAGGTCCCGGCAGGTTTGTGCTGGGTGTTGCCGAAGATATCAGGCTAATTGGCGACGAGGGATTTCTAAAATTTGTGAAAGAAAAAGTTCTACTTATAAATTTTAATCATATAAAGTAGAAATTTGAAAATAATATTTATCTTTGGATCAAATTCAATTAAAGGAATATGAAAGATGCAATGTACTATTTCCGTCTCTTAATTCAAAGATATCGCAAGATGACTTGGATGAGGGAATTAAAATACAACAATAAATGCTTCATATTACTTAATAAGAGTTGAAACTATGATTAAAATTTTTAGGTAGGTCCATTACAACAAGGTTTGAACAAAAAAGCAGAACTGTCGATTGAGCCCTTCAGTCCTGCTTAATTTTCAACCTTTAATAAGGTTTATTGAATGATGAACAAAGGTAATGTTTTTTGTTCAGAGGAGGAAAAGTCTGGACATACTATATATGATTTAGAAAATCCATTTTGCAAAGAACGTTCTCCTGTTGAATATTACAATTTTCAAAGGAACTTTAAGCAAAATGAGATTAAATGCAGGTGTTCAAATCAAGACTTGGTTACTGGAGATGATTTTTGTGAACAATGCAATATGTACATTTATTAAAATATTTTATGAAACTCTTCAATACATGGAGTCTGCTTACCGAAATTGCCACAGATTTATTCAAATAGTATGAACAGGATAGACTTTTTTAAACGATTGTTTGCAGGTGGGGCTGCCGTAATTGCGGCAAAATATGCAGGAGCCGTTGTACCCGAAGCAAAAAAGGATGTTTATCTTGACTCGGTTTACATTGCAGGTTTTCAGTATTATAAAGGAACAGAGCTTGAAAAGAGGTTAAAAGAAAACGATATACTGAGTTTAAGACGGCAGGCAGAAAACCAACACGATTATTTTGCAGTGGAAGTGTATTGCGGAGAACAAAAACTGGGCTACCTGCCCCGCGCCGATAACAAAATAATTGCCCGGATGATGGACCAGGGCGTGAGTATGAAAGCCATCATCAGAAAAGTTGAACCGGAAGTACACCCGTTTAGACGAGTGAAAGTCAGGGTGTATTCGGAGATGGGGTAGGAGTAAATTGAGTAAATGACATAAAAGAATTTAATAAGAAAATTATATGCTTGATACACTATTAAAAATTGGCGATTGGCAAAGTCAGGGGAAAAGCCCGTGGACCCGGTTTCTTGAAAAGCCAAAGTTAAAGGAGGAGACCAAAAATTATATTCTGCCTTTGGTTTTTGATTTAGACAATAGTGATATTGTTGTCAGTGGTGAAAGTTTGCATGAATATGACGAAAAGTATGTTGAGAAATGGAAATCCATAAAAGTTCAAGGCGGAAATAATAAAGCAATTTATGTGACTGCCTCTGGCGACAAAATAAATCAAATTTACAAAGCATTCTTTGGAAAAGAAGACACTGAAACTAAGAATGGAGAACTTTTGGAAGCATTTGAAAAGGTTGATTCTAAATTACTTACAGAAGGGTTTGAATCAATATTAGCTTCAATATTCAAATTGAAAGATGTGTTCTGGGAAAAGATTACCATTGAAAACAAAAATGGAATCAGAGAGTTGAAAATCAAAACAATAGAAGATTTTCTTGGATTTGCCAATAACCAAAAATTGGTATTGATTACCATTGTGGTTAAATCACAAAACTTATTTGGAGATAAACTACAGTATTTTTGCGAAATTCCGGAATATCTGGCCTTTTTGGAAAAAAAGTTTTTGAAGGAAGAAATTGTGGCAATCTCCGAAAAAGGAAAACCTTTAAAATCAAAACTCTGCTATGCAAGTGGAACTTCCGAAACTGATGTTGAAGGGTTGAGCCTGTCAAACAGGTTCAGTCTGAATAAAATGTTTGTGGAAGAAACTAAAAATTACGCTTCCAATTTCGACAAAGACAGGTTTTCCATCAACTACCAGGTTAGTCAAAGCAATCAGGAAAAACTGGACTTTGCCTCTAATTTTCTGTTAAACGAGGGGAAACTTCGGGTTAAAATCGCCAATGTTGATCACGTTATCATTCCGCAATTTCAGACAAATTCAGAGGTTGACATGGAAGTGACTTTGAACAAAATCAGAATAAAAAGCGAATTACTTTTTGGTTTTGAAGACTTGGATTTTTTTGTAGAAAACATTAACGATGAGGTTGATGATGTTTTCTGGCTAAACTTTTTGGCTTATGAATCGGATGGTAATTTTTTCAAATCAACTGAATTGATTAAAGATGTAAGCATTTTTCATTTTCAAAAAGTAATCAAAGAATTTTGGAAAACTCATAATGAGTTCTTGAAAGTTAAAGGTTTTGACTGGAATATAATTATTACTGAATATGGAGTGCCTAAACGTTTTAATTTAAATTCTGTTTACTCATTGATTCCTTTAAGAAAAGACAAAGAGAAAAAAAATAAAGCCCTGTCGCTTTTTAAAAGTATTCTTGAAAACAGGAAGATTGAGAAAGAAACACTTTTTGCTTATTACTGTGAATTAATTCTTTGCCATTATTACGAGCGTTACAGGAGTTACACCAACGTACATAAATCATCAGGCGATTATCTCTATTTCTCAATCCGAAACAGCACTTTTAAATATCTGGCTTTTATTGAAGTACTTAAAAAATTAAATATTATAGATATGAACGAAGACAACAAAATGACCAATGAAGAACTGGGAAATAAATACGACCAGGCAATTCACGATTTTTTCGTGAAGATGAATTTTAATCAAAATCAGCGGGCGATGTTCTATTTAGGGCGGATGCTTAATGCTGTGGAGTTTATTCAGAAGGAGAAAAAGAAAACCGTTATCCAAAAGGTAAACTTTCAGGGAATGGACATTGACGATATCCAGCGGTTGAGAATCTCCCTGGTTGATAAAGCAAAACAGTACAGCAAAATGGGTAAAGTGGTATTTACCGATCGGAAATTTGGGGAACTGTTTGATTACAACAATTGGAAAATGAATCCGATGAATCCACAGGAAGCTGTTTTTTTTCTGTTAACCGGTTATTCTTTTGGCATTTCGACAAACGAAGCAGAAACACTCGAAAAAATAGAAGAAGATATTAATTAACTTTTAACCCGTATAAAATGAAAAACATTATTAAAAACTCATCCGATTTTCTGTTTATTTATGAAGCTATTCAATGCAATCCAAACGGTGATCCCGACCAGGAAAACAAACCCAGGATGGATTATGATACAAGTACAAACCTTGTTACCGATACCCGGTTGAAACGTTACATTCGCGATTATATTAAAGCGAAATCGGATCAGGAACAAATTTTTGTTGATATGGAGGGCGACTCCAAAGTAAGTGTTGACAGTAAATTAAAAGCTGTTGTAAAACGGACAGTTGAAAACAAATCTGAATTAGAAAAAGCTTTTTTTAATAATCCCGAGGCACTCAAAATATATCAGGATGTTATTGCCAGTGAAAAGGACCCCGAAAAGGTTTGGACTGCAATTACTGATAAAAAGTTCAAACACAAAACTGTAAATTACGAGTTGCTTGCGTATTTGGTAAGAGATAAATTTATTGATATCAGAATGTTCGGGAGTGCATTTGCCGTTGGAGGTTTTACAAAAGCTTACACAGGGCCAATTCAAATTAACTGGGGTTATTCGTTCAATAAGGTAGAATTGATGGATTCCAGTTCGATTGTTACAATTATGAATGACGATAGCAGTACGTTCGGAAAAGATTATCGTGTGCATTACAGCCTTTTGGGCTTTAACGGAACAATCAATGCAAACATGGCCAAAATTACTGGTCTGACCGAGGAAGATGTTCAGGAATTCAGAAATTCCATTTGGGAAGCTGTTCCCGCAAATCCAACCCGCAGCAAACTAAACCAATACCCGAAACTTTATGTTGAAGTGGTTTATAATGAAGGAATTTCGAATGGGCAGTTTGGCGATTTGAGAAACATGGTTGAAGTTAAAGCCAAGGGAAAAATTGCAGAGAAACAAGTTCGGAAATTTTCTGATCTTGATTTCAATATCGAAAAGCTTATTAAAACCCTTAACGACAACAAAGGTGCTGACAAAAAAATCAAAGAGATAATTATTAAAGAATCTGCTGATTTAAACGAAACAAAATAAGGGCAAATGGAAGTTTTATGTTTCAAAATAAGCGGAAAATTAGCTCATTTCAGAAAATACTACGCCAATAATACCGCTTTCAGTTTTACCATCCCCCCAAGGACTACCCTGATGGGGATGGTAGCTGCAGCAATGGGTTTGGAACGGGACAGTTACTATGAGTTGCTTGCCTCTGAAAACATACATTTTGGTGTTCGTGTTCTAACTCCGCTCAAAAAATCATTCCATAGATTGAACTTCCTCAGCATAAAAACACTCGGTGATTTGTCAAAAAAAATGTCGTCAGATTTTCGTGGCGAAGGTGGAAGGATTCAAACTCCGTTTGAGGTAGTCAGTGGGTTGGATTTGAGAAAAGACGAAGTTGTTTATCAGATTTTTATTTCGCCTGCTGAAAATGGGGGAAAAATATTTGAAAATATTAAAGACCATTTTCTTCATGCTAATCCTGTTTTTAACGTAACGCTTGGAGTTGCCAATTTCGGAGCTTCAATACATGATGTCATTTTAGGTGAAGCAATTATAAACAGAGAATTCACTTCTGGCAGCTACTCTATTGTTCACTCTGCCATACCAACAGAACATGTTAAAGATTTGAAGTTTGATAAAGGAGACTTTGGTAGCTACAACTTTGTTGAAGAGGATATGATGCCAGGCGATTTTGTTGCAAACACAAGAGAAGTGAGAAAAATGAACCGATTGCTGTTTTCCACTTCGGCAAATCCATTGCGGGTAAAACTTAATACCCCTGCAATTAAACTTAATTTACCTGAAGGAGAAATTAGTTTTCAATTTATGGACACATGATATTTTATTCGCACAGCATAACAAACGAAAACGGGGAAGTTCGAGGTTCAAAACTGCTTTGTGAACACATTGGAGGCACATTGGAAAAAGCAATTAATACTCAGTCAAAAGATTTAAATTTTGGGATTGAATCTGAATTGCTGGTGAAAATGGTTGAAAGTATTGTTCGTTTCCATGATTTTGGTAAGTACACTTCTTTCTTTCAAAATTATTTATTGAAAAAAGGAATCGTTAATGGTACTCTGAAACAACATGCAAGAATTGGTGGAATTACAGCATATAATTTGCTCGAAAAGAAAGATAAAAGACTGGCTTTGATTTCATTATTCGTCATTTTCCGCCACCATACCCAGCTTTGCGACATTCTGGATTTTCCAAAAGTTTTTAATGATGAGTTACAATACATTTTTGATGAACAAAAAACTGACATTCAGAAATTTTTGTCGCAAATTGAAAATGAATTGGGAATCACAGAATTAAATTCATACTTAAATTATCCTGATGAAAGGGAAATAAGAAAATCGTATAGAAATTGGATAATTAAAGATGCTAACATCCGCGATTATTTTTTAGTCAATTATATGTTTTCCATACTCACCGAGGCAGACAAACTGGATGCATCATACACTGGTCAATATCCATTAAAACCTATTTCTGAAAATTCTGTTGACAACCGTTTTGGCAAACCTGACATACTAAAAAAACAAGAACTCTTTGATTTGTCAAACAACGAAATTAGGAACTTGTGTCGTTCAGAGGTAGTTTCAAATATCGAGCGTGAAGATATTTTAAGCCACAAAGTTTTAACACTTACAGCACCCACCGGAATTGGGAAAACCATGACCGCATTGGATTTTGCACTGAAACTAAAAGCGAAGTTAAAAAACAAAACAGGTGTTGAATCACAGATTATTTATGCATTGCCATTTATAAATATTATCGAACAAGCTTTGAGTGAATATAAGTCAACGCTTTCCGGTGAAACAAAAATTATTGGTCATTATCAATACGCCGATGTTTTTGGGAAAAATGAGAAACAAAACAATAACGATTTTGAACAAAACTACAACCAGAAATTAATGTCGGTTGATACATGGCAGGGCGACATTGTAATTACTTCCTTTGTTCAATTTTTTGAGACCTTGATTGGACACAGAAATAAATTACTGAAAAAGTTCAGTCATTTTGCAAACGCTATTGTAATACTCGACGAAGTTCAAACTTTGCGCCTTGATCATATGCCTTTAATTGGTGCTGTCCTCTTTTATCTTTCAAAATTTCTGAATACCAGAATTATATTGATGACTGCAACAAAACCGAAAATATTTGAATTGGCACAACAAGAAATTCTGGAAAAGGAAGGAGATAAAGTTGAGCCGTTTGAATTATTAAAATCCAATAAAGAAATATTTGCTCTTTTTAAACGAACCAAAATAGTTCCATTATTGGATGAAAAATTTAACGATTGTGTTGCTAAAGAATTTCTTGAAAATATTTTCTCAATAAAATGGGACACCTCCAAATCATGTCTGATTGTGTGCAACACAGTAAACCGTTCAATCGAAATCTACAATAGTATTTCTGAATATTTAGTCGGGCAGGAATTAGAAAATCCTGTTCATTACCTATCCACCAATATTATTCCTGCTCATCGTGCTGAAGGGATTAAACTGATAAAATCGGAAATACAAGGAAGGAAAGCACCAATTTTAATTTCAACCCAAGTTGTTGAAGCGGGTGTCGATCTTGATTTTGATATGGGATTTCGCGATTTGGGGCCAATTGATTCAATTATTCAGGTAGCAGGCCGAATTAATCGGAATAACAATCCCGAAAAATATCATTCACCTCTTTATGTTTTAGATTTTGGTGATGCCAGTAAAATTTACGGGCAGATAACAGCTATTCAGGCAAGAAGCGCTTTACAAACGAATATTGAGTTTAAAGAAGAAACGTATTTCAATTTAATTAATAGCTACTTTAATAATGTTGCTTCAAAAAGTTCATTTTCAAAATTCAATAAAATTTTTGAGTCAATGAAAACGCTCAGATACGATGGAGAAGTTACTGACGATGAGCGTCCTGTTTCGAGTTTTCGTATTATTGAAGAAAGTCAATTTACGGCATCAGTTTTTATTGAATTTGATGATTATTCTGCTCAGCTAAGGGATTACTATTTTAAAAAGATAACAGGGAAAATAACCAAAGAATTTTTCGAAGAAAATTTTAAAACGGCATTCCAGCAAAGAATTATTACTGTACCCAATTATATAGCTGTTGGATTAAATCCAATTAACGAATATGACGAATCTCTTCTAGTAGTTGAACAAGAAGTGGTGAATGACTATTACAACGAAAAAACTGGCTTTATTCGTCAACATTCCAATTCAATTTATATGCTTTAAACCAACATCATGCAAATCACACAAACCACTATTCAATTTCCCGATATACAGTTGCAAACCCGCGATGCGCACAAGTTGCGCGGGTATTTTGGCAACCTGTTTAAAGAACATTCGCCGCTGTTACACAACCATTACACTGATGGAACCACACGCTACGCTTATCCGCTGGTTCAGTACAAGGTAATCGACAGAATCCCTGTACTGGTTGGATTCAGGGAAGGGGCTGAGTTGCTTGTTACGCTCTTCCTGAAAATCAGGGAACTCGATATTGAAGGAAATCATTTTACAGTGCTGGCTAAAAATATTCAGCAAAAACAAGTTGAGTTAAACGTTAACCGCCAGTTGTACAATTACACATTTAAAACTCTTTGGATGGCGCTGAACCAGGAGAATTTCAGAAAATACACACATCTTGGGGAAAGTGAAAAAACAGTGTTTTTAAACCAGCAGCTTCAGAACAACATTTTAAGTTTTTATAAAGGTTTGTCGTACCGCACAAGCGAACGTATAATGGCAATTACCCGGCTTGAAGAAAAGCAAACGCTGTTTAAAGACCAGCCGATGCTTGCCTTTTCGGGGGAGTTTACTACTAACGCATTCCTTCCCGAATGGGCAGGAATTGGCAAAGCCGTTAGTCGCGGCTTTGGAACAGTGAGTCTGAAACAATAAAGGTTGAAACATGCAGCTTGTTATTAATACTTATGGAACCTATGTACATGTAAAAGATGAGCTATTTGAGGTGAGCCTGACAAAAGACGGCGAAAAACAGAAACATCATTTTGCCAGTCAGAAAGTGACCTCAATACTGATGAGCAAAGGAGCTGCAATCAGCACCGATGCTGTAATTCTGGCCATGAAAAACAATATCGATATTATTGTTTTTGAGTACGATGGTGTTCCGGTTGGCCGTTTTTGGCACAGCAAACCGGGCAGCACTTCAAGAATAAGAAAACAGCAGCTCGACGCCAGTTTAAACGAGGCGGGGGTGTTCTGGACAAAAAACTGGCTGGTTAAAAAGCTCGATAACCAGGTTGAGTTACTGAAACGGCTGAAGAATCATCGCCCTGCAACAGCCGACCTGATTCAGGAGAAAATAAACATCATTTCGGGTCTGCAAATAAAAATGAAAGAATTGAAAGCTTCAAAAGTGGATGAGATTGACGACACGCTCCGGGGACTGGAAGGAACTGCTGGTCGGGTTTATTTTCAGATACTGAGTTCGTTGCTGGCCGAACGGTACCAGTTCGAAGGGCGCAGCTTCCGCCCCGCGAAGGACCCGTTCAATGCTTTTCTGAATTATGCTTACGGCGTGCTGTACAGCAGGGTGGAGAAGGTGCTGGTGATTGCCGGCCTCGACCCATATGTTGGTTTTATGCACCGCGACGATTATAATACAAAAAGCATGGTATTCGACTTTATTGAACCTTACCGGACTTATGCCGACGAAGTGGTTTTCAAACTATTTTCGGCTAAAAAAGTAAACGACACTAATACTGACAAGATTACAAACGGTTACAGTTTAAATGCCGAAGGAAAAAACCTGCTGATGCAGTCGCTGATGCAATTTCTGGAAGAAGAAAAAATAAGGTACAATGGCCGTCAGCAAACCCGCATGAATGCCATGCAGATGGATGCTCACCAGTTTGCTAATAAATTAATTGGAAAGCAATGATTTGTTGGGTTTTATATGATATTAAAAAAGACAGGCCAAGAGGTAAGGTGTCGAAAATCTGTAAAAAGGCAGGTTTGTACAGGGTTCAAAAATCAGTATTTCTGGGCAGCCTCGAAGACAATGAAAAGGATACACTGGAATTAAGGGTCAGCGATTTGATAGATATGGAAACCGATTCGGTTTATATTTTCCCGATGAGCAAAAACGAGCTGCGGCAAACCGCCTTGCTCGGGCAGGCTTTTGATAAGAAATTGATAACCGACGAAGTAAAAGCATTGTTTTTCTGATGTCGGTAACACCATCACATATCATCGAATACCTTTACTGTCCGAGGTTTACTTACTATGAGTATGTACTTTGTATCCCGCAATACGAAGACCGTCATTATAAAGTAGAAAAGGGGAGGCAGGTACACGACCAGAAACTGGAGCGAAACAAAGACTATCTGCGCAAAAGAATTGGTGTGGTGCAAAAATTTGCCGACCAATACCTGGCCAACGATTTATTACGCGGAAAAGTTGACGAGGTGTTGCTGTTAAACGATGAAACGATGGCTCCACTGGATTATAAATTCGCTAAATTTGAAGACCGTATTTATGAAACATACCGCACTCAGCTTGAGTGTTATGCAGTGTTGATTGAAGAGAATTTCGGCAAACAGGTTAATAAAGGTTTTTTGGTTTATACACGTTCAGCAAACAAGCTGGTTGAAGTTGAAATAAGTGAAACTGCAAAGCAGGATATCCGGAGGATTTGCAGGGAGGTAAATGAAGTTATACTTCAGAATTATTTTCCGCAGGCTACAAAATATAAACAACGCTGTATTGGGTGTACCTACCGGAATATTTGTATTAAGTAGCGATTCACGGGTATGAATTTATTTTTTGCGATGTAAAAAACGAATATAAAATGCAGGAATACAGTAATTTGAACTTTCGGAAATGACGACAAAATTAAACAAAATAAGGTTCTTTGACATACTGAAAATTGGGAATAAAAATTTTAAAATACATTTGCATTGTTCTGGGATTCAGTCAGATAAAAACAGGTACGGCTCCCAGACCGATTTCCAATAGAATAAGGATTGAAAC
>JBFXFM010000036.1:0-31445 GCA_050179035.1 Draconibacterium sp. | reverse complement strand
CTCCCAGACCGATTTCCAATAGAATAAGGATTGAAACACTGACCTATATATTCGGTATCTGAATCTTCAATCTCTCCCAGACCGATTTCCAATAGAATAAGGATTGAAACTAAGTGCACCTCGCCCTGCTGTGCCAGACGAGGAAACTCCCAGACCGATTTCCAATAGAATAAGGATTGAAACTCAGCAGCCGGAACAACAATAAATACTTGGTGCAGCGCTCCCAGACCGATTTCCAATAGAATAAGGATTGAAACTTTCGTTGCATGGTATTCAGTCAGGGTGATTAAAACAACTCCCAGACCGATTTCCAATAGAATAAGGATTGAAACTTAAAGGCAAAAAATCTATATATGAAGCAATTGCAGCTCCCAGACCGATTTCCAATAGAATAAGGATTGAAACGTTTTATTGGGCGGCGCAATCAAAGGATTTGCCAAAGCTCCCAGACCGATTTCCAATAGAATAAGGATTGAAACATATATCTAATTATCAAAATGGTGTATCAATTTTAACTCCCAGACCGATTTCCAATAGAATAAGGATTGAAACACAGATGCAACTAATGACGAAAAGGCTTTGGCAGCCTCCCAGACCGATTTCCAATAGAATAAGGATTGAAACTCACAAACAATAAGGAGATTGTAGTAAATATTTTGGCTCCCAGACCGATTTCCAATAGAATAAGGATTGAAACATAAATGGAAAAAAACGAATTGATTGAAGCCCTGAACTCCCAGACCGATTTCCAATAGAATAAGGATTGAAACACAATCATCACACATCACAGCATAAAGAGAATTTCCACTCCCAGACCGATTTCCAATAGAATAAGGATTGAAACACACTCATGGCCCTAAAATTGGATGCCGCTTTGTTAACTCCCAGACCGATTTCCAATAGAATAAGGATTGAAACAATATTTCATCAATCACATCGTACACTACTGGAAGTCTCCCAGACCGATTTCCAATAGAATAAGGATTGAAACTAAATTTCAGGCTGGGATTAAGTGTGATGCCCTGTCCTCCCAGACCGATTTCCAATAGAATAAGGATTGAAACCAATGGATTACTTATTTCGTGGATAAGCCGGATAACTCCCAGACCGATTTCCAATAGAATAAGGATTGAAACTCTTTCAATTCGAGGTCGAAAAATCAATTCTACATTTTCTCCCAGACCGATTTCCAATAGAATAAGGATTGAAACATTGAACGTGAATCGAGTTTCTTAACCGGCTGCTGACTCCCAGACCGATTTCCAATAGAATAAGGATTGAAACCGAAACATTTGACGGTACAGCGATAAAGCTGTCAGACACTCCCAGACCGATTTCCAATAGAATAAGGATTGAAACGTCAACAAAATGGAATACAATTTTAAATCAAGACCGCTCCCAGACCGATTTCCAATAGAATAAGGATTGAAACTTCTTCCGGATTTTGCCATGAGCCAGGGCGCCACACCTCCCAGACCGATTTCCAATAGAATAAGGATTGAAACATTAACTCTTTCTGTTTGCAAAGTTCAGCGTTTCAAACTCCCAGACCGATTTCCAATAGAATAAGGATTGAAACGAACCTCGACAGGCTTCATTCGCTTTTTTAACTTGCTCCCAGACCGATTTCCAATAGAATAAGGATTGAAACACAGACCCACAGACGGGATTGCCTTATGTTTGTCGCACTCCCAGACCGATTTCCAATAGAATAAGGATTGAAACCTGCTCCTTCGATAAGTCCTTTTAGTTTATATCCAACTCCCAGACCGATTTCCAATAGAATAAGGATTGAAACTCGTATTTGCGGTAAAAAAGGAACATCAAAATCAACTCCCAGACCGATTTCCAATAGAATAAGGATTGAAACACCACACATAACAAAATCCAGTGTAAATGCAAAATCCCTCCCAGACCGATTTCCAATAGAATAAGGATTGAAACAAATTGGCTGACAAATTAGGAATTTTCAAAAATTACTCCCAGACCGATTTCCAATAGAATAAGGATTGAAACAAATCAACATGGTCATAACTCATGGCCGGATGATTACTCCCAGACCGATTTCCAATAGAATAAGGATTGAAACTCTCACGTTTTGCTTCGTTGATTTCTGTCACCTGCAACTCCCAGACCGATTTCCAATAGAATAAGGATTGAAACATAAATTCAAAGTAAAGGGGCGGCATTAATAGTTGAACTCCCAGACCGATTTCCAATAGAATAAGGATTGAAACTCTGAACCAAGAGCGTATTTTCCGTTTTCAAAATCGCTCCCAGACCGATTTCCAATAGAATAAGGATTGAAACATGATTCGTCAGTGGGTTGCGGCGTTTTGTTTTCTTTCTCCCAGACCGATTTCCAATAGAATAAGGATTGAAACTTTAGTTATGTATCGGCTGATAGCGAAACGGTTTCTAACTCCCAGACCGATTTCCAATAGAATAAGGATTGAAACTTAATATTAACCAAATCAGCAGGCGAAGTTCCTTTGGCTCCCAGACCGATTTCCAATAGAATAAGGATTGAAACGAGGTAGAATGCCTGTTTTGTAATCAGGCGGCAGCGCTCCCAGACCGATTTCCAATAGAATAAGGATTGAAACTAGGGTATTGAAAAAGAGTACAATCCTGAAAACGCACTCCCAGACCGATTTCCAATAGAATAAGGATTGAAACATTGAAAAGACTATTGAGTATTTCAATGAAGTAATTCTCCCAGACCGATTTCCAATAGAATAAGGATTGAAACGTTGATTCTATTGTTTTAGGTATTGGCCGTAAATCTCTCCCAGACCGATTTCCAATAGAATAAGGATTGAAACGAAAAGCTGAAGACATACGGAATTAACCAATACAATCTCCCAGACCGATTTCCAATAGAATAAGGATTGAAACACCATAAATTTTTTGCCTGACAAATATGTTGAATCGCTCCCAGACCGATTTCCAATAGAATAAGGATTGAAACCCGGTATATGAACTTGCTGTTGGCAATGTAATATTTCTCCCAGACCGATTTCCAATAGAATAAGGATTGAAACAAAGCAGGCCGGTGAAAGTCCGGCCAATATTGCCGCTCCCAGACCGATTTCCAATAGAATAAGGATTGAAACATTGAAAAGACTATTGAGTATTTCAATGAAGTAATTGCTCCCAGACCGATTTCCAATAGAATAAGGATTGAAACCAGGTAGCCACTAAGATGTTGGTCGGTGAAACTTCGCTCCCAGACCGATTTCCAATAGAATAAGGATTGAAACATAAAGGGATAACATTAATTCAGCAAAAGGAGGAACTCCCAGACCGATTTCCAATAGAATAAGGATTGAAACACAGAATGGTGTAAAGAAGTTGAGCGGAGGCATGGCACTCCCAGACCGATTTCCAATAGAATAAGGATTGAAACATGGGTTAGATACCATTACTGCTGCTGAAGAAACACTCCCAGACCGATTTCCAATAGAATAAGGATTGAAACTTGGTTGCACTGATAACGGCAAAACCGCTGTTGGTCTCCCAGACCGATTTCCAATAGAATAAGGATTGAAACTCATTTCGTTCGCAATCCTGATCTGGGCCTTGTAACTCCCAGACCGATTTCCAATAGAATAAGGATTGAAACAATACTGGCCTATCTGCTACCTTTTTGCAGACACGCACTCCCAGACCGATTTCCAATAGAATAAGGATTGAAACATTGATATTATGCTGCACATGGCTAATGCACGGAAACTCCCAGACCGATTTCCAATAGAATAAGGATTGAAACTCTGTCAGCAGCTCTGTAAAATCAGTATTAGCAGGCGGCTCCCAGACCGATTTCCAATAGAATAAGGATTGAAACTGATTTTCTTCGAAATTATTGAGCATGGATTCGATTCTCCCAGACCGATTTCCAATAGAATAAGGATTGAAACTCGTAATCTCCTGCATTTTTGCAGGGATAGTGTTGGCTCCCAGACCGATTTCCAATAGAATAAGGATTGAAACACCGATCGAATCGGGGCGTAATTCTTGGCGCGAAAACTCCCAGACCGATTTCCAATAGAATAAGGATTGAAACAAGATTTCCATCCAATTGAAGAAACAAAACGGCCACTCCCAGACCGATTTCCAATAGAATAAGGATTGAAACAATCTAATAATCATGATAGAAATTACAGTATCGAAGCTCCCAGACCGATTTCCAATAGAATAAGGATTGAAACTTATACGGCTCAGCTTGATTCGCTGAAAAAACAGCGCTCCCAGACCGATTTCCAATAGAATAAGGATTGAAACTTATCCTCCAAAAGAATTGGCTCCAATTGAACTTTCACTCCCAGACCGATTTCCAATAGAATAAGGATTGAAACTTCGATATTAACGCATATCTGACTGGTGGATTATCGCTCCCAGACCGATTTCCAATAGAATAAGGATTGAAACTGAATACATTCTTAATGAAATCTACCGAGTAAAAGGCTCCCAGACCGATTTCCAATAGAATAAGGATTGAAACGAAGTACCACCGGAGTTCAATTGGTCAACTGACAATCTCCCAGACCGATTTCCAATAGAATAAGGATTGAAACCCACCGGAGTTCCGGTGAGCTCAATTCTCCATTCCTTCTCCCAGACCGATTTCCAATAGAATAAGGATTGAAACTTGCTTACCCCGCGCGACTGGACATTGCTTGCAATGCTCCCAGACCGATTTCCAATAGAATAAGGATTGAAACATTTTCGAATAAGTGGTTTTGCTTTGCGTATAAGACTCCCAGACCGATTTCCAATAGAATAAGGATTGAAACTACATCCGACCTGAATACCTGTAGCGAACATTCTTTCTCCCAGACCGATTTCCAATAGAATAAGGATTGAAACAAAGCAATTCTCGATTACCGTAAATATCCCCGGGAACTCCCAGACCGATTTCCAATAGAATAAGGATTGAAACTTAACACTGATGAACGGTACATTAAAACCGGTGACACTCCCAGACCGATTTCCAATAGAATAAGGATTGAAACAAAATACGATTCAGCAACACCTTGAAGCAAGAGCTGCCTCCCAGACCGATTTCCAATAGAATAAGGATTGAAACAATAACATATAAAATGAGTAAAGAAAAACAGAGTATCTCCCAGACCGATTTCCAATAGAATAAGGATTGAAACCAATCTCAACACCCATAAATGCTGCACTGCATCCCTCTCCCAGACCGATTTCCAATAGAATAAGGATTGAAACACCATTAATTGCTTAGCTAATGGAAAACAACACAACTCCCAGACCGATTTCCAATAGAATAAGGATTGAAACTATTTTAAGGGAAAAGACCTGTATGTCGGAATTGACTCCCAGACCGATTTCCAATAGAATAAGGATTGAAACCAATACAATAAAAGGCCAATACCGGGAACTGGATTTTCTCCCAGACCGATTTCCAATAGAATAAGGATTGAAACGTTTATACAAGCAGCAATGCGGGAAAGAGGGAGACAAACTCCCAGACCGATTTCCAATAGAATAAGGATTGAAACTATTGATTGCATAAGTACCGGCTACAACAAATTGGAACTCCCAGACCGATTTCCAATAGAATAAGGATTGAAACTGAACGCTGAACTTAAGGACTACATTTCAAAAAGACTCCCAGACCGATTTCCAATAGAATAAGGATTGAAACACCCGCGTACAAAAAGTTGTGCCAGTTGTGCTTTTTTCTCCCAGACCGATTTCCAATAGAATAAGGATTGAAACAAAGAATTAATTGATTTTAGAAAAAAGCATTATGAACTCCCAGACCGATTTCCAATAGAATAAGGATTGAAACAAAAAGATTCGGGATGCAAATTGTAACACAAAAAGAGCTCCCAGACCGATTTCCAATAGAATAAGGATTGAAACAAGTTCGAATCAACACGGTTGCGAAGTCGCAATTCAACTCCCAGACCGATTTCCAATAGAATAAGGATTGAAACTCCACTGTTTGATGAATATGGTGATTTGATTGCATCTCCCAGACCGATTTCCAATAGAATAAGGATTGAAACAAGTTGAAATATTGTTGAAAAATATTTGAAGTCCGGCTCCCAGACCGATTTCCAATAGAATAAGGATTGAAACAAAAAATGGAACGATAATCTGGCAAAATTACAACAGCTCCCAGACCGATTTCCAATAGAATAAGGATTGAAACATTCTGAAATTGCAAAATTGCGTTCATCAGTTGAAAGCTCCCAGACCGATTTCCAATAGAATAAGGATTGAAACTGAAAAATACGTTGATGATTACAGGGCTTATGTTGACTCCCAGACCGATTTCCAATAGAATAAGGATTGAAACTGGAAGCCAAAAGAATTATTCCTGATAATCCACAGGCTCCCAGACCGATTTCCAATAGAATAAGGATTGAAACACCACTTTCCCTTCCTGTAATATGGCGTCAGAAACTCTCCCAGACCGATTTCCAATAGAATAAGGATTGAAACAAAATACGATTCAGCAACACCTTGAAGCAAGAGCTGCTCCCAGACCGATTTCCAATAGAATAAGGATTGAAACCAACTGCATTTATATCAAAAAACAACATCTATCACTCCCAGACCGATTTCCAATAGAATAAGGATTGAAACTCGCTCCAGTTTTATGAATGCAAAACGTCTGGCTGTCTCCCAGACCGATTTCCAATAGAATAAGGATTGAAACAAGAATCGCTTATGAAATCAAGAATCGATACTTCCCTCCCAGACCGATTTCCAATAGAATAAGGATTGAAACCTTGAAGTAAAAGATTTCCTGAATCTTCCCAAAAGAAACTCCCAGACCGATTTCCAATAGAATAAGGATTGAAACTTCGCGGCTGAAAAGGCTCGAAATGAAAGTTCAAACTCCCAGACCGATTTCCAATAGAATAAGGATTGAAACCCACATAATATCTATCGTTTGTTGGAAAAGCAAAACTCCCAGACCGATTTCCAATAGAATAAGGATTGAAACTGGTTACTGAAATATCTGCGCTCGGGATTGCTTTGCTCCCAGACCGATTTCCAATAGAATAAGGATTGAAACTTTGGCTTGATGGCAGCTACAATGAATTGGCCTCGCTCTCCCAGACCGATTTCCAATAGAATAAGGATTGAAACTATATTTGCCTCAAACGACCAACTAACATGGCAATTCTCCCAGACCGATTTCCAATAGAATAAGGATTGAAACAACTTCTGGCACGAATAACAACGGGATGGTTTTATCGTCTCCCAGACCGATTTCCAATAGAATAAGGATTGAAACATCGTCGTGTGATTTTGTGGTACCGGGCACGATCCTAACTCCCAGACCGATTTCCAATAGAATAAGGATTGAAACTTACAATTGTATCGTAAACATTGCCGTCGTAATCGGTCTCCCAGACCGATTTCCAATAGAATAAGGATTGAAACTTACCCCCAAATGAGTTGGTTTTAGACCCGAACGACTCCCAGACCGATTTCCAATAGAATAAGGATTGAAACAAGGAAGCACAGGAAAGAATTAACCGCGAAGCAATTCTCCCAGACCGATTTCCAATAGAATAAGGATTGAAACTTTTGATTTTTAAAAAAGAAAGTGATTGATTGATATTCTCCCAGACCGATTTCCAATAGAATAAGGATTGAAACGCAGTTCTGCATTCCTGAAAAGCATTTGTGTAATCATCTCCCAGACCGATTTCCAATAGAATAAGGATTGAAACTTGTTGCTGGTTGCTGGTTTCGCCCTTCGACTTCGCTCTCCCAGACCGATTTCCAATAGAATAAGGATTGAAACACAGCGCCACAAGCGAAATAAAGTGCCACCCTGTTTCTCCCAGACCGATTTCCAATAGAATAAGGATTGAAACCGGCAATATCGATCCTGAATTCAGTGTCATACTTGTCTCCCAGACCGATTTCCAATAGAATAAGGATTGAAACCAATGAATTCTGCCTTGTCTTCAGCCTTAATGAAGCTCCCAGACCGATTTCCAATAGAATAAGGATTGAAACTTGAATAGATTGGTCCATGCATCGGATCCGGTAAGGCTCCCAGACCGATTTCCAATAGAATAAGGATTGAAACCAATTCTTGTGCGACTTAGATTATGTAACAACTTTTGCTCCCAGACCGATTTCCAATAGAATAAGGATTGAAACCTGCAGATATAAAATCCGGAAGGCAGATCTTTAAAGCTCCCAGACCGATTTCCAATAGAATAAGGATTGAAACCAACCCAAAAAACAAAGCACACGAGGCTGTTCAGGATCTCCCAGACCGATTTCCAATAGAATAAGGATTGAAACACAACTGCGGCAAGCTGACTGGCTTGCTGTGTTACAGCTCCCAGACCGATTTCCAATAGAATAAGGATTGAAACACTCAGAAACTGCCGAGCTGACGGCCAAGAACTTTAACTCCCAGACCGATTTCCAATAGAATAAGGATTGAAACTGTACAGGTAATTATCTTCAATCAGCAGTTTACCCTCCCAGACCGATTTCCAATAGAATAAGGATTGAAACTTGGCATGTTTGGTAACGACCTGCGTGTTTGAAATCGACTCCCAGACCGATTTCCAATAGAATAAGGATTGAAACCGAATTACAGTGAAACGAAAGTGTTGTGGTATATCGCTCCCAGACCGATTTCCAATAGAATAAGGATTGAAACAAAAAGAATAACAATGGCAATTACAATTACTGACACTCCCAGACCGATTTCCAATAGAATAAGGATTGAAACAGCTTGAAGAAGCAAAACGTGCTGTTGCAACGATGGCTGACTCCCAGACCGATTTCCAATAGAATAAGGATTGAAACTCGAAAATGGTTGTTTGCTGGTGGAAGTGTTCGACGGCTCCCAGACCGATTTCCAATAGAATAAGGATTGAAACTAAATCAACCTGTAAATCATGGAAATTCAAACGGTCACTCCCAGACCGATTTCCAATAGAATAAGGATTGAAACTTAAAAGCTGTTTGGAGCAATTCATTCGGCTTTTTTTCTCCCAGACCGATTTCCAATAGAATAAGGATTGAAACTTGCTGCCCCGAATGCTATAAATACAGTCGGGAAGTCTCCCAGACCGATTTCCAATAGAATAAGGATTGAAACATCGAAATGCCATTCAGGTTCGTACCCGATAATACTCCCAGACCGATTTCCAATAGAATAAGGATTGAAACAAGGTTGTCGTATGTCGTAACCTTATTTGGAGTTAAACTCCCAGACCGATTTCCAATAGAATAAGGATTGAAACATGATAATTCAGCAAACGCATTAACTCAGGCAACGATTCTCCCAGACCGATTTCCAATAGAATAAGGATTGAAACCTTATATGCACGTTCAATTGATTACGGACAGGCAAAACTCCCAGACCGATTTCCAATAGAATAAGGATTGAAACTCAATTTCTTTATATAGCGACTTTTGGGAAAATAGCACTCCCAGACCGATTTCCAATAGAATAAGGATTGAAACAAAATATCATTCACTACCTGGTCAAACTTCTTTTCACTCCCAGACCGATTTCCAATAGAATAAGGATTGAAACAACCGAATAAAATGACGATAGAACAACTTGCCGAACTCCCAGACCGATTTCCAATAGAATAAGGATTGAAACTGGCTGCCATTTCCTTCAGCCAGGCATCGTACTCCTGCTCCCAGACCGATTTCCAATAGAATAAGGATTGAAACATTGAACTCTTCAGCCCATAAAACTTCTCCATCCCTCTCCCAGACCGATTTCCAATAGAATAAGGATTGAAACCCAAAACCTGAAGTAACCATCTCACTTGAGCCAATTCTCCCAGACCGATTTCCAATAGAATAAGGATTGAAACTTTTCAATTCAGTACGCTCCCTGTAATTCTTCTGACTCCCAGACCGATTTCCAATAGAATAAGGATTGAAACTTATTAACAATTTAAAAACTAACTACCGTGGACATCTCCCAGACCGATTTCCAATAGAATAAGGATTGAAACAACGCGATGTTCATTTTTACATTAACCGGAAACCGGACTCCCAGACCGATTTCCAATAGAATAAGGATTGAAACATTGCCGCCCAAATAATCAATAATCATTAATCATTAACTCCCAGACCGATTTCCAATAGAATAAGGATTGAAACATCTATGCCGAACCAATTGCCGTTAATTTGCCCGGCGACTCCCAGACCGATTTCCAATAGAATAAGGATTGAAACACAGCCACCGGCGCGCAGGCGCTCACTATCGACAACCTCCCAGACCGATTTCCAATAGAATAAGGATTGAAACGTTGTAGCATCGGCATAAGTATGACTGATTGCTTTGCTCCCAGACCGATTTCCAATAGAATAAGGATTGAAACTAAATCTCCGATTCGTTAATAGCACCGCCAATCTGCTCTCCCAGACCGATTTCCAATAGAATAAGGATTGAAACTCGGAACAAGTGGTTGATTGAACCCCTTTTTGCGTTCTCCCAGACCGATTTCCAATAGAATAAGGATTGAAACTTAGAATGGTAAATCATTATCGGGGATTTCGGGGAACTCCCAGACCGATTTCCAATAGAATAAGGATTGAAACTCGGTGAATAGATCGAAATAAACCGATAACAGAATTAACTCCCAGACCGATTTCCAATAGAATAAGGATTGAAACTCCAATGCTCCTCATCAATCGGGTTAAATGTAAGTGCTCCCAGACCGATTTCCAATAGAATAAGGATTGAAACATATAATTATAAATACGGCAAAAGCAGTAGTAGCTCTCCCAGACCGATTTCCAATAGAATAAGGATTGAAACGGAGATAGGACTTATACGCCAAGAGAAAGAAAAATGCCTCCCAGACCGATTTCCAATAGAATAAGGATTGAAACTCAGACTTTCAGGCAAGAGAAGCAACCAACGAAAAACTCCCAGACCGATTTCCAATAGAATAAGGATTGAAACATAAATCTTTTCCTTATCAAACTGTTTCAATTGATACTCCCAGACCGATTTCCAATAGAATAAGGATTGAAACCTGAACCGGCAAAAATAAACGAACAGTTAAGGCAGCTCCCAGACCGATTTCCAATAGAATAAGGATTGAAACAATGAAATGAGAAAATCAGGCAATGCAAAAAGCGTCTCCCAGACCGATTTCCAATAGAATAAGGATTGAAACTCGATTTCGGTAACCGTTGGGTTGAAGGCGTTAATCTCCCAGACCGATTTCCAATAGAATAAGGATTGAAACCTATTTGATTAAAAAGGGCAGTCGTTAATAACTGTCTCCCAGACCGATTTCCAATAGAATAAGGATTGAAACTTCATTACATCAAATTGGATGGGCTAAAGGAAAGCCCTCCCAGACCGATTTCCAATAGAATAAGGATTGAAACTGCCATGATTGCGCGCAACCGGATGATGGGCAATGCCTCCCAGACCAACTTCCAACAGAACAAGGATTGAAACGTCAAATATTTGGCAAAAGGAGTAACAAAAACCGAACTCCCAGACCAACTTCCAACAGAACAAGGATTGAAACCGATTTACATTTTTTGAATGAAGCCGTTAATTACTCTCCCAGACCAACTTCTATGACTCCCATGGAATACCGGGAAAAATTCAATGTAAAATAATAAGGTATAATACACCGATTGAATAGCAGCCAGGTATAAAAATCCGAAAATAAAAAAAGCTTACAATGAATTCATTGTAAGCTTTTTTGTATTTCAGTGCCCAGAACAAGACTCGAACTTGCACACCCTTGCGAGCACCAGCCCCTCAAGCTGGCGTGTCTACCAATTTCACCATCTGGGCAATATTTTTTTCGAGAACGTTGTGCTATTAACCAGTTGCCTGTTTTTTAGCGGGGGCAAATATATAAAAAAATCCACCTTCGATACAACCGATGCGGATTTTTTTATACGTGCAAAATGTCATCTCATTCTTATCTGTCCGGCTGTTGTAATTTTCTCGCAATACCTGCATTTAAGCGATATCGGGTCGGTTGAAACAACCTTAAAACAAGTGGTTACCTGTTCGTTGTTTGTAATGCACTTTGGATTAAAACATTTTACAATTCCTGTAATTGCATCAGGAATTTCAACTACCCGTTTTTCAACCACTTCGTAATCGCGGATGATGTTCAATTTGGCGTGAGGCGCAATCAAGGCTATTTTGTTGATTTCGTCGTCTTCAAAAAACTTATCAGATACTTTTATAATTGCTTTTGCTCCCAGTTTTTCACTTTCGAGGTTGGTTCCAAAAGTAATTTGGTTGTTTATGATGTCGAGGCCCAAAATGGAAATCACATTAAAAAGGTTCTTCGCGGGAATATGGTCGATTACTGTACCTTCTTTAATGGCACTCACTTTTAGTTTCAGTTTTTTCTTCTGGTCGTCTTGCATGGCTGATTATTTTAAATTCATGATGTGTGAAATAATGGCTTCGCGCGTGTAAACACCATTCCGGGCCTGTTCGAAATAGTAGGCCTTTTCGTTGTTGTCAACATCGGTGTGAATTTCGTTTACACGGGGCAGGGGATGAAGCACCTTTACTGTTGGTTTTGTATTGTCGAGCATGGCATTACGCAGTATATAAACGTTTTTTACCTGCTCATATTCAATGGGGTCAGAGAATCTTTCTTTCTGAACGCGGGTCATATAAATGATATCGGCTGCGCTTACAATATCAGTAAATTCCTTGTGCTCGTAATATTTTATTCCTTTCTCGCGAAGGAAAATTTTGTATTCTTCAGGCATTTCCAACACTGTTGGAGCGATGAAATTAAATACCGGATTTTCAAATTCTGACATTGCCATAAGCAGTGAATGCACGGTACGACCGTACTTCAAATCACCCACCATAAAAATATTCAGGTTATCAAGTGTTCCCTGAGTTTTCAAAATCGAATACATATCAAGCAGCGTTTGCGAGGGGTGCTGGTTCGACCCGTCTCCTGCATTAATAACCGGTACCGGTGAAACCTCGGCTGCATACCTGGCTGCACCCTCTAACGGGTGGCGCATCACAATCAGGTCGGCGTAGTTACTCACCATTTTAATGGTGTCGTGCAGTGTTTCGCCTTTCGTTGCGCTCGAACTGTCAGGGTCGGCAAACCCAATGATGCGTCCGCCTAAACGGCTGATTGCTGTTTCGAAACTCAGCCTTGTGCGGGTCGATGGCTCAAAAAAAAGTGTGGCAATCACTTTTCCTTTCAGGAGTTCCTGGTTGGGGTTGGCTTCAAATTCAGCAGCCAGCTTCATAATTTTCAGGTATTCCTCCTTCGAAAAATCGGTAATCGAAATTAAATCCTTCTTCATATTTTATCCTTGTATTTGATTTCGGAAATTACAGGCAAAAAAAAACCAACATTATAATTAAAATGTTGGTTTTCAAATAAATGAAAAATATTATTTCTGATTTGAAATGGCCTGCTGTATTTTTTATTCAGATTTGCAACCGAGGTATAAAATAAACCTGCTTTGCCATCAAAACTGATATTGACACTTTTATGAAAAATCATAACACAGCAAAATTAGCGGCTTTTGGATGTTGTATTTTCATCGCCTGTTCGTTTTTATCACCATTTTATTAACACTACAACAGTTGTTTAAACTGCCACCGAAATTTTAACTCCATATATTTTGCTGAAACTTTCGGTTATTCTCAGTAAATCATTTTTTCGGACTGAAAAAGTCAATTCGCATTTTTCCTCGAAACGTGTGTTGATAACGGTCAAATCTTCCTGTTTTACCAGGTTCATAACATCCGACATTTCGTTGTATGAAAAGTGAAGTAAACAGTTTTTTTCAATAGTTTTTTGAATGATTACGGCATTGGCCAATGCATCGGCAGCTGCATTCCGGTACGCATTAATTAGTCCGCTTACGCCCAGCAATGTGCCGCCGAAATAGCGCACAACCACAATCAGTGTATTTGTAACATTTGAACTGAGTAATTGCCCGAGAATTGGTTTGCCGGCAGTTGACGATGGTTCTCCATCGTCGTTGCTCCGAAACTGAATTATTTCAGTTCCCATTCGCCAGGCATAACAATGGTGCCTGGCGCTGTGATGTTCCTTGCGCAAACGTGAAAGGATTTCTTTTATTTCGGCTTCTGATTTCACAGGATATGCAAATGCAAGAAACTTACTTCCCTTGTCTTTGAAAATTCCTGTGCATTCTGTGGCGATAGTTTGGTAAATGTCATCCATATCGATTAACCCACTGTTTGTCTTTCGCTTTTCATAAAAAAAGCACCCGGATTATCGGATGCTTTTTTTTTACATTTTCAGTTTCTTTTCGATGTCTTCGACGTACTGTCTGAAATTTTTATCGGTATCTTTTAAATTATTCACTGTTTTACAGGCATGTAGCACAGTTGCATGGTCTTTTGCACCAATTTGTGCCCCAATACTTGTGAGTGAATATTTGGTAAGGCTTTTTGAAAAATACATAGCAATCTGACGAGCCTGTACTACTTCGCGTTTACGGGTTTTTGTCTGTAAGGCATCAACCTGCATATTAAAATAGTCGCAAACAACCTTCGAAATGTACTCAATAGATAATTCACGTTTCGAATTCTTTACAAGTTTATTGATGAGTTTTGCAGCAAGCTCGAGTGTAATTTCCCGTTTGTTCAACATCGACTGGGCCAGTAACGATACCAGTGCACCCTCAAGCTCGCGAACATTATTTGAAACATGTGATGCAATGTATTCCAGAACATCTTCAGAGAATGAAATTCCATCTTTGTAAACTTTGTGTTTAAGAATTTGCATCCGGGTATCGAAATCGGGAACCTGCAGGTCGGCAGTCAATCCCCATTTAAACCGCGAAAGCAGCCGTTGTTCCATCCCTTTTAATTCAATTGGGGGTTTGTCTGATGTTAAAATCAGTTGTTTACCCATTTGATGCAAATGGTTGAATATGTGGAAGAATGTTTCCTGCGTTTTTTCTTTGCCGGCAAACTCCTGCACATCATCCAGAATCAAAACATCAATCATCTGATAGAAATGCAAAAAGTCGTTGCGGTTATTGTTTCTTGTGGCTTCCGTAAACTGGGTTTGAAACTTATTTGCATTTACATACAACACTGTTTTATCAGGGAATCGTTCCTTAACCTCAATGCCAATCGCCTGAGCGAGATGTGTTTTTCCCAAACCTGAATTACCATAAATCATTAACGGGTTAAACGCTGTTCCACCCGGATTCTGGGCTACTGCAAATCCGGCGCTTCTGGCCAAACGGTTACAGTCGCCTTCAATAAAATTATCAAAGGTATTATCGGGTTTAAGTTGAGGATCGATTTGCAGTTTTTGAATTCCGGGAATGATGAATGGGTTCTTAATTGCAGTTTTTTCTTCCGACTTTAATGGGATAGTCAATGGATTATTGACAATTTTTACATTGTTATTCGTGGGGTATGAAACAGTGTAAGGCTCATTGCCGTTTTTGTCGCCCATAACCACGTTGTACTCCAGCTTGGCACCGTTACCCAGTACCATGCGTAGTGTGCGACGAAGAATATCAATGAATTGTTCTTCGAGGTACTCGTAAAAAAACGCACTCGGCACCTGAATTGTAAGTACTTTATCGGTAAGTTTTACAGGTTCAATCGGTTCAAACCAGGTCTTAAAACTGCTGCCGGGAACATTGTCCTTAATCACGTTAAGACATTTATCCCATACAGCCCTATGTTCTTCATTCATCGATAAATTTGGTTTTTCGAGGTTCTACAATTTTTTTTTCAACATTATTCCCAAAACAAAAGTTGCGAAAAAAAAGCTAAAAAAAAAATGTAAAAACTATTGATTATTTCACGGATGATGTATTGCTGTCAGTTTCAGTTGATTAAAAAAATAAAAAATACTAAAATTATTAAACTACTGAATTTCAGTTGTTTAGCAATAATCTATTGATTCTTAGATTGCTAACTGGTTGGTAGTGGCAGGTATTAAAATCGCACCTCAAAAGTTATTAACATTTCGCCCGTCATTGCCTTGAAGATTTGAGTACTTTTTCGAGTTTTATGAGTTTTCCGTTTTTAAATGCAACTATAGTGGATTCAGGAAATTTCTTTTTGGCTTGTTCCTGAATTTTTACAATTTCTTCGTAAACCGATGTGTTTCCTGTAAGGTATGAATAAGCTCCGTTTGCCTTGTACTCTTCAATTTCGCCCAATCCTTCAAAATATTTTGAGTTAATAGAAACAGGTGTTTCTGTTGATACCAAATGTACTTTGAATACTACGTTTTTATCAGAAACATCGCCCGAGGTATTGATATAATACTCTTTTCCAAAGTCGATAGCCGAAAACTCAAGATACCTTTTAGGATTTATTTGGATGTCGTTTATTAAAAAAGCAAGATTTTCGGAAAGTTCGGTGATGGAAAGATATAATTGGTCATCGTTAAGCAAAAGTCCGGCAGAATTTTCTGAGCTGTTCAGTTTTTGTAGCAATACAAGAATCTGATTTGATGCTTCGGAAATATTTTTAACAATTGGCGAAACCGGCAGCTGGGCCAGTGTGTCGCTTAATTTCGACAGATTTTTTATGGTATTATCCAGTTCTTTTGAGTTTTTGCTGAGTGTTCCTGTAATATCTTTTACGTTTTCCATGGTAAGCTGAATATTCACTTTCTGCGACGAAACAATCTGTTGCAAATCTGAAGTCGTTTTTTCAATGTTGTCAATACTTTGGTTGATATTTGCAAAACTCTCCGAGAGGTTTTCACGTGCGTCTTCATTCAAAATCACAGTCAGTGTTACAATCGCCGAATCGATAGTATTCAGTAGCTGTTCAGCCTTATTTTTAAGTGGTAAAACCTGCATACTCACCTGTTCTTTCAAATCGCTTTCAATTGCACCGGGAATGGTATCACCCGAAGCGTAGAAAGTTTTTTCTCCACTGAAAATCATTTTTATCGAGCGTGTTCCCATAATATCGCTGCTGATAATCTGGGCTACAGAATTTACCGGAATTTTAAATGTTGCATCCATCATAAGGGTGACCACAAGTTTTCCACTATTATCAGGAGTAAAGCCGATGTTGTAAACCTGCCCAACCTGGTACCCATTCATCGTTACTTTGTTCGATTCAAGCAAACCGTCAATCCGGTCGTAAACCACAAAATAATAATCGTTTTGTTTAAAAACGTCGTTTCCTTTCAGATAACTAAGTCCCCAGATTAAAATAGTAAGCGAGATTACAATGAGAACCCCAAGTTTCACGTATTTCGAATATTTCATGCTATATTTTTTTGGTTGGATCTAATTTATCTGTAATTGCAATTTAACAACACAACCTCTGTTTTGTGATATTGTTTTAAAGCTCAGGTAAAATTAGATAATTCAGCTATCACATACATTTTTTACTGTATCTTTTTTACCGACCCTGTTTTTCATTCTCAAATACAACCACAAATGAATCGGGAAATTTCTGTACAATACTTTTTCTTCCTTTTTCTGCTTCATTTTCCGAGCCGAATTTGCCTGAATAGTACCTGAACATTCCGTTTGTTTCGGTTCGAAACACATTTTTAAGGCCTTTAAAATTGGCGGCATTGGGTTCGAGTTTCTTTTTAGATGCAGCAATCTGAACCGAGTAATAAACATTATTTTCTGTTTGCACCGATGGCTCATTCTTTTCAATCGGGAGAGGTTCTTCAGTAAGTTCAGTTTGAGCAGAAACTAATGGTTCTTTAATTTCCTCTGCTTTGTTTTCGGTACGGACAGCAAAACTACTGTGGTTTTCGATTTTGTGTTTGTACTCTTCAAAAGCATTAAAAATTGCATTTGAAAGTTCGCTTTTCCCAATTTCACTTACAAGATAATTCCGCTCTTCGGTATTCGAAATAAACCCTGTTTCAACCAAAACGCCGGGCATTGTAACTTGCCTCAGAACTAAAAATCCGGCCTGTTTCACACTGCGGTCAAATCTTTTTGCCTTTAACCTGAACTGATCCTGAATAGCCGAAGCCAACATGATACTTTGGTCAAGATACTCGCTTTGAACAGCCAGAAACATGATATTTGACTCAGGAGAGTTAGGGTCATAACCTTCATAACTCGTTGTATAATCGTCTTCAAGAAGAATCACTGAGTTTTCTTTTTTAACCAAATCAAAGTTGTCGTTTTGCCTGTCTTCTCCCAATACAAATGTTTCTGTTCCGTATGGGGTTTTACTTTCAGCCCCGTTTACATGAATTGAAATAAACAAATCGGCTTTGTTTTTATTCGCAATCCTGGCCCGCTCATGCAGTGGAATAAAAATATCTGTACTCCGGGTGTAAATTACTTTTGTATCAGGGTATTTTCTTTTAATAGAGTTGCCCAGCCGAAGTGCCAAATCGAGCACAATATCCTTTTCGCGTGCATTTCCAACCGATGCCCCAAAATCTTTTCCTCCATGTCCCGGATCAATCACCACAACGGAAACCCTCGTTTCATTTTTCTCCTGACTTTTGCAAAACGCTGATTTTGAAATGCTGATGATTGCAATGCAAATTGAAATGATAATTAATGACTTATTTCTCATGGCACATAAATCGAATTAACAGCAAAAATAGAATTATTAGCATTATTTTGCATTTATAAGGGTTCATCAATGCCCCTTATTTTTATTTTTGTCGGGGCCAAAATGCAGGTAATTCAGAAAACGCTTTGTATAGAAATTTAATAACATATATCTTTTTACTGTTTCCGTATTTTATTTTCAGCCAGGAACCGGAAAAGTTCACCTTGGGTAGCTTTAATGACACTATTAATGATACAACCGAAGTTGTTTCAATTGATACGATTGCTGCAGACACAATGATGATGGATTCTGTTGCCATCGATTCCATTAAAAAACCGATAATTGAAGACCCGATTGTTTACAGTGCCGAAGATTCAATAGTGGTGTCGTTTGATGGGCAACGCGTGTTTTTGTATAAAAATGCCTCGGTTAAATACCAGCAGATTGAACTTACCGCATACCATATTGAACTTGACCTGGAAACCAAGCAAATTTATGCAGAGGGTCTCAGAGACAGTACCGGCACAATGTCGGGCAAACCATTGTTTAAACAGGGAAGTGAGGAATATGAATCGGAAACCATGCGGTACAATTTTGAAACAGAAAAGGCTTTTATCACCAAAGTTGTTTCGAAACAAGGTGAAGGTTTTATTCTGAGCGACAGGACAAAAAAAATAGGCCCGGAAGTTTTTATTACCGAAAAAGCAAAATATACCACCTGCGATGCCGAACACCCGCACTTTTACATGCACCTTACAAAGGCTAAAGTAATTTCGAATAACAAAATTGTTACTGGTCCTGCCTACATGGTTTTAGAAGATTTCCCGATTTACTTTCCTATTCTTCCGTTTGGCTATTTTCCCAGCACACCAACCTATTCATCGGGAATTATTGTGCCAACCTATGGAGAGGAAGCTAACCGCGGATTCTTTCTGCGCGAGGGTGGTTACTATTGGGCAGCCGGAGAATATTTTGATTTGACATTGAAAGGTGAAATTTATTCAAAAGGCTCGTGGGGATCACAATTGCATACAAATTATAAAAAACGTTATAAATTTTCAGGCGGATTCGATTTCAGGTACAATGTTAATGTTTACGGCGAATCGGGACTTGATACTTACACGCGAACTCCTCAATACCAGGTGATGTGGAGCCACAGCCAGGATCAGAAAGCCAACCCCAGCCGTACTTTTTCTGCAAGCGTAAACCTTTCGAGCAGCGGCTACGACAGGCAAAACTCATACGCGGGGCAGACCGGTGGCAACAACTACCTTCAAACTCAAAAGTCATCGAGTATTTCTTATTCACAAAGGTTCGAGAATACTCCGTTCAGTATGTCAGTCAACCTCCGGCATTCTCAAAATTCAAGAGATACCACCATTACATTGTCGTTGCCCGAAATGACTTTCACCATGGCAAAAGTTTACCCGTTCAGAAAGAAGAACCGTTCGGGCCCTGTAAAGTTTTATGAAAAATTCGGGATTAACTATACAGCAAATATGCGAAACTCAATCAGCAATGTAAAAGAGTACGATTTACTGAAAAAGGCATTTCCTAACGATTGGAAAAACGGTATTAAACACAACATTCCGCTGGCTTTTCCGGGTTTTAATCTTGCCAAATATATTAATGTAAGCCCAAGTATCAGCTACGACGAAAAATGGTATTTCAAAAAATACACATATTCTTATGTTGAAGACCAGATATTTACCGATGAATATGGACGAAAATCACACATCAATCAGGATACAATTCCGGGATTGAGCCGTGTTTATGATTATAGTTATAGTCTAAGTGCTTCGACAAATATTTACGGTATGTTTATTCCACGTAATCCAAATTCAAGAATTAAAGGAATCAGACATAAACTATCACCCTCTGCAAGTTTTAGCTATCGACCCGATTTCGGACAGGAACGTTTTGAGTATTGGCAGAAAGTACAGGTTGATTCAACCGGGAAAGTGGGTTATTACGATGTGAACCAGGGAGGAGTATATGGTGGTTCGCCAGAGCGCGGCGCATCGGGCTCAATCAGCTTGTCGCTGAATAACAACCTCGAAATGAAAATGATTGATACCAAAGACACTACAAGTAACAGCAAAGAAATAAAATACAAAAAGGTAAAACTGATTGATAATTTTAGTTTGTCTTCGTCATACAACCTCATTGCCGACTCACTGAATATGGCACCTATTGGTATAAGGGCGCGGACCACTGTCGCGGGCGTGAGTATAAATATGGGGAGTGTAGTTGATCCATACATAGTTAATGATGAATACCAGCGAATAAATCAATGGGCATGGAATAACCGCAGCGGGATTGGTAAAATCGGAAGGCTAACCAGTGCCAACCTTTCGTTTGGAATGAATTTCAACTCGAAAAGCAAAAAAGACAAAAATAACGTGGCGGGCGACGGTGAGGGAGAAGAAGAAGTTAAAAACCGCAGACCCACAATTTACGATGAATATGCCGATTTTAGTTTACCTTGGAATTTCGGGTTCGATTACAGTTTTAACTATTCAGGACCTTCTTCGGGAGCGCCCGATGGCCGCTTTTCGCAAACACTCGGAATAAGAGGAAATGTAAGTCTTACAGATAAATGGAAAATTGCCATGAATACAAATTTTGATATTCAGGCCCGTGAATTTTCTTATACCTCACTCAACATCAGCCGTGACCTGCATTGCTGGCAAATGACCTTCAATTTTGTTCCTTTTGGCTACATGAAAAGTTACAGCTTTACAATCAACGCGAAATCGTCTATGCTGAAAGATTTAATGCTGAAAAAGCAAGAAAGTCATTACGATAATTTTTAACTAAAATAAATTGAATATGAAACGGATTATTGCTACAGAAAATGCTCCAAAAGCCGTAGCTGCATACAGTCAGGCGGTTGAAATGAACGGGATGCTTTTTATTTCGGGGCAGGTGCCACTCGACCCGGCAACCGGGAAAATGGCGGAAGGCGGAATTGAAGAACAAACCTTGCAGGTGATGAAAAACATCGGGGCGATTCTGGAGGCTGCCGGTTATGGTTACCCCGACGTGGTAAAATCGACATGCTTTTTGAGCGATATTGCCAATTTTAAAGCAATGAATGATGTTTATGCACAGTTTTACACTGAAAACAGACCGGCACGTTCAGCCTTTGCAGTAAAAGATTTACCGCTTGGCGCTTTAGTAGAAATTGAAACCATTGCAATGAAATAGAAAATGATTGTATCAGGGAGTTCGGCTTTCCAAGTCGAACTACCTGAATTTTGTGAGTAGAAAACTCACAGTCCTGTAACAAAAAAAGGGTTTCCGAAACCACGGAAACCCTTTTTTGATGTATAAAAGCTTAATGCTATTCGGCAACCACTTCAAATTCAACCTCAATAATTACTTCTTTGTGCAATTTAATTTTTGCAGTGTAAGTACCAACTTCTTTGATATGGTCTTCGGGCAGCATAATTTGTTTGCGATCGATTTCGAATCCTTTTTTGTTGATAGCTTCTGCCAACTGAATGGTGTTAACCGAACCGAAAATTTTACCCAGTGTACTTGTTTTAGCGCCAATGGTAATTTTCTTGTTCACCAGCTGGTCGGCAATTTTCTGAGCTTCATTTTTCAATTTGGCTTCTTTATGTGCACGCTGTCTGATGTTTTCGGCTAATACTTTTTTAGCGCTTACTGAAGCTTCAATCGCTTTTTTCTGAGGAATGAGGTAATTGCGGGCATACCCGTCTTTTACCTTAATCACATCATCTTTACTTCCCAGACGGTCAACGTCTTGTTTTAATATAATTTCCATTTTGTGTCCTCCTTATTTCATGTTGTCGGTTACAAACGGCAGCAATGCAATCAGTCGGGCGCGTTTAATAGCCTGACCCACTTTGCGCTGGTATTTCAGCGATGTACCAGTAATACGACGTGGTAAAATACGTCCCTGTTCATTCAGGAATTTTTTCAGAAATTCAGGGTCTTTGTAATCAACATACTTGATTCCGTTCTTTTTGAAACGGCAATACTTTTTCTTTTTAATCTCAACTGACGGCGGGGTCAGGTAACGGATTTCGCTTGAACTTTGTGCCATGGTTTAACCCTCCTTTTCTGTTTTTTCTTTTTGAAGTCTCTTTCTCTTGTTGCTGTACTCAACGGCGTATTTGTCGAGTTTAATCGTCATAAAACGAATCACTTTTTCATCGCGGCGGAATTCAGTTTCCAGTTTTGCAACAAATGCAGGTTCGGCTTTAAATTCAAACAACTGATAAAAGCCTGTAGATTTCTTTTGAATCGGGTAGGCCAATTTTTTCATTCCCCAATTCTCTTCATGGAGCAACTCACAACCGTGGGAAGTGATGTAGTCCCTGAACTTTTTTACCGCCTCCTTTACCTGTGGCTCAGATAAAACGGGAGTGCATATGAAGACGGTTTCGTACTGATTCATCATAATCCTCTAATTTTTAAATTATTAATTCTCTTTCCCAAAATTTTTGGAAGCGCAAAAGTAGAAATAAATTGTTATTAATCAAATCAATCGCTGATTTTCAGTGCAGTTTTTTTTGAGTGTTGATAAATTGGTGTGGCGTTTTCCGCCCTGCTAGGGAAAAAACGCGGATTGGAATCCGCGTCACCCAAAAAAAGCCGGGCTTTGGTGGCCCGGCCTCAATTTTCAATTTTCTTATTTTGTTATTTCTTATTCTGTTATTTCCTTAAATCTAAAATAAGGATTAATCAATAAGAAATAATAAATCTAAAGTGGAATATTTCCATGCTTTTTAGGCGGATTCGATTTTCGTTTATTTTGTGTCATTTCCAATGCCCCGATAATTTTGCTGCGCGTGTCGCGCGGAAAAATAATCTCATCAATATAACCCAGCGAGGCGGCTTTGTAAGGGTTGGCAAATTTATCGCGGTAATCCTGCACTGCTACTGCCCGTTCCTCGTCGGTCATCGTTTTCCGATGTATAATATTGATTGCTCCTTCGGGGCCCATTACTGCAATCTCGGAAGTGGGGTAGGCAAAATTTACGTCAGCACCAATGTGTTTGCTCGACATTACATCGTAGGCTCCACCGTATGCTTTTCGCGTGATGATGGTGATTTTAGAAACTGTAGCTTCAGCAAATGCGTAAAGCAATTTTGCCCCATGTTTTATTATCCCGCCAAACTCCTGATTGGTTCCGGGTAAAAATCCCGGTACATCAACAAAAGTTACCAGCGGAATATTAAATGCATCGCAAAAACGCACAAAACGCGCTGCTTTTACCGATGAGTTGATATCGAGTACACCTGCAAGATGGGCAGGTTGGTTGGCTACAATTCCCACTGGTTTTCCACCAAAACGGGCAAATCCCACAATGATGTTTTGTGCATACTGTGCCTGAACTTCAAGAAAATGAGCATTGTCGATTACCTTTTGAATAATATCGTGCATATCGTAAGGTTTGTTGGGGTCGGCGGGAACAATGTCCTGCAGGCTTTCCTCAACACGGTCAGACGGGTCGATGGTGGTTTTTACAGGCGGATCTTCGAGATTATTTGATGGTAAAAAACTGAGCAATTCACGAATCATCATCAGTGTCTGGTCCTCGTCTTTTCCGTTGAAATGGGCAACACCGCTTTTGCTGTTGTGGGTAAAAGCGCCACCAAGTTCTTCTTTCGTAACTTCTTCGTGTGTAACTGTTTTAATCACTTCCGGGCCCGTTACAAACATGTGGCTTTTTTCATTCACCATGAAAATAAAGTCGGTGAGGGCAGGGGAGTAAACAGCTCCACCGGCACACGGTCCGAGTATAGCTGAAATTTGCGGGATTACCCCTGATGAAATTACGTTATTGTAAAATATATCAGCGTAACCGGCCAGGCTTTCAACACCTTCCTGAATTCTGGCTCCGCCCGAATCGTTTAACCCAACCAACGGAGCACCCATTTGAAGTGCAAGTTTCTGAATCTTCACGATTTTATCGGCATTGGCACGGCTGAGCGAACCTCCAAAAACTGTGAAATCCTGTGCAAAAACATAAATCAACCGCCCCTTTACTTTTCCGTATCCCGAAATCAAACCATCGCCTAAAATGCGATTATCTTCCATCCCAAAATCATAATTCCGGTGAGTTACCAGTTTATCGATTTCTACAAAAGTGCCCGGATCGAGCAATTGGCTAATCCGTTCGCGGGCCGATTTTTTTCCGGCAGCGTGTTGTTTTTCAATCCTTTCCTGTCCGCCACCTGATTCTGCCTGTTTGTTCAGGTCGTTTAACCTGTCGTATTTTTCTTTTAAATTCATTATCTGTCTGTTTATTCAAGTTCCGCTAAAATCTGATTTCCTTCGATGGTGTCGCCTTCTTTAACACTCACTTTTTTTACTTTACCATCCATTGGTGCTTTGTATTCGCTTTCCATTTTCATGGCCGAAATTACCACTAATGTCTGTCCTTCAGTAACTTCGTCTCCTTCGCTGGCAAAAACCCTGACTACTTTACCTGGCATTGGCGACATGATTTTCTTGTCAGATGAAGCCACATTATTTCCCCCCCGGTTGAGCAGGTAGCGTGCTTCAGCATCTATTACTTCCACATCAAACTCCTGGTAAAGTGTGTAAGCTGTATATTTTTTTGGTCTCTGGTGAAAGGGCACCAATTCGATATTATAGGAGTGTCCGTTTGCGAGGATTGAAAATGTTCCGTCAGCGGTGTGCATAACATCCACTTTATGAACTTTTCCATCGATATCAATTTCGAGCAAACTTCCATCTTGTTTAATTAGGTCCACCCACGAAATCCTGTCACCGATTTTTATTTCAACTGCCATATATTCTGTTTAAAAATTATTAATGAATTGATTTTTTTTCCAACGGCTTTGCGGTGGTGCGAATTCATTTTTCAGTTCCTGGGTACTGCTTATTTTGTTCAGGTAATCGATAAATGCTGCAATCACTACCATATCGCTGCAATCATCGCAATTACTGCTTTTCATGAGTTGTTCCTGGTTGTTTTCAATAAAATGAGTGTCATAATTTCCCTCAATAAAGTTGGGATTATTCATGATACGTTCAAGGTATTTGATCGAAGTTTTCACGCCAGTGATTTTGTATTCGTACAAAGCCCTGCGCATACGGTTAATCGATTCTTCACGGTTCTTTCCCCAAACAATAAGTTTCGAAATCATCGGGTCGTAGAAAAGCGGAATTTCATATCCTTCGTAAACATAACCGTCGGTTCTGACACCCAAACCAAGTGGTTCTGATATTTTGTAAATTTTCCCCGGGCTTGGCATGAAGTTATTATCGGGGTCTTCGGCATAAATACGGCATTCAATCGAATGTCCACGCTGCAAAAGGTCCTCTTGTTTGTACTCAAGTACATAACCTTCTGCAATTTTTATTTGCTGTTTTACAAGGTCAACACCGGTCACCCTTTCGGTAATCGGGTGTTCTACCTGCAAACGCGTATTCATTTCCAGAAAGTAGTAGTTCAGGTTATTATCCACAAGAAACTCAATGGTTCCGGCACCTGTGTAGTTTACAGCTTTTGCTGCATCAACAGCCGACTGCCCCATCTGTTTTCTAAGTTCGGGCGTTAAAAGCGGTGATGGAGTTTCTTCAATCATTTTCTGGTGACGGCGCTGAATGGAGCATTCGCGTTCGAAAAGATGGATTACATTTCCATGCTGGTCGGCTAAAATCTGGTATTCGATATGGTGTGGCGAAGTAATGTATTTTTCAATGTAAACCGAATCGTCGCCAAATGCGGCCAGCGCCTCAGAACGTGCGGCCCTGACCGCTGAAACAACTTCTGTTGCGTTTTTAACAAGCCGCATTCCTTTGCCACCGCCTCCGGCAGCTGCTTTTATCATCACAGGTAATCCAATTTTACTAATAATTTCAAGCACTTCAGATTCATCTTTAATACTTTTATTAGTGCCTGGTACAATTGGAATCCCTGCTCTTATCATGGCTTCGCGCGCCATGATTTTATCACCCATCTCAACAATTACTTCGGGCGAAGGACCAATGAAAATAATGCCTTCCTCTTTACAACGGCGGGCAAAAACTGCGTTCTCCGAGAGAAATCCATATCCAGGATGGATGGCATCGGCATTACTGCTTTTTGCCACTTCAATAATTTTTTCAATATTCAGGTAACTGACATTCGAGGGCGCTTTACCAATATAATACGCTTCGTGTGCGTACCGCACATGCAGCGACGTTCGGTCGGCCTCAGAATATACAGCAACTGTTTCGATGTTCATTTCCCTGCACGTTCGCATGATTCGAATGGCTATTTCACCACGGTTTGCGATCAGGACTTTTTTGATTTTTGTCATACAATTTTGTAAAGTTCTTTTAAATCAAGTTTAAAATACAACCCTTAAATAACCTCAATCAGCACAAAAAGTTTAGCACTGTTTTTTCGAAACCTGAAATTACCTGTGCAGAACAAATACACAAACTTAGATGTGTTAATATTTGAAAATTGTTGATATAAATGTCCTATTCTTTGATTTTGAATGGAAAAAATTAAATGAAAAGTCTAAAATTTTAAACCCGGTATTTAATTAAATTTTTTTTTTCGTCTTTAAAATATAAATTTGCCCGGCTGAACTTAACCTGATTATGAGATATAAAATCCTCTTCATTCTTTCAATTGCAGTCATGATGGTTTTAACCGCCGGAGCACAAAGTCTGGATTATAAGCTGTCTGACGATTCGCTGGTGAACCGCTTTGCGAGTTATAACCGGACATATTACGCCACGCGCACCAGTTTAAAACCTAAAATCGACGGTGTTCTTGATGATGAATGTTGGAAAACTGTGGGTTCATGGGATGGAGATTTTGTTCAGCAACAGCCATATCAGGCTAGACCAGCTTCGCAACAAACAGATATAAAAATCTTATACGACGATAAGTATCTTTATTTTGCACTGATTTGTTACGATAACGAGCCTGAGAAGATGAGTCCTATTTTAGGTCGTCGTGATGTAAATAATGGTGATATGGCTGGAATAGCGTTAGATAGTTATAATGATAATCAGACTGCTTTTGAATTTAATGTTACGGCGGCGGGCCAAAAAGTTGATTTGCTGCACATGGGCGAATACGGATGGGATTTTAACTGGAATGCCGTTTGGGATGGAAAATCTTCGGTTGGCGATTCGGCCTGGTATGCCGAAATGCGTGTGCCATTTACTCAGCTGAGATTTGCCAAAGCCGATGAGCAGATTTGGGGAATGCACATTTGGCGTTGGATTCACCGGTTGAAGGAAGAATCGCAGTGGAAACTTATTCCGGTTGATGCCCCGGCTATGGTTTATATTTTTGGCGAACTGCGCGGCATTAAAGATATTCCTTACAAAAGAAATTTTGAAATAATGCCTTACGCCAAAGCAAAATACCTGACCAACTCAGCAAATAATCAGGCTTTTGGGTTTGGGCTCGACGGGAAACTGGGCGTCACTTCCGATTTTAATCTCGATTATACCTTTAACCCCGATTTTGGGCAGGTTGAAGCCGACCCATCTGTTTTGAACCTTACCTCCTACGAGGTTTTTTACGAGGAAAAAAGACCATTCTTTCTCGAAGGGAATAATATTCTTGAATATAATAACGAGGGTGATATGCTATACTATTCGCGCAGGATAGGGCATGCGCCGGGTTATGAACCCGAAACCGGCGAAAATGAAAAGCTTTCGATGCCTGATAATACTTCAATTATCAGTGCTTTAAAACTCACCGGAAAAAACAAAAAGGGTTTGTCGCTTGGGGTGGTAAACAGCATGACATCGCTCGAAAATGCAACAATTGAATCGAATGAAACTACATCAAAAATTGCAGTTGAACCGTTTACCAATTATTTTATTGGCAGGGTAAAACAGGATTTTAATAAAGGCCAAACCACGATTGGAGGAATTGTAACTTCAACCATCAGAAATATAAAAGATAAACAGCTTGAATTTATGCCTGATAATTCAACTGTTGGCGGACTCGACTTTGAGCATAACTGGCTGAACCGTAAATATTTTATCAATGCAAAATCTTTTTACTCCAGGCTGAATGGAACAAAAGAAGCAATCGCGAAATTGCAGAAATCGGCTGTACACCTTTATCAGCGTGAAGATGCAAAACACCTTGAATTTGACCCTGAAATGACGAGCCTCGATGGTTGGGGAGGAGCATTCAGCGGAGGGAAACGCAGCGGTAAATTCAGGGCAGTAGCGGGACTTAGCTGGCGCTCGCCGGGAATTGATATGAATGATGTTGGGTACCTGCGTCAGGCAGATTATATAAAACAGGATTTACAATTTGTATATAATGTAAACAGACCCAAAGGAATTTTAAACAGTTATTATGTTTCTCTCGATCAGCGCCATCACTGGAGTTATGGTGGTGAAAACCTGATGGATGAACTTGATTCTCATGCGCGTTTTGTGTTTAAAAACCTTTGGATTGCGCATATCGATTTTGATAATACTTTCAACCATTTGGATACCCGCCAGTTAAGAGGTGGTCCCGCACTCAGAATCGATAATAGCATCAGTCCCGAATTTTTTATTCAGACCAACAGCAGTAAAAAACTGATGGTTGCAAGCGGCATTGAATGGACCGGATACAGCGATAAAATCAGCAATGGTTTTGAGTATGATTTCGATATTGTATGGCAACTCAGTAACCGTTTTATTATAGAATCAAGCACCGAATTTGCTGACGAAATTTATTATCATCAGTATGTAAAGCAGGAAACAGTTGGAAATAAAAAAGAATATGTAATTGGAAAGATTGACAGACAGACGCTGTTTACAACTTTGCGGCTTGAGTATTTTATCACACCCGAACTTTCACTTCAATATTACGGAAGTCCTTATGCATCAACCGGAAAGTACACCGATTACAGAAAGGTAAATGTTTCACGTTCAGAAAATTTACAGGAAAGATATTCGCCTTTGTTTATCGACAATAATAATGACAACCCGATTCTTGTGGATGAAAACAATAACCAATTACTTGAATTTGCCTCTGAGAATCCCGACTTCGACTACCAGGAGTTTAACTCAAACTTTGTTTTACGCTGGGAATATAAAACAGGCTCCACTTTTTATTTTGTTTGGACCAACAGCATCAGCAATTATACAAGCGAATACAATCCTTCTGTTTTCGACAGCATGAAAAATGTCAGCAAGGGAACATCAAGAAATGCATTCATGGTAAAATTCAGCTACTGGTTTTCTCTGTAGCTAAAACCCTATCTTTGCCGGCATGAAACTGGCGGCATATCTACCTTACTACAAACGAAACCTGCATCTTGCCCTTCCTGTGGTTATTTCACAAATCGGGCAGGTAAGTGTTTCGCTTGTCGATAATATGATGGTTGGTCATGTGGGAACCACTGAACTGGCAGCGGCTTCGTTTGCCAACAGCGTGTTTGTTAATGGAATGGTTTTCGGGATGGGTATTACTTTTGGGATGACCCCGCTTATCGGGAAAGCCTACGGGAAGAAAAACATGCCGGAAGCATTAATGTGGCTCAAAAATGGCGTTTTCACACACACAATTTCGTCAGTTGTACTTTTTGTAATAATGACATCAGTTTATTTTCTGCTCCCGAAAATGGGACAAACTCCCGAAGTTACTGCACTTGCCGGCCCTTATTATCTTATACTTTGTGCATCGTATATTCCGTTTATGCTGTTTTTCACAATGAAACAATTTTTTGAAGGCCTTGGAAACACACGAATGGCAATGAAAATAACAATTGCAGCCAATTTGCTGAACATTATTTTTAATTACCTTTTCATCTACGGAAAGTTTGGATTTCCGGAAATGGGTCTGAACGGAGCAGGAATTGGTACATTAATATCGCGTGTGGCAATGCCATTGATGTTTATATATTTTATCGTGAAAAAACCTTTATTTCTGAATTACTTTTCAGAAGCACATAAAATGACAATCGAACGCGAAAAGATTATTTCGTTATTGCGGATTGGCATTCCTATCGCTTTTCAAATCATTGTCGAGGTAATTACATTCAGCATTGGAGCAATTATGATGGGGTGGCTTGGTGAGGTAAAACTGGCTGCACACCAGGTTGCGATTGGTCTGGCAACTTTCTCTTACATGATTTCGCTGGGTGTTTCGCAGGCCAACACAATCAGGGTCAGTCACCAATTGGGATTACGGGATTATCATGCATTAAAAATGGCAGCGTTTGCTTCAACTCATCTTGTCTTGGTTTTTATGTCGGTAATGGGTGTTGTTTTTATTATTACCCGTAACTTCTTGCCCTTTCTTTTCACTACCGATGCTGAAGTGATTTCAATTGCAGCAAACCTGCTAATAATCGCAGCTATCTTTCAGGTTTTCGATGGCTTGCAGGTGGTAATGCTAAGTACATTGAGGGGAATGGCCGATGTGAAAATTCCCATGTTCATGGCCATATTTGCTTATTTATTTGTTGGAATTCCAATCAGTTATTTCTTTGCATTTATTCTTAAAACTGGTCCGGTGGGAATTTGGTACGGATACTTGGCCGGATTAGGAATTGCAGGTATCATGTTTTACCTGCGTTTCAGATATAACCTGAAAAAGCTGACATAAAAAAAGGGTTATCATTTGTAAGATAACCCGATAGTTCATTGCTTAGTTTAGTTAGACAGAAAATTTGTTTAATAGAGAAAAGGTAGAATATTCAATTTAATCTTGTTTTTTTTTGTTTTTGCCTGACGAATATAGTATAAATTCAGTTTACAAAAGAGGGTATATTAAAAAATTATTAATGTTTGTTAAAAACTCTAAAATCAGGGTTTTATAAACGTTTGATAATAAAGACATAATGCTCATCCGTAATAATGCCACAAGATAAATAAAAAGCTATATTGGGGAAAAAAGAATGACATGAATATCGTCAAATTTATAGAGGATTTTCCTGATGAAAATAGCTGTAGAGAGCATTTTCG
>JBFXFM010000035.1:0-48439 GCA_050179035.1 Draconibacterium sp. | reverse complement strand
CAATAGCCCGATAAAAACTCTTGTTTCTGATTGTTCACTTTGCCCCGGTATCAGGTGCTCACTTTGCTCCGGTTTGATATGCTCACTTTACTCCGGAATCCAGTGCTCAGTTTGACCGGATTTTCCATTCATCCATCATTTTTTGATTTATTTGAAATTCCTTCTGAACAGAATTAAACCAAGGTTTATAGTCGTTTTTGTAGGTTTCATACACAACTTTAGGTTTGTTTGAAATTTCTTCAATCATTCCGTTTTTTTGAAAGTTGTAAAACCTGAAAACGTGTTGGTCAAAAATTGGAAATTCGGATGGGTTAATCAGGTGTAATAAAAAAATCTTCCAAATAGGTGAATTTTTTGTTGGTTGAAACTCATTTTCAAATAGTTCCCAATTGAAATTATTTCTTAGGTGTTTTAATACATCAATCTTTTCGTAAAATCCTTTAACAACCTTCATTTTCTTATCATAGATTACATCACCTGTTCCATTTTTCCATTGAAAAAGTTGAAAAAATGAAAATTCGTTGTCAAATACGGTATTGATGTGTTGTTTATATTTTTCCTCATTGGAATATGAATATTGTGAAGACCACTTTTCGACAAATTGTTGGGGATTCACAAATCCTTCTACTATGATTTTATATTTTTTCATAAAATCACACCTTGTTTTGATAGGATTGGTTGATTAAGAACATCATATAGTCCAAATCTGTATTAGTATCTATGGTTGTGTAATAATCACCATTTCCCCAATGACCTTTTCCCCCAAAAGTTTCCATTAGTTTATTCGGGTCGTTCAATGTACCCTCTTTCATGTTAATAATGGTATATATCCCACTATTATAAAAAACAACATCAACGAAAGGTGATTTCTTTCTAAAACTTATATAATTACCATTGGGTTTCATTTCTACTTCACCCAAGTTCATAATCCTTTCCTTTAAAGTAAAATAAAGTTCCTTCACCCATTCGGGTCTTGTTTTTGACATATTTAGATGGTAATCCTCTGAATAAACTTTTACTTGTTTAGATACTTGGGATACAACACTACTATTGTTGTTTGAAATTGTAGATATACTTTCTTCTGAAGTGTTTTTATGTTGAACCAACCCTAAAAGGTTGTTTTCATATCGTTTAATTTCCCATAATTCAAATGGAACATCTTTAAAGTTGATTGAATGTTTTTGATAATCAGTAAAATTTGGTGAAATGAAAATAACTTTTGATTGTGTCCAATCAACATCATCACGTTTTAACTGACCACTACATTTTTCGTTATATTCAAGAATAAAATCGGATTTGTTATTCAACAACAACGACATATAGGTATATCCTTGGTCAATAACCGAATAATTTCTTTCCTTTTTATATTCGATTACAACAAACGATTTATTTTCTTTATCGAAACCTAAAGTATCAACACGGAAGTTTTTAATGGTTAATTCTGTTTGTACAAATTGAAGGTTGAACAACTCCTCTAAATTATTTTCAATTAGGTTTTGTATTTCTTTTTCTAATTTAAAATTGTCAGGTGAAATACTTTTAAGTTTGTTGTTGGTAATGGTGTATAGTTTCATTAGTTAATTAGTTTAGACATTAATCCATCACTTTCTTTTTCCAACTCCAATAAATCTTTGGTGATTTCGGTCAACGGACGTAATGGTTTATATTGATAGAAATACTTGGTAAAGTTAATTTCATACCCTACCTGATTTTTGGTTTTATCCAACCACGAATTAGAAAGATGTGGTTTTACTTCCCGTTGAAAATATTCGTCAATGTCAACACCAAGTGGTACACGTTCGGTGTCACGTAATGAACCATCGGGTTTTGGGTTTCCGTTTTTATCCTTTTCTATTTTACTATCTTTTACCAATGGTTGTTCGATTACGATTTTTGTATAACCGAAAAATTCATTGTTAAAGATTTTAGAATTCTCTGTTTCTTTAAAATCCACGTACAACTTGGTAATTTCTTCAACCATCTCATCGGTAATGTACTTTCGTTTATTACCCAACGATTTCTTCATCAATTTGAAGTAGTTAGACCCATCTATCAGTTGAACTTTACCTTTACGATGTTTCTTTTTGTTATTCGAAAGAATCCATATATAAGTGGTAATTCCCGTATTAAAGAATAATTGGTCGGGTAGTTGTACAATACACTCCAACCAATCGTTTTCTATTATCCATTTTCTGATTTCACTTTCTCCACTACCTGAATCACCTGTAAATAATGGTGAACCATTAAAAATGATTCCGATTCGTGAACCTTTTGGTTCCATTTTAGAAATCATGTTCTGAAGAAATAAAAGTGAACCATCAGAAGAACGTGGTGTACCAACGAAGAACCTACCATTTGGGTTTTGACTTTCGTTGTTAATGAAATCCTGTTCACCTTTCCATGATACACCAAAAGGTACGTTAGACATTAAATAATCGAATTTAACACCTTCAAATTGGTCGTTGGATAGTGAAGAACCTAAACGAATGTTATTAGGGTTTTCACCTGAAATCAACATATCCGACCGACAAATTGAATAAGTCTGTGGGTTTAATTCCTGTCCGTAGAGTGTAATTTCGATGTTTGGGTTTATTTTCTCCAAAATCCAATTTTTACCAATCGTTAAAATACCACCTGTTCCACAGGTACAATCAAATAATGAACGAATTTTTCCATCACCTTGTAAATCATCTTTACCTTCAGAAAAAACAAGTGAAACCAACAACCTTACTTCATCGCGTGGGGTGTAATGTTCCCCACTGGTTTCGTTCGACATTTCAGAAAACCGACGTAAAAGTTCCTCAAATATCTGACCCATTGTATGATTATCAACAACGTTTGGGTGTAGGTCGATGGATGAAAAGGTTTCAACCATTTGGTATAACTTCCCGTTCTTGTTCAGTTTGTCGATGGGTTTATCCAACTGAAAGTGTTCGATTATTTCACGGACGTTTGAACTATAACCATTCAAGTAATTCGTGAAGTTTAACGAAATATTTCGGTGGTCTTGACGTAATCTGTGTAAATCATACTTGGAGTGGTTAAAAAACGATAACCCGATTTCATTTAAAATTATCGGTGTCGGGTCGTCTATTCTTTTTGAATAGTTTTCGTACAGGTTTATTACTTTGTCTTTTGATGGTTCAAGAACACAATCAAGTCGTCTTAAAACGACAAATGGAAGAATAACATCCCCGTATTCATGTTGTTTAAATAGTCCCCTTAAAAGGTCATCACAGACCGACCAAATAAACGAGGATATTTCTGAATGGTTTACTGACATTTTAAGGTTTTTTTTGATTCTGGAAAATTAACATTTTTATCTAAAACCTTTGTCCGTAATGGAAACTAATTTTATATGAGTGTTAAACAGGGATTAATGAAGAAGTCGAAATTTCTTCTGTAATTTTTTTATCGAAATTACCTGAAATGAACCAATTATCGACCCTGTTTAAATCTGTAATCTTGTTGGAACAACAATTGAGTTCTTTAACACAATAGTTAACTAAGTTTGTCTTATCAAGATAGTTTTTAATAGGAATTGTAATTGAAGTACCTACCAACCATCTGTTTTCTGTGAAATTGACAAAGTTTCTGTAATTTTTATTGGATTTAAACATAATATGAACATGGTATTTATGATTTTTACCAAGTTCAAAAACAACAAAACATCTTTCTAATAGATTTTTTTCGGTTAAAAACTGAATATATTTGTCGGTATATTTTCGTAATGATTTAATACCAATTTTTCTTTCAACTTCAAAACTCATATTTGTTTCAAGTAATTGGTTTAAATCTTTAATTTCTTTGTTAATCTGTTTTAAATGTTCTTTTTCGTTGTATTTTAAGTCGATAGTACCTGTAAAGAAATAATCGTAATCAAATGAATTGAAATACTTAACAATTTCGTTTTTGTATTGTATAATTCTGATTGTAGGGTCTGTTAATGAAAAATTGATTTCTTCAATTAGTTTTTTTCTTTTCCTACAATTCCTTTGATTTTCTCTGTTTTGTTTTCTTCTTACTTCAATTCGAGTATTTTCATCTAAATATTTTAAGGGTCTTCCAACTTTTCTCATTTAAGAGTTAACTATCAAATAATTATTGATGACATATTTTGGACACAAAAAAAGTATCAAGTAAATGTCAATATCCAATAAATACACTAAAAATTTTAAAAAGTAAAGGGTGAGTAAAGAAAAAGTGAAAATAAATTTGTGATTGGGTTTTTGGTGTATGATTTGAATCAATTAATGAGATAAAAAAAGAGGTTAGAAAATTCATTACTAACCTCTTTAAAATCGTTTTCGGTACAAAATCAGTACAAAAAATATGTAACTAATTGAAATTGAGTACCTAAAAGTCGGGGTGAGAAGACTCGAACTTCCGACCTCCACGTCCCGAACGTGGCGCGCTAGCCAACTGTGCTACACCCCGATTTTTTTAAGTGCGACAAAAATAAGATTTTTCATTTAACAATGCGACAGATGCCCAAAAAAGTAATCACTTTTCTTTCTTTTTAAATATGCTTTTGATTTTAGTCCAAACAGGCTTTTCCTTTGTAATTTCAGTTGTATTCTCCTCCGATTTTGGTGATTCTTTCTTTTCAACCGGTTTTAGTTTTTCGGGCTTGTCTTTTCTGCGGAAAATATCGGCAAGGTTAAAATCATTGTCTTCAATATCCATAATTTCCTGGTAGGTTGGCACATCGAGCAAAGCCAGCATTTCGGGTGCAGGAGGATTAAACGAGCCTGCTACAAAATTCCTCACTTTGGCATCGTTATTTACTTTCACGTAAAAACCACCAACAATTGGCAATGCCATGTAAGCGCCCTGCCCAAAGTTGGTTGTACGAAACCGTACCCTCGAATCGTCGGCACCAACCCAGCAACCCGCCACAAGATTGGGTGTTGCACCAATAAACCATCCATCAGTGTTGTCTTGTGTAGTTCCGGTTTTGCCTGCAAACTCGCCCGTAATCCCGTACCTCGAACGAATAGCGCTGCCCGTTCCTTCATTAACCACGGCCTGCATCATATTCACCACAGCCCTGCAGTTTTCGGCCGATGCAACCTGGTCTTCAGCAGGTTCATATTTAAATTTCTCAAGCACTTTCCCATTTTTATCCGCAATTTCAACAAGGTAACGGGTTTCATGCGGAATTCCATCATTTACAATGGCGGCGTATGCTTCAACCATGTCTTTCAGCGAAACAGAAGCCACACCAAGCGCGAGTGACGGATATTCAGGTAAATCGGCTTTAATTCCCAGGTTTTTTGCCAGATCGATTGTATTGGCAATACCTGCATCTAACAAAACTTCAACCGAAACTGTATTCAGCGATTTGGCCAATGCGCCTTTCATTGTATAATACCCGCCATAATCGTCATGCGAATTTCGTGGCGACCAGTCGTCGTAGTCATCATAAATTTTTTGCACATTCGGATAGTACTTATCGGGCGAAATGCCATTTTCTAATGCCGCGAGATATGCAATTGGTTTAAACGCCGAACCTGTTTGACGTGGGGCTGTAACATGATCGTATTTGTAAAACCTGAAATCGATGCCACCCACCCAGGCTTTTAACGCCCCGGTTTGCGGTTCAATTGCAATAAAACCGGCATTCAGAAATTTCATGTAATGTTTAATCGAATCGAGACGTGTTACTGTTGTGTCGCGCAACCCGTTCCAGGTAAACAGCGCAGTCCTGATTTTTTCATCCAGGTTTTTTCCTTTGATATCCCGGTTTTTCAAAGCAGCCTTTAAGATTCCCGGCTCTTCTTTAAAAATATCTCTGTTTTTCCAGTGGTTATCAAAAACTCCCTGCAGGTTTTTCATGTATTCTTTTACACTTTGCTGTGCATAAATTTGCAGGTTATAATCAATTGTGGTGGTAATTCTGAGTCCGTCGGTGTATAAATTGTAGGGAACACCATCTTCATTATCATGCTCATTGCACCATTGAATCAATTCAGGTCTCAGTTTTTCAACAAGATAGGGAGCCGGACCAATGGAGTAGGTTATCGGACTGTATTTCAGCACTAAAGGTTTCGATTTGTACTCTTCAGCCTGCGTTTTTGTGATGTATTCGTTTTTTACCATTAAATCGATTACCACATTCCGGCGTTCCTTAGCCCGTTCGGGGTTATTGTGCGGATTGTAGTAATTGTTGGCTTTCAGCAATCCAACCAAAACTGCAGCTTCGTGTACCTGCAAATCTTTGGGCGATTTTGAAAAAAAACGTTCTGCTGCAACCTCAATACCAAAAATATTTTCTGAAAAAGGTACCGTATTCAGATACAGTGCGAGGATTTCCTCTTTAGTATAAATGCGTTCCATACGATAAGCAATAATACCTTCGCGTAATTTGTTTACCGGCATCGAAAGAGGCCCCAGATTTACACGGGGATACAGGTTTTTTGCCAACTGCTGGCTGAGTGTACTGCCGCCGCCCGAGCTGCGGTCGAACAGCAGAATCGATTTTACAAATACGCGCAGCAGTGCAATCTCATCGATTCCGCGGTGTTCGTAAAACCGTGAATCTTCTGTGGCAATCAATGCCTTGATTACATTCGGCGAAATCTCATCAAAGTTGGTATAACTGCGATTTTGAACATAAAAGCGCCCCAATACTTTCCCATCGGCCGAAAGTACTTCAGAAGCCACAGGGTTTTTAATATCCTGTAATTGCTGATTTGAAGGAACCGGCCCGAACAGACCAATAAATACCAGGATAAACAATAAAGCACCAAAGAAAAATGCAATTGCAAAAGCACCCAAAATGATTTTTACCAGTTTCGGCTTGCCTGATTTCTTTTTTGAACCTTTCTTTTTGGGTTTTTCAGGTTGCTTTTTAAAATCGGTCCATTCAACTGTAGTACCAATCACGATGATATAATTTTAAGTTTTACGATATAAACGCAAATTCCAGAATTTCATTTTATTCATTCAATAAATAGTTTGTTGTCAGCCGGTTATCAGTTCTTTGAAAAAATACCAGGTCATTAAACCCGATGCAATTAATTTAATTAAAGTACCCGCCAAAAAACCAATAAATGAACCGAAGCCTGATTTAAAAGCCGCTCCGGTTTCCTTTCCCGCAATCAATTCTCCAATTACAGCGCCGACAAAAGGCCCGATGATTATTCCAAAAGGAGGAAATATAAACAATCCGGCAACAAGTCCGATTACACTTCCCCAAACTCCTTGTTTACTTCCTCCGAATTTTTTGGTTCCCCAAACCGGAATCAGGTAATCGAGTAAAACGACTACTGTCGCAACAACAGCCCAAATTACCAGAAACCGGGTTGAAAATTGATGGCTTGAAGTGAAATGCAATAACAATAATGCAACATAGTTGATTGGCGGGCCTGGCAACATAGGTAACACACATCCCAATATTCCGGTAAGGGTGAATATCACACCCAAAATTATAAGTACATAATCCATTTTAAGTCTTTTAAAGTTCGTTTACATTTGTAATACGTCGTTTGCCAAATATATAAATCAATATAATTGAGATAATTACAACGATTAAACTGTACAAATAAATCATCGGTTTCTGCAAAAGATAAAAGGGTAGTTCATGTATCTCCTTCCAGTATGTAATACTGATGAGTACCAGAAAATTGTTGATTGAATGCCCTAAAATGGCAAGCAAAATATTATTTGTGCGGAGCATAATCCAGCCAAGCAGTAAACCAAGCATAAAAGTTGCCGGAAACTGCCAGGGATTGAGATGAAATAACGCAAACAACAGCGCCGACATCAACACAGCAACAAAAGGAGAATAATTTCTTCTGAATCCTTGCAAAATGAGTCCCCTGAATATGAGCTCTTCCACAACAGGCGCCACCACTGCAACTTTCAAAAATGCACCCCAAAACCCGAAATCGCCTTCAAAAATCTTGTTAAACATTTCCCAGAACCAATCGGGCGGGGGAATATACCTGTCCAACAATTTATTGGGAATTTCGAGCAAATTTTGTATTGCCCATAAAAAAGTGATGATTGGCAACACAATCAGCGGATTAAAAGCTTTTACAGGAAAAACTACTTTTAGCGGAGCCTGCGATTTTTTAAACCCAAAATACAGAATAAACAACGTTGACCCCACGCCAAGCACGATTTTCTTCACCGGGTGGTACAGGTATTCAGTATCGTTGTAATAATCAATCATAGCCAGCGGAAAATCGACCACCGACTGAATGAAAATGTACAATACAAGCAGGTGGATTGCCTGCAAAACCGTTGGATAATATTTGTTGCGGAATTCGTTCATTTACTGTTAAAATCAACTGATTTGCGAATTAAATAACACCCGGTATCAGTGAATGTTTCCGTTACACGTTTACTTTTACCTGCGCGGTTTTAAACGAAAAATAACGTTGCGAAATATAACTGTAAATTACCACAATTACTGTTGTAATTGCTTTCGAGAAAGTGGCAAACCATCCAAAATACTCAACAAAAAGCTTAAGGAAAACATAGTTGAGCATAATTGACCCAAAAACTGTTACACCATATCTGAAAAGTTGAATGCGGCCCCGCAGTTCTGATGCACTGAAAGTTACATATTTGGCCAGTACAAAACCAGTGGTAAACGTAACAGGAAAAACAATCAGAAATGCTGCAATGTGAGCGCTGATGGACACAAAACCCAAGTCAACAATTTGCATATCAAGTATGTAACGATAGATAATAAAATAGAGAAACAAATCGAAAACTGTGTTGAGGCCACCTGTAAATGCATATCTGAAAATTTCACGGGGAATAAACCGAAAAACAGGAAAGTAGAACCAGTCAATCAACCTGATGATTTTGTTTCTGATATTTCTGAGCAATTGGATCATAGAACAGCAAAAGATTTTATTTGGTAAAGAAAACATTTTCGTCCGAATTTGAAAAACTGAACCACTCAAACATCGGGTGGCTTGCGCATTTGTTTCTTTTGCGCATTTATTTTCTTTATTTCGAGCCTTTCCCTGACTGATGCCTGCGAAGGAGCTGTTTTTATTCTTTTCCTTTGAATCCTGAGCGCTACTTCAATGGCTTCAAAAAATTTATATAAAACAAGTTCCCGGTTTTCGAGTTGCGAGCGTCCTTCCTGCGAAGTGATGATAAGTTCACCCTCAGCATTGATTTTATTTTTCAGCTTTTCAAAAAGCCTTTCTTTCTCTTCTTCGGTAAAAATTTTTGTACCAGCAAGCGAAAAACGAAGCTCTACCTGCGTATTTACCTTGTTTACATTTTGTCCGCCCGGGCCGCCACTGCGGGAAGCAGAAAACCTCGCCGATTCTTCAAGTTGCTTTTTCTGTAATTCTGAAAGCTTCATTTTTATCCGTTCTTACTGATTTGTTCAAGTTTTACAACATCAACAATCTGAATATCTTTTCCGTTAAGGTTAACGATACCTTCTTTTTCGAACTCTTTCAAAAATTTAATGGCACTTTCAGTTGAAATTGAGGCAAAATCGGCCAAATCCTGTCGTGTGAGGTAATCAAAAACATTTTCGCCTGCAAATTCTTCCCGCGAGAGGTACAAAAGACTCGAAGCCAATTTTCCGCGCATTTGCTTGTACGATAAGTTTTTAATGGTTTCGAGCAAAAGGCTTTCAATCCTGTAATTTCGCGAAGTAATTTGCAAGGCAAATTCAGGATTGCTCAGCAAAGCCGATTTTAAACTTTCTTTTTCAATCATACAAATTTCTGACTCTTTGAGTGCCTGAGCTGAATAGGTGTGAACACTTTCTCCAAAAACCGACGCAAAAGCAAGAAAATCACCTGCTTGGGCAAGGGCAATATTTATTTGCTTTTCGTAACCTGTTTGTAAATAAACCTTTACCAATCCGCTGACAACATAAATAATATAAGGTGCAAAAGCTCCCTGCTTAAATATTTGTTCACCACGCAGATAGGTTATTTTAGTTTTATGTACGTCGCCTATGTTCAGGTTCTCTGCAAGCAATTGTTCAACCACTGTGTTATGTTGTTGCAATTCCGACATTTTGTTCATTGTTTAAAAGTTGTAAAAATACCATTTCATCAATAGACAAAGGTGTTTTTTATCTTATTTCTGATTTTGTTTATATGATTTGACAGGAAAAAAACTGAAAAATGACAGCCGGGATTCTGTTATACTTCAACCTTGTTTTCTACTATTTAAAATAACCGGCTTTACATTTGCACTGTTGAAAATGCAAAAGAAATGAAACGGATAGCAATACCAATTGCCAATGGAATATTAAGCGAAAACTTTGGAGAATGTAATTATTACGAAGTTTTTGAGGTTGACAAAGCAATAAAATCAACGAAAACATCTTTTTTACCCGATGAAATTGAAATTTCCGAACTTGTCGCCTGGTTAAAGAGCGAAGGAATCACTGATGTGGTTACACATCGCATCAATCGGAGCACAATCGGGCTTTTTACTGCTGAAAAAATCAACCTTTTTGTAGGAATTCCAATTGAAGCGCCTGAGCGAATTATTGACGATTATTTACAGGGAAAACTTGAATCGGACAAAAAGGTAATTGCTGAATTAACCGGGAATTCATAATTTGAAACAGTAACTATAAAAATTTAAGAATCATGAAATTTTTGAGAACAAACTTACACGAGATTGAATCGGCAGACGAATTGCAGAAATTTATTAATGAGAACGAAAATGCAATGGTATGTTGCGGACGAATGGGTCCGATGTGTTTACCCGTTTATGATGTTATGGAAGAGCTGGAAGAAGAACGTACCAATGTAAAATTTGCAGTAATCGGGTTCGATAATCCTGCTGCAGCAAGTATCAGAAATGCACCCGAATGTCGTGGTTTTATGGGTATTCCGTTTACCATGTATTATAAAAATGGAAAAGTGGTACAGGCTACCAGTAGTATTCAGAGTATGCAACAGGTAACCAGTATTCTCGATGCAAAATTTGGCAAATAGAAACTATTTATAAGTTGTTCCGGGTTGCTTAACGGCGTACCGGAACAACTTTCAAAATAAAAACACCTTTCATTTTACATTTCTCATTTTTAATTGATTGTTGTATGGACGAAGTTTTTGATGTTATTGTTATTGGTGCCGGGGCAGCCGGATTAACGGCAGGTATTTATGCTTCACGTGCAAAACTTTCGACTTTAATTTTAAACGAAGGCGCTATTGGCGGGCAAATGGTTTTAACCGAAGAAATTGCCAATTATCCCGGCGTTGAAACTGTGAAAGGATATGTTTTGGCTGGTATTATGAAAAACCAGGCAAAATCGTTTGGCTGCAAAATTAAATCGAATATAAAAATCACAAAATATAACCTTGAAGATGAAGTCAAGGAAATAGAATTAGCCGATGGAAAAGTATTTAAAAGCCGTGCGGTTATACTAACACCAGGTGGAAGGCCACGTTCGTTGAATATTGAGGGCGAAGACGAACTTAAAGGAAAAGGAATCTCTTACTGCGCTACCTGCGACGGAGACTTTTTTACCGGAAAAGAGGTTGTTGTGGTAGGCGGTGGAAATTCGGCACTCGAAGAAGCTGTTGCGCTTACAAATTATGCAACAAAGGTAACTATTGTGCATCAGTTCGACCATTTTCAGGCATTTGAACATGCCATTCAGGAAGCTAAAAAGAATCCAAAAATTGAATTTATCATGGAGTCGGAACTGAGAGGTTTTTATGGCGACGGGCATCTTGAAAAAGTAACTATAGAACATTTGCCAACCGGAAAAAGAACAGAACTAAAAACCGACGGAACTTTTATTTTTGTGGGGTATCAGCCAAATACAGAAAGTCTGAACGGGCTGGTAACGTTGAATAATCGCAGGGAAATTATGGTTGACAGCGAAATGAAGACAAATGTAAAAGGCGTATTTGCTGCCGGCGACTGTATCAACAAACGTTACCGGCAGGTAACAACTGCAGTTGCCGAAGGAACAATTGCTGCACTGAGTACTGCTGAATTTTTGCGGAATAACTGATAAAACTTCGATAAATTGAGATAATAAAATAGATTTGCAATCCGAAAAAAAATACAAATGGCAACAGAACAGATAAAAGTAAACTGGCTCGAAAATATGGCTTTTGAAGCCGAAGTAAACGGGCATAAAATTATAATCGACGCAGCCGAACCGGTTGGTGGAGAAAACCGCGGGCCCCGCCCAAAACCGCTGATGCTGGTTGCTTTGGCAGGTTGTACAGGAATGGACGTGGTTTCAATTCTGAAAAAAATGCGCGTTGAAGTGGAATCTTATTCTGTTCGGGTTGAAGGCGATCTCACTGAAGAACATCCGAAACAGTTCTTCCAGATGAGAATTATTCACGAGTTTAAAGGAAAAGATTTGCCCATGGACAAACTTGAAAAAGCAGTCAACCTTTCAGAAGAAAGATATTGTGGTGTGAGTGCCATGTACCGGAAAGTGATCGGGATTACCACTGAAATTAGGATACAAGATTAAAAATTGAGAATTAAAAATTAAACAATGTCAACGACACTTATCATCATAGCAGTTGTAATTGCTGCTTTAATCGCATTGATTACGGTGAATTACTTCAGAATGAAGAATATGAAGCCGGTGGAGGCCAGCAAGAAAATTGTTACACTCGGTAATAAAAACTTTAAACTGGCACTGAAAAAGGAAATTCTGCTGGTAGATTTCTGGGCGCCCTGGTGTGGTCCGTGTAAAATGGTGGCCCCAATTTTAAACGAAATTGCCGAAACAGAAGATGACATTGTAATTGGGAAAGTAAACGTGGATAATAACCAGGACCTGGCAAAAAAATACAAAGTAAGAAATATTCCTACGATGGTGATTTTCAGTAATGGCAACGAAGTTGGCCGGATTGTAGGCGTAAAAAGCAAAAAGGCAATTCTGGCTGAAGTTCGAAGCGCTGTTGCTGGCAGGTAAGAAATAAAGATAATGGCATTAAAAACCGCTCCTTAAGTAGTAAGGAGCGGTTTTTTATGGCAAATTTCTATTCAAATGTCCAGCTCAATTCCAACCGGACAGTGGTCAGAGCCCATAATTTCGGGCAAAATAAATGCTGAATTTACTGAAGGAATAAACGATTTGCTAACCAAAAAATAATCGATTCTCCAGCCAACGTTTTTCTCACGGGCCCCGGCCCTGTAACTCCACCACGAGTAAGCTTCTTTCTTTTCAGGATAAAAATGCCTGAAAGAGTCAACCAGTCCGTTTTGGGCGAATCTATCCATTCCATCTATTTCAACCTGCATATAACCTGCATATTTGTTGTAATTGGCTTTTGGGTGCGTTAAATCAATGGGGCGGTGTGCCACATTAAAATCGCCGCAAACAACAACCGGTTTTACTTTTTCGAGGTTTTTTAAGTAATTCAGAAAATCCGAATCCCATTGCTGCCTGTAATCAAGTCTTTTTAAATCGCTGCCCGAGTTTGGTACATACACATTCACGAGAAAAAAAGCATCGTATTCGAGGCATAAAACCCGTCCTTCGTTATCGTGCACGTCAATTCCGATATCGGCTTTAACATGCAAAGGTTTTACTTTCGATAGAATTGCTGTGCCTGAATATCCCTTCTTTTCGGCCGAATTGGAGTAGATATGAAAATCTTTGACTGAATCAAGTGTTTCGGCTACCTGATTATCCTGTGCTTTGGTTTCCTGAATACAGATGATGTCAGGAGCCATTTTTTCAAGGTCATTAAAAAAATTCTTCTGAGCCACTGCCCGAATCCCGTTTACATTCCACGAAATTATTTTCATCATTATTTTTTTTTGCGGAATATAGCGATTCCGGCTTTTACACCAAACCAGTGCAATAATTTTGTTTTGATAATTGTCATACTTTTATTTGTTGATTACTAACTGCCGGTGCGAAATTCATATTTTTCGATATCTTTTTGTAAAAGACCTAAAAGTTGCAATTTTCAGCGTATTGCGAACTTTATTAAAAAGCTGGTGTTTGAGTGGTTTGTGATTTGTAAACAGCCATTATCAATGGTTAGCTTATTATTTTTTAACAATATTTTTTAAGATGAATTATTTTGAAACCGCATTAACTCCCAGATTATCAAATCAGCAAAATTCAATTCTTCCTTTTTCAGATTTTATCGATTCACTAAAAGCCAAAATGAAACTTGTGTTTCACACCCGTGCCGATGTTGATCAGTTAAGTTTAAAACGTGGTTTGCCACCTTTTGCTTTGCGCGAGATTATGTCGGTTAATCCGTTGTCGGTTGGCATTCCAAAAGAATATGGCGGACGCGGTGGACTGATGCACGAAAATATTGGATTACTGGCTGCAGCTTCCTACGAATCGCTGGCGCTTTCGCTTACATTCGGGATAAATTCAGCCCTGTTTTTGCAACCTGTTGGTAAATACGGACAGGAGGAAGCAAAAGCTGCCGTTTTTAAACGATTTCTCGAAGAAAAAACCATGGGTGGGTTAATGATTACCGAACCCGATTATGGCAGCGATGCTTTAAATATGCAAACATCATATACCGAAGTTGATGGCAGCGCTTACATCAAAGGTAAAAAGCACTGGGCTGGTTTAACCGGTTGGGCCGAATTCTGGTTATTAACCGCCCGCCAGCAAACAGAATCAGGAAATTTGCAGCGCGACATCGACTTTTTTATTTGCGATGTGAATGCTCCTAATCAGCAGATTGAAGTAGAGGAATTTTATGAAAACCTCGGACTTTATATGATTCCTTATGGCAGAAATCACATCGACGTTAAAATACCGGTACAATATAAATTACAGCCACATTCAACTGGTGTGAAAATGATGCTCGATTTGTTGCATCGCAGCCGGATGCAGTTTCCGGGCATGGCGATGGGATTTATCCAGCGGATGTTGGACGAGGCAATTGCTCATTGCAATCAGCGTTTTGTTGGAGGGAAAAGCTTGTTTAATTATGACCAGGTGCAACACCGGCTTTCGCGGTTGCAGGCATCCTATACAATTTGTTCGGCCATGTGTGCCAACAGCAGCGAAAAGGCAGGAATCGATGTTGATTTGGTTCCGCATGGTCTCGAAGCCAATGCAGTAAAAAGTGTGGTAACCGATTTAATGCAGGAAGCGGCGCAATCGCTTGTACAACTGGTGGGTGCAAAAGCGTATCGTATCAATCACATTGGTGGCAGAGGAACTGCAGACAGTCGGCCTTTCCAGATTTTTGAGGGTTCAAACGATATTTTGTACGCTCAAATTACTGAAGGATTGATTAAGCTGATGAAGCGAGCCAAAGAAAACAACCTGTTTCAGTTTTTAAAAGATTTCGACCTCACCAGCAAGGCAGCCGAATATGTAAAAGCGCTTACCGATTTTAACCTCGATTTTCAGATGCAGCAGCGCAAACTGGTGGAAATGGGGAGGGTAGTGGGGCGTATTATTTCGCTGAACCAGGTAATCGATTTGGCAAATAAAGGTTTCAGAGAAGACCTCGCAGAAGGCGGAATTACCATGTTACGGCAGGATATTTCGCGATTGATTGCCACTTTTTCGTTTAACAACAAAACCGAAGTTGTTGAAGGGTTCAATGAAAACAGCTCGTGGCTGAATTTTGTGACAGCTTAAAACATTGGTATTGAAATAGAGAATAGGCTGAAAATCAGATTTACAGCCTATTTTTCTTACTCCAAAAAATCATCCGGATTAAACGGAATATCATCGTCGGGGTCTTTATCGAATGGCCCAACACCCGGTGGATTAAACAATCCCCAGCGGTCGATGATATACTCCCACTTGTCGAATCCTGCCACCCAATCGATAAAAAGCAGCCTGTATTCTTCAATTAAATCTCTTACAATATTGAAATATTCAACCTCCTTAAATCCAAACATTTTAAGCGAATGGTTCGAAACCTTCAAATCGCGCGCTGCTTTGCGGATGATGGCTGCATTTTCCATTTTCAAATCGTATAAACCTGCTGCTTCGGCTCCGGCCACTTTTACCATCAGCAGGGCTGCATCGCCAAGAATCTGGCCTTTCATGTATTGCAGGTGTTCATTATCTTCGGGAATGAGTTCGCAAATCTGATGTGCAACCTTGTAAATTTCTTCACCTTTCAGGTAAATCGGCAACTTTCTTGTTTTTCTGAAATCATCAAAATCTTCTTCCTCTTCCATAATCAATCAGTTAAAAAAACAGCTGAAAATACACATTTAACCACACTTTGAAAACTGAATTAGTCCGTTTTAATTTCATAAAAATGATTGTTACTTTGCACAAAAACCTGCGGTTAAGAGAAAGCAGTGATTTTAAAATTTAATAACCTGAAATTAAGCAAACTAAAAATGAAACAGGATGCAGAAGAACTGAACGACAAATTCAGCATTGAAGGCGAACTGGGATTTGATGAGATGGAAGAGAATATGATTTTTATTTCGGTATCGAATAAACATGCCGAGGCAGACATCAGTTTATACGGGGCACATGCAACGCGTTTTAAAACTCATAAAACGATGGACATTTTGTGGATGAGCCCCGAAAGTTATTTCGAGGAAGGACGACCGATTCGGGGAGGAATTCCGGTTTGTTTTCCGTGGTTTGGCCCGCACAAAACCGATTCATCAAAACCACAGCACGGCTTTGCGCGCCTGATGTTTTGGGATGTTTCTGAAACAGCATCACTGCCCGGTGGCGAAACTTTGGTGAAATTGCAGCTCTGTTCATCGGAAGCCACAAAAAAATACTGGCATCACGATTTTTGTGCAGAAATGACTTTTATTGTAGGCAAAACTCTCACGGCAACACTGAAAGTAACCAACACTTCGGGTGAACCTTTTGATTATTCTGCTGCACTTCATTCGTACTACACCATTTCTTCAATTGATGAAATCAGGATTTCGGGTTTGAAAAATACAAGCTATTTTAACCAGTTGGATGGAGAAAACTATACACAGGAAAGTGAATTTCTGGACATAAAAACTGCCGAAACACGCCATTATCAGAACACAGAAGCAGATTGTGTGATTTACGATCCGCTTTTCGGAAGAGGAATTCTTGTATCGAAATCGGGTAGCAAAGTAACCACAGTCTGGAATCCGGGTGAAGAAACCTGTGCTAAAATTGATGATATTCCCGAAGACGGGTTTCAAACATTTGTGTGCATCGAAGCAGTGAATGCATTTACAGATGTTATAAAACTTGCTCCGGGCGAAACACACGAAACATCAGCAATAATTGGTCTTTTGGAAAGATAGCGATTTAATCTCTGAAACGTTTTGTGATATCCTGATAAGCGTCAATTCTGCGGTCGCGTAAAAATGGCCAGATTCGCCGCACATTTTCCGAGCGGGTCAAATCGATTTCCACAACTTCGGTTTGTTCTTTCTCAGCCTGAAATTGTGCGATTATTTCACCTTGCGGTCCGGCCACAAAAGAGTTTCCCCAGAAAGTTATTCCGTTTGTAACTCCCGAAGGATCGGCTTCAAAACCAGTTCGGTTTACACTGACAACGGGCAGCCCATTGGCGACGGCATGACCGCGTTGTGAAATCATCCAGGCATTCAGTTGCCTTTCTTTTTCGTCCTGTTTGTCGGTACTTTCCCAGCCAATTGCAGTAGGGTAAATCAATAAGTCGGCACCGGCCAAAGCCATTAAACGCGCCGCTTCCGGGTACCACTGATCCCAGCAAACCAAAACGCCAAGTTTTCCAACCGATGTTTTAATGGGTTCAAAACCCAGATCGCCGGGAGTGAAATAAAATTTTTCGTAATACGCCGGATCGTCGGGAATGTGCATTTTTCGGTACTTCCCGGCAATTGAGCCGTCTTTTTCGAATACCACGGCTGTGTTGTGGTAAAGTCCGGCGGCCCGTTTCTCAAAAAGCGAGGTAACCAAAACCACACCCGTTTCTTTTGCAACTGCCGAAAAAATTTCGGTTGAAGGCCCCGGAATTGGTTCAGCCAGGTTAAACATGCCCGTATCTTCGGTTTGACAAAAATAAAGACTCCCGTGCAATTCCTGCAACACAACCAGTTCAGCTCCCAAGGCAGCACATTTCCGTATTTCGCTTACACTTTTCTGAATATTTGCAGCTTTATCGACAGCACACGATGCCTGCACCAATCCAACTTTAATTTTATTCATTTCAACCTAAAATTTGTTTGTTCAGTTTAACTTGCCCGGGATATTGCATGGTAACGCAATGCAACGACCCGTGCTGTTTAATTAAAACCCTGCAATTTACGCCAATTACTTTTCTGTCAGGGAAACACTGCTGAAGAATTTCAAGTGCCTTTTCATCCTGTGAAACACCATAAACCGGAACCAGAACCGCACCATTAACAATAGTGAAATTAGCATAAGTTGCCGGTAACCTGTTTCCATCTTCATCAAAACATGCGTCAGGCATGGGCAGTTCAACCAGTTTGTATGGTTTTCCTTCAAAATCGGCCAGTTGTTGCAGCTCTTTTTTCATTTGCTGAAGCGCTTCAAAATGCTCATCTTCCTTATTGTTGCAACCCACAAAAGCAATCGTTCTTTCATCGCAAAACCTTGCAAGTGTATCGATATGAGAATCTGTATCATCACCGGCAAGATAGCCTGAGTTCAGCCAGAGAATGCGGTTTGCGCCAAAGTTTTCTTTCAGATGGTTTTCAATTTCCGCTTTCGAAAACTGTTCGTTTCTGTTTTTCGAAAGCAAACATTCAGCCGTGGTAAGAATGGTTCCTTTGCCTTCACTTTCAATTGAACCGCCTTCAAGTACAAAATCAAACGATTTCAGATAACAGTTTGTAACGGCTCCTTTTTCAAAAAGCTTTTTTGTGATTTGCGTGTCAAGTGCGGCATCGAATTTAGCTCCCCAGCCATTAAAAATGTAATCCTGAACAACGGCGTCGCCTTGCTCAATTACAGTAATTCCTCCGTGGTCGCGCGCCCATGTATCGTTTGATTCAGCCTGAACAAACCAAATATTTTCAGTTGAAGTGAAAAATGATTTTACACGTTCAACATCATCGCAAACCACCAGCACATCCTGAAACAGGGCAGTGGTTTTAATAATTTCAACAAAACAGGCAGTAACTTCATTTAACAGGTATTTCCAGTCGCTGTTCTGATGCGGAAAAGTAAGCTGAAGAAACGACTGTTTCTCCCATTCAGCAGGAAGTTTTTTTAATGCTTTCATTTCGATTTTATGGGTTTACTTTCCGATACAGAATATAATTAATAGTTGTATATCAGTTACTTATGAGATATGAGCAACAAATATGCAACAAATGTTTTTTTAATAAATGCTATCAGGAAACAAAAATAAGAAAATTGGGGTAATGGGGTTAAAGAAAAACCGCTCCTGAAAGGTAACGGTTTTTCTGTTAAAAGAACTTATCCCATTAATCAGGCAATTGAGGAATTTCAACGCCTCCTACAAAAGTGCTGTTTGAAACATTCTTGCCATCTTCACTGATGAAGGCAATGTAGGTAAGAACCACATCTCCACTGAAATAATTCGGGACCGTCAGAGTCTGTTCTCCAGAATTTCGCAATGCTGCACCTGTCAAATAGATTGCTTCATTCTTTGAAGGATTGTAAGCTAATACCATCACTTTGTCGGTTGCATTTGCATTTCCGTATTCCGAGTTGTCATCCCAGGTAAATTGAACCTGGCCTGCTGCAGGTGCATTCACATTTGCATTTAATGCCTGAGCCAATCCTCCACGGCTTAAAAGTGCCGAAGCATAATCAATCTCAAATTCCGGATAGTCACCGATAATGGCATTTTGTACGTTGTACGACATTGCACTGTTAAATGCTGTCATTTTTATAGCATAGTTTTTAAAACCAACCTTAATGAACTCTTTCATTGGCTGTAAAAACTGAAGAGCGATTGAAAATCGCGAGCGCTGGTCAACCTGACCTTTTGACTGTGGATTGGCTACAGTGGATGGTTTTACCCTCATGTAGTCAATTCCCTTCCAGTTACCTCCGACGACATTTCCGACTTTACCGGAGAATCCGCCTAAAATACCTTTAGAAATTTTTCCCATTTTCTGTACATTTTAAAATTAAACATTTTTTTGCTTGGACTTGGTACGGAGAAAAACCGGCGTTGTCCTTGCTTTCAGAATAAATGTATGGCAAATACCAGGCAATTAGCAGTTTGAAGGTTTTCTTTCATTGGTTTGCAATCTTTTGCCATGTCAGAATTTCAGAGGATTATGAAATGGCAAAATGAACCTTAATTGAACGCTTAGGCACCAAAAAACTTTAGTGAATGAAGCGAACAAAAGGAAACGGAATAAATGGATTTGTGCGATGGCCTTGCGGGTTTATGCCGTAGTCTTTTGGATGGCTTCAGACACGGGGATTATCTTTGCCTAAGCGGGCAATTAAAGTTTGAATACCAAACCAAATCTAACAAATAATTACAAACAAAGGCTTTCGTTATTAAATGAGAAATTAGTCTGGAAAGAAAATCCGGGGTGGGCAATATCGCAGGAAAAAGAAAGCATTGCAAAATTTGCGGGATGGGACAGGGGAAAGGCCACGACAATGCGAAACGAAACAAATTGTGGAGGCTGGCATGGAGGGATTTAAGTAATTTACCGGTTTACTGAATATATAGGATTTTGATGTGCTTGTGAAATATGAACAGGATTAACGGATTTAACTGAATTGAAGGTAAATTACCAAAGACCGGAATGCCAAAAGGCTGGATTTGAGGAGTGGAGCAGGGGTGGGGCTTTTGCCGCGGGGTGCTGAGGCTGGTGGAATGAACGAAATGAAAAAGTGAGAAAGTAGTTGAGAGCAGCCTGCGGAACGAAACGGATGACGAACGGCTGAATGAGTGAATGAACCTGCCGCAAGCACTGGAATTTACAGCACTTATCATCTGCTTTATTTTTACTGCACCGCTGAAAGGGTGGTGGGGAAATGTGGTTTTTGATTGCTGAACGGAGCTGCTGACGCTGGCATCCGGGTGCGGTGGGTTGCGCGGCTTTTAAACATAATGCCCTTATAAGGCGAAGCGAGACCCAAAGGGAAGGCGCTTAAGCCCGTAGCAGGGGTGCCTGAAGCCGAAGCTGCCCAAAGCCTGGGTTGGAGCGCAGCGAAACACCCTGGCGACGGCAAGCGCAGGCGAGAAGGCTGCACTGCGGAGGGGGAGCCGACCGCATGGGATTATAAGATGGGGTTATGTTTAAAAGCTTGGGGTTGTTTATTTTCTGGCACAAGCGGAACGGTGGGGGTGGTTGGAGTGCAGCGCCTTTTTGCTATTGAGGGATGGCGTAGCTCTTTGCAACCACAATGGAGCTCAGCGGAATGAGGATTGCAATGTGCTACTGTGCGGTGGCATTGCAAAAAGTGTGACAGAAATAAACAACATGTGGGAAGGCATATGGGATTGATATGTAGCCAGAAAAAGTAATGGGCAAACATGTTCACCCATTACAAATCTTAAGCAATGAAATATATTCGCTAATATATCTCCTGAATTTTAGTGCTGATGTCCGGCATGACTGTCGATTTTTGTTCCAGCTCTGTCGTATTTGCAGCAATCGGGCAATTTGCTGTAAACATCATCGGCTGCCTTGTGATGGGGTGTATCGTGCCCCACTTTGGCCACTGCCATTTCAATATTATCGGCACTGGTTTTGGCATCGTCGAAAGTTACTTCCAGCTTTTTGGTTGTTTTATCCCAATCAGCTTTTGAAACGCCTTCAACTCCCTTTACTGCTTTTTCAATGCGGCTTTCGCACATTCCGCAGTTTCCCTTCACTTCAATTTTTTCGGTTTTATTACCTGCAAAAACCGACACTGTGCCCAATATAAAAAGGGCAACCAAACTCAAAACTTTTGTTTTCATCTTTTAAATTTTAAAAATTAAATTTATCTATGTTCATATTTCACTGGCTTTTTGGGAGCTTCAAGCTTACTTCTGTCATATTTACAGCAATCGGGTAAGCTGTTGTATGTTTCATCGTTCGCTTTATGCAGTTTTGTATCATGACCTGCTTTGGCAATTGCCTGGTGTACTTTACCGACATCCGTTTTTGAATCATCAAGCGATACTGCAATCAACTTTGTTTCCTTGTTCCAATCAGCTTTTGAAACACCTGAATCAGCCAGGGCTGCCATTTCAATGCGTTTTTCGCACATTTCACATTTACCGTTTACAAGAAATTCGACTTTCTTATCTTTTGCAAACAGTACCATTGTTCCTAACAGGAAAATGGTTACTAAACTCAAAACTTTTGTTTTCATTTTTTAAAATTTAAATTGCTTTACTCCAATTGACTATTTTTTTGTCCCTTCAAAATTCATTACCATGTGGCTGCCCCCATTGTAATTATGGAAAGTATATCCAAATGAACTGTTCATCATATCAAAACCACCGTAATGTTTATCACCCGCCTTGTGTTCATCGGCCATGTGGTGCTGCCATTCAGTTTGACCTTTCTGAATGTCACCCATCATTCCTCCGCCCATGTGCCCCTGGCCCATCATGTGACCGTAAGCATTCTGAAAATCGCTGCCTGTCAGACAAACCATCACACTGTCATTATCCTGGAAATAATTCAGCATAAAAGTTGTATCGATTCCCGTACCAAAACAATGTACCTGAATTAAACCTTCGCTGGTTTTTGAAATATTGGCAGTTGCACTGCTGCTGCCAATTAAAGTTCCGGTAGCACTTTTCGTTGTTAAAGTGCCAACATAAGTTCCTTCAACAGAATTATCGGTTGAATCATCAGATTTGTTGCATCCATAAATTGCTAAAGTGGCAATAAATGCACAAGCTAAAATTTTTGTTCCTCTTTTCATTTTTATTCAATTAATTGTTAATACTTCTTTTAAAAGTTTCCTTTGTTTATAATCGTTCCTGATATTCACTTTCTGTACAAACAACACTCCGGAAGCGCATTGTAAACTTCGTCGGGAGTCTTGTACTTTTCAGTGTCGTGACCTGCTTTGGCAATGGCTTTCTGTATAGCGTCCAAGTTTGTTTTTCCCTTGTCAAAGCTTACATGCAGCAATTTGGTTTCGGCGCTCCATTCGGCGGAAGAAACGCCAGCAATTGATTTGGCGGCAGTTTCAATGCGCTCTTTGCACATTTCGCAATTTCCTGAAACCTTAACGTTCTGGTGCTCTCCTCCGGTTGATACTGTCTGATTTTGGTGTGCAGAATGGTCTTCATCTCCGGCAACTGTTTCCGGAGTGCCATGATTGTGACCTGTGGAAACTATTCCACCGGATGGATTCATCATGCTTGGTTTGCCTTCAAGCTGGGCGGCAGCATCGACACTGAATGCACCTTCGGTTACAATTTCTTCACCATCTGCTAATCCGGCAATTACCACAAAACTGTTTCCGAGCGCCGGACCGAGTTCAACTTCACGAAGGTGAAAAATGGGTTCTTCACCGGGTTGTTTTACATACACCACCGAGCGTTTGCCCGTCCACAAAACTGCCGAACGGGAGATTACAAGCTTGTTGTTGAATTCATCCAGATTTGCATTTACCAAACCGGTGGCGAACATGCCGGGTTTCAGTTTTCCTCCCGGATTGCCGATTTCAACCCGTACTTTGGCAACGCGGTTCACCGGGTCGATAAACGGGTCTATAAAAGCAATTGTTCCCGAATAGGCCGAACCAGGCAGCGCCTGGATGGTAAACTCAATTTTCCCTCCTTTTTTCAGAAAAGGTAAGTCGCTTTCGTAAGCATCAAACTGTACCCAGACACGTGATAAATCTGACACATCGTACAAAACGGAACCCTGACTTACATAGTCGCCATTATTTACCCGCCGCGCTGTGACTATCCCGCCTGAGGTGGCCGTAATTTCCATGTTTGCTTTTACCTGGCCAGAACTTTCGATACCAGAAATCTGTGTTTCGGTCAGTTTCCACTGGCGGAGTTTTTCTTTGGCAGCTTCGTAAATTTCGGGTTGTGAATCCTTTGTTTTTGCAGTTTCCAGCAACTCCTGCTGAGCTGTAACCAAATCGGGTGAATAAATAATTGCCAGTGTTTGTCCTTTTTGCACCGTTTCGCCAGTGAAATTCACCATAAGCTTTTCAATTCTGCCCGACAGAAAAGATACCTGGCTGTGCAGCAAACGTTCGTCAGCTTCCACTTTTCCGTATAAACGCACCTCCTTTACCGGTTTTTGTGTTGAAACCACCGATGTCATTACATTGGCCAACTGGGCTGCCTCTTTGGTAAAATGAATCGCTGTTGCGTCCATTTCAGCGCCACCGCTCTGACTTACAGGAATCAAATCCATAGCGCAAATAGGGCATTTTCCCGGTTCGTCCATGCGGATATGCGGGTGCATTGAGCAGGTCCATATTTCAGATTTTGCTTCTTCGGCTGCATGGTCATGGGCCTCTTCTTTTTGAGGTGAGGAATGAAATATCGCCCATCCCAGTAATAGTCCGGCAGCGCCAAACAGGATGTATCGAAAAGTTTGATTTGAAAATATCTTCTTCATAATTGTTGATTTTTAAATTTCTGAATTCGCCATTAATCTTAGTAAACTGGAAATGGCCGTATTATAGTCAGCAACTGCCTCAATTTTTTTGAGTTCGTAGTCGAGGGTTTGCTGTCGTACGCGTAAAAGGTCGGTCAGTCCGGCCCCTGATGCCGAAAAACTTCTCATTAGAATATTTAACGATTGGTTAGCAAGGTTCAACTGACCGGCATATAGCTGAGTTCTGCGCTCAGCATCCTGCAGGTTTTGCAAGGCTGTGTAATATTCGGTCTGTAATGCATTCGAGGTTGCCTGTATCCCCTGTATAGTGGCTGTTTTCATCAGGTCTGCTTCGGTTTGCATCGCTCTGTATTTTTTCCTGTAAACAGGTAAAGTAACCGTTACCATCGGCATTATCATATCGCCCCCGTTCATTTCGGAAGTTGACATTGGATTTTTACTGATGAGTGAATAATTCAATCCCAAGCCCACCATCGGATAACTCATCCGGGTTACCATTTCCTTTCGTGCTTCCAGTGATTTTTCTTCCAGTCGCAGCATTTCAAGCATGGGATTATTGGCGATTATACTGTCTGTTACCCCTGAAAGCGGAATATTCAACGCAACCGGAACCAACGTATCGGGCAAGGCCACAGACATGAGTGCCGGACGGTTTAAATAGCTGTTGAACCGGGCAGTAATGGTTACCAATTGGTTTTGCTGTGAGGCTATTGAATTTGCAAGTTCTCCGGCTTCCATCTGAATCCGGTACAAATCGGCCAGTCCTGAACCTCCCGGCTGTCCCATCGGGTTATTTTGCATTGCAGTTGAAACGCCTCCCGAAGAATTTGCTGTGTTTGTGGCTGAATTTCCACCCATCGAACCCATTCCCGACGAGACTGATGCAGTATTTTGTGTTGTGCCCGACTGCATTGAACCTCCGGAACCAGGAGCGCTTCCCTGACTGCTGGCAGCAGCTTTAAATTTAACCATTGAAAGCCGTTCAAGCGTTTTCAGTATTTCAAGGTTTTTTTCAGAAACATGAATGGCCGCATTTGCTTTGTACATTTCGTACCAGGTTTGCTGAAGCTCGTAAAAAACCTGAAGTTTGGCATCACGAAACGATTCAAACTTCGCCTGTGCCATCAGGCTCATTTCGTCTTTTGCATTTTTCAGCACGCCAAACCACGGAAACATTTGCATCAGGCGAATATCAGCAATTTGATTGCCACCAACCAGTTCCATCGGTTTTAAAAAGATTCCCAGACTCAACTCAGGGTCGGGTAAACCGCCAACCTGCGGTACTTTTTGCAACGCAGCCTCGTATTCAGCGAATTTCTGTAAAACAACCGGATTGTTTTTTGCTGCAATCTCCAGATAGTTTGTAAGAGAATCGCTTTGCTGGGCAAAAGTTGAGTTAATGATGCCCATCACGAAAATGACAGTAAGTATTTTATTATATGCTTTCATCTTGTCCCTGATTTTGAAATGCTTTAATTGCTTTTCTGTTTGCATTACTGACAGCCGATTCCCTCCACATGGATTGAAACAGCGGAACCACATAAACTGTCATCACCTGGATAATCATCCCGCCAAAAGTCGGAATCGCCATCGGCACCATAATATCAGCGCCCTTGCCCGACGATGAAAGCACCGGTAACAGGGCAATCACGGCTACTGCCGTTGTCATCATAGCGGGCCGTACACGTTTCAAACCCGCTGCAACCACGGCTTCGCGCACATCCTGCACTGTGGCAGGATGCCTTTCCTCAAAAACCTGGTGAATGTAGGTTCCCATAATTACGCCGTCGTTGGTAGCAATTCCAAACAGTGCAATGAAACCAACCCAGACAGCGACACTCAGATTGACAGGATGGATTTGGAACATATCACGCAGATTGATTCCTGAGACTGAAAAATTCAGGAACCATTCCTGACCGTAAAGCCAAATCATGATAAAACCACCTGCAAAAGCCACAAAAACACCAGAAAAGTGAATAAAGGATGCAGTAACTGTTTTAAACTGAAAATAAAGCAACAACAGAATCAGCAGCAAACTGATGGGAATTACAATGGCCAGACGTTTGGTAGCACGGATTTGTTGTTCGTAGTTACCTGCAAATTTATACGATATGCCAGCTTCCAGCGCCAGTTCTCCTGTCTCAGTTTTTTGTTTCAGAATATTAGCAGCTTCATTCACTACATCCACCTCGGCTTTTCCTTCGGTTTTATCAAAAATTACATATCCAACCAGGAAAGTATTTTCGCTTCGAATCATCTGAGCGCCGCGTGTGTAATCAATATCGGCAATTTCGCCAAGCGGAATTTGTACACCATTCATGGCCGGAACAAGTATTTTCTTTATGTCTTCCGGATTGTCACGAAGTTCGCGGGCATAACGCACCCTCATTGGGAACCGCTCACGGCCTTCCACCGAGTTTGTAATAACCATCCCACCAACGGCCACCTGCAAAATTTCCTGTACATCGCTCACCGACATTCCATAACGTGCCATTGCTTCGCGGTTCAGTTTTATTTCGAGGTAAGGTGCACCAACCGCACGGTCGTAAAACACGGATGATGCCTTAACCGATGGAACATCTTTCAGCGCCTGCTCCAGTTGCATCCCCGCTTTTTCAATGCTTTCGAGGTCGGGACCGTAAACTTTAAGGCCCATTGGCGCCCGCATCCCAGTTGAAAGCATTACCAAACGCGCTTCTATCGGTTGCAGTTTCGGAGCCGAAGTTAATCCGGGTATATTGGTCACTTTTACGATTTCATTCCATATATCCAGTGGTTTTTTAATCTGAGGCCGCCACTGTCTGAAATATTCCCCATTTTTATCAGGAATAAGACTGTCAGCAGGAAATACCCGGAATGATTCCTTTTCAGGGTTGTATGTGTTCCCACTCTTCAGAATATAACTTCCCTCGTTGTTTGTTTTAAACCGCTGCCTTTGTCCGTTTTCATCAAGGATGTATTCCGGCCTGTAACTGATTGTATTTTCAAACATCTGCACAGGTGCGGGGTCGAGCGCAGAATTAACACGTCCCCATTTTCCAACCGCAATTTCAACTTCGGGAATAGCCGAAAGCCGTTTGTCAAGTGTTTCAACATATTCCAGGTTCTTTTCGATTCCTGTATGTGGCATACTTGTCGGCATTAATAGAAATGAACCCTCGTTGAGCGACGGCATAAATTCTTTTCCGATTCCGGGAAACGATTTTTCTGTTTTTTCCCAGACTGCAGTTTGCCTGAAACTATCCCAACCAAGCTTTTCAAACCCGTTTGCAACAAGACCAAAAATTTTAGCTGACCCCAACCAAACCATACTGCCAAAAAGCAGGGTAAAAGCCGGAAGTAACAGAAATTTCCATTTGTTTTTCAATCCCCACCGAAGGATGGGCTCATAGAAATGAACCATCGACATCAGTGCAGCAAGTACAACTGTTACAATTCCCGCTACGAACAGAAAATTTGCAACCAGACTATTATGTGCACCCAGCGGCAACCATTCTTCGGAAAGGAAAAAAACAGCGACAAAAACGGTAATAACAATATTGATGTAACTGGTAAATTCTTTTCGTTTTTCAGGCCAGCGGTATTCGAGGAGATTGTTAACACCAATTGCAATTAATGCAACAGAAAGCCACGACTGGTAAATAACAATAAAAACCAACCCTGCCAGAATCAGACTTCCGTTCCAAATCCTTTTTATCTTCTTTGCATCGAAGCGGATATTAAAGAAGATGTGAACCAGCGTGGGCAAAACAACAATTCCCAGCACAAAGGCGGAAATCAAAGCAAATGTCTTGGTTAATGCAAGCGGATGAAACAGTTTACCTTCGGCTGCTTCCATGGCAAACACCGGAAGAAAACTAACAATTGTGGTAGCAATTGAAGTTACCACTGCATCACGAACTTCTGTGGTGGCGTTGTAAATCACTGTCATCAGCTTCTTACCACGGATTCCTTTGTTCTCTGGCATTTCAAGGTGCCGCAGAATATTTTCGACATCCACAATTCCGATGTCAACCATTACGCCAATGGCAATGGCAATGCCAGACAAAGCCACAACATTTGCATCGACACCAAAGAGGTGCATCAGAATAAATGTCATTAAAACGCCAATGGGAAGCAACCCGGCCACAATGATGGAAGCTCTCAGGTTAAGCACCAGCACGATAATAACGATAATGCTTATAAGAATTTCGTGTGAAAGCGCTGATTCAAGTGTACCGATGGTTTCTTTAATCAGCCCTGTCCGGTCGTAAAAAGGAACAACAGTTACTTTCGAAACGGTTCCGTCAGGTAATGTTTTTTGTGGCAAGCCTGCTTCTATTTCCTTTATTTTATCTTTTACATTATTGATAACTTCCAGCGGATTTGAACCATAACGCGCCACCACTACTGCCCCGACCGCTTCAGCACCTGCCTTGTCAAGGCCTCCACGCCTTGTTGCCGGGCCAAACGAAACATGCGAAACATCCTTTATCCTTACCGGCACATTATTACGCACTGCAATTACAGAACTTTCAAGGTCTTCAAGGTTCTTTACATAACCCAACCCACGGATAATATATTCAACATTGTTCAGTTCAATGGTTTCAGCGCCAATATCCAGATTGCTTTTTTGTACGGCTGACATAATATCCATTACCGTAACCCCAAAAGCCTTCATTGCTTCGGGATTGATATCGACCTGGTATTCCCTGATAAAACCGCCCACAGATGCCACTTCCGAAACGCCTTCAGCAGCAGACAGGCCGTATTTCACATAAAAATCCTGAATAGTGCGTAACTCCTGCGGGTTCCAGCCTCCATTGGGCTGACCGGTTTTTGGGTCACGGCCTTCGAGTGTGTACCAGTAAATCTGTCCCAACGCTGTTGCGTCGGGTCCTAAAGTTGGCTGAACACCTTCGGGCAAAGTTCCCGATGGTAATGAATTGAGTTTTTCCAGAATACGGGAACGGCTCCAGTAGAATTCGACATCATCCTTAAAAATGATATAAATGAATGACATTCCAAACATGGAAGTGCTTCGGATGGTTTGAACGCCAGGAATACCAAGCATTGCTGTGGTAAGCGGATAAGTTACCTGGTCCTGCATGTCTTTGGGCGAACGGCCCATCCACTCGGTGGCCACTATTTGCTGGTTTTCACCAATATCGGGGATAGCATCCACCGGAACCGGGTCGCGTGGTAAAACTCCGGTTTGCCAGTGAAATGGCATGACCACGATTCCATAAACTACGAAAACAGCAAGAAACAAAAATGTTATCAGCCGGTTTTCGAGGAAAAATCTGACAAGTCGGTTAAACATAGACTTTTACTTTTATTGATGTTAAAATTGAATGACAAAAGGATATGTCGGGGCAATAATATCCCAACATACAAAAAATTCACTTCAGTCAAAAAGTCTTAAAAGCTTCTTGTTAAAAGTGAAATAATATCAATTTCATAAAAGATATGACTGTTTGAGAGAGAGTACTTTCTGAATTTTTGGTGGGGGAGGCGAGTCTTTGAATAAAATTATATGATTATTGTTTTCAGCTTCACCGGGTAATTCGAGAGAACCCGGAACAGAAACTAAAATATCAATTTCGGTTAATTGGGGTGCATCCTGTATTTGTGCTGCTGAAAAATCATCCTGAACTTTGTAGAAATGATTTTCATTATGACAACAATCATCATCTCCGCAGCATGATTTTGCCTCACCGAACAACTTCAAAGAAACAAAGGTTTTGCTGCAATAATGTTTTGAAACAGCCATTCCCATTGTTGCTGTCAACAATAAGACCGATAAAATGATATGGCTGATTCTTCTTAACATTTTTGTTTAACTCACAACAAAGAAACAGATTATTTTCAGAATTGTTTTATGAAAGCGCTGTATTTTGAAATCATTAACAATTAACAGCTGAAATATTAACCTATTATTTCGCTGCTTACCTAAACTTTTCCTAATTTTAGATACCAAAAATCTTCTATTTCCCCAATTTCAATATTCTAACTGCTCCTTGAATAACAATTAAAAACACAATAGAACCAATAATCAAATCGGGATATTTTGATTGGGTAAATAATACCAGAAACCCAGCTATAATAACACCTGCATTGATTATTACATCATTTGATGTGAATATCATGCTGGCTTTCATGTGGGCTTCGTTACTTTTCGATTTTTGGAGCAGGTACAAACAAACAGCATTGGCAATTAAAGCCAGAATTGAAACTCCTATCATAATCCGGTAGTCCGGCATTTCTTCAAATCCAATAAACCGCCTGACTACTTCAAAAATACCTAAAAGGGCAAGAGTAAGCTGAAAATATCCACTTAAACGAGCCACCTTCTTTTTTCTCATAACGGTTGAACCCACTGCCCAAAGGCTAAGCCCGTAAACAAAAGCATCGGCAAGCATATCGAGCGAATCGGCAACCAAACCCATTGATTTTGAAATAAGTCCGGTTGTAATTTCGATTATAAAGAATCCAAAATTAATGATGAGTACTGACCAAAGTAGTTTTGACTGCACATCAGAATTTTCCATGACCACTTCTTTTTCATCAACAGAACCTGTGCGTGTAAGCTTTGCGCCAAAGTTCAGGGATTCTAAACGAAATAGTATTTCTTTGTCTTCCTCTGAATGAAATACAGTAAGGTTGCGGTTTTCAATATCGAAATCCAGTTTTTTGATAACTTGTAATCCATCCAGTTTCATCCGAATCATGTTTTCTTCGGACGGACAATCCATTTTTGATATGTGATATTCAGATTTAATCATTGTCGCCTGATAATTTAAGTTTTATTCCTCCATTAAATACAAATCCGTCAGTAGGTGCCCAAATATCAGGGAAAACAGGATTATTTACCGGTGGCAATACCAAAGGTTCAAAATCAGATTGCATCACATTTGTAAAGTTTTCGAAATTCACAAACAGAGATAAACGTTCCCAATGGCGCATAACCATTATTCCCATTGTCCAATAATCTGTTTTTTGATTGTATAAATTATCGAACTGTTTTCCCGTGTAATAAACCTCATATCCGGCTGACCATTTTTCTTCAATTTCGTAAAAGAATACAGCACCTGCATTGTGCTTTGGGGTAAGTGGTTTTTGGTTGTTGATATTATCGTATTGTAATTCGGTATTAACAAAGGCATAGTTTAAATAGAGTTTAAAATCGTCATAAGTTAGTTTTATATTGGTTTCAAAGCCTGAACTTAAAATATTGCCATCGGCACTTTCAAAATATACCATGTCTGTTGTTTCGTCTTCTCTTAATACCAGTGCATTTTTAAGCTGAGTCAAAAAGAAGAGTTGGTTTATTGAGAAAGTCATTTCATCGCCCAATGTGGTTTTATAGTTTACATCGAAATTACCACCTATTGAAGTTTCTGCATCCACCAGGTCTTTTGACAGCGGTTGAATATCCCTGTAATAAATTCTCTCCGCATCTTCGGTAAAAATGGTAGGAAGCTTGTAACCCATAGCACCACCAAGACGTGAACTAAATTTACTGTTCGGTTTAAATAACAACGAAAAACGGGGAAGCACAAAAGTTCCATAGTCAGCATTATAGTCGGTGCGTAAGCCGGTTTCCAAACCCAGTTTTTCACTAAAATCGGTTGTGTTTTGAATGAAGCCGCCAATTGTATTATGGGTATAATCTCTCGCAGAATATGAATCAGCATCCTTCTCAGTAAACTGTTCAAGATAATGGTTTAATCCAAACTGCCATTCTGTTTTGTCGCTGTTGTGCAGGTTGTATATGGCTTCGGTAAAACTGGATAATTGATTTCCACTGAAACTGTAGTCTGGAATATTAAGCTTTCTGTCAAAGTAAGAAACACTATTTTTAAACGAGAATGTTCTGTTATCGGTTGTATTCTGAAAACTTAATTGAGAGGCATAACGTTCTGATTTATTTTCCTCGGAAAAAACATTTTCAGCGCTTGAATTTCCCTTTATAACTTCCATGTCTCCGCCAGTTCTATTGTCGATGGTCGTGTTTAACCCTAAACTTAATTCAGTTTCAGGATTAAAGTAGTAGTAGAATTTTGGATTCAGACTGTAAGTTTGTGCTTTGGGCATATTTGAAAAACCATCGTTATCGGGGTCGAATGCTATTTGATTATTGGCTGAGCCATAAACTGAAAGACCCACTTTCCCGTATTTCTGCGCATAAAACAAATTTCCCGTTGTACCTAACGCACTTGTTTGATTGACCATAACATCAAGTTTTGCTTCCTCTTCTGGTTGTATGGTTACGAGGTTTACCAAACCTGCTATTGCGCCGCCACCATACAAAGTAGAATTACTTCCCTTAATCAGCTCTACCTGTTTTAAATCGAGCGGCGGTATTTGCATAATGGAAAGACCACCTGCGAAACCACCATAAAGGGGCATACCATCTTTTAATATTTGTGTATAACGACCATCCAAACCCTGAATACGAATACTCATATTACCTGAACTTAGTGAGGTTTGCTGCATTTGTACTCCCGTGGTTTCTCTTAAAAGCATGCCAATGTTTGTTGAGTTCATTGCTGCCTTTTCGCCTAATTCCTCGCCAGTAATTGCTTCAACTCTTGTTGGAATATCCTGAATTGTCCGGGAAGACCGTGTTGCGGCAATTACAACTTCTTCCAGTTCTTCTCCTTCTTCCAATACAATTTCGATGACCTTGCTATTATCCCGGGGAAAGGATATTTCAATTTCCTTTTCTTCAAAACCAACAAAGGAAATTATAAACTCAAATTCGCCATCAGGCAAATTTTCAAACTTTGCAATGCCATCCTGATTTGTTATTGTTCCGTTTGTTGTTCCTTCAATGACGACACTTGCACCTATCAAAGGTTCTCCTGATTCTTCCTTGACTTCAAAACTAACTGTGTTTTGTGCAAGCAATATCCCTGATGTAAAGAGAAAAAACAGAATAGCGAATAATTGTTTCATAGCATAACTTTTTAATTTCATACTACAAAACTACTGATGGATTGCATGCAACAGTATTGCAAAGTTTTACCGGCAATTAGGACAAGTTCCTTTTACTACGAAGTTTGCACTTTCAAACGAGAAGCCTTCCGGTAAATCCATCTTTGGAACCGGCATGTCTTTCATGCAGTGAGTATGTCCACATTTATTGCACAGGAAATGAATGTGCAAGTCATCTAAAATACAGGTGCAATCATCGTCGCAAAGAGCATATTTAACTGCTCCTGTTCCATCGTCAATACTATGAATCAGATAATTATCCTGAAACGTTTTGAGTGTCCGGAATATCGTTGAGCGTTCAACATTATCGAATTGCTGTTCTATTTCGTAAAGGCTTAACGCCTTTTTGTTTTTATCCAATACTTCATAAACCAACTCGCGCATAGCGGTTGGTTTGATATTCTTTTGCAGCAATTTAATATCCGTTTCATTTTTCATACGCTATAAAATACTTTACGGGTTTTGTATCAATTACATCACATAAAAAAACACAAGTTTGCATAAATCTAAATACAAACGTGTGTCATTCAATTATGGTTCAAACTGGTTCAACTCAGCATTCACCCTGTTAAGGTCCCGCTCTGTAGTTAACAGGTTGTTGATGCTTTCGTAGTAAAACGAAAATTCGGTGATGTAGTTTATCAGCGATATTTCCCCCTTATCGAGAGCCGTTTTTAAAAACGCTGTATTGTAATACTGGCTAAATCCCTCGCGGTAACCAACCACATTTTGCTGCAATCCTACTGCTTTGTTGTACAGTGCCTTTAAATGGTTATAAAACTGAACCTTGTTATCAGCTTCCACACTTTCGAGCGCCAGCGAATTTGCTTTTGCATATTTCACCCGGTTTTTATTTTCCCACAGCGGAACGCTTACTCCAACCGTAACTCCCTGGTATTGCTGACCCACAACCGACTCGCTCATATACCCCGCCTGAAGTTTGGGCAATCCCAAAGCCTTACTTAATCCTTCCTGTTTACCGCTGATTTCAATTTCACTTTTAATCCAGGCCAGCATCGGGTTTTGTTGTTCAGCCTGCGAAATCCACTGGTCGAAACCTACCGGAAGCACTACCGGTTGAAAGTCACTTTCTGTTATTTCAAGCGGGATTCCATCATTCAACAGGGTAAGTTCCGCTAATCGGGCGCTGCGTTCAACCTCTGTCGATTCAAGTGTTTTACTTGCATTCAATAGGTTTAGCTGTGCTTTGTTGTATTCCAGAATATTGGTTTCGCCTACATCAAATTTCGATTTATACGATTGGGCAATTTGCCTTGCATAAGTAACCCTTTTTGTTAACTCTGCTATCAGCGCGTTGTAATACACCACATCGAAATAAATCAGTTTGGCCTGCAGCCTTACTGCATAAAGTTCTTTTCGGTACAAAAGCATGATTTGTTCGTTTTTCAAATCCGAAATCTGATTTTTAAAACGATATGCAGTCGGGAAATCGAGGCTTTGTTTAATGCTGAAATCGGTCCGGTTCCCAATGTTGCCCGGACTACCCCACAAATAGTTAAACTCAACTTCAGGATTAGGAATAAAAATTCCGGTTTTATTTCCGAGAGTTTCTGCTTCGGCGCTCTTTTTTAAAGCCGCAAGCGTAGTGTTGTTTTTTTCAATCTCTGCCAAAACTGTGTCGATTGTGTTTTGAGCGCCAAGACTGAAAACCATCACCAATAGTAAATTAAATATAATTGCCCGTTTCATTCCTTTTCAGTTTTAATAATTCCACCTTGATTAAAAATGCTGTAAACAATCGGCACAATATAAATATTGAGGATTGTAGAGGTCAACAGTCCTCCCAAAATGACCTTTGCCATTGGGCTTTGAATTTCGTTACCCGACAAGTCGCCCCGGAGTGCCAATGGAATTAATGCAAGCGCTGCTGTGAGTGCGGTCATCAAAATTGCATTCAAACGGTCCGACGAACCCCGCGTTACAGTTTCGCTTAAAGAAATACCTTGTAAACTAAGCCTTTGGTAGTTCGAAATCAGCAGAATACCGTTTCGGGTAGCAATACCAAAAAGGGTAATGAAACCGATTATTGCCGGAATACTTAAAATGCCCGATGTTACCCAAATGGCAAACACGCCGCCAATCAATGCCAGCGGCAGATTGAGCAGAATAATGCCCGCCAGTTTAAAGTTTTTGAACTCCTGGTACAGCAACAGGAAAATGATGATAATGGCAATTATTGAAGTGAGCATTAGCGTTTTCGATGCTCTTGCCTCGCTTTCAAACTGACCGCCATATTCAATTCTGTACCCCTCGGGCAAGGTTATCTTTTCGCCAATGTTGGTTTGAATATCCTGAACCACGCTTCTTAAATCGCGTTCGGCTACATTGGCTGAAATTACAATTTTACGCTGCACATTTTCGCGGCTGATTGAACTTGGCCCGGCTACTGAAACAATTTCAGCCACCTGTTCGAGCGGCACTTTTCTGCCGTCGTGTGTATCAATCAGAGCTGTTTTTATACCATCGATAGTTTGCGTGTAATCCTTGTTCAGCCTGAGTACCAAATCGAAACTGCGTTGTCCCTCGTAAATATCAGCCAGTTTTTCGCCTCCAAACGACATATCCACAAAAGCATTAAACTCTTCAATGGTAATGCCATACTGTGCAAGCAGGTTCCGGTTGGCCTTGATTTGAATTTGTGGAATTTCAACTTGTTGGTCAACATTAACATCAACCAACCCTTCAATGTCAACAATGGCATTTTTTATTTCGTTACCTGTGGCAAACATTTTATTGAGGTCGTTTCCAAACAATTTTATGGCGATGTTTGCCCTTGTTCCTGAAAGCATGTGGTCGATACGGTGACCCAGCGGCTGCCCCACGGTGTATGCAATTCCGGGGATTCGCGCCAATGTTGCACGCACGTCGGCCATAAATTCCGGCTGTGTGCGTTCGTTTATTTTGAAATTCACATCGATTTCGGCGCTGTTGGTGGTTTGCGAATGTTCATCGAGTTCGCCCCTGCCTGTCCGGCGCGCGGTACTTGTAACTTCGGGTATTGCCAGAAGTTCGGTTTCCACAAGATTTCCAAGCCGATTGCTCTCTTCGAGCGAAACGCCCGGTTTTGTGACGACCGACAACGTTAAAGCGCCTTCGTTAAACTCGGGTAAAAAGCTTCGCCCAAAATTTGAAAACACAAACAGCGAAACCAGAAACAAACCCAGAATCGGGATTAAAACTGCTTTTTTATGGTGCAAAGCCCATACCAGCGACTTTTCATAATTTGTAGTAAGCTTGCGTACAAGCCACTTTTCCTTTTCATTTTTTACCAGGTACTTTTCACCGGAAAGCAGCATTTTTGCCAAAAGTGGCGTCAACGTCATTGCCACCACAAGCGAAACAAAAAGCGATACAATAAACGCGACACCCAGCGGTTTTAACATCCGGCCCTCCATCCCTGAAAGAAAGAAAAGCGGCAGAAAAGCAACCATAATAATTAAAGTAGCATTTAAAATAGAAGCCCTTATTTCTTTCGATGCTTCAAACACAACGGTAAAAGATGAAAGTCTTTCCTGTTCGGGCAACTGCCGGTTTTGCCGGAGCCGTTTATACACATTTTCAACATCGATAATGGCATCGTCAACCAGCGAACCAATGGCAATGGCCATACCACCCAAACTCATGGTATTGATGGTCATTCCCAAACCCTTCAAAACAAGAATGGCCCCAAGTAACGAAAGCGGAATCGCGAGCAACGAAATAACGGTTGTACGGAAACTTCCAAGAAAAAGAAACAGAATAATAATTACAAAGATTCCGCCTTCGATTAAGGCATTTTGAACGTTATTTACTGAGGTCTCGATAAAATCGGCTTGCCTGAAAATTTTGGTATCGAGAACCACATCTGCCGGAAAGGTTTTTTTCAACTCTTCGAGGTTCTTTTCAATCCGCCGGGTTACTTCAAGCGTATTTGCATTGGGTTGTTTCGATATTGAAATAATTACTGCGGGTTTGGCGCTGCCGGAAGCATAACCCATTTTGGGCGCACTTCCTGTTATCACTTCGGCAACATCAGAAACCCTTACAGGTTTATCATTTACCATTTTTACAAATGTGTTTCCCAACGCCTCAGTATCCGAAGTACGTGCAATGCCACGCACCACATATTCATTCCCAAACTGCCTGACCACACCGCCGGTTGAATTTTGACTTATTCCCTGGCAAACAGTAGCCAACTCATTCATCGAAACATCAAAATATTTCATTTTTTGCGGGTCGGCCAAAACCTGGTACTGTTTGTAATCGCCTCCAATGATGGTTACCTGCGACACGCCGCCGGTTGCCAATATCAGGGGTTTTACATTCCATTCGGCCATTGTTCGCAGTTCCATCATGCTGGTGCTGTCTGCCTGCATTCCCACAAAAAATATTTCTCCCATCACACTCGATTGCGGGGCCAGTGCTGGTTGTCCTACGCCCAGCGGCATGCGCGATGAAACGCTGATGAGCTTCTCGCTCACAATCTGTCGTGCTTTAAAAATGTCGGTTCCCCAATCAAATTCAACCCAAACAAAAGAATAACCCTGCGCTGACGATGAGCGCACACGACGTACATCGGTAGCGCCGTTTACCGCCGATTCGATTGGAAATGTAACCAACCTTTCCACTTCTTCCGAAGCCATTCCGTGCGCATCGGTCATTACCACCACCGTTGGAGCAGTGAGGTCGGGAAATACGTCAACATCCATATTCGAGGCGGTTCTTGTTCCAAAAACCACCAGTACCACTGAACCAAGCAAAATCAGATATTTGTTGTTCAGCGAAAACCTGATAATATTATTTAACATGGCTTGCGGTTTTAATGAACGTGACCTGAATGAGCATCCAAAGTTCCAGTGGCCTGAGCCAGTTTAATAAGCATAGCGCCACGGGTTACAATCCGCTCGTCTGAACGCAGCCCTTTCACGATTTCCATTTGAACGCCATCGGTTTTGCCTGCCGAAACTTCGCGTTTTTCAAACAGTTCGGGAGTAACCTGGACCCATACAAAAAAACTGCCCTGTTCTTCGAGCAGGGAGGAAACAGGAACAGTCAGCGCTTCAGCGTTGGTGAGTGTTTTCAGATAAACCTCAACAAAACTGCCGGGGATGAAATTGCCTGTATTATCGATTTGCAAAGTAATTGGAACTAAGAAACTGCCCGCCCCAGCCGATTTACCATAAGCCAGTACTTTGCCATTTAATTCTTCAAATGTGTAAGTTCTGCTGTCATTGGGGGTACGAAGATTTGCCGATTGCACTGAGCCGAGAACAGACGCATATTTCATGGGTAAATCGGCAGTGAGTGTCAGTGTGCGGTTTTGTGAAACAGTTACAAGCGGCTGACCAGCTTCAACATAAGTCCCGTTTTTTACAAAAACCTGTTTAATAAAGCCACTCATCGGACTTGTGACGGTTTGCCCGGCAGCATTGAAATTTTTGTTCAGGTTTTCATAAACCGCTTTGCTGTTTTCGTATTGGTTTTTGGCTGCAATCAAATCTTTTTCCGACACAATTTTGTCTTTAGCCAACTCCTGCGCCCTTTCGTAATCGGCCTTTGCTTTTTCGTAATTGTTTTGTGCCTCGGTAAACCTGACAGAAATATTGTTATCGGCCATATTGCTGCCAGTGATTGAACATAGTGACTGGCCGTTTGAAACTTCCCTGCCTTCAAGCAGGTTGTTGGCAGAAATTTGAACGATTCCGGCAGTGCGGGCAGAAACAACAATTTCATTACCCTGCGAGGGTTGCACAAGCGCAGTGGTTTTAATCACTTCGCCAAAAGGACCAATCACGGGCATGCCTGTTGAAAAGTCAATTTTCCATGATTGTTCTTTGGTAAAAACTGCAGTATTTGTTTTCGAAACAACCACTGCTTCACCCGCTTTATGGGCTTCATCATGATTGGCAAAAACTTTCACTTCAGGAACAACTACTTCAAAACTGCCCTTTTCGTTGGTAATTTCAAATTTGAGTGTACCTGTACCCGCAGTTTCAGGTTTTATATCGAAACTGTAAATGCCTTTTCGTGTTGGTTTATCGAGAGTTTGAGCGGTCACTTTTCCATTCACAATTAAAATCATTTTAACACTTCCACTTTCAACCGCTTTAAAATCGGGCAGCATCGAGAAATGGGACAATACATTTGCCGTTTCGCCTGCCACAAAAGCATCGGCTTCGGCAAAAAGTTCAAACTCGTTGCTGTAAGCCGTGTATTGAAATTTTGGTTCTTCTTGTTCTCCGGACATCGCGGCCTCTGTTTCGTGGTCATGGTCGTCATAGTCAGCTTCGGCTTTGTTTTGCTGATTGCAGGCTGCCAGAATTGTTGCCAATAATGCAACAATAAATATCCTCAAATTCATTTTAAATACTTTTTAAATGTTAAAAATCAAATGGTAAGTAAGGATATTTCACATCAGGTTTGATGATGTATTAAATACCTTAAAAATTGAATATTTAAACAGTTGGTGGTGCGCGGAGGCCCTGGGAATAATCTAAATACGTTTGAAATAACGGGACATCTTTGGGGTATGGATTTATTCTGAATAATTCAGTGCATTGCAATTCATCAGAATAGCCTGAATGAAGGATAAAACAATCAGCAATATTTTCGAGGTACAAAACAACAGGCTCAATCCTGCCCTGATTAGCCGGAACAACAACCAATTGTTTCAGAATGCAATTTGTAACAGGACTGCTGGAATCATGTTCATGAGTACAATCAGCAGGATGAGTGGACGAATCATTGTTTGTGTGTTGGCAATGTGACAGGTTTAAAAAAACCTGCTGGTCGTGATGGTGATGCGGAAAAACAGCATGAGCCATCAAAATAATGTTGGCAAGAAGAATAAAAATAATTGCTGTGGTTTTCCTAATCATTTGTTGTATTAAATCATACTGCAAAGGAAACAAAAAAAATGGATTTTGGTTTAACTAATCGTTGCTGTGTAAATACAAATCCCTTGTAAATACTTTGAATAGAATGTCTTTAAAAATATTGGTGCACTTGTTTTGTTATTTATCGATACTTTAGGATTATTAGAAATTTTACAAAAACCACAAATTATCTTTTCCAAAGTCGGGGATTTCGTAGCCATCGAAATAGGGGAACATTTCGGCAACCATTTCGGGGTACTTGATGGTTACCGGCAGGTTTTGCTGGGTGAGCGATTTCCAGTAAACCCTGCTGAACTGATATACCTGGTCTAACAATTCACGTATTATTTTCGGGTCTTTTTCCAATTCTTCATCTGTACAAGTAATGGCCAGTTTTACCGGGAACGGAAATCCATCGGTCTGTTTCATTGGATAATCGCCGTAACGTGTGTTGTTGAACAGCAAGTACTTGTTAAAACCAATTTTAATGTAAAGTCCGCTCAGTGGTATTCTTTGCGGAAAATTTTCATCGAAAGCAACAATATCGGTTGATTCTGTTTTATTGATGGTTACCACAAATACAGGAATATTCAATCCCAGGCTTTTCAAACCGGTTTCAATCGGTTCCAGTTCGTCGCTGCGCATGGGTTTGTAAAAATGGATTATGAGCCTGTTCAGGTTGGTGTTGTGGATTGCATATTCTCTTACCGTATCGAGAATTGAGCCAACCAGCTCATCCACCTCATTTTTTCTGAAACAATCGAACCGGTTAAAAGTGCCGTTGTTCTGGAAACTAAATGCGCTGCCAATGTACTGGACATTTGTGTTTACGTGTTTGAAAGCGCCCACGCCAATAATCAATTCGTTTTTTAGCTGTGTATCCAACCGCCAGGGAATGCCTTTCAATTTTGCCAGCATTGCAATGGCAATGTTGGGTAAACTGTAAAAGTATTTTATATCGGGGTTTAAAATTTTCTCAGCATCAAGCACCTGAGACGATATTCTGTTTTTCAGGAGGAGTTCCTTAATTTTATAATAGATGGCTTTTCGCTTTTCATCGTTGATGTGTTTGCTGTGCGGACTGATGTAAACTGCCATATATCGCACATCGTCCTTAAAATCTCTTTTTCGAATCAGTTCTTCAATCTCGGGAATCGGATTGTCTTTGTCGTTAAATGCAAAGCTGAACTTGTCAACAATATAGTAGTTGATGTGCGAATAAGCTTGCAATCCGCTGAAACCCGGATTTTCTCCTTTGAAGAAATCAATAATATGTTCTGCTTTCTTTTGGTCGGATTTATGCAGGATAAAAAACAAGTGAATCTTTGAAAACGGACTGATTTGCAACGGACCGTAAGCCTTCATGCCGTTGATGGTGGAAATATCTTTCCCGTTTGCTCCCTCTTTTTTACCAAACAAAAGCTGATTGCTGTTGTGTGTAACTTTCCCGATTCTGAGTTCGTCCACTTTTACAAATCCGTTGGAAGTAATGGGTATTACAGTTTTAAATTCATCCGTATTGATGTATTTGTTGTAAAAACGATTTATCTGGTTTTGGTATTTCAGGTATTTATTCCCTCTGTCGGGCGCTTCGGCCGGTTCTTTTAATGCCGCCCTAATATCGAAGTTCCAAACAGGGTTCGTATTATGTGGGAAACGCCGGGCATCTTCGGGTAATTCATCAAAGCGAAAAAGCTGACTGTTAAAAATTACCCATGTATAAATTTCAGGAGGAATAATATCGGATAAAACTGACATACTTTTTTTGAATACCCTTGAAGTTCCTTCAAATGAAATCAACAGTTCAGGAGATTTTGTAATTCTTGCAAACTGAACTTTGAGTGAGAATTTGTCGAAGAACTTGTAAGTTTCGTTATCGTACCTGATATTTGAAGGTAACCATATTTCGGTATCGTCTATAAAATTAGGTTTTACAAGCAGGCCGTTCTTTTTAAACCATGTATGTATCCTGCTATTGTAATAGCGCCGAAGGATTCCGATGCCAAAACAGGCATTTTTTATTTTTACCTTTTCTTCAACACTTTTATCGTTTAAAATTGTTTCAAAAACCGGTTCAACAGGTTTTGTTACTGAAAAACCATTGGCTAAAGGAATTTCAAAAGAAGTGTAATAATGTTCCTGTTCGCCAAAATGCAGAATCACTTCATTAGGGACCAGAATTTTTGAAATGCGTTGTAATCCTTCTGTTTCGGCGGGTAGAAAGTAAAAAGTTAATTCATCATTCGGATGGGAGAAGGAGAGGAGGTTAAAGGTCAGATTCGGAGAGTTCATTTTATTTATTGTTTTTGATTTATTGCATAACGCTGATATTATTGGTTACTCCAGATTTTTATTCTTTTCTGGCATTCATTCGCTGGTAATCCCAATTTTGGGTTTACCAGGGTGCAAAGTTCGTTGAGTTTATCGATTGCAGATTGCGCTGAAAGAAAACCATAATCCACAAGATTGTCGAAAACCCAAAAATGGCCGTGTACCTCTATGTTATTTGCTTTTGCAAATTTTCGCAAGGTATTGTCACTTGTTATTAATGCAGCATTTTTCTTTAATGCCTGATAAAAGGCAGAACAATCCTGTTCTGAAAGGCTTGTTTTTGTGCTGCGGATATTAAAAATCTCTGTAAAATCATCTTCTGATAATGCGTCAACCACTAATCTGCCGGTGTCAATATAGGTTTGTAATTCCTCCTTTTGTTCGGATAACAATTCATCGAGAATCATTTCAGTAGTATGAAAATCATATTCCAACTGAAAGAAACCGGGGAGGATTTTTAGTTCAACCAGGTCGATTAAAATATTGGCATCGTTAACGATTATCTTCACAGGGTTATAAATTCTTTGCGAAATTCGGCTAATTTCTGGTTTGACAAATTGGCCGCCTTGCTTAATGAAATTAATTCTTCAGCAGTTGCCCTGTAAATTAATTGTTTGAACCGGTATGCCTTTTCGGTTCCCTGGAAAGCACCCAACCCTGATTCTGAAAGATTCTGGCTGATTCGCTTTCTAAATGAAATAAACAGATATTCGTTGATGATACCCAAATCTCTCGCCCTCGCCATGATTGCCTGAACCGAAATGCCGTAGATTTCTTTCATTACAATCAACTCTGAGAAAGAATAGTGTTCGCGTGAATTGCCAAATTCAGCTTTGAAAGTAGATTCGGGCAAAAGCATTGCACCAGCAAACTGAAAACAGAGTTTTTCCTTGTCTTTTTCAGAGATTCCAGAACCGAAATTTAAAACAAGGTGTCCCAGTTCATGCAGGGCAGTTAATCTTTTTCGCTCGACACTGTAATTCTGATTAATAACTATTACCGGTATTTTTTTGTCTGCCCAGCCCGAAAATCCGTCAAATTCTGCAGGTGCATCAATCTCAATAACCTTAATTTCTTTATCTTCCAGTAAATCAATTACATTAGACAGCGCACCCAGACCGAGATTCCATTCATACCGAAGCCTGGAAGCAACTTTGTCGGCATCGGAAAATGAAGATATAATAACATTAGCCACCGGATTATTAAAATCTGATTCTATATTCAGAAACTGTTCCACTTCGATGTAACGTTCCACAAAATCAGTTACAGTTTGTTTTATGGATTTTACATCCTTTACAGAAAGCTTTTGTTTTTTCCGAAATTCAACGTTTTCAATTTCGACCGAAAACGGACGGAAAAAGTAATCGGATTTCACATTCAGGGCATGAGCCAAAGCCAGTAAAATTTTACTATCGGCCATCATTTCGCCTTTTTCGTATTTGGATATGGCATTTTTGGTGACAATGTGCCCCATTTTTTCCACCAATTCATCCTGAGATAACGCGGCGAGGGTTCTTGCACTTTTAAGTCGTTTGCCAAATAGTTCTTTCATCTCATTAAATTAATTTATTTTTAAAGGTATTCGATGTAACTCACATTATAATGATTCATCTGTGTGGCTGAATTTTTACTATGCTCGTTTCATCGATTTTATATAGTTTACAATTCGCTGTAAATATATGTATTTGTAAACCTAAAAACAAATATTTTATTTGATTAACAAACTTTTATCGTTGGTTTAATATCTGAATCTTAAAGTATCGTTTTATAAATTATTCCCGTATTTATCCAGCCAGTCAATCGCCTGGCGATAGTCGGGATAATGAGATTTCAGTAATGTCCAGAATTTATGTGAATGATTCATTACTACTGTATGAATCAGTTCGTGGACAATGATATAATCAATAACAAATACAGGAGCTTTAATCAAACGCCAGTTTAAAGATATGTTCTGGTTTTTTGAGCAGTTACCCCATTTTCGTTTTTGATTGCGGATGTAGAGTTTTTTATAGGCAAAATTAAGTTTTTCAGATAATTCGGTTAAACGATTTGTCAGGTGTTTTTTTGCAACATCCCTGTACCATTTTTCCTGAACAGAAATTTCCAGTAAATCTCTTTTTGCCAGTATTGTTTTAAATTCATGATTGATAACAACTTTATGAGCGAAAGTTGAGTCATAAAAATAGTTATACCGATTTCCGTAGAGTAATAACTGGTTTCTTTGAAGATTAATTTTTGCCATTTGCCGGAAAAACTTCATGTTTTTATCAATCCAGCGCTGCTTTTTCTGAATCAGGTTTTCAATATCCAAATCAGAAAATACAGTGGGTGCAATAATGCGGACAATACCTGTCTCATTCACACGAACCCGCGCATGTTTCACTTCTTTTCTAACCAATATGTAATTATCCGGTAACTGCATTAATTCAATTTGAAATTAAGTAATACAGATTTCATTATCCGTTCAAGTAATTCCTGATTTTCGTCAATCCTCAGATTTTCGAAATGCGGATTTACGGAAAGAAGTTCAATATCTGTTTGTATGCGTTCGTATTCGTGCGGAACATCCTGCCATCCGATATAGATTTTTGATTTAATTTTCTTAACAGCTTCGAACGCGAAATCCCTAACCAATCCTTCGTTAAAGTTATTATCAGATTCATTTTTAATGAGCGTAAATATCTCAAAACTGCCCTTGTCGGGAAATCCCATTCTTTTTGGCAAAGATGCAACATCATCCAACTCGGTAAATAATTCACTGAGTTTAAGAAGCAATTCTTCTATTGCCAGGCTTTCCTCCTGTTTCTGTTTGATTAATTCATCCAAACGGTTCTGAAACTCTACATAAATGGCACTGTTTACTTCATTCTGTCGTATAACTGTTTCAATATCGCGGATAATTTTTTCAGCTTTATCCGATGGACTTAGTTTAATGTCTTTCAGCTTATCGAGGTAATCAGAATCTATTTTAATTTCGGGTAAATGGCCTTTAAAATTGATTAGTCTTGTGCTTTCCTGAATGAGTTTCCGGGTTTTTGATGCATATACTTCAGCGTCAAAATCCAATCTTCGAAACTCTTCCAGATAGATTTCATAAATTTCGTTTAACCACAAATATTTCAATTTATACTCCCGTAAAACCGGATTTGGCGAAATCGCTTCCCATAACTGAATTACCTCCCTGAAATCATTTTCAAATTTCCCGTGGTCAATTTCGGAGAGTTTACGAACGATTTGCATGGAACATTCATAACTATCTTCCAACTGAATTTCATCGAAAGGTTTAAATGCTTTATCCAGTACCTTTGGGAAAGTTAATGCAAGGCTTTCAACATCTTCAAATTCGCCAATATCTTCGGGGTCGTAATTTAAAGCATCCTTGTAATTCTGAAATACACCCACATAATCGACAATACGCCCGAACTCCTTTGATAACCTGGAAATTTTATCATCGTAAGGGCGGTTTGTTCTTGCCACAGCCTGTAAAAGATTATGGTCGCGCAATGGGCTGTCAAGATACATCGTTTGCTCAATTGGAGCATCAAACCCGGTTAGAAGCATATTGCAAACAATGAATATTTTCAGATTATTGCCCAGTTTTAATTCCTCTTCAGTAATCCGACGTTTAAATTGTTTGATAAGCTTTTTCCGCTCTGCATCGTCTTTGTAGTGGTCTTTGAATAATTCGTATCGTTCGCTGTCATCATAATTTCCAGTTGAAAAGATGATGGAGATTTCAGAGCGGTCGAAATACTTTAATAATTCATTGTAGTACAAAACACAAGCCTCCTTGTCGCATGCAACAATCTGTGCTTTATAACCCTGTGGTTCCAGCATTTCTCTGAAATCGGCAGCAATGTCTTTGGCAAGGGTTTCTATTCGCTCGGGGTGTTTTAAAAATACTTTCCAAGGCTGGACTCTTTTTTCAACCATGCGTTTTTCCTCCTCATTCAGTTCGGCAGTAATTTCTTCATACCCCTGTTTGAGTTTGTCCTTGTCCAGGAACCATTCAATCGGGCCAAAAGTGTAGCGGATTGGCCGGGTAGCCCCATCATCAATGGCATCCTTTATACTATACCTGTCGAGGTAATACTCATGGTCGCCTTTCTGCCTGATTATTCCAAACTCCTGATGAGTTTTTGGAACAGGAGTGCCTGTAAATGCAAATCGTTTGGCATTTGGTAAAACAGCTTTTAATTCCATTTGAAAATCACCAAACTGAGTCCGGTGGGCTTCATCAATCAACACAACCACATTATCACGTATATCCTGAATGTTGCCCAATTCACGGAATTTTTGAATTGTAGTTATAAAAACCCCGGCAGGAGCTTTGCTGATTACATATTTTAAATCCCCGATGTTATTTATGGCCCGTGCATTTGGAAATTCACAATCATCGAAAGTACCACCGATTTGTTCGCGCAAATCTTTACGGTCAACCACTATATACACCGTGGGGTCTTTTAGTTTTGTATGCTGCCGGAGTTTAAATGCCGTGTAAAGCATTGTTAAGCTTTTCCCTGAGCCTTGTGTATGCCAGATTACGCCCTGGTTTAAATTACCATCAACAACACGTTCCGTAATTTTATTTGCAGCACGAAGCTGCTGGTATCTGGCAACCTTTTTAATAATCTTTCCTTCAGTACGTTCAAAAACAAGGAAGTGCCTTAAAATGTCCAAAACCCTTGCCGGTTGCAATAAACCAATTATTCCCAATTTCATTCGCTCCAATACTTCTCCATTAGGCAATCGTTCGACATCGAAGTTCCATAATCCATCCTTTTCATCCTGATACGTGCGGCATAAATCGTTTTGTGGATTGAGTATTGGATTGTGCTGGTTGGTATCTAAAACCGTGCTTTTCCATTCATTAAAATAAGAAGAGGAAGCTCCCGGAATGCCATATTTTGCAACCCTTCCGTTACATGCCACCCCAAAAGCGTTGCACATATACAGGCGGTCGGCACGTTGGTCGTAAGTTGAAAACTGGTCAACCCCTTCGAGCCAGTTTGTACCTTTCCGGGCACGTTGTTTTGCTTCGATGGGCACTAAAGGAATGCCATTTACCAACAAAACAATATCGGTTTTCACCATTTTAGAACCCTGTACCCAATATTGATTTGTAACAATAAAATCGTTTTTCCAAATGTCATCGAAATCGATAAATGCCACATCAATATCATCGTCGTTTACAGTAAGTGTAACGTGTGATGCCAGTTTTTCCAAAAATGCCTCGTTACCCAGAATGGGGGATGGGTTATTCAGATTTTTTAACAGCAACTCAACAGCAGATTTTGCCACATCGTTTGTTATATCATTGATTTTTGCAGTTCTTTCAACAAGAATATCCACAATCACCGGATTTGAAAACGGGCGGTTATAGACTTTTAAATCGATGTTGCTTTTGAATGTCCAGCCCATTTTATGCAGCCATTCGGTAACGGGTTTTTCAACGCCTTTTAATTCTGATAAGTTTCCCATGGTTTATTCGTCTGTTTTAGGTTCTAAGTCTGGTTCTGGTTGAATTTGGAGAAGTTTCAACTTGGTGTATTTATCTTTTAATGAGATATTCCATCGTTTTTCCATAAAATCAAACAATGAGATACCTCGCTCAATTACTTCTTCAGGTGTCCATTTTTCCTTATACTTCAACGATACTTCAATCTCTGAATGTGAACCGTCTTTATATCCCTTTCGCAGCGTATTGCCACTTTCATTGTAAATTCCGGTGAATGTGAACACCCTATTCCGATTGAAAGTGAGCAGTCAATTCCGGTTTAAATTGAGCAATGGCATTTTCATCAAAAACAAAGAACCCTTTCAGACTATTTTTTGGTTATTTC
>JBFXFM010000034.1:0-48710 GCA_050179035.1 Draconibacterium sp. | reverse complement strand
CGTTCCGGTTTCAAGCGCCGCACGAGCCGCATTCTTTTGCTGTGTTAACTCGGTGCCCGTGTTCATTTGTCCCTGACTGTGGCTTTCTGATTCACCAATCAACATGTTCAGCTCCGAGGTAGCTGCGTTTAACCCCGGTGTGGCGTTTACGGTTGCTTCATTTCCCGATAAAATACCCGAAACCGCGCGGGCCATTTTAATTTTACTTTCCTGTGATTTTTGCATTTGAGCTAAAATTTAAAGGTGATTAATATTTTTTATTGTCGCTACAATTTACAACATAAGTTATATACGAAGCAAGAGGGTAGTTATCAAATGTTCATCAACCAGTAAACAAAATGAATAAAAACAACAAATAGCTGTTTCAGCACCTTTAGTATCCATTTCAGTACTCCCGGGTGTCATCTCAGTAGTTTAAACATCTATTTCAGCGTCTTGAACCTCCATTTCTGTATATTGAGATTCCATTTCCAAGCCTGAATCTGACATTGCAGCAGTTCGATATTCCATCTCAGAATACAAAACTGACATTGCAGCAGTTTGAAGCTTCATTTCAGCAGTTGTGAATGTCACCGCAGCAGTTTGGAATATTATTACCATGAATGGAAATAGAATTTAAGAAGTGGAAAACAATTACTCTCCTTTCAAAAAAGCTTAAAATGAATTGTCACTATTTGCTGCCAAAAACAACCTTTTTTGTTTCGGTCAGGGTTCCTGAAGAAACCGTGACGAAGTAAAGACCCGGAGATGACAAATGATGAAGAGAAAATTTATGCTGCCCTTCTTCTAAAACAGCTTCAGTAATTAATTTTTCCAGCCTGCCATCGGGTGAATAAACAGCCACTTTTACCTGTTGGTTTCCGGGATTTAAAAACGAAATTTCGGCATCACCACTGGCAGGATTTGGAAAAACCTGAAGCCCGAACTTAGGTTTTCGGAGCGAATTCAGGGCTGTTTTATTGGCAGCCACCACCACAATCTGCGGAGTTTCGGTAAGCGTAAGCGGAATGCTTTTGCCCGATACCACAAAGTCGGTTTTTACCCCGTCCAAATCTTTGTCTTTTAAAGCTACAAGGGTTGCATATTCAGGCTGATAACCCAAATCGAAAGAGTAGGCAAGTGTTGTTCCGCTGTCGGTTTTGCTGCCTTTGAGCCGGGTCCACAGAGCATAAATCAATTCCTGCCGCGAGTTGATGAACTCAAAACAGAAAACTTCGTTGCTGCCGGCAGCTTCGCGGTAAGAAACCACGCGGTTAAAAACTGCGTCACCCATCGTGTTTTGCAGCGAGGCCAGGTAATAAAACGATGGTTTTTTTGCCAGCCCCGACGCCTGGTCAGCGATAAGTCCGCTCGAACTGTACTGCAGCGTATTGTCGCTGTCAGGGTCTTTGTCCATAAACAGAAATGCTTTTTCAAATCCCATTTTTAATGCAATAAAATACGACCTGACAATGTAGTTGGCCTGTTGTTCACGGGGAGCATAAACATACGAATGAGCGCTGCCATTCAGATAAGTGTCCCAGCCAAATTCTGTGAGCCAGACCGGCATTCCGGGCAGCGTTGTTTTGCACCAGTTCATAAAAGTTGCCAGGTTTTTCTCCAGCCCATAGTTTTCGTTTTCGGGGGCATAACCATTTCTGCTGTCGGTGCAATACGTATGAACATTAATTACATCGAAGGGAACTCTGCCGTTGGAAGCGGCCAGAATTTTCTGAAGGTAGCTGGTGGTGTTTGATGCAAGTCCGCCCAAAACGTGCATGGCTGTTGAATCGACAGATTTAATGCCCAGCAGTGGATATCCTTCCGATGGTTCAACACCGTAACTATCGTGAACGGCATTGCAGTAAACAGCATATTTTTCGGCCGGCCACAGCGGTGTTTCCCACGTGTAATCGGGTTCGTTGTCGTCTTCGTAATATTTAATGTAGTTCAGCCCCGAAACTTTGTCGGCGGTTTCAAGCAACGACTTGTCAAATTTCACCGAACCGTACCGTGCCACCAGTTGCCCCATAAATTCAAGTTTATCGAGATAATCAGCCGCTTTTGTGCCATCGCCTTTTGAGTAAGCGCCCCGCGCTGTTCCTGCCCAATCGGGTTTATCCAGTACATCAATCAAAACATTTACTCCAAGTGCTTTGCACTGGTCCATAAATTTGTTGTGGTCGGGCCAGGTGTAACCTTGCGGAATCGTGGTGATGTTATCCCATTTGTAATAATTGTCGGCCACTTCGTAGTGCCCCCACGAGTGGTACTCGCGCATCCATTTGGCGCATTTGGCAAGGTCGGGCAGGTATTTCTGGTCGTAAGCCGCCACATTCGAATTGATACCGATAAAATCAGCCATTTTAATATCGGGTTTCTCCTGGGCGGAAATCTTGAAAATAAAAAATGAAATTAAAGCGTATATAAATATTTTTTTCATGAGTAAAAATTTCAGTTTACAAAATTTTGTCTGTTAATAGTTACCGGTTGGTTTTGTTTGAGTTGAACTTCGATAGTTCTTCCTTCAGATTCCACCAAAACCTTTTTATCTTTTTGAGATTTCAGCATGGCATTCAGTATTTTCCCGTCTTTCCATTCCAGCGAAACTTCAATATTTCCGCGTGCTTTCAAACCTGAAATTTTTCCGGATTTCCAGTCGGATGGAAGTGCAGGGAGCAGAGTAATTTTCCCCTCGTGGCTTTGCAGCAGCATTTCGGCAATTCCCGCAGTGTAGCCAAAATTCCCGTCAATCTGAAATGGTGGGTGGGCATCGAATAAATTCGGATAAAGTCCGCCACCGGTATATTGAGTACTGCCTTCTTCCACATAATTAAACAAGTTTTTGATGATTTTCATTGCATGGTCGCCATCATACATGCGTGCCCAGAAATTGATTTTCCAACCCATGCTCCAACCGGTGGCAGCGTCTCCGCGGAGTTCGAGTGTCTTTCTGACGGCTTCAAAAAGTTCAGGTGTTTTTTCGCGTGTAATCTGGTCGCCGGGATGAAAACCGTACAAATGCGAAAGGTGGCGGTGTTGTGGTTCCGGCTCTTCAAAATCCACCAGCCACTCCTGCAATTGTCCTTTTGAACCAATTTTATACGGAAGCAGTTTTGCCTGTTTGCTTTTTAGTTCAGTTCTGAATTCTTCATCGACTTCCAGCTTTTCAGAAGCAAGCATGACGCGTTCAAAGGTTTCCTTTACAATCGCCATGTCCATGGTGGTTCCCTGGCTCACGGTAGCTGTTTGTTTTTCGGAGGTGTAAAAAGCATTTTCGGGAGTGGTGCTCACCGGTGTAAGCAAAAATCCGTCGTTATTTTCAACCAACCAATCGGCATAAAACGCTGCTGCACCTCTTAAAACCGGGTAGAGTTCGTTTTTCAAAAAAGTTTCATCTTCGGTAAAAAGGTAGTGTTCCCACATATGACTGGTCAACCAACCCTGTGCCATGGGCCAGAACGAAAATCGCGCCTGGTTATCCACAGGGGACGTTTGTCGCCAGATATCCACATTGTGATGCGCCACCCAGCCCCGGTTGCCATACATTTTTGTGGCTGTTTCGGCGCCATTTATCGCACTTTCTTTTATCAGTCTGAAAAGTGGTTCGTGACATTCGGAGAGGTTGGTTACCTCAGCCGGCCAGTAATTCATTTCGGTATTTATATTAATTGTGTAACCGCTGTTCCAGGGCGGAATAACTTCTGCATTCCAGATTCCCTGCAAATTAAGGGGTTGACCGCCGGGCCGCGAACCCGAAATCATCAGGTATCTGCCATAATTAAAAAGCAGCACATTAAGTCCGTAATCATTATTCTGATTGTAGTTTTTCAATCTTTCAGGTGTGGTTAAATGGCTGAGATCTTCACTTTTTAATTCAAACTTTACCCTGTCGAAAAGATTTTTATAATCCAAAACATGAGTGTTTTTAAGTTCTTCAAACGATTTGGCTTTTACCTTCTCAAGAATTTCCCGGTTGATTTCCCCCGGGTTTTTCCCTTCGCGACTGGGACTTTTATCGTACCCATTGTAACTGGTTGCCATCGAAAGCAGCAAAACAACTTCGTCGGCATTGGTAATTTGCAACCCGTTTTCGGTTTTTGAAACTACACCACCCACATTTCTGACTTCGGCCAGCGCTTCAAAAAACATCCCATTCCCATCCACTTCATCGCCATACAAAACCTGTTTGGCAAAAGGTTTCCGGGAGCCATCGGTATTATAAATCTCGGGGTATTTGTGCTGGTCGTTTTTCTGTTCTACTTGTTCAAGCGTACGCCTGAGCACAAAACCCGGCGCCTGCCCCTTGAAAACCAATAGATTTTCTTTTGGAGTATCGGTGCTGCAAGTGGGATGCACCGAACTGAAATTTATTTGAAACGAAACCGAAGCTTTTTTATCGGCCGAAATGCGCATCACAATCAACTGGTCGGGGAAGCTGGCAAAAACTTCGCGGGTAAATTTTATGCCATTCATTTTGAAAGTCACTGTTGAAATTGAGTTTTCAACATCGAGTTCTCTGCGAAAATCGGTGACCATGTTTTTATCGCCTTCAAAATTCAGGTACAAATTGCCAAAAGGCTGATAACACTGGTGTAGCCGGCCCAGCCAGTTATCGGTTACATATTTGTCGGCTTCCACATATTTTTCTTCTTCGAGCAGTTGCATCACCTGCGGCAAATCGTTCTGAATATTCACATTCTTAAAGGTTGATGATGGTTCGCCTGAATACAGCGTGTTTTCGTTGAGTTGAAGATGTTCGTTCAGCGGGTTACCAAAAATCATTGCACCTTGTCTTCCATTTCCCAACGGCAGCGCTTCGGTCCATTTTTCAGCTGGTTTATCGTACCAAAGTTTTAAGGAACCTGATTGTGCGGAAACAAAAATTATTGTCAGAAGAAACGACAGAAGAAAAACGGCTTTTTTCATTTTTGTTGAATTGGTTTGATTGTAAAACTAACGGGTTCGGTGGTTTCTGCCAACAAATCGGTTTGAATTATTTTACTTTCTTTGGATTCAAAAAAAACAGAAAATGAAGATAGTTGTACTCGATGGTTACGCTTTGAACCCAGGCGATTTAAGCTGGAAAGGTTTTCAGCAACTGGGTGAATGTACCATTTACGACCGCACTCCACCTCCGCTTACCATCGAACGCGCCCGTGGCGCAGCAATTGCCATCACCAATAAAGTGGTTTTCGATAAAGAAATCATCGGGCAGTTGCCACAATTGAAATACATTGGCGTTTTAGCCACGGGTTTTAATGTGGTTGATACGGTGGCTGCGCGGAATGCAGGAATTGTAGTTACAAATATTCCGGCATACAGCACAACTTCGGTGGCGCAAATGGTTTTTGCACACATCCTGAATTTTACACAAAATATTGGCGTGCACGCTCAATCTGTTTCGTCAGGCGAATGGTCAGCCAGCGCCGATTTTGCCTATTGGAAAACACCGCAGATTGAATTGGCTGGAAAAACACTGGGAATCATCGGATTTGGCAAAATAGGGCAGGAGGTTGCAAGAATTGGACTTGCCTTTGGTATGAAAATACTTTTTACCAACCGCAGCAAAAAGGAAACGGAACTTGAAGCGGTTCAGATTGATTTGGATAGTTTGTTGAAAGAGAGTGACTTTGTAAGTGTTAATTGTCCGCTGACAGATGAGAACAAAGGCTTTATAAATAAGGAAACTATTGGGAAAATGAAACCGACAGCTTTTCTTGTAAATACTGGTCGTGGCCCATTGGTAAATGAGAAGGAATTGGCAGAAGCGCTTAATGCTGGAACCATTGCCGGCGCAGGACTTGATGTTTTATCGGTTGAACCACCAGCACACGAAAATCCGCTGCCCGCTGCCAAAAACTGTTTTATTACACCCCACATTGCGTGGGCAACTTTTGAAGCGCGTACCCGGCTGATGCAAATTGCTGCTTCAAATTTGAAATCGTTTATCGATGGCTATCCGGTAAATGTGGTTAATTGGTGAAGTTTTTTAAGTTGTGGTTAAGAATTGTTAACCCTTCTAATATTAACATTTCATTTAAAACAAATTAGTACGACACACGTTACATTTGCACGCTATTCAGAAAAGATGATTTTTAAGATATTACATGTTATACTTTTGGCATCGGTAAAGTATTTTATTACGTTACCTTATGCAATGTTAATCGGGCTAAATTACGGTCAGGCACTGATTTCCGTGTTGGTTGGTGGTATTGGCGGATTTCTGTTTTTTTACTACCTGAGCCACAAAGTAATTGTTGCATTCCACTATATAAAACCACGGATTTGCAAAATGATGCCCGAATCGTTTAAATCGAGATACAGGGTTTTTTGCAAGCGCTTTGCAGTAAAGGAACCTGCTAAAATTTTCAGTCGTAAAAGCAGGTTTATTACCAGAATTAAATCGTCGTATGGTTTTTGGGGAATTATCATTGCCACGCCATTCGTACTAAGTATTCCGGTGGGAGCCTTTCTAATGAGCCGTTACTATGCACATCGCAGACACATTGTCCCCTTTATGATTTTATCGATTGTTAGCTGGGCCGCCGTTTTAACAGGAGTTGTGCACATTTTCCCCCGTGTATTTTTTTAAACTCAACCGGTTGTCAGGGTGCTCAACTAAAAGTCTGTCAGCCAACGAGAGTTTCATTTTTTCCAGTGTTTCTAAATTTACCCAACGCATTGCATTGTGTTCAATCAGTTTAATTTCTCCCGATTGTATTTTGCATAAAAACGGAATCAGTTCAAAATCCTTTACACCATCGCTGTACATCAACGCTACCATCGGTTTCGCAATTATGATTTCAATGTTGAGTTCTTCCATAATTTCACGTAAAACAGCATCTTCAGCAGTTTCTTCAGACTTTATTTTTCCACCCGGAAACTCCCACTCAAAAGCACGGCTGCCTGAACCAATTTGGGTTACCAGAATTTTAGATTCTTTGTAAATTATTGCACAAACAACTTTTAGCATATTTCAAAATTGAAAATGCAAGTTTACATTAAACCCGAAATTTTATCTTTGATGCAGCATTTTTTTTTGCGATGACTGAACAACAGATGATGGAATTGATTGATACGTGGGAAAACCTGAATTTCCTGATGCACGAAATTATTCACAATCATGAAAATATTTCTGTTTTGGCACAGATTGCCTTATACGGAACACAGCCGAAAAGCTGGCGTGCTGCCTGGCTGATGGACAAAATTCATGAAAAAGAACCATCGCTTATCCGCCCGTTGATACCGCAAATGATAGAGCAATTAAAAGTGGAGAAAAGTGAAGGGAAAAAGAGGCATCTGTTAAAACTTGTCAGCCTTAATTCTGTCCCAGGAGAATCACTCGGCTTTCTGACAGATTACTGTATTTCAGTTTTTACCTCGTCGAAAGAGCCAATTGCGGTGCGTGTTCATGCCATGCAGATTTTACACAACATTGCCTTGCTTGAACCCGAACTGAAATCTGAAATTTGTGCAATTTTGGAACATGAAATCGAAAACCATCCTTCAGCAGGATTGGACTCAAGAGGAAGAAAACTGTTAAAAAGTCTGGCAAAAAGTTAGCCCAGGTTGAAGAAAAGTACGATTGAAATTATACCCGCGATTACGAGTAAAAGCAAAACAAAAAATCCAAAAACCCCAATCGTAAACCCTTTGTTCAGATTCTCTTTCTTTGTTGTGGCGATGGCTTGTTCAATAGCTTTCACAAGCCTGGCCGGAGCCTTTTCGTTTTTAACCACATAATCAGATGCCCCCAGTTTCATAATCGAAATGGCTACTTCAACATCGTTTTGTCCGCTCAGAAAAATAAAGTCGATTGCCGGATGCATTTCTTTTACTTTTTTCATCAATTCTAATCCTGAAGCGCCTTCAAGTGAATAATCAAGAATAATGATATCGGGATGAAGATGCAGTTCTTTCAGGCATTCTTCCGCATTTTTAAAAGTGCGAATATTCTTGAATTTTGATTGTAAATGACCAACAATCAAATCTTTGTAAATTATACTTTCCTCGATGATAAAAAGCAACGGATTTTTAGTTTTTAGCATAATTATCGACCTTTAATTTGAACCCTATCGAAGCATCTAAATTAACTGATTTTTTTTCAGAAATCAATCCCCTGAAATTTAAAAATATAACACTGCAGAAACTCAAAATATTGCATAGGTTACAAATTTTTGATGAAGAAAACACAGGTTGCAACTTTTCGCGAAGAATCGTTATAATCTGAGATGTTGCAGTCATTTGAATATGATGATTAATCTGAACCTGATTTCAGCAACATTTATTCAAATTAAATTATTTTTATTGCGGTTTTTGGCTTCAGCATTTAGATAAGTAATAAGAAAAATAAAATGTCATATTTCAATTTCTTCACTCACCCCGAGTTCGCCCGATTGACATCGGTTGAACTCTGCCCCTCTCTTTGTAAAGAGAGGGGGGAAAACACTTTTAGTTGGCTTGCCCGCCTGACCAGCTTAGTCGGGTAGGGGGTGAGTGAATTAAAATACGACAATAAATAAAATTCATTACTTAACACAGAACCTGACAAAATGTTACTGGCAATCGACATCGGAAATACAAATATTGTTTTTGGAATAAACGAAAACAACAGTTGGAAAAATCACTGGCGAATACAAACTGACCCATTGAAAATGGCAGATGAATACTGGGTTATTTTCAGTTCTCTTCTTTCTGAAGGAAACATCCGGACAACGGCAATCGATCAGGTAATAATAAGCAGTGTAGTGCCTTCGCTTGTACATCCTTTTAAGGAAATGCTTTCAAAAATGCTGCCTGAAGGAAATATTATTCAGGTTGGCCCGGAGATATATTCAAAGCTTCCCGTTAAGGTTTTAAATCCTTTCGAAATTGGGTCTGACCTGGTGGCAAACGCTGTAGCTGCCTACAAAAAGTATGGGAAAATGACAACGATTATCGATTTTGGTACAGCCCTAACTTTCACCACGCTTGGTAAAAATGCCGAAATAAGGGGTGTTGCCATTGCTCCCGGACTGCTTACTGCAGTAAGTGCGCTGGCCGGAAAAACTGCTCAATTGCCGCAAATTCATTTAACACCTCCACCGTCGGTTTTGGGAGAGAACACTGTTCATGCAATTCAGGCCGGAGTTGTTTTAGGATTTGCCGGGCTTGTCGATTCAATTATCGATCGCATTTGCAGTGAAATGGGAGAGCCAGTAAATGTTGTGGCTACCGGTGGTTTGAGCTCGGTTATTGCACCGCTTACACGGAGCGTAAAAAAAATCGAACCCATGTTAACACTCGATGGACTGAAGTTTATTCACGATGACGTACTGAACTAATTACCGAAAAAATCGTTTACCTTTGGCAATGTTTTTTCGAAAAAATGGACGAAGTAAAGGGAAGATTATTAGAAAAGATTGATAGTCCGGCCGATTTAAAAAGGTTGTCGATGGAAGAATTACCCGAAGTTTGTGCTGAACTGCGGGATTTTATTATTGATGAATTGTCGGTGAATCCAGGGCATTTTGGCGCAAGTTTGGGTGTTGTTGAACTTACAGTTGCACTTCATTACGTGTATAATACACCGTACGACCAGCTTGTATGGGATGTTGGTCACCAGGCATACGGGCACAAAATCCTCACAGGGCGCAAAAAGAACTTCAATACTAACCGTAAATACAAAGGAATCAGCGGGTTTCCGAAAATTTCGGAAAGTGAATACGACGCGTTTGGGGTTGGTCATGCATCAACTTCTATTTCAGCAGCGCTTGGAATGGCTGTGGCTTCGCGCCTTAAAAATGAACCCGACCGCAAAGTGATTGCCATAATCGGCGATGGAGCTATGACCGGTGGGATGGCTTTCGAAGCGCTGAACAATGCCGGGGTGAACAACGCCGATGTGCTTGTAATATTGAACGACAACAATATGGCCATCGACCCAAATGTGGGTGGCATTAACAAATATTTGCTGAACATTTCGAAATCTCAGACTTACAACAGGTTTAAAAAGGATGTTTGGGAAAAGCTCGGTAAACTCGATGGTTTTGGACGCAAAACCAGGTCGATACTACAGAAAAATCAACATGCACTCAAAAATATGCTCCTCAAGGAGAATAATCTTTTTGAAGCTTTTCAGTTCAGGTACTTCGGACCGATTGACGGGCACGATGTGATTTATCTCTCCGAGGTTTTAAAAGATTTAAAAAACATTCCCGGACCCAAACTTTTGCATGTAATTACTCAAAAGGGAAAGGGATTTGTTCATGCTGAAAACAACCAGACAAAATACCATGCCCCCGGTGTTTTTGACAAAGACACGGGTGAAATTTATTCCTGCGATTGTCCTGTGGAAAAGGCACCGAAATTTCAAAATGTTTTTGGCGAAACGCTTGTTGAACTCGCCGAAATGAATCCCAGAATTGTTGGAATTACCCCGGCAATGCCCACAGGTTGTTCGATGAATATGCTGTTTAATAAAATGCCTGACAGGGCTTTTGATGTTGGCATTGCCGAACAGCACGCCGTAACTTTTTCCGCCGGATTGGCGGCACAGGGAATGGTCCCGTTCTGTAATATTTACTCCACTTTTATGCAACGTGCTTACGACCAGATAATTCATGATGTTGCGTTGCAAAAACTGCCGGTAATTTTCTGTCTCGACCGTGGCGGGTTGGTTGGCGAAGATGGCCCTACACACCACGGTGTTTTTGATATTGCCTACATGCGTTCAGTCCCAAATATGATAGTTTCGGCCCCGATGGATGAAATTGAATTGCGCAACCTGATGTACACAGCGCAATTACCCGATAATAAACTACCATTTTCAATCCGGTACCCGCGCGGTTGTGGCATTAAGCCTAACTGGCGTAAGCCTTTCGAAAAAATTGAAATCGGGAAAGGACGTAAACTTGCCGATGGAAATGATGTGGCCTTGCTGAGTATTGGCAAAGCCGGTGTGTTTGCCAAACGGGCAGTTAAAAGTCTTGAAAACAAAAATGTTTCGGCTGCACATTATGATTTACGGTTTATTAAACCCCTCGACGAAAATTTACTCGACGAAGTATTTCAGAAATTCAGTCTTGTGGTTACTATCGAAGATGGCGTTATCAGTGGCGGTTTCGGGAGTGCAGTTCTCGAGTTTATGGCTGGGAGAAATTATCACGCAAAAGTAAAAATGCTTGGTACCCCTGATAGATTTATTGAACACGGAACTCCCGACGATTTATACCGCGACTGCGGCATCGATGTAAAAGGAATTACAAATTCAGTGCTCGAACTGCTTGGAAAACCTGAGTCCGACGAGGTGATCTGAACGTACCCGGGGGGGCTGCAATTTTGTGCATTACCAAAAATTTAAAAAGCCTCAACGTGAAAGAATAATATATTTAACTTTCCTTCGTTTTCATTTTTTAATAAAAACCGAATTGCTTTGGACATTTATCAAAAAAGACGAAGAGGTAAAATACTGCTGCTCACAGTTGCTGTTTTAATTGGAGTCAGTTCGCTGGTATATACCAGCTGGCTTACCGAGAAAATGGCCGGTGAAGAACGCAAAAAGGTTGAACTTTGGGCCACTGCAACACAGGAGTTTATAGATGCGAGCATTGAAATCACCTCGCCTGAAATGGAACTGTTAAACACAAAATTTCTTAATTTCCTAAATCTTATTAACGCACAAAACACAACAATTCCTATTATTATAGTCGAAAAGGACAGCATTTTTAACACCGATGCCAACATAAAATATAAACCTGAGCGAAAACAGGAAGTGTTAAAAAACGAGTTGGAAAAAATGAAAGAGGCCAACGACCCCATTCCAATCAAACTGTCGGAAGAGAATGTATTAATGCTGTATTATCGCGAATCGAGTATTTTACGAAACCTTCGTTACTATCCTTATGTTCAGCTCTTTGTGATAGTGGTATTTATTATTGTGGCTTATTTTGCATTTCATGCAACACAAAAAGCCGAGCAAAACCAGGTTTGGGTTGGCATGTCAAAGGAAACAGCACACCAATTGGGAACGCCAATCTCATCGCTAATGGCGTGGATTGAAATTCTGAAATTGCAAAATGTGGAACAGTCGTTAATTGAGGAGTTTGAAAAAGATATTGAAAGGCTGGAACGGATTACCGAACGTTTCTCGAAAATTGGCTCGAAACCTGAGCTGCATCCTGCAAATGTAATTGGTGCGTTGAGTTCAACGGTGAAATACCTGAAAACCCGCTCTTCTGACAAAGTTGTTTTCAAAACGCTTTACAATGAAAATGAAGCAATTGAAATCCCATTGAATATTGCGCTGTTCTCGTGGGTAATAGAAAACATCTGCAAAAATGCCATCGATGCCATGAGCAACAACGGCACCATAACTATTGATGTGAAAACCAAAGAAGAACAAGTGTTTATTGATATTACCGATACAGGGAAAGGGGTCCCAAAATCACAGTTTACCACCATCTTCCAACCCGGATTTTCAACCAAAAAACGGGGTTGGGGATTGGGCTTATCGCTGGCAAAACGGATCATTGAGAACTACCACAATGGAAAAATCTTTATTAAATGGTCAGAGGTTGGAAAAGGAACAACTTTCAGAATTATTTTAGGTAACGGGAAATAGCCTGTTTTGTGCATTTTCTCAGGGATTTGCGATGTTAATCAGTTGTTTCATTTTCACCCAAATTCCAAATATTTTGCAGAAACATTCGGGTGTTGATAAAAAATTTCTATTTTTGCCACTCTTTTTTCGAAACGTGAGCTGGAAGATGAAATATAATATTGAATTTAAAGGCCTTAAAGAAGGACTCCACGATTTCGGATTTGAGGTGAACAATCAGTTCTTTGCACATTTTGAAGAAAGTCCTGTTGATAACGGAAATCTGGAAATTAGGGTAACACTTGAAAAGCGAAGTACGTTTTTAAAGCTTTATCTCGAACTTGCAGGCTGGCTTGAACTTACCTGCGACCGTTGTCTTGAACTTTACCGACAACCGGTGGAAAACAGTACAGAAGTTTTTGTAAAATTTGGCGAAGGTGAAAATGACGAGGGTGAAAACATTATGTGGGTAAGCCCCGATGAACATCAGTTAAACCTTGCACAAATAATTTACGAATACGCAGTGCTGAGCATTCCATTGCGGCATGTTCACCCTAAAAACATCGACGGAAAACGCGAATGTAACCGCGAAATGATTGAAAAACTGAAAAAGTATAAACATGCTCAGGCAGCTGAAGAGGTAAAAACCGACCCACGCTGGGATGCATTACGAAAACTGGGAAATAACAATTAAAAACAAATAAATTATGGCACATCCAAAACATAAACACTCGAAATCGAGAAGAGACAAAAGGCGCACGCACGACAAAGCTATTGCACCTACACTGGCTACTTGTTCAAATTGCGGAACAACAGTAAAATACCATACAGTTTGTCCCGAATGTGGATACTACAGAGGCAAGCAGGTAATTGTGAAAGAAATTGCAGTATAAACCAGGTGAACAACCTGGTTTTTTTTTGTCCTGTTTTTTTTGTTGAAATAAACTCAAGTACTTTCGGTTTTCTTCAATTCAAAATCATGATTCTGCTGATTTTTCGAACACAAGGATGAATTATTTTGAACAAACTTTAATTATTTCCACACACAACAATATCAGGTAAGTTCAATTTTTGATATTAACATTCATACTTCTAATTTCACCCGTTCAAAAAAAGTAACATTTTAAATTTAACAATTCGATTTCAGAATCAATGGCAACTTTAAAAGCAGCAATTACAGGAGTGGGTGCATACCTCCCCGAATATATTCTTACTAACAACGAAATCAGCACAATGGTCGATACCACCGATGAATGGATTATGCAACGTATCGGAATTAAAGAGCGGCGAATCAGCAAAGACCCGCTCGAAGCTACCAGCGATCTGGGTGTTAAAGCGGTGAAAGACCTGCTCAAAAAAACAAATACATCCCCCGACGAAATCGATATGCTTATTTGCGCTACCATCACTCCTGATATGCCATTTCCTGCAACGGCCAATATTATTGCACAAAAAGTAGGAATCAGCCATGCCTGGAGTTTCGACCTGAATGCTGCCTGTTCGGGTTTTGTTTTTGCGCTGTCAACCGCAGTTCAGTTTATCGAGTCGGGACGATATAATAAAGTAATTGTGGTGGCTGCAGAAAAAATGTCGGCCATAACCAACTACACCGACCGGACCACCTGCCCGCTGTTTGGCGATGCAGGAACTGCTGTTTTACTCGAACCCACCATTGAAGATGTAGGAGTGGTTGATTATATCAACCGTGTAAACGGACTGGGTCGCCACCACCTGCACATGAAAGCTGGTGGCTCTTTACTTCCGGCAACCCACGAAACTGTTGACCGCATGGAACATTTTGTTTATCAGGAAGGCCAGGTGGTTTTTAAAGCTGCTGTTTCAAGCATGGCCGATATTGCCGAAGAAATTATGATTAAACACAATCTGAAATCAGAAGATATTGCATGGCTTGTTCCTCATCAGGCCAACATGCGCATCATCGACGCTACAGCCCGCCGCATGGGATTGGGAACTGAACGGGTGATGATAAACATTCAGAAATATGGGAATACAACTTCGGCCACAATTCCGCTTTGTTTGTGGGATTACGAAAAGAAACTGAAAAAAGGAGACAATGTGATTCTTGTCGCTTTTGGCGCCGGTTTTACCTGGGGAAGTGTTTACCTGAAATGGGCTTACGACCCGAATTAGCCGAAAAAATTTTGTTTAAAAACTATTCATGCCACGGGAATGTTATTTTTGTGAACTGATGGTTTTTAAAATGAAGTATTTCCTCAATATATTTTTGATTCTTGTTTTTGCCGGTACCCTGAAAGGCCAGCAAAATGCGCAGCAAAATCAGATTCAGACCAAATCGAATCTGGCGATTCAGTATTACAATGCCCGCGATTTTGAAAAAGCAGCTCCATCTCTCTGGTCTGTTTATGAATTGTCGAAAAATTCAACCTATTTCAGGTATTACCTCGACTGTTTGATTCAGCTCCAACGTTTTGATGATGCAATCAGGCAAATTCAGCAGGAGATTAAAAAGCAAAAACCTGCCAAACCTGAATTTTACATTCACTGGGGGTATGTATTGAAAATGCAGGAAAAACCAGCTGAAAGCAAACTAAAATATGACGAGGCAATTTCCATTATTGCCGGAAACAAGAATGAATATCTGTTAGCTGCCAATGCCTTTCTGGGATGGCAGGAATATGAATATGCCAAGAATACGTACCTGAAAGGCGAACAGGTTTTGGGTGCCGGGCAATTCGATTACGAACTTGCGCGGGCATATTCATACGTACGCGATTACACCAACATGATGGAGAAATACCTCGACCTCCTGAAACAAAGCGAGCAACAACTGCCGCGTGTTGAAAGCAGCCTCGCTTCTGCAATGCGGCTCGATATCGACGATGAGTTGCTTGAATCATTTCGCGAACAGGTATTGAAAAGAATTCAGGCAAGCCCCGATGTAATTGGGTACAACCGCCTGCTTATCTGGTTCTTCCTGCAGGAAGGAAAATTTTCGAGCGCGCTCCGCCAATCCATCGCCCTCGATCGCCGTATCGGAACTGAAGACGCACAGATTACTCAATTGGGGCAAATGGCATTGAATAATAAAAAATATGATGATGCTTTAAAAGCATTTGATTATCTGATTGAAAAGGGGAAGGATAACCCGTATTATGCACTGTCTTTTTCTTCCAGAATTCATACTTCGTATTTGCAGTTTATAAGCGAAACGCCCGGAGATAAGGCGGTTGGAGAACAACTTGCAACCCGGTTTGCTGAAGGTTTCGGATTTCTTGGAATGACTCCGGCCAACCTGTACCTGATTCAGGAAAATGCACACTTGCTTGCTTTTTATCTCGACAGGAGTGACGATGCAATTGCGCTAATTAACAAAGCCATTGAAATTCCACGGCTAAAACCCGAAGAATGGGGACGACTGAAATCGGAACTTGCTGATATTTACATCTATTCGGGCGACCCGTGGGAGGCCACACTGCTGTATTCTCAGGTGATTGACGCCAATAAAAACAACTCGCTTGGCGACGATGTAAAACTGAAAAAAGCAAAACTTGGATATTATCTCGGGAATTTCAGCTGGGCTAAGGCACAAATTGATGTACTGAAAGCCAGCACTTCGAAACTCACTGCCAACGATGCGATGGAACTTTCGCTTTTGATTGGCAATAACCTGAATCTCGACACAACTGCTGCCCCACTTGAAATGTTTGCCCGTGCCGATTTGCTTTTCTTTCAGAATAAAAACGAACTGGCCATGGCAACGCTTGACTCGCTGGCAGAAATGTATCCCTATCATTCGCTCGTTGATGACATTCTTTTCCGTAAAGCAAAAATCGATATTGAAAAAAAGAACTATGCGATGGCTGCTGAACAACTTCAGAAAATTGTTGACGGGTTTGGTTTCGATTTATTGGGTGACGATGCAACTTTTATGTTAGCTGAACTTTGCAACTTTAACCTGAATGAAAAAGAAAAGGCGAAAAACCTTTACAAAGAAATTATGACCCGTTACCCAGGCAGTGTATTTACCGAAGAATCACGCAGTAAATACCGCGAACTGCGGGCAATTTATCCCGATATAGAACAGGTTCCGACCAATGAAGAACAGTTTATGAATGGTGTTCTGAACAATGAAATCAACGAATAAAGCGCTGTTATTTGCAGGGTTGGCTGTACTTTTCTGGTCAACCGTGGCCACGGCTTTTAAGCTTGCTTTGCGTGAATACGATTTTATCCAGCTTATTTTTTACTGTTCGGCAGTAACCGTTGTGTTACTTTTTTTTGTGCTGATAATGCAGAATAAAGCCGGACTAATATTCCAGCAAACACCGCGTCAGTGGCTTAATTCGGTTTTTATGGGCGCATTCAATCCGCTGCTTTATTACCTGGTTTTGTTTAAGGCGTATTCGCTTTTACCGGCACAGGTGGCACAACCGGTAAATATGATTTGGCCGGTTACTCTGGCGCTGCTTTCAGTTCCGCTGCTGAAACAAAAAATTTCGTGGCTCAATTTTGCTGCCCTTTTGGTAAGTTTTTCGGGTGTTATCATTATTGCTTCGCAAGGTGGCACCGGGGGCTTTAAAAATACAAATCCGCTGGGATTGGCGCTGGCAGTGGGCAGTTCGGTTTTGTGGTCGATGTACTGGATTCTGAATGTGCTCGACCGCCGCGACGAAGTGGTGAAACTCTTTCTCAATTTCGCTTTTGGCTTGATTTTTCTGGCTCCCGTGGTTTACTTTTTTTCCAATTTTGAAATCCATCCCGGAACTTCACTTTGGGCGGTAATTTATGTCGGAATCTTCGAAGTTGGAATCACCTACGTTTTGTGGATGAAAGCCATGAACCTGAGCACCAACAACGCAAAAATCGGGAATCTCGTGTTTTTCGCTCCTTTTCTTTCGCTTGTGTTTATTCATTTTATACTGAAAGAAACCATTTACGTCACAACATTTATTGGGCTGATATTTATTGTGGGGGGAGTTCTTCTGCAACAATTGGGGAAGAAGAAAAGAATAGAAATTTATAGAGACTGATGGAGATTAATAGAGATTAATTGAAACTTCTTTAACAACCAGTCACCATCAATCACCATCAATCACCCTCAGTCACTATTAGCCACTTTCATCCACTTTCAGTCACAACCAATCACAACCAGTCTCTAAAAGTCACAACCAATCTTCATAAGTTTCAAAAAGTCATTATTTTTATTGAATGGAAAAACCACTTCGCATACTGGGTATCGACCCCGGAACAACTGTAGCCGGTTATGGTCTTGTTGAAATCCGCGGGAAAGTGCCGGTAATTTTGAATATGGGTACAATCATTCCCGGAAAGCTTGCCGACCATTACGAAAGGCTGAATTATCTGCATGAACGGGCAATGCACCTGGTTAAGGAATACAAACCCGATGTTATGGCGCTCGAAGCTCCGTTTTACGGAAAAAATGTTCAGTCAATGTTAAAGCTCGGCCGCGGACAAGGCGTAATTATGGCGGCTGCCCTTATGTATGGCGTTCCCATTTTTGAGTATGCACCTTTGCTGGTAAAGCAGGCTATCACCGGAATGGGGCGCGCCTCGAAAGAGCAGGTTGCCTATTTTCTGCAAAAAGTGTATCACTTAAACGAAATTGAAAAAAGCCTCGATGCTACTGATGCTGTGGCTGTAGCCATTTGTCATTTTATTCAGCAGGGAAAACCCGAAAAATCAAAAGAATATAAAAACTGGGGCGACTTTGTAAAAAAGAACCCGGATAAAGTCAAATAAAAAAGGCTCACTACTCATATCTAAGAATCTAAAAATCTGTACTATGAAACGACGTACTTTTTTTAAAACCACAGCATTAAGCGGTTCAGTTGTAGCTTTGGCCGGCGTGGGCGCCTGTACATCGCAGAAACCAGTCGAAACTGCAAAACCTGATTTTGCAACTTTCGATTTAAACGAAATAACCATCGACGAATTACAACAGAAAATGGTTTCGGGTGAAGTCTCTGCCGAAGGTCTCTGTCAAAAATACCTCGACCGTATTGCACTGGTTGACCCGGTTTTAAAATCGGTAATCGAAATCAATCCCGATACAATAGCAATAGCACGGCAACTCGATGAGGAGCGGAAAGCCGGAAAAGTGCGCGGGTCGTTGCATGGCATTCCTGTTTTAATTAAAGACAATATCGACACATTTGATAAAATGCAGACCACTGCCGGGTCGCTGGCGTTGGAAGGAAATATCGCCAACATCGATGCATTTATTATAAAAAGATTGCGCGATGCAGGAGCTGTTTTATTAGGAAAAACCAACCTGAGTGAGTGGGCAAATTTTCGTTCAACCACTTCGTCGAGTGGGTGGAGCGGGCGTGGTGGCCAGGTTCGTAACCCGTTTTCTACCGACCGTTCGCCTTGTGGTTCAAGTTCTGGAACCGGGGCAGCAATATCAGCCAATTTGTGCGCTGTTGGAATTGGCACCGAAACCAACGGTTCAATTGTTTGTCCGTCGGGAATTAATGGGATTGTGGGCATAAAACCTACGCTGGGTTTGTGGAGCCGCCGCGGAATTATTCCGATTGCACACAGTCAGGATACCGCCGGACCAATGGCACGCACCGTTAAAGATGCAGCAATTTTGCTTGGTGCATTGGCAGCATTCGACCCCACTGACGCTGAAACACACATTGAAAGAGGTGAAATTTTCAGTGACTATACTCAATTTTTGAATGCTGAAGGATTAGCTGGAAAGCGGATTGGGGTGATGGCTGAACTATCAGGGTTCAATACAAAAGTTGATGATCTGTTTAAACAGGCTGTTGATGTTTTGAAAGCCAAAGGCGCTGAAATTGTTGAAGGTTTAAATTTTGAGAACCTCCGCCAGGCTGATGAATTGTCGTACCAGGTTTTGCTCTACGAATTTAAAGCCGACCTGAACAAATACCTTGAAGAACATCCCGGTGCACCGGTGAAATCAATGGCTGAAATCATTGAATTCAATAAAAAGAACAGCGACAGGGAAATGCCTTGGTTCAGTCAGGAGATTTTTGAAATAGCCCAGGCAAAAGGCGATTTGACTTCGGAAGAATACCTTAAAGCCTTAGCTGATTCGAAACGTATTACCGGGAAAGAGGGCATCGATGCATTGATGGAAAAACACAATCTTGATGTGCTGATTGCACCTACCAATGGTCCGGCATGGACAATCGACTGGGTAAACGGCGACCATTTCGGTGGAGGAAGTTCGTCACCGGCTGCGATTTCGGGCTATTCGAATATTACAGTGCCCATGGGGTTTGTACACGAATTGCCGGTTGGGATTTCGTTTTTTGGCCGTGCATGGAGCGAACCTGTGTTACTTACAATTGCTTATGCTTTTGAACAGGCAACAAAACACCGGAAAGCACCAGGTTTTTCAGAAACGTTGGAAAATGCATGATTGCTGTCATTTCTATGGAGGAACGACTGAGAAATCTCTTTTCTTAAAATACAGATTTCTCCTCGCACACACGTCGAAATGACAATGTCAGATTATCTTTGCACAAAATTGAATTAAATGAAAGAGCGCCTTTTTGGAAAAACGTTACCCGAGTTGCAAACGATGGTGCAGGAGCTGGGCCTCCCAAAGTTCACTGCTGCACAAATTGCCGATTGGTTGTACAAAAAACCGGTATCGTCGATTAACGAAATGAGTAATCTTTCAAAAAAAGCCCGCGATATTCTCAACGAAAAATATGAATTCGGACTGACTGCCTACACAAAAGTTCAGGCCAGTATTGATGGAACAAAAAAATACCTTTTCCCAACACTTCAAAATAAATTTATCGAAACGGCAATGATTCCCGAAGGCGATCGCCGTACGGTTTGCGTGAGCTCGCAGGTAGGTTGTAAAATGGGTTGCCTGTTTTGTTTCACTGCCAAGCAGGGTTTTCAAGGACAACTTTCGGCTGGCGAAATTGTAAACCAAATCCGTAGTATCGACGAAAAAGATGAGGTTTCGAACATTGTTTACATGGGAATGGGCGAACCTTTTGATAACCTTGATCAGGTTTTGAAAAGCATCGAAATCCTTACTTCAGACTGGGGTTATGGAATGAGCCCCCGCCGGATTACGGTTTCAACAATCGGCATTATTCCGGGAATGCTCACTTTCCTTGAAAAAAGTGATGCACACCTGGCCGTGAGTCTGCATACTCCTTTTCACGAAGAGCGCCAACAACTGATGCCGGTGCAGGTTGCATACCCGATTGAAGACGTGGTTGCCGAAATAAAAAGCTGGGATTTTGGCCGGCAACGCCGGATTTCGTTCGAATATATTGTTTTTGAAGGACTTAACGATTCTTCGGCTCATGTAAGAGAGCTGGTGAAACTGTTAAACGGATTAAAATGCCGTATTAATCTGATTCGTTTTCACCCGGTACCCGGTACTCCGCTGAAAAGCCCGTCGGACCAGAAAATGCAGGAATTTAAAGATGCATTGAATAATAGAGGAATTTTAACCACAATCCGGGCATCGCGCGGTCAGGACATTTATGCAGCCTGCGGGTTGTTATCGACAAAGGAACTGGGGAAAAGCCCCTCCCAACCTCCCCAAGAGGAGGAGTGAAAAACTTAAAGAGATATTGGCTTTACCCCAATTTCAGATTTGTTATTTCCTATTCGATATTCCTTATTTTTCTTACTCACGAAACAATGTTTTACCCGAGATTTGGGTTTTGAAATTTGGGTTTTGGAATTTAAACCAACATCATCTTTTCGATGTAAATATCCTGAAAATTGGGGTCGCTTTCAAGATTGACGTGACTTGTTTTTGCAAGAATATTCACCAAAAAATCTTCGCTTTCGAACAAAAACATTTTTGCCCCGATGAGCGCGGTGTTTCCAAACTTGATAATCTTTTCCGTTTCGCATTCAATTAATCCTGTGCGGATTACGTTGCCGATATTCAGAAAATTACCAAAACCACCGGCAATGTAAACATGTTCGATATCGGTATAAGAAATCTGAAGCTGGTTCAGCAAAACCTGCACACCGGTGGCAATGGCAGCTTTTGCCAGTTGAAATTCGCGGATGTCCTGTTGTGTTAAGCTTACATTTTTAGTGAGCTGTACCGAATCGGCACCGCTGTTTATTTCGCCAAAAAGGCCTATCTCTTCGCGGTTCAGCAGCATCGCAATCACATCAATCAGCCCGCTTCCGCAAATGCCTTTTGCATCAACATTCCCGATAACATGAATATTTAACTTGTTGTTTTCGAACTCAACCGACGAGATTGCACCCGTGGTTGCCCGCATTCCCTGGCCTATTTTTGCTCCTTCGAATGCCGGTCCCGCTGCTGTTGATGCACAAACAATTTTGTGTCGGTTGCCAATTACTATTTCGCCATTCGTTCCAAGATCGATTAATATCGAATAGTTTTCATTTTCTGCCATCCGTGTGGCTGCAATACCGGCAAGAATATCGCTGCCAATAAAGCTGCCAATTGACGGACTGAAAATGATTTCGGCATTTTCGGGCAAGTTCCAGTTTAATTCTGCGGAACTGAATTTTTGCATCTCCAAAAAAGGAGAGTGAAACGGATAAAAAGAAAGCGGACTGACTGGCAAGCCACTGAAGATATGGTGCATTACCGTATTGCCAACCAAAACCACGTCAACTACTTTAACCTGATGTTTGCTTAGCATCGATTCAATCATTTGCCCAATCATTTGCCTTACCAGTTTTTGTAATTCTTTCTGTTTTCCATCAAGGCAACTCTGGATACGCGAAATCAGGTCGCCGCCAAACTTTGCCTGTGGATTGAGCTCAGACACTGAATCGAGAACATGACCGTTTTCAAGATTAACCAATTGAGCCACAATGGTAGTAGTTCCCAAATCAACTGCAACTCCAAATCCTTGTTTAGGCCTAAATGCAAAATTTGAATTGTCGGCCAGGATTATATTTTCGAACTGTGTTATTTCGAGGGTAATGTCAGTTTCGGCTTTGCAAAAGCAGGCAAGTCGCCAATTGCTTCCCAGTTTTAACTTATTTAGTTTTTTCTGTTGAAGTTGGTCGATGTTAAGTTCTCCATCTATAAGTTTTACTTTGCAGCTTCCGCAAGTTCCCTTTCCTCCACACGGAAATTCAATTCCAAATTCATGTAAAACATCAATCAGCGGTGTACCGCGGGTTACACTCACCGTTTTACCAATAGGATGAAGTTTTATGGTTACTTTTTTGTGCATTTCAATTTTTTTCAGATGAGAAAATCAAGATAGTTTTCTTTTGATACAACCATAAACTCAGAATCAGGATATGCATTCTGCCAGGCTTTCGGTGCTTTCATGTTTTTCGGGGAGTATTTAAATTCATAGGCAAAAAGCTTTCCGCTTCTTTCCTCAATCAAATCTATTTCCTGCTGGTCATAGGTTCTCCAGAAATAGTCATTTGAGAATATTCGTTTGTAATGTTTTGTTTTCAGACGCTCCATGTACATAAAATTCTCCCAAAGCATCCCGGTGTCGTTTCTTTGACTCAGCGGATTAAAATTGTTAATCAGTGCATTTCTGATTCCAACATCCCAAAAATAGTAACGTGCCGACTTCACCACCTCTTTTCGCAGATTTCGTGAGAATCCGCCCGCTCTTTTTATAATGAATGTTTTTTCAAGTAAATCAAGATATCTTTCAACGCTTTGTTTGGCAATTCCCAGAGTGTTTCCGAGTTCGTTTAATGAAACCTCGCGACCAATCTGAAATGCCAGTAATTTAAGCAGTTCAGTAAGTTTTAACGGATTTCTGATGTTTTCGAGTTCAAGAATGTCTTTAAAAAGATAGGAATCGCGTAATGACAGAAGATATTCCATTTTATCGGTAACGGTTAATGCATTCAAAACTTCTGGATAACCACCAAAAATCATCAGATTTTCAAGTTGTTCATGTACCTTCATTCCTCCGGATTGATCGTACAATTCGTAAACCGACAGCGGATATAGTATTCTTGTAATATTTCTTCCGGTGAGTGGCTCTCCAATGTTTTTTGATAATCCAAAAGAAGATGAGCCTGTTACAACAATAGTTTTTTCAGGATAATTGTCAATCAGTAATTTAAGTCCAAACCCAATCTCAGGTATTCGCTGTGCCTCATCAATAAAAATAAGTTCGTATTTTGAAAAATTGGTGGTAATCTTACTCAGTTCCTGTGATGAAAGAACTTCACGCAATTCAAGATTATCGCCTGTACCACTGTATATTGAGCCTTCAAACGCTGAAATCAGTTTTTTAAGTAGTTCAGTTTTGCCAACTCTACGGGGGCCATACAGTACCGATACTTTCCCCGGGGTAAGGAAAGAGTTACCTGTTTTTTCGAGATATCTTTTGTACCAATCCATTTTTGAGTCTAAATTTCAATTTCAGTTCAAAGATAGATGAATTTATTAGAAAATGTAAATTGGGCAAGTTTAGTTGCTGAATTTAGCTAAATTGGGCAAGTTTAGTTGCTGAATTTAGCTAAAAAAGGCAAGTCTCAACAAAATTAAGTTGGTGTCTGTAAAATTAAAGGAAGCGAAAAATTGACAGATTTCGAATCAGCAATTGATTAAACCAGAGAGTTTGTTTCTGTATCGGGGAAAACCAGCTGTGGTTTAAAAGTTTTGGCCTCTTCAAAATCCATCGATGCATACGACATAATAATAACCACATCGCCAACCGCAACTTTGCGGGCAGCTGGTCCGTTCAGACAAATGGTTCCTGAATTACGTTCACCTTTAATCACATAAGTCTCAAGTCTTTCGCCGTTATTAATATTTACCACCTGTACTTTTTCGTACTCAATCAGGTTGGCCGCATCCATCAAATCTTCGTCGATGGTAATGCTTCCCACATATTGCAGGTTGGCTTCGGTAACGGTAACCTTATGTATTTTCGATTTACAAACTTCAATTTGCATGACTTTGCATTTTTCAGTTAAAAACAATGTTATCAATTAATCTTATTTTTCCGCAGAAAACAGCCACACAACAAACAATTTCTTTAGTTTCATTCCAGTTTTCAACGGGCTGAAGTGTTGAACTGTCAACAATTTCGACATATTCAACACGAAGAAACGGATTTTTGTTGATGGTTTCAGTAATCCATTCAGCAAGGGTTGGTACGGATTTTTTGGTTATAAGTTTTTTTGCCTCAAAAAGAGTTTGCGAAATCAGCGCCGCATTTTTTCTTTCGTCGGCGGTAAGCAGTTCGTTGCGTGAGCTCATTGCCAATCCGCTTTCTTCACGAATAATAGGGCATGAAACGATTTCGACGGGCAATTGCAACTGCGCCACCATGTTTTTTATAATCGCTAATTGCTGAAAATCCTTTAGTCCAAAATAAGCCCTGTCGGGCTGAACGATATCAAAAAGTTTGCTCACCACCTGTGCCACTCCATTAAAATGACCAGGCCGGTGTTTACCTTCCATCACCGTTTCGAGGGTGCCAAAATTAAATTTGCGGGTGTCGGGTTCGGGATAGATTTCATCTACGCCAGGGGCAAAAATCAAATGACAACCGGTTTCTTCGAGGAGCCGAAGGTCAGCTTCCAAATTGCGCGGGTAACGTTCAAGGTCCTTCGGGTCGTTAAACTGGGTGGGGTTTACAAACACACTTACAATAACAATATCGTTCTCATTTACAGCTTGTTTAACCAGCGAAATGTGTCCTTGATGAAGCGCTCCCATGGTAGGCACAAATCCAACTTTTTTACCCGATGAAGGCATGGGTAAATGTGATTTTAACTCCGAAATTGTAGCTGTCAGTAACATCCTATAGTCTGTTTTTGCGGTGCAAAGTAAATAAATTTAATTGGCTTTTTTCGTAAAAAATGGGAGTGTGAGTCACGATTTAGCCGCTATAACTTCCTTAAATTGAATATTGCTGATAAATTTTATTACCTTTGCAGCCTGTTATTTAAAGCGTTCACGGTAAGAATGGAAAAGAAAAAAATCCTATATGTTTCGCAGGAAATATTTCCGTATTTGCCTGAAAGTGAGATGTCCGAAATTTCGAGATATTTGCCTCAGGGAATCCAGGAAAGGGGAAGAGAAATACGAACTTTTATGCCCCGGTACGGTTGTGTTAACGAACGGCGCAACCAACTGCATGAAGTTATTCGTTTGTCGGGGATGAACCTGGTGATTAACGACACAGATCATCCGCTCATCATTAAAGTGGCTTCAATACAATCGGCACGAATGCAGGTCTATTTTATCGATAATGAAGATTATTTCCAGCGAAAATGTGTGCTTACCGATCCGGAAGGCAACGAGTTTGCCGATAATGACGAACGTGCAGTATTCTTTGCCCGTGGCGTACTCGAAACTGTAATCAAATTGAGATGGGCCCCCGATATTATTCATTGTCACGGCTGGTTAGCCTCGCTGATTCCGCTGTACATCAAGAAATATTACTACCACAATCCTTTGTTTAAACAATCAAAACTGGTGTATTCGGTTTATAACGATGAATTTAAAAACACGCTGAACAATAGTTTTTGTGAAAAATTATTACTCGACGGAATTGATAAGGAAGATGTAAAAGTTATACACGACCCAACTTATGTTAATGTAAATAAATTAGCGATTAATTTTTCTGACGGGGTGATTCAGGCTACCGAAACAATCAATTCAGAAGTAAAGGAATACATAAAAACAAGCGGAAAATTATCACTCGGTTATCAACCAAAGGAAACATATATTGATGCATACAATGCATTTTACGACCAGATTTTCTGATCCAGGTTGTTAAAAAGCCTGAAGTTTAACTTAAAAAATCAAAATTCGGTTTTAAACCCACCGCAGGTCATGCTATTTTTAATACGTTTGTAAAATTTTATCAGAAAACAGTTTGCGAAAACAATTTAAACCAATTCATTGAGTGAAAAGTACATATAAAAATATAAAACAGTTTGGTGTTATTCTCGTTGTGCTTCTTGGAGTATTCTACGGGTGTAATGATTACAGCAATATTGGTTTGGAGGTGCTTCCTGCTGGTGACCTGCTCACCATAAAGAATACCTTAATAAAAGACGATATTTCTTCATTCACCCATTCAGAGGATTCAATTCGCACCGACGAAGCCAGCCATAGTTTGCTTGGCAGTTTTAACGACTCACTTTTTGGTGTGACCACCATCGATTTTGCAGCCCAATTCAGGTTATCGGGGTTCCCCGATTTTGGAGAACACAATCCACAACCCGATTCGATAAGTCTTTATTTATATTACCGCGTAATTTATGGCGATACAGTTACAAAGCAACGCTTGAAAGTTTATGAACTCGAATCGGCAATTGATCCCGATTTTGACTACAAACAGGATGTTGATTTGAAAGGGCTTGCATCAGACGAATTACTTGGACAAATTGAATTTACGCCCAAAGTGAAGATCGATTCAGCTTCACAGGACACATTTTATCAATTGATAAGAGTTCCGCTTGACTTCACACTCGCAGAGAAATTGTTTAATGCCGATTCAGTTGATGTGGTAAACAATGATGTTTTTCTTGATTTCTTTAAAGGACTCTATATTGAATCAGAAAAAATTTCAAACCAAGGGGGTACAATTCTTACGCTCGAAACCCAGGGTTCAGGCAATTTCAGTGGTTCCGGAGTTGTATTATTTTATCATAACGATTCCTTGAAATCTGCAGTGGATGTGAATAAAGACTCTGTCTTGCTTATGCCTTATGAGATTTCGCAATTCAGTGCCCGTATCAATCATATCGATCACGATTACAGCAGCGCTCCATTTTATCCCAACCTGAATTCGGAAACCACTCAGGATTCGCTGATTTTTGTGCAGGCAAACGGTGGGTTAAAATCGAAAATATTTATCGATGACCTTACCTCCTGGAAAGATTCGATAAATACTGCAATCAATAAAGCCGAACTTATTTTCCAGATTGATACAGTTGCCTCGCAAATTCACCGGTTTCCGCCGCCTGATCAGCTGTTATTTACTGTTATCGATTCAACAGGTAAAGAGTTGTTGCCAATTGATTATGTTTTCAGTCCGGCATTTTATGGAGGGGGATTAAGGGAAGATTATACTTATCATTTTAATATCACGCAGCACATGCAAAAGATAATTGAAGGTGAGGCCGGGAATTTTGGATTTTATCTTACACCTGCTTATAAAAATAGCGTGGCTAACAGGGTGGTGCTTAAGGGAAGTACAAGTAAAACAGGAATCAGGCTGAGCGTAACTTACTCGAAATATACCGAGTGAAAGTGATGTGATGACCACTTTACTAAAAGAGGCGATTCAAACAACTGAATCGCCTCTTTTCATTTTAATGAACAGGATTCGTCTATTTATTGGTCTTGATTTTTACTGTTGTTTTATCACCCTCTTTTTCAGCTTTATTGATTTCAATACTTTCAATTTTACTTTTATCAAGTTCCTTGATTTCTTTTGCTTTTACTTTTTTCCCGTCAACATAATATACTGTATTTGTGTCGCCCGGATAGCTCAGAAAAATGGGCTCGCGACCATATTTTTCAGCCATTTCCCGGTATTTTTCGGCTAACTGCATTTGCTTTTCAGCCGAAACTCTGGCTTGATCTTCAAAAGCAGCGCGTTGTTCATCTGTAAAAGTCAACTGTCTTGCAGCTATATCACGTTGCCGGGCTGCCATTTCTTCTAATTTTTCGTTTGAAAAATAACTACCTGTGGTAAATCCGTACGAAGGCGAATTATTGTCAATTTTTCCTAAGTTTTCAAGGCCTTTCAGGTTCAGTGCTTTGTTTAAATCGGCCACAGTTTTCAGGTCGATTGCCCCTTGAAGTTCAACAAGATTTGTGGACATATTTGAATGTGTGACCAACGCCAGCGATTCAATCTTCTCCTGGTTTTTCCGGATGTAAACTTTCACATCTTCGCCCATTCGTTTTTCGGTTTTAAAAAGTGTATAACCGCTCTTTTTGTAATGCTCAATCATGGCCGAGTGGATTTCGTCCTTTTCTGTTTTTGTCTCAACCCCGGTCGGTGGCTGACCCGCTGAAGTAAAAAATTTGCTTTGCGCTACAACCATAATCCTGTCGAGCTTTTTGAGTGCTTCAAAAACCGGCGAAGTTTCCTCGATATTCCGCTTTTTAATGTACAGGTCGAACATGTCGGCAGTAAGCAGGTTCGCGCTGAAACCTTCGGTGTCGGCATATTTTTCAGTTAACTGGTTAAACAAATCGTTTGTGTTTTGCGCAATTGCCGGTGCAACAAACAATACAGCCAGCAATAAAAATGTCAATTGTTTCATGGTATTTTATTTTAATTGATAATTATTTCAACATCGTTGTCAACCCAAAGCACAATCATTTCTTCCTGTTCCTGTGGTTCAATGCTTTTCGAAACCTGCGAAAGCGCCTGTTCCATTACAAAAAATTGTTTTTCAAGACGTTTATTTTCAGCCGAACGGAACCCGAAATACGCAGTGATAACAACAGCCAGCACAGCAGCTACAGCAGCAAACCTGTAAAATTGCATTTTCAGGGTGCGGTTTTTTGCCTGAGTTTGCGTTACCGAAATAAAAATTTGTTCTTCCAGATTTTCAGGTACTTTTCCTATCAGGCTGAAGTATTCCATCATATCCTTTTCAGCAGAATCTTCATCAGCCAACACGCTTTTCCTCAGTTCAGCTTCTTCTTCAGTGCTTGTTTCTCCACTGAAGTATCTATTCAGTAAATCTTCCTGTGTTTTCATAATCGTAAATCTTTTCAACTTCTTCTTTCACTTTCAGCCTTGCTCTCGAAAGAATTACCCTGATATTGGGTATTTCGAGGCCGGTAAACTCTTTAATTTCATCAAATGTAAGCCCGTCGATATCGCGCATTTGAATAACAGACCTGTACTTTTCGGGCATTTCTCCAATAACCCGGTGAACGTGTTCCAGCTTTTCCCGTTTATCAGGATCGAAACCGGATGCTTCAAGCCGGAGCAGTTGTTGTTCCGTGTTTTCGTTCATTAAACCGGGCCTGTTCTTTTTCAGCAAATCGAAACTGTGATTCTTTGCTGCTGTAATAATGTAAGCCGAAAGATTTGCGCACTGCTCCAAATCAGTTTTTCTGCTCCAGAGTTTCAACATCAGGTCCTGCAATGCGTCGCGGGTTTCCTCCTCGTTTTTCAGAATCCTGAACAACATCGGGTACAGTTTAACCGAATACGGAATTACTTTATTTTTAAACTCTTCAGCTGTCATTTACGTTAATTGACGACGAATAATCAAATTTATAACAAAGGGGTTGTTTTTTTCTTTTCTTTTGGACTCACTGCTTTGCGATTGTTTTGCAGGATAATCATTATCAGGTTGAAAGTATTATTTTTGCCCCTTTTATAAAAAATGACAATAGAACAATTTATAACCTTTCTCTTGCTTGGTATAGGGCTGAGTTTCGATTCGTTTGCCGTTTCGGTTTCCTGTGGCTTGATGAAACAGGAGATCAAATTCAGGCAGGCCGTTCCGGTTGCATTTTCACTTGCCTTTTTTCAGGCATTATTTCCCGTAATTGGTTGGTTTTTAGGTTCAAAGATCAGTACTCTCATTGCTGCCTTCGATCACTGGATAGCTTTTGGATTGCTGTCGGTAATCGGAATAAAAATGATAATTGAAGGAATAAAACCTGAAGGATTGCTTAAAAAATTCAATCCGTTCGATGTTAAAGTGCTGATTGGATTGTCGGTAGCCACCAGTATCGATGCGCTTGTTGTGGGGCTGAGTTTTGGTTTTTTAGAAATGCCAATTCTTTTCCCTGTTGCCGTTATTGGCGGCGTTACTTTTATCGCTTCCATGCTGGGAATGCTTTCTGGTAAAAATGTTCCGGCAAAACTTAGTCATAAATCACTGATTATTGGCGGTTTAATTTTAACAATCATTGGGACTAAAGTTTTAGCTGAACATCTTTGGTTTTAGGCATACAAATTCTTAAACTTCAATTTTAAATCCTGTATAAATTGAAAATCGGAAATCTTGAACTTAAAAATACCCCGCTTTTTCTGGCGCCCATGGAAGACGTCACTTACAAGTCGTTCAGGTGGATGTGTAAGCAATTTGGGGCCGATGTGATGTACACCGAATTTATTTCGTCGGAAGCGCTGGTTCGCGATGTGAAAAAGACAAAGCTGAAAATGGAGCTTTTCGATTTCGACAGGCTGGTTGCCATTCAGATTTATGGTCACAACATCGATTCGATGGTGCGTGCCGCGCAGGTTGCCGAAGAAGTCAATCCCGATTTTATCGACATCAACTTTGGCTGCCCCATGAAAAAAATTGTGCGGCACGGCGCCGGGGCTGCTTTTTTGAAAGATTTGCCTGCCATGCAGGAAATGGCTGCAGCAGTTGTAAAAGCAATAAAACTTCCGGTAACAGCAAAAACCCGGCTGGGCTGGACAAACGACGATAAACCTGTGATGGAGGCTGCACTGCGGTTACAGGATGCCGGTGTTGCAGCACTTGCAATTCACGGCCGCACCCGCGAGCAACTTTATACAGGAAAAGCCGACTGGACTTTGATAGGCGAAGTAAAAAACAATCAGAAAATTCAGATTCCGATTATTGGCAATGGCGACATCAACAGTGCCGAAAAAGCAAAGCAACTCTTGGATTCCACAGGTGTTGATGCGCTGATGATAGGGCGCGGAGCCATCGGCAGGCCGTGGCTTTTTGCCGAAGTAAAACATTACCTCGAAACAGGGGAATTGTTGCCGTCACCAACGGTCAACCAGATTGTTGACGTTATCAGGGAACAAATCAAAATGAATCTCGAATGGAGGGACGACGAGCGATCGGGGATTCTGATGCTGAGAAGACATTTTGCACGTTATTTCCCCGGGCTGCCCAATTTCAGGGAACTGAAAATTGCGCTTTTACGCGCTGAGTCAGCAGAAGAAGTCAGCGCGATTCTCGATCGGATTGCCACTGTTTACAGCGGTTTTCAACCCGATTACACAAATGCAACACTACAATAATGAACGACCAATACGCAAAATATTATTCTGAAGATTCGCTTTGGGAGAAAATCAAAAAATTCTCGAAAGCAGCCGGTGTAAAGGTAATTTACGCGGTTTTGCTGCTTTATTATGCAATGAAAGACAGTGGTGTAAGCTTGAAAACCAAACTTTTTATTGCTGCATCACTCGGATATTTTATCATGCCAGCCGATGCAATTATCGATTTTACGCCGCTCATTGGGTATTCCGACGACCTCGGGGTTTTGCTTTTTGCATTAAAACAGGTTTCATCGGCCATCACTCCGGCGGTTAAAGAAAAAGCGCGCAGCAAAATCAGCGACTGGTTTCCGCAGGCCGACGAAAACGAAATGGCTGAACTGGAACAGAAAATGTTAATCGAATAATTTTTAGATATTTAATAATGAATATTATGCAGCAACTCACAAATTTTTTCAGTGATAAAAAAGTTCACAGTATTCTGGATGTTGGCACCGGTACAGGAGATTTTCTGGCGGTTCTGAAAAATGTTTTTCCACAGGCTGAATTTACGGCAGTCGATCCGCTGGATGCCTCATTGGAAGAGGCCGCAGCAAAATTTACCGATGTCAGTTTTCAAAAAATGGTGGCTGAAAAGCTTGAATTTGAAGACGACAGTTTTGATGTTGCCACAATTTCGATGGCGCTGCATCACCTTTCTGATATCGGCGCCGCGCTGGCAGAAATGAAAAGGGTGGTAAAACCCGGTGGCTGGATAATTGTAAACGAACTGGTTAGCGACGATTTGAACGCGGCCCAGCAGGTGCACAAAATGCTGCATCATTTGCGCAGCAAAATCGACAGAATAATTGGTGAAACGCATAACGAAACTTTTGCAAAAGCTGCTGTAAAAGAAATGGTTGCAGCCGCTGGAATTAAAATTTTGCTTCAGTTTGAAGATGAAAAGACGGAAACTTTGGTTACTGATGAAAGCGAAGTAGAAGCAAAAGTTGGAAAATTAGTTCAGCACATTGAAAAAATTGCGGGCACACCGGAATATCATTCAATGAACCCTAAAATTGAGGAGTTCAGAAAAGCTGCCATGCAAAACGGATTTCAGCAGGCCACGCGGATTGTGCTTGTTGGAACTGTTTAAAAACAAAAGAACCGTATTCATTTCACTGAATAACGGTTCCTTTTTTTATAGAGTAGTTAAGTTTATCACTGTAGTGCTTCGGCGCCACTGGTGATTTCTAAAATTTCGCCTGTAATACTTGCCTGCCGGGCTTTGTTGTATTGAAGTGTCAGAACGCTGAGCAAATCAGTGGCATTATCGGTTGCTTTGTGCATGGCTGTTAAACGTGCCCCGTGCTCCGCTGCATGCGAATCGAGCAGCGCTTTGTAAAACTGAATTCTCAGTATTCTCGGAATCAGAATATTGATGATGTACTCTTTCGACGGCTCGTAGATAAAATTGGCATTGGTTTTTGATTTTCCGTCGGCTTTAATTTCAACCGGCAGAAATTGTTCCGCAGTTTGAATTTGCACAGCCGCATTTTTAAACTGGTTGTAAACCAGTTCAATTCGGTCATATTTCCCTGTTTCAAAATCAGTCATTACCTGGTTGGCCACAACCGAAATATTTTCAAAAGTCAGCTCGTCAAACAATTCATTTTTGGTTTGAACGACCTTCATTTTCAGGTGTTTCAACTGTTTGATTCCCTGTTTACCAATGCACATGAACTCAACATTCCCTTTTTTGTGCTGTTCGCTGTATTTTTCGTGTACCAGATGAGCTGCATTCTTCGAAATATTGGCGTTAAACCCGCCACACAAACCACGGTTCGATGTAATTAAAATGACAAGTACCTTTTCAGGTTCGCGCTGTTGTGTGAATACCGAATCTTCAGCACTTTCAAGACTGGCGCTTATCGAGGTAAGAATTCCGTGCAGTTTACCCGCATACGGCCTGATTTGCGATACTGCATCCTGCGCTTTCTTCAGTTTTGCCGCCGATACAATTTTCATGGCACTGGTAACCTGCCGTGTGGTTTTTACCGACGCTATCCGAATTCGTATTTCTTTTAAACCGGCCATTTTTTAGTGAATGTGTTATTGAGTGAATGAGCGAATAAGGAATTTTCCCTCACTAACTCAATTACTCAGTTACTCAATTACTGTAATCTACTTATTAAATTTTTCAGCTACTTCAGCAGCTACTTTTCTGAGGGTTTCCTCAATTGTGTCGGTCAGGTTTCCGGCTTTCAGTTCGTCAAGAACATCACGGTGCTGCATCTGCATCACTTCCAAAAATTCGGTTTCAAATGTTCTTACCTTGTCAACCGGAACAACACGCAAAAGGTCTTTGGTTCCGCAGTAAACAATTGCAATTTGCGCTTCAACACTCAGTGGTGAATATTGTCCTTGTTTCAGAATTTCCACATTCTTACGGCCTTTGTCGAGAATGCGCATTGTGGCATTGTCGAGGTCGGAACCAAATTTTGAGAATGCTTCAAGTTCGCGGAATTGAGCCTGGTCGATTTTGAGTGTACCAGCAATTTTTTTCATCGCCTTTACCTGGGCGCTGCCACCCACACGCGAAACCGAAATACCTACGTTAATTGCCGGACGGATACCCGAATTGAACAAGTGAGGTTCAAGGAAAATCTGACCGTCGGTAATCGAAATTACGTTTGTAGGAATATATGCTGAAACGTCGCCTGCCTGAGTTTCGATGATAGGCAGAGCAGTAAGCGAACCGCCACCTTTTACTTTGTCTTTCAGACAATCGGGCAGGTCGTTCATATTTTTGGCGATTTCGTCGCTTTCGATAATTTTTGCTGCGCGTTCGAGTAACCTTGAGTGAAGGTAAAAAACGTCGCCCGGATAAGCTTCGCGGCCTGGCGGACGGCGGAGCAACAACGAAACTTCGCGGTACGAAACGGCCTGTTTCGAAAGGTCGTCGTAAATAATGAGTGCATGGCGGCCTGTGTCGCGGAAATATTCGCCGATTGATGCGCCGGCATAAGGTGCATAAAACTGTAAAGCTGCCGGGTCGCTGGCTGGTGCCGAAACAATTACTGTGTAAGCCATTGCACCATGTTTTTCGAGTGTTGCCGCAGTATTTGCCACAGTTGACCCTTTTAGTCCGATAGCCACATAAATACAGTAAACCGGATCACCTTTTTCAAAATTCTCCCGCTGATTGATAATTGTATCAATAGCAATGGCAGTTTTTCCGGTCTGGCGGTCGCCGATGATTAACTCGCGCTGGCCACGGCCAATCGGAATCATAGCGTCGATGGCTTTGATACCGGTTTGCAAAGGCTGTTTTACAGGTTGCCTGAAAATTACACCGGGAGCTTTGCGTTCGAGGGGCATTTCGAGCAGTTGGCCCTGAATTGAACCTTTCCCATCAATGGGTTCGCCAAGTGTATTAATTACCCTGCCCAACAATTGTTCGCCCACCATAATTGATGCAATGCGTTGTAATCGTTTTACGCTGTCGCCCTCTTTAACATTCGATGACAATCCCAGCAAAACTGCGCCAACATTGTCTTCTTCGAGGTTGAGTACGATGCCTTTAACGCCACTTTCAAATTCTATCATTTCGTTAGCTTCCACATTCGAAAGCCCGTAAATACGGGCAATTCCGTCGCCAACCTGCAAAACGGTGCCTACTTCCTCCAGTTCGGCCTGGGTCTTAAAACCTTCGAGCTGTTGTTTTAATATCTGCGAAATTTCAGCTGGTTTTATATTTGCCATCTTATTTGTTTTTTAACGCTTGGTTTTCAATTATTTAATTTCAGCATTCAGCAATTGCTGTTTTATTTTTTTGAGTTGGGTAGCCACACTCGCATCGTATTGTTTGTCATCAACCCGCAAAATAATTCCGCCGATCATATCGGGATTTACCTTGGTTGAAAGTTCAACCCGGGCTTTTAATTCTTTTTCGATGATGGTATTAATTTTTTCAGTAACTGCCGGAATGATTTCGTTGGCAGTAACAAGGGTTGCAGTCTTGATGTTTTGGTCTTTTCGGGTTAACTCCAGAAAATTACGACAGATACCCGGAATTTCTGTTTCACGTTTGTTTTGGGTAATCAGCAAAAGAAAATTGAGTGTAATCTGATTTACTGCTGTTTTAAAAATGGTTTCAATCAGTTCAGCTTTTTTCGAACTTTTAATTACCGGGCTGTTCAGTAAATAAATAAACTCGGGTGAATTGTTACAAACATCGAAAACAGTTTCGATATCGGTTTTGAACTGATCAAGCATATTTTTTTCCTTTGCAGTCTGAAAAAATGCTTTTGCATAACGCACCCTTATTAAACTATCCATAGGTATTAATTCAGTTTAATTTCGTCAACAAGTCCATTCACCATATTTTCCTGTTCGGCCTTATTGCTCAACTCTTTCCGTATTACTTTTTCGGCAATCAGCACCGAAAGTTCAGCCACTTGTTTTTTCAGGTCGTTTATTGCTGCATCTTTTTCAGCCTGAATTTGTTGTTTTGCCAGTTCAATACTTTTTGTTCCTTCGGCAACAGCTTTTTCACGGGCCTCGGCAACAATTTTATCTTTCATTTCACGGGCTTCCTTCAGAATGATGTTCTTTTCCTGTTTGGCTTCAATAATAATTTTTTCGTTGTCGGCTTTTAAGCTTGCAACTTCTCTTTTGGCCTCCTCGGCTGAATTTAAAGCAGTTGCAATCGACTGTTCCCTGTCTTTCAAGGCGTTTAAGATGGGTTTCCATGCAAATTTCCGGAGAATATAAAGTGTAATTCCGAAAATAATCAGCATCCAGAAAATCGTTCCGGGGTTTGGATTAACTAAGCCCATAATTTTAATTTTTAAGGTTTATGACAACAAAACCCCGGCAATCCCGGGGGTTGTTGTCAAATCAAACTTTTAAATAAAGATAACCAGCGCACAGATGATTACTGCAAAGAAGGCAACACCTTCGATTAACGCTGCAGCAACAATCATGTTCGAGCGGATGTCGCCAACCGATTCGGGCTGACGGGCAATGGCTTCCATAGCGCTTGCACCGATATTACCAATACCGATACCTGCACCAATCGCAGCCAGTCCGGCTCCAATGGCAGCTCCCAGTTTTCCCAGGGCAGCGCCTGCGGTGGCTTGTAGTAATACAGTTAAAATTGCTGATAACATAGCATTTAGTTTTTAAATTGATATTAATGATGCTCTGCAGTCGCCATTCCGATATAGAGTGCCGAAAGCAAAGTGAAAACATAAGCTTGAATAAATGAAACCAACACATCGAGCAGTAAAATAAATACCGAGAATAAGATGGAAACCGGACTTGCAGCCATTCCGACCCACGGACTGAAAAGGCTTGCGAAAATAAAAATCAGGCTTACAAACACGGTAATTATCATGTGCCCAGCCATCATGTTGGCAAAGAGTCGAACCATCAGTACAAATGGTTTAGTAATTACACCGGTAAGTTCAACAACGGGCATCAAAGGAATGGGAAACTTCAGCCACCACGGAACATCGGGGTTGTAAATTTCTTTCCAGTAATGTTTGTTGCCACTGAATGTGGTTATAAAAAAAGTAAAAAGCGCTAAAACCATTGTAACACCAATGTTCCCGGTAACGTTAGCGCCAAAAGGCGGAAAAGGTATTAACCCGATAAAGTTTTCGATGAGTATAAAGAAAAACAGGGTTAACAGAAACGGCATATACTTTTCGTATTTTTTATCACCAATGGTAGGCCGGGCAATTTGGTCGCGGATAAACAGTATAACCGGTTCGATTACGTTTTGCAGACCTGTGGGCGCTTTTCCCGTATTTTTTAGTACTTTTGATGCCACTGAAATAAAAACCCATAAAATTATCAGAATCGTAATCAGGATTTCAGCAACAACTTTTGTTATCGACAAATCGATGGGTTTTCCGGCTTCGTGGCCAGCCGCATCAATTTCCACAATTTTTCCCTCAGTGGCTTTTTCGTGCGAAATGCGAAACCCGTTATATTCTGAATGGCCGTGATGAAACTTCGATGACATGAAAATATGGAGGCTTTTGCCATTATGCCATTCCGGATTCTTGCTGTAGAGAATTATTGGGAGTGGAATACTGATGTGGGTGTCGCCAAACGAAACAACATGCCACTCGTAACTGTCGGATACATGTTCGATAATAAATTTACCGGCGTTGAATGGTTCAGTAGCGGTTGTATCGGTGATGTGCTCTCCGTGAGCTGAATGCGTATCCTCTGCAACCGCAGGTAGAGTTGCAAAAACCGAGAGTGTAAAATTCAATAAAATTCCGGCGAAAAGCTTCAACATTTTTTTAACGTTTTTTCCAGTGTCCACAAATTTATAAGTTTTTTAATATGCTTTTGAAAAACTTTTCCTTCCCCTAAACAGAAAAACAGGTTGAGAGGTTTTCATCGCTGCAATATTATTTCTTACGATTTGATAAACCGGCAAGCGAGATAACCTCAAAAACAGCAAAAACCAGATAGAGAAGCAGAAAAACAGCTACAAAAACTTTGGCATTTTCAGTGTCAACAGCAATGTAAATTACGGCAAACGCTGAGTAAACGAGCAGTTTAACAAAGGTTAGAATCATGTTGCCGCGGGTAAATTTGCCCATATCCGATTTGGCCATGTGCAACTGGTAAGCATGAATGCCTGCCGAACTCGCAGCAAAAAAAAGCAGCACCCACGGAAAAACCGGCAGGTAAAACTGCGGAACAACCGTTGTAAACAGCAACGCACCAGCAGCTGCCAAAACAAGTGTTAACACGGTTAATTTTATGATATAGTTTTTCATTTCTATGTTGATCCTGATTATTTTTTCAGCAGTCCACGCACACCATATAAAACAGCTAAAACTACCGAAACGACCATAAAACCGAGGGTAAATCCCCTGAAATCGTTATCGAGCCACTGGTCGGTTTTGTATCCTGCAAAAGTGAAAATGCCGATGATTGCCATCATTTCGAATCCCAGGCTTGAGTAGCGGATAAAGCTGTCGAACCGGGTCTTCGGGCTTTTTTTGTTAAAATCATTCATCAACGGGTTTGGTGCCATTCATTACACATGTTCCCGAAAACAAGGACCCGGGTTCAACCGACAACCGGCCAACCACAATGTCACCAAGAATCTGGGCAGTCGCTTTCATCGAAAGCAGTTCGCTGGCAGTTACTTTTCCTTTAATATAGCCCGAAGTTTCGATGTTACCGCAGTTAATCTGCCCTTCAATTTTCCCATTGGGGCCAATTACGAGCCTGCCTTTTACAGCAATATTCCCGTACAATTCACCATCAATCCTGATGTCGCCATTCGAAAGCACATCGCCTTTAATTTTTGTTCCCTCGCTAATCAGGTTAACTGACTGGCTTTGGCTTTCGCCATACGGTTTTGCAAGCGGTTTTGACATTTTGCGTCGTTTTGTATTTTGATGTTGTTGTTTTTTTTTCGGCGTTTGAAAATACAACTTTTTGATACTTCACCAAAGCGAATGATTTTTTTATTGGAATACAACATCAATCCGTAAAGTTGTAGTGCTGATAATGACAACAAAACATTGAACTCCCGCGAAAATTTTACCTTTGCAAAAAAATTGTTTATGGCACACGAGATGAAGGAAAGGCAACGATTGCCAAAATGGATGAAGATGAACATGCCAAAAGGCGAAAGCTATTCGAAAGTAAAAAACCTTGTGAACACACACGGTCTGCACACCATTTGCACCAGTGGGAACTGCCCTAATATTGGCGAATGCTGGAATCGCGGCACCGCCACTTTTATGATTCTGGGTAACATCTGCACCCGCAAATGTAAATTTTGTGCAGTTCCAAACGGGAAGCCGCTTCCTCCCGATGAAAACGAGCCTGAAAAATTAGCTGAAACCATCAAAACGATGGGCGTTAAACACGCCGTAATTACCTCGGTTGACCGCGACGACCTCGATGACCAGGGCGCCGGAATCTGGGCGCGGACCATTATTGAAGTAAAAAAACTGAATCCCGAAACCCGCATCGAAGTGCTGATTCCCGATTTCAGGGGAAATACAGCGTTAATTCAGCAGGTGATCGACGCCGGACCTGATGTGATTTCGCACAACCTCGAAACCACTGAGCGCTTAACGCCGTTTGTACGTTTTGCCTCGAAATACCGTCGCAGCCTCGAAGTACTGAAATATATCGCGGCTAATTTCAGGGTGGCAAAATCGGGAATCATGCTGGGTTTGGGCGAAAATCATGATGAAATTCTGAAAACTATGGACGATTTGCTCGAAGCCGGTGTAAAAGTGATGACCATTGGCCAGTACCTGGCGCCAACGCCGAAACACATGCCGGTTGTGGAGTACATTCAGCCCGAAAAATTTGCCGAGTACAAACAAATCGGGAGAGAAAAAGGATTTAAGTTTGTGGAGAGTTCACCGCTTGTGCGAAGTTCGTACAGGGCCGAAGAACATGTTAATGCATAAAAGATAAAGCCTCATTCCGACCTTCCCCAAGGGGAAGAAGAATGAAAAAAATGTATAGTTATGGCTGAATTTAATTTCATCGATTTAGGGTTAAAAGATTATAAGGATTGCTGGGACTACCAGGAAGAGCGACTTGCTGAAGTAACTGCCGATAAACAGGCGTTGAAAAATCCTTCAGCAAAAAATTTCTTTTTACTTGTGGAGCACCCGCATGTTTACACCCTTGGCAAAAGCGGCGACGAAAAAAACCTGCTGGCTCACGGCGATTTTCTGAAAAAAATTGAAGCAACTTTTTACAAAATCAATCGCGGCGGCGATATTACCTACCACGGGCCGGGCCAGTTGGTGGGCTATCCGATCATCGACCTTGAAAATTACAAAATCGGCGTCCGCGAATACATCGAAAAAATGGAAGACGCCATTATTGCCACCATTGCCGCTTATGGTTTAACCGGCGCACGAAAGGAAGGCGCCACCGGCGTTTGGCTCGATGCTACGCACAAAGTACGGGCCCGGAAAATTTGCGCCATCGGGGTGCGGGTGAGCCGGTATGTTACCATGCACGGCTTTGCCCTGAATGTAAATACCGATATGCGCTACTTTAATTATATCAATCCCTGCGGGTTTTCATCTTTCGGGGTTACTTCAATTCAGCAGGAATTAGGCAGGGAAATTCCAATGGATGAAGTAAAATCGGTTTTAAAAGAAAATTTCAACAGGCTTTATTAAACTGAACCGGGTTTCGGACTGACAATTAATTTCACCACTGCAAACATTTCATTAAACCTTAAGTTTGGTTAGGGTTCTCCCGTACACGGGTGTATTTTATTCAGTATTACATCGCTGCAATACAAAAATTAAAACCAAATTAGTGCCATCCGAAATTTCGAGGGGGTCGATGCGAATATTGTCTTTCATATTTTTTTTAGTTCTGCTATTAGTTTTTCACCTTTTTGCATGGGGAGAAACTGAAAACGACCGTTGCCACCGTTCAACTGAGGGTACCGACTTTTGGTTTGGATTTATGGAGGGGCGCGATAAAGATAACAGGCATGTTCATTATATCGAAATTACAGTTACTGCCCGTGAAGCAACCGCATTCTCAATTTACCTTGGCAAATCAACAACTCCTTATGTAACCGGGAGCGTGAATGCAAACGGCTCGTACCAATTAAAAATTCCACTTGAACTTGCAGAAGCAACCGGATCGGAAACGATTCAGGACAAAGCAATTCATCTTATTGCAGAAAAACCAGTGAATGTTTATGCGCTGAACTGGGATAACAGTTCGGCAGATGTTGCAGTTGTTTATCCGGTTGAATCGCTTGGAAAGGAATATTTCGCAATGTGTTACACGCCGAGTGTTGATGAGAACAACCTGACACATGGAAGAAACAGCGAATTTCTTGTGGTAGCTTCAATCGACAGTACTGCTGTTACAATTACACCTTCAAAAATCACCGATCTGGGAAAACCGGCGGGAGTTCCGTTTACAATTCTTTTAAATAAAGGAGAAGTTTACCAGGTGCAGTCGCTGAATCAGAATTATGCCGGACAGGGAGATCTTACCGGAAGTTATATTCAATCTGATAAACCTGTGGCTTTTTATTCAGGAAATTACAGCACTGTTGTTCCGGTACAGGATGGAATGGGGGGATACGACCATTTGTATGAACAAATTCCGCCGGTACAAACCTGGGGTAAGGAATATTATGCAGTTCCGCTTTACACAAGATACGCCGACCGTTATCGGATTATGGCTTCTGAAAATAATACAACAGTTCTTGTTGGCACAACCCGGTACACCATTGCCAACAGCGGGGAGTTTGTTGAATTCATTTTGTACTTCAACCAGCCTTCGCGGATTTTTGCTGATAAACCTGTTTTGGTTGCCCAATTCAGCCAGTCGAACCGAACCGACCAATCCTACACCGGCGGCGATGGCGACCCTTTTATGATTATTCTGAGTTCAGTAAGTCAATCAAAAAATGACGTGACTTTTGTTGCCTACGATTCAAACCAGATTGAAAACTATTATGTGAATATTGTAACTCCATCTTCCGAAATCAATAATATTGAGTTGGATGGAACTTTTATAGGCAATTATTTCAATTCGTTTAATGGCACAGCATATTCGTACGCGCAACTCAGGATTACTTTAGGTAATCACACGCTCAGAAATGTGAACGAAGACCGCGGGTTTCTCGCTTATGTTTATGGTTACGGTGGCTACGAATCCTATGGTTATGGTGTGGGTTTCAATCTCGATTTAATCCTCGATATCGGGCAAAACATCGATTTTGAGGGCGACACATTACCGATGTGCAAAGGCACGCAGGTTGTGCTCGATGCCGGACCTTATTTTGATGAATATCTTTGGAACACAGGCGATACAACACAAAAAATCACCGTTAGTACCGAAGGGAAATACTGGGCAATTGGCCAGACCATTGATGGCTGTGAGAAAAAAGATTCAATTTATGTGATTTTAGCTGGAAAAGTTAAACCTGAAATTGGCGCCGACAGTGCCGGGTGTGCCCCGCTTTCGATGAAGCTGGATGCAGGAGCGGGATTCAGAACTTACGAATGGAGCACCGGCGATTCTTCGCAAATCATTCAGGTTGACAAAACCGGCGAATACATAATTACCGTAACCGACCGTTTTTGGTGCGCCACCCGCGATACAATGAAATTTACTGTTTACCCGGTCCCGGGAGTCGGTATGAAAGGCGACAAAATAATTTGCGGGACTCAACTCCGAAAGCTTGAACTTGATTTTACCGGTGCCGACGAAAACATGCTGGCCAATGGAAAAACAGAATGGAAAACCACGCAGCCTGCAAAACTTACTTTCAGCAATAAAACGGTAACCGGAGCCGATATTAATGTTGCAGATTGGGGCGAATACGAAGTATCTGTAATTTTTACCACTCCCGATGGTTGCACGGTTTACGATACTTTTCAGCTTAGGTTTGCCGAAATTCCGACTTCAGAAATTCAGTTTATGGATAATCCCAACGACAAATGCAAAGGATACAGCCGCGAAATCAGGTACATCGGAAATGCCACGCAAAATGCCAGTTATTTCTGGGATTTTGGCGGATGTTCTGCCGATTCATTATCGTGGAATATTCGCCGTGTTTCGCTGGGTGTTTTTAATTCGAATCCTTCTGTTTCGCTTGTTGTGGAGGAAAACGGCTGTTGGAGCGACACAATAATTCTCCAGATTGGCGCTAACCCCGATTTTGTGATGAACACGGCTAAAAGTCGTGGTTGTGATTCGGCTACCATATTTTTTTCGGGTGAGCTAAAAGTACCCGACGAAGTTGTTTTTGAATGGAATTTTGGGGACGGTTCGCCGATCGGGCGCGTTCAGAACATGTCGCATTTTTATGCCGATACAGGGAAATTTGATGTTTCTCTGGTGATTACAAACGTTTTAAATGGGTGCCAGGCAGGTTTTACGATTGACGAAATGGTGAAGATTTTTCCTACACCAAATGCGGTCATTCAACTCGATGCTGAATTTTGTAACGACAAAACAGCGGTGGCTATTTATCCTGATGCCATCGATTCAACCATTTGTCACTGGAGTTTTACAGGCGGTGAACTTGTTGAAAGTCAAAACAGCTCTGTCGTTTTCCGACTCACAGAACAAATTACCGGCGTGAATTTGCAGGTTGAAGAATTTGGCTGTTTCAGCAGTTGGGTGGGTGCAAAAGCAAAACGAAAACCGCTGTTTGATTTTACATTCAATCCCGCCGAAGGATGCCAACCTTTGTTTACAACCGGAAAAGCCACTTCAGGCGATTACCAGGTTTTGCTTCAGTGGATTACCGACACGGCAAATGTATCGGGCAGCGAACTTCAATTTCTGCTTAGCGAGCCCGGAAACATTGGTTTTACAGTAATTGCGCATTCCGAAATTACCGGCTGTTCTGATACGCTTTTCAAGCCTGATCAGGTACTCGTTCATCCCAAACCTGAAGCTGAATTCGAAATCGATTTTCCGGTGGCGATTCTTGAACAGGCAAACCTGAGTTTTACCAATCTTACGCCTGATGTGAGAAAGTTTTATTGGGATTTTGGCGACGGCTCTTTTTCTGAACTCGAAAATCCGCAACACCGGTTTACCGCACTTGGTAATTATTTGGTCGGGTTACAGGTTGAATCGCAGTTCGGATGCCGCGATTCAGCATTTTTGCCTGTGGAGGTTTTGTCCTTCACGGTTTACACTCCCAATGCTTTCAGACCCGACAGCGAGATTCCTGAAAACCGCAATTTTATGCCGGTTACTGTTGGTGTTGATCCCACACAATTCGCATTTATCATTTTTAACCGGTGGGGAGAGCCTGTTTTCGAGTCGAACAGCCCTGAAAACAAATGGGATGGTACTGTTAAAAACAGCGGAAAAGCGCCGGCTGGGAACTACATATGGAAAGCCGAATTTGCCGATGTTCAGGGTTTTTGGCACTCAATGAAAGGGCAGGTTTTGTTAATCAGATAGCTTATTTTTCGTTTATATTTACAGCAATTGTTAAAAAGCTTTTTAGTATGAAGACAATTTTATGGCTCACCTCAGTTTTTATTTTGTTGCTTCCCACACTCAATGCTGAAAAGATTGAATCAAAAGTGTATAGCTTTTCAAAGGCTGAAGTTGTAAAAAACACAACCGGCGAAAAGCGATCGCTGATGAAAGGTGAAACCACTCATTTTGAGAACTTCGAAATTCATACGACCACGCTTCTCCCCGGAAAGGCTCCTCATGGTAGCCAGGTACATACCGATGGAGAGGAGATCATTTTTGTGAAAGAGGGGAAAATAAAAGTTACCGTTGAAGGAGTCTCAAAGGTGCTTGACCCCGGCAGTGTGGTTTTAATAATGCCATTTGATGAACATGGAATTGAAAACTCAGGCGAAAAAGAAGCTACGTATTATATTATAAAGTACAAATCGAAAGCGGCAATGAATACCGACCGTGGGAAGCTTGCTGGTGGTTCGCAGTTTTTTGATTGGAATACAATTGCTTTTCAACCACATGATAAAGGAGGAATCAGGCGATTTTTCGACCGCAAATCGGCAATGTCGGAGCGTATTGAGATGCATGTTACAACTTTGAATCCTGCAATTAAAAGTCATGAACCTCACACACACGCTCCGGCCGAAATTGTGATAATGATGAATGGCACCACCGAAATGGAGATTGGCAACCAAAAATACCAGGGTGAACCGGGTGATGTTTATTTTCTCGGCTCTAATATTCCGCACGCTATCAGAAACACAGGCGAAAGTGCCTGCATGTACCTTGCATTTCAGTGGGAGTGATTGTATTATAATTACTTAAGCATTGATTTGCCGATATTGAACGAGGCAGAATGAACAGTCTCACAAACATTCCGCTTCAAATTCTGGTTAAAAAGATCTTCACAACTGGTACATTCCCGATTTATTCCACTGAATTGCTGATTAATTGACAAAATTTTGTGAATAAGTTCAGGAGCGAACAGAAATAATCCATTTTCCGAATGATTAACTTCGCAGGAAACAGGATTGAAAATTATGCCATACCGTCGTTTACCAACAACTGACAAAGCCCGCATGAGGGCGCTCGAATCGGCCCTGCAAAAAGTAGCTTTTAAAAACGGGAAAGTGGCCATAGGCCCCAAAACCATAGAAGAGTTACAAACGGTAAAAAGTAAATTCGAGAATTTGCTGACACATTACGAAATGAACATTCAGATTCAGGCCGACAAAAACCATGTCTATAAAGCAGCCATGGAAAAAGCCCGGATGTACATCGATCACTTTATTCAGGTGTTGTTTCTTACCTCTGAACGAGGCGAAATCAACGGTGGTATCAAATATTACGGGTTAGAAGAATTTAACGGCAAAGTTCCGCCACTGAATACCGAGGAAGAAATTCTGTTTTGGGGACAAAAAGTGATTGACGGCGAACAGCTCAGAATTCGCAACGGAGGCAGCGCCATTTACAACCCGTCGATTGCTTTAGTAAAGATTAAACTCGAAGAATTTAAAGACGCTGCTATTTTTCAGCAAAACCTGAAACGAAATACAACCCGCACCTACAACGCCATGCAGGAGTTGCGCAAACAAACCAACGATTTTATCAGCCAGTTGTGGAACGAAATTGAAGAGGGAATACCCACCGATGTTCCGAAACACAAACGGCAGATTGCCCAGGAATATGGCATCGTGTATATTTTCCGCCGCAAGGAAAAGAAAACACTCACATCGAAAGAACTTCAATGTGATTTGCTATTCGATTTTGCGTGATTTTTTATTACTGAAGCTTTGTGATTATTGCAGATACCGCTGTTCATCAACTGCCGGTTTGTATTCTCTTTTGATAAGCCAGAGCAGCAATGCAACAAACGCAATGCTCACAACCGAAAGATAAATGCTGTCGCCTGTTGAACCTATCTCTTCAAACTCGGGTTTTATGGTTCCCTTATCAATCATGTACATTCCAATCACCGCCACGGCATTGTTTACAAAGTGCGCCGCAATGGGCAGCCACATCGAACCGCTCCATACCAGCAGGTAGCCAAACAACGCCCCTAAAAGCAAACGCGGAATAAAACCATAAAACTGCATGTGCAGCGCACTGAAAAGGATGGCGGCAATCCAGATTCCCCAGTGACTGTTTTTGGTCCAGCGGGTAAAAATACGTTGTATCACACCCCTGAAAAGCAATTCCTCACCGATGGCCGGCAAAAAAGCAATCATAAAAATATTGAAAAGCAGCCCGGCGAAGCCATCCACTTTTAGAAAAGTTTCTGTGAGTTGAGCAGCTTTTTCCTCTGTATTCTTCATCCAGGTTTCAATGCCAGAAAGCCATTCGGGTAATTGCAGATTCGAATTGAATTCGCCGGTGAGATTGATAACTGGCATGGCGGCAAAACCCAGCAAAATAACAAGCAGCAAAGTGGCAAAATTCACTTTTTTGTTCAGTAAAAGATAACTTAAAATTTCGCCGTGAAAAAGCCAGGCAAGGATAAACGGAGGCACAATAAACACTCCAATCGACTGAACCACCTGGAAATATTTTAAAACGATAATGTTTTGAGGGTCATTCATATCAGCGGTTGCAATGTTCATCATCGAATCGACTCCAAAAACCGGAATTGCCACAACCAGCGACACAACCAGAAAAGCAAGAAAACTTGCGATAATGACAAAAATTGAAAACATGAGTTGTGAAAACGGGCTCATCTCCCTGAAAGCTGCTCGTAACATAATTGTTGTCTGTTTTTTGCAAAGATAAAAAGAGAAATGAGATGGGTTGAGACTTGTTGAGATTGATTGTGACTGGTGGAGATTTGTTGTGATTTATTGAGATAAATTGTGACTGGTTGAGATTTATAGAGATTTGTTGTTATTGGCTTTTTGCAATCAATCTCCATCAGTTTCTATCAATCTCTTTCTTTCTTACCTTTAGCCGATAAAACCTGTACAATGGATTTCAACAAAACAATCATCGGAATGGTGCATGTGGCGGCGCTTCCCGGAACTCCGCGAAACTCAAAAAACGTAACTGAAATTGTTTTGGAAGCGCTTCGCGATGCATTATTGCTTGCTGAAGGCGGCGTGGACGCGATTATGATTGAAAACATGCACGACAGGCCATATCTCAACCGCGTTGTCGGTCCCGAAATTGTATCAGCAATGACTGCCGTTGCCGTTGAGTTGCGGCGCCATATCAGATTGCCCTTAGGAATTCAGATTTTGGCCGGAACTAACAAAGCTGCACTGGCAGTGGCATTGGCTGCCGGTTTTGATTTTATCAGGGCCGAAGGATTTGTTTTTGCTCACCTGGCCGACGAGGGCTGGATGGACAGTGATGCGGGCGAATTGCTTCGTTTCAGAAAACAAATCGGTGCTGAGCACATCAAAATTTTTACCGACATCAAAAAGAAGCATTCATCGCACGCGGTTTCGGCTGACGTTTCGATTGCTGAAACCGCCAAAACCGCTGAGTTTTTTCTGAGCGACGGGGTGATTGTTACAGGAGCGGCCACTGGCGAAAAAACTTCGATTGACGAAGTAAAAGCAGTTAAACAGGTGGTAAAAATCCCGGTAATCATCGGTTCCGGAGTTGATGCGAGAAATATTCATGAATACTTTGATTTTGCCGATGCTTTTATTGTCGGTTCGTCACTCAAAACTGACGGCAACTGGGAAAACCCTGTCGATTTGAAACGGGTGCAGGAGTTATTGAGAGCGGTTGGGAAAAAGTGAATGGGTAAATGGGTAAATGAGTAATTGGGTGAATGTGTTATTGGGTTATTGAGTGAATGTGTTTTTGAATTTTTAGGGAAAAATAGTAAATGGTAATCCGTAAATCGTGACACTGTTCAAATAAGTGTGTCAAATTAAAGATTAATAACTTTTAATTTGGCAAAATGAAAAGAGAATCAAGTTTTGATTTTGAAGGATTTGAGAAAGAAGCCATTGAGCGCCTCAAAGAAGGGGCTCCCTTGTCTGGGCGAGGAGGTATTTTCACCCCGTTAATAAAACGGATTTTGGAGGCCAGTCTTGAAGGAGAACTGGATACGCATTTGGAGTTAGATGAATCTGTGAATCGACGCAATGGCAGCATTGGCAAGTCGTTGAAGACCAGTCTTGGGACGATAGACCTACAAACTCCGGGTCTGTTCAATTAACTGTGTCATCCAATAATTTTTCTTTTCCAAGGCCCTCCCAAAAACACAAGGGTTTTGGAAAAGAAAAATTTTATTTTGTAAATCGTTCATCAAAAATAATTGATAATTG
>JBFXFM010000033.1:28443-51314 GCA_050179035.1 Draconibacterium sp. | reverse complement strand
CACAATTATCAATTATTTTTGATGAACGATTTACAAAATAAAATTTTTCTTTTCCAAAACCCTTGTGTTTTTGGGAGGGCCTTGGAAAAGAAAAATTATTGGATGACACAGTTAATTGAACAGACCCTAAATCGTTAATAACTTACCCCGGAATTTTAAACTAGCTTTTCCCTTCCAGCCAATCTTTAAACTCTTTTACCTTTTCGCGGGCAACCAGAAACTCATCGTCGATTGGATTTTGCACTTTTAGTTTCAACCGCGAATTACTGTAAGTTATCACATCTTTGATACATTTCAGCGAAACGAGGTATTTGCGGTTGATACGAAAAAATTGAGCAGGGTCAACTAATTGTTCCACCTGTTCCAGACTTTGGTCGATCACATAATCCTTTCCATCGTTCAGCTTCAGAAAAGTGCCTTTTTGCATGCTGTAGAAATACAAAATGTCAGTAGTTTCGGCTACACGCAAATGAGTACCCACTTTCACAAGAAATCTTTCGCGGAAGTTTTTCTTTTTCAGTGAGTTGATGATTTCTTCTAGTGCTTTTGGGGCAATTTCAGCTGAACCAGGCTGTTTGAGGCTTTCAAATTTTTGCAATGCTTTTTCAAGTTCCAGGCTATCAATGGGTTTCAGCAAATAGTCGATGCTGTTTACCTTAAAAGCTTGGATGGCATATTGGTTAAAAGCGGTGGTAAATATTACGGGTTTGTTGTAGCCGGTTTGCTTAAAAATTTCAAAGCTGAGGCCGTCGCCCAATTGAATATCAAAAAAAGCAAGGTCGGGAGCCGGGTTGTTTTTGAGCCAGTTAACCGTGCTTTTAATGGTGTCGCACACGGCAAGCACTTTTGCTCCCGGCCGTAATGAAGCAACATTGGCTGCTAATTGCGCAGCGGCAATCAGTTCGTCTTCTACAATCAGGATATTCATTTTTCAGTTATTGAGTAAATGAGTTATTGGGTGATTGAGGTTTGGTCAGCCATCATTATCAGCGGTAAAATTACCCTGAAATAGCCATTGTCTTTGGTAATCACCACCTCTTTTCCGGTGAGAAACTGGTAACGGCCAGCCAGGTTTTGCAGCCCGGTTCCGCTGGTTTCTTCATACAGCGGTTTGGGTTGAAGGTTGTTTTCAACAATCAGTTCGTGGTCGTCGGTTACAGCAATCACAATTTTCAGCGGATTGGCAACCGAAATTTCGTTGTGTTTGATGGCATTTTCGACCATTGCCTGTAACGACAAAGGAATAACCATTCCGGCGAGATTTTCATTGGCAGCAAAATCAACCTGTAAAGCTTCGCCAAACCTGATTTGCTGCAGAAAAATATAGCGCTTCACAAAATCAATTTCCTCTTTCAGCGAAATAATATCGCGGTCTTTCAACTGCAAAACCTCGCGGTAGAAAAGCGAAAGTTCGCGGGTAAAAACTTTGGCTTTTTGGGTATCGAAATCGATGAGGCTGCCCAGAATATTCAGACTGTTAAAAAGAAAGTGCGGGTTTACCTGGTCCTGCAAAACTTTGTATTGCAGCGCCAATGCTTCGCGTTTTATTTTTTCCGATTCGGTGACCTCTCTTTTCCATGCCCTGAAAAACGAAGTTGCGTAAATGATTGAAGTAATTATGACAAAAATTATATACTCTGAAATTATGGTTGCTTTGGCAAAGCGCCAGAACTCAGGCCATTCCTGACCCAGCAAAATTTTAAACCAAAACCAGTTAACAAAGAATATAACAACACTCGAATAAAACAAATGCAAAACAATTGCTATCAGAATACTTCTGACAGGCTTTTTTATCCAGTCGATGTACAACTTTTCGAACCAGTTAAAAAAGTAACCATTGGCAAAAAGTGGCATTCCGAGTGAAAATGAATAGCCGGCATTCCAGAGATAAGCACTGAGAGGAAGGCTTAAACTCCCTGTCAGTAACGCCTGTGTTATCATTCCGATGAATATCGAAATAAAGCCTGCCCAAAAAAAACTGGTTATCCTTATTCGTTTCATATTTTGAATAATGCCAAAGTTAAATTTTCCTGCTTTGAAAGATAAACGGCTTCAGACTTTAATTAAATTCAGAATGATTATTCTGCTTTGTCGCATTCAGCAAGCATCTGGTTGTTGTGAAATTCGCCCCAGTTCGGGTCGATGGATGAAGCAGGTTTTTGGCTGCCAAACAGCGATTTTGCTTTTTCAAAAAGTGGTTTTGCCTTTTCTTTTCCGCCACCAAATGCTTTGGGTGTGTGGAAAGTATTCATCCCACGCAGGTAGTAAATCCGTGGATTGTTGGCGTTCAGTTTTTCAGCTTCGTCAAGCGTTTCGCCGGCCAGAATCGAGTATTTCATTCCTTTGGCCATGTCGGTAATGCGCATCTGGTAAACAAAGGCCTGTAAAACAAGAATTTCTGACTCATTTTTAAATGTTTTTCCCAGCATATCGAGCTGCGTTTGGGCAATGTCCAACTGTTTGTGAATCTCTTCAGCTTCCAGCTTATTCATGGTTATTGCACTTACGTAACAATAAGCAACATAATACCGTGGAAGCCATTTTGCAGGTTCGGCATTGGCAACACGTTCGAACTGGGCTGCAAGCACTGTAAATTCGGCAACTGTTTTGGCTTCACTCAATTTCTGGACATTGGCTTTCATCGTGGCTTCGTAATCGGCGGCAAAAACCGGAAACGAAAGCAGCAGAGTCAAAAGTGTGAGGAGGGTGGTTCTCAGGGTTGTCGTTGTTGTCGTTGTTTTCATGGTTGTCATTTTAAATTTTTAATTGATAATTTTTCATTCTTCTCCAAAATTGAGCATTCAACCTGTGGCTTGAAATATTTTTTTGCTGAACTGTAGGTTTTCGCGGATGAAGTGTAAAAACCAAATTGCCGCGTTTCATTAATATTGATAAATTTACAGCAGAAATAGAAGTAAATATGCTAACGCCGGAAATCATAATCGAATTCCTCAGAAATAACAAACAATTGCTGCGCAACAAATTTCATTGTGAGGAAATTGGTTTGTTTGGCTCTTTTGCCAGAAACGAGCAAAACGAGTTAAGTGATATCGACATTATTGTACAATTTGAAAAAGATACCCCTGATTTATATGCTGTTGAAAATGAACTGAAAGAATATATTAAATCGCATCTTGGAAGAGAGGTAGATATTTGTGCAAAGAAATGGATAAAACCGGTTTTTAAACCTTTGGTACTGAAGGAGGCGATTTATGCTTAACAAAGATTATTATATTCTATTGTCAATGCTGGAAACTATTACTAAGATTGAAAAATATACTTCGGGTTATAATTCAGCCGATGAATTGTATGAAAATGACAGAGATTTTGATGCTGCGATGATGAATTTCATCGTTCTTGGTGAAACGACAGGCAAGCTTTCTGATGAATTCAAACAAAAAAACAGCCAAATCAACTGGAATAAAATTTATGGTTTACGTAACATTATTGCTCATCATTACTTTGGTATAAATGTTGATATCATCTGGCAGATTCTGAAAACTGATTTACCTTTGTTCAAAATTCAGATTTCAAAGTTGATTAATTGACACTAATTTCTGCTCTTCCGACTCCGGTCTCCGGTCTCCCGACTTTCCTCAGAAATTCAGAAACAGCCCCACAAACACAAACCGTTTGATGTCACGTTTTACTGGTATAAGTGTGTAATCTCCCTGTGCTTCCGAAATTCCTGACGGGCGGTAACTCAGCACATTGTCGTTGCCCAAAACATTGTTAACCGAGCAATACAAAACCGAATACTGGTTGCCGAGGTAAAAAACATGACTGAAATTGAGACTTAAATCGGTGTAAGGTTTTGTGTGTTTATCCATAAAGACCGGCGATTGAGGGTCGTTATAAGGGCGGGCACTGGCGGCGGTAAACGACATGCCGATTTGAGTGCTGATTTTTGCCAGCCAATATTTCCCCACAGCCGAAAAGGTGTGGTCCGAAATAAAATCGGGTGTGGCTTCCACCGGAAAGTAGCTGTACCGGCGCTTTGTATCCACATACGAATAGGTAATCCAGTAATCAAATCCTTTGATGCTTTTCAGGTCGCGCCAGAAAAGGTCGATACCGCCTGCATAACCATTACCGTCGTTTTTCAGGTTGGCGGGCTGGTTGTAAGGCCCTGCCTGCCAGGTTACCAGGTCGTTGTAAGTTTTGTAATACGCTTCGGCTCTGAACAGCCGCGCCGACGCATCGCCAAACTGGTAACTCATAATGTAGTGGGTGGCTTTCTCAAAATCGAGTTCGGTACTGATTTTCAGGTATTCAGGTTGCGGATTCTGGTAATACAAACCCCACGCTGCTGAGAGCTGTGCGTCCTTGCCGGTTTTTAATGCAACAGCAAAACGCGGCGACACATTCCAGCGGTTGATAACCGTGGTGTACTCGGTGCGCAGTCCCGGGCGAATGGCCAGGTTTTTTGAAAATTTGATTTCGCTCTCGGCAAACGCCCCGGTGAGGTAATCGGTAAAAGCCGAATTGTGTTGAAAACCTGTGCTTTCAGCATAATCCTCATCATAATTGTTGTGGGTTTCGCTTAAACCCCAGTTAATAATTACGCCATCGGAAATAATATGAGTAGTGGTAAAACGCCCTTCAACATTGAGCTCGCGCGTGTCGAGACTGTTGTCGCCAAAGCCGAGTTTGTTGTTTTGAACGGTGGAGGAAATCCCGATTTTGTAGCAGGCTTTTTCTGAGAAACAATCGCGGTACGAAAGATTGGAGTAGTTCGTCAAACCTTTGTTGGAAATCAGCATCGGTGCTGTTTCGCCGGTGGCTGGAGCAAAATAGGAAAGATTGCCGTAGTCGGTGGTGAGATATGCTTTGAAAAGCCCGTTGTCTTTGGTTTTGTAGCGATAAACCGCTGTTCCGGTTACCGATTCCACCGGCTTTTTCCAGTCAACAGTGCTTTCGAAAAGTTTGTCGTACAACGAAAGATTGGTGTAACCGCCTGTCAGGCTCAGCGAACTGTTTTTCATCCGCTGTGTGGTATTGGCTTCGGCACCAATGCTCATCACCGAAACACCGGTAACATCTTCAGCGGCCAGGTCGTTGGAGTTGAGCACCAATACCGACGAAAGCGCCTGTCCGTACTCGGCCGAGTAACCCCCCGAACTAAACATCACCCCGCTGAAAAGCGAGGGAGCAAACCGTCCGCGTGTGGCAATATCCGGGGTTTTCGAGTAGTAAGGTTCGGCGGCAATCAGCCCGTCGATGTAAGTTTTTGTTTCGTAAACATCGCCGCCGCGAACCATCAGCCGGCCATCGTCGGCAGCGGTTTGTGTGCCCGGCATGGTGCGCATGGCAGCCATCACATCGCCATTGGCGCTGGGTGTTGTGTAAATGTCAAGCGGTTTCATTATCGAAGCGCGGCTTTCGTCGGCAGCGGCAAAACTTCCGGCGGTAATAGTTACGGCATCCAGCGTGTTCACACTTTCCTGCATTTCTATAATTACCGAATCTTTCATCGGGATTGAAATTTCTTTTTGCCACGGTTTAAACCCGATAAACGTGGCTTTTAAAATCTGACTCCCTTTTTCAGAAGTAGTAAAACTGAAATTGCCTTCGCCATCGGAACTGGCACCGTCGTAAGTATTTTCGATAAAAATATTTACCCCCGGCAGCGGTTCACCTTTTTCGGTTGTGGCTTTTCCACTGATTCGGTCTTGGGCCTGAATCGCAAGAATTGAAAAGCTAAAAAGAATTGTAAGAATTGTTTTCATGGCTTTGTTTACTGTTTTTTCATAAGCCAAAATTCGGTTTGAAAAAGAAAGCATGAAAACTAAAATCGCTGAAGTGTTGATTTTGGAGGATGAAATGAAGACGGGTGGGAAATAAAAAATAGATATTTTAACGCAAAGAGCGCGAAGAATACGCAAAGGTTGCAGAGAAGTCTTTGCGTCCTTTGGGCATTTTACTTTGCGAACTTTGCGTTAAATTGTATTTTATTGAATCGCCAGCTCTTTTTCAACATAATAGTTCCCCTGCCACACGCGGCCGTCGGATTTTTTCCAGTCTCCGGTTTTAATGAGGGCTCCCGGAAACGAGAAGCTGCAGTTCACTTTTCCTGAAAGTGCACACGAAAAGCCGCTTGGCTCAACGGTTCGGGTCATTTTCTGACCGGGCTTCAGTTTGTAAAACCAGCTATCAGAGAAGCTTTCGAATGAAGTGTGGTCCGATAAATTGGAGTAACAATAGGTGTCGCCGCTAAAAAACCAGACTCCGGTGGTAATATAATGAAACCGCGAAACTCCCATTTTGTCGGGGTCGGGAACGTACAGCGTTTTTGTATCGAGGTTGGTAACTTCGAAAGTATATTCAATCGAGTTCTGGTTTTTCTTTTTTACCTGTGTGAGTTCAACTTTTATTCCGTTACTCAGTAACCCTGCTTCATTCAGCGCTTCTTTAAAGTCATCCGATTTTATCTGTTCGTTGGGGAACTGGTACCCGAACTGGCTGAACTGAATGATGTCGCGTGGGAAAAAGTAATCGTCGCTGGGAGTTATTGCCGGTAGCTGTGGAAAAGATGACATATACATCGGGAAAAAAACGCCTGCAAAAAGCGGTTCATCGCCCGAAACCACCACAAAATGACGGCCTGAATATTTCTCTTTTTCAACCGGTTTATTCAGGAAAAAGGTGTGCGATGACCAATCATACAATTCGATATCGCTGTTTTTCACCCATGGTTCTGCTTCGAGTTTCAATTTATCCAGTTCAAAATCTTTGTCGTGAATTTCCAATTGACCCTCTTTTACAAGAAAAATATTGATTTCGCCAACACCATTTCTTCTATACAGCAATTCGGCGTCGCCACACGAATACAGGAAAATGGAGATAAAAACAATAAAAAAGTATTTCATGGTAGTCCGGTTTTTCAAAAAGATGAAGTTAGTTGAAAAATGGTTGCGCGAAAATACGGGTGCGGAGGTTTAAATCGTATTCATACCCCTAAGAATTTGTTAAATCAATTTCAGCTTTCATTTGTTATTTCTTTACTGAAATAAAAAAGGATACTTTTGTCAGGAATCAGATTTTCAGAGAGAAAGTATTGAATGTTGATTATCAGGATCAAATATCCAGCATCCAATATCCAATATCGAGTATCCTGAATCAAGTATCAAGTATCAAAACAAAAACAAAATAAAATGGCAAATATTCAGAAGACTTTATTGATGATTTTAGATGGCTGGGGCATTGGCGACGGCTCAAAAAACGATATCGTGGCAACAGCGCCAACTCCTTTTATGGATTCGCTGATGGAGAAATATCCGCACTCGCAATTGATGGCCTGTGGTGAAGATGTGGGTTTACCCGAAGGCCAGATGGGTAACTCCGAAGTGGGTCACCTTACCATTGGCGCCGGCCGCATTTTGTACCAGGACATGGTAAAAATCACCAAAGCCATCCGCGACAAATCGCTGTGGACAAACCCGCAGATTGTAAAAGCTTACAACTACGCAAAAGAGAATAATAAAAAAGTTCACCTCATCGGGCTGATTGGCCCCGGCGGTGTGCACGCGTTGAGCACCCACATGGTGGCGCTTTGCCAGATTGCCACCGACATGGGATTGAATGATGTTTTTGTTCATGGTTTGATGGATGGCCGCGACACCGACCCGCGTTCGGGTTACGGATTCCTGGAAACCGACCTCGAAGCGCTGAAAAATACCAACGGAAAATTTGCATCCATCATTGGCCGCTATTTTGGTATGGACCGTGATAAAAACTACGACCGATTGAAACTGGCGTATGATTTATATACCCACGGGAAAGGTGAAAAATCGACAGATTTGCTGGCTACAATTCAGAAATCATACGATGCCGGTGTTACCGACGAGTTTATTAAACCAATTGTAATGGTGGATGAAAGTGGCAATCCGCTGGGTTTGATTGAAGAAAACGATGTGGTAATCTGTTTCAACTTCCGAACCGACCGTCTGCGCCAGACAACCATCGCCTTTACCCAGAAAGACCTGCCCGAATTTGGTATGCACAAAATGAATTTGCAATGGTACACCATGACCAACTACAAAGCCGATTTCAAAGGGATAAACGTGATTTTTGACAAAGACAACGTAACCAACACCATGGGAGAAGTGGTTGCAAAAGCCGGGTTAAAACAAATACGCATTGCCGAAACCGAAAAATATGCACACGTTACTTTCTTTTTCAGCGGTGGCCGCGAAGAAGAATTTCCAGGAGAATCGCGTCTTTTGGTTCAGTCGCCAAAAGTGCCAACGTACGATTTGCAGCCTGAAATGTCGGCACCCGGCGTGCGTGATGCCATTGTTCCGAAGCTGCGCAACGGTGAAGCCGATTTTGTCTGCCTCAACTTTGCCAACGGCGACATGGTGGGTCACACCGGTGTTTACGAAGCCATTTACAAAGCAGTGGTTGCTGTTGATGCCTGTGTAAAAGATGTGGTTACAGCTGCACTCGAAGGCGGATTCAACATCATGATTATTGCCGACCACGGAAATGCCGACAATGCGGTTAACGAAGATGGCAGCGAAAATACAGCGCACTCGCTCAACCCGGTTCCATGTATTTTTATCAGCGATAAGAAAGGAATCGAACTTGAAAACGGTATTTTGGCCGACGTGGCTCCAACGCTACTGAATGTGATGGGACTGGAAGTTCCGAAGGAAATGACAGGAAAAAACCTGATAAAATAAGCCTCTCCCCAGCCCTCTCCATCGGAGAGGGAGAAGGGGAGAATACAAATTACATCTGTGATTTTGAATGCATTAAAAATAAGTTGTTTTCTGATTTCCCCCCTGCGGGGGGACGAAGGGGGGCTCTATGATTGAAATTGGCCGCACCATCATCAGCCGTGATGTTTTTGAAGAGCATTTTCTGTGCGATTTGCTCAAATGCAAGGGAGCCTGCTGTATTGAAGGCGACTCGGGTGCACCGTTAACCAAAGAGGAAGCGCAGATTATTGAAACTGAATTTCCGGCATACGCAGATTATTTGCCCGGAAAACACAAGCACGAAATTGAAAAACAAGGTTTTTCAGTGATTGACAGCGACGGCGATTTGGTAACTCCTCTCATCAACAACCGGCAATGTGTTTTTACTTACACCGACGAAAAAGGCATTCTGAAATGTGCCATCGAAAAAGCGTTTTTTGAAGGAAAAACTACTTTTCGAAAGCCGGTTTCGTGTCATCTTTTCCCCATCCGGATAACTGAATACAAACGGTACGATGCTGTAAATTATCAGGAACTGGACATCTGTAAGCCAGGAAAAGTATGTGGAAAGGCTGCAAAATTGCCACTGTATCAATTTCTGAAGGAGCCGCTTATTAGAAAATACGGCGAAGAGTGGTATGCTGATGTGGAATCGGCAGCCGGATACCTCGAAAACAACGGCTAAAATTTACCTGGCAAATTTCACCCCAAAATTGTCAGGATTCAAATTCCATTTTTCAAAAAGCCATTTTGCCATTCGCATATCATACAATTCGCGTGTTGCGGCAGGGCTGTTTTGTGCAAGTTCAATAACCGCTTTCTGAATTTCAGGAGAATTCGCGTCAGTTAAATCCACTGTATTTAATGCAAAACAGCGGGCCATTTCATTTTCCGATGCAAGTATTTTTATCAACGCTTTTTCAGCTATTGTTTTATCGCCCAATGTAAAAAGCACTTCGGCAGCCACAGCCACAACACTAGCCGACGAATCGTTCAAGGCTTGCAGTAATTCGGCTTTGGCAGGCGAAGCATTTTCGCCAAGAATCAGCAAACCTGTTGTACCCCAATACCGGATTGCACTTTCGTCGCTTTTAAGATAAATTTTCAGCAATTCAAGGTATTCGGGTTTACCTAAAGTGGCTGTTTCTGCTGCATCTACAATGGCTGGAAAATCCACTTTCCCCAATCGCATAAAATCATACACAGGCATTTCACCCGCACGGTCAATGCGATCGGCTTCTGGTAAAAATCCGGCATCTTTTATTTTCAGCATGTGGTCGCGGTTGGCCTTCCGCATTCTTTCAAGCACATCGGCATATTGCGGATTACCGGCAAGGTTGTTAATTTCCCACGGATCATTTTCTGTATCATACAATTCTTCGGCAGGTTTTGGATTCCAGAAAGCGCTTTGTACATTGTTACATTCTCCTTTCAGAAAAGCCTTTTCCCACGAACCCACAGAAGGGGCTTTCCAGAGATATTCAAGATGTTGTCCGTATGCGCGATGCGGCATGTAATTTCTGATGTAACGAAATTTTTTGTCGCGCACAGCCCGGCTCATATCGTAGCGTTCGTCCATCCTCCCTCTGAAAAGAAAGACATATTCAGGATCGGCAGTTTTTTGATTTCCAAGAAAGGCATTGCCCTGTAGATATTCAGGAACCTGAATTCCGGCAATACTTAAAAGTGTTGGAACGAGATCAACCCAGCTGATGAGCCTGTGAACTTTTGAACCGGTTGTTTCAGCAGGGAAAAGGTATTTGTATTTTTCAGGAATGCGGACAATAAACGGAACACGTGTTCCGGTTTCGTACAAATATCTTTTGCTACGGGCAACAACTCCTCCGTGGTCGCTGTAATAGAAAACAATGGTATTTTCAGCCAATCCTGCCTCTTCCAGTTCTTTCAGTTTTTCTCCCACCCAGGTGTCGAGGTCCTCCACTTTGTCGTAATACTGCGCCCAGTCGTGTTTCATTTCGGGTGTTGCCGGATGGTAGGGTGGTAATGGCACATTCTCAGGTTTGTGCCGCAGAAGGCTGTCGGGAATTTGACTGTGCAACGAACTTTCGTGGCTGATTGTGCAATTGAAAACTGCAAAAAACGGTTTTCCGGCTGGCCTGTTATTATAATGTGCTTTGTTGCTGCAATCGTCCCAAATGCTTTTGTCATCAAAATTGCCAAGGTTGTAATCGGTTTTTATATTGTTGGTGCAGTAGTATCCTGCCTTTTGCAAATATTCAGGATAGGTTTTCACCATATCCGATTTCGGGTAAAAACTGCGCATGTGTTCGTTTCCGCCCGAACAGGCGTAAACCCCGGTCAGAATTGTGTTGCGTGTTGGCGCACACACAGGTGTATTGGCAAAAGCGCCGGTGTAAAGAAATCCTTCAGCTGCCAACTTATCGAGATTGGGTGTTGTGGCAAATGTATCGCCGTAACATCCTAAAAGCGGACTGTTATCTTCGCTGGTGAGCCACAAAATGTTGGGTAATTCTGTGTTTTCTTTTTTTGAACAGGCTGACAAATACAAAATGAGGATCAGCAAAACAGAAATTAGTCGGAATGACTTCATATTAGTTTAGTTTAGTTGTAAGAAATATTGAATCCGATTTTCAACCGGCTGATGTACAATTGTTTCAGGCCATCAGCTCCACCCGGTTTCCGTCGGGGTCGAGAACAACGCTTTCGTAGTTTCCATCACCAGTGGTGCGTGGCTCGCCAATCACCTTAAATCCATCTTTCCGGAGAATTTCGGTAAGTTGGTTCACCCTGTCTTTCGACCCCACATTAATAGCAAAATGAATCAACCCAAGATATTGCTTGATGATATCGTTTTTCGAAGCCGGAATACGCGGCATTTCCATTATCTCGATGCGGCATTCACCATCGAACGTAAGAAAATACGAGCGGAATTCTTTTGAATGGTTGTAATATATTTCGGAACTTGATGCGTCGAAATACCTGATGTAAAAGTTGCATAACCCCTCAAGGTTGGAGGTCCAAATGGCAATGTGATCAATTTTCATATCGAAATAGCTTTAAAAACCAGTTAAAAGAAAAACACCTGAAGATAATCTTTATTTGTCACCTTCCCACTCAGCAAAAAACTGCTTTAAAAACGTTTCCATAAAAATATGTCGATTTTTTGCTATTTCAATGGCTGTGGCTGTATTTAAAGAATTTTTTAACAAAAGCAGCTTTTCGTAAAAATGATTGATGGTGGGTGCAGTGTTGTTTTTGTAGCTTTCAAAATCAGTATGCATTACCGGTTTTATGTTGGGGTTATAAATCGGGCGCGATTTGTGTCCACCGTAAGCAAAAGTACGTGCCACCCCTATGGCGCCAATGGCATCAAGCCGGTCGGCATCCTGAACAATTCTGGCTTCAATTGTAGTGGCTTTGTTTTCAACCCCGGCACCCTTAAACGAAACTTGTTCAATAATTTTGAGTATGCTTTCAGCCTGCAAATTATCGACATTAATGTTTTTCATCCATTTTGCTGTTTTCGATTCATTTTCTGAATTCAGTTTCCAGTCATCCAAATCGTGAAGAAGTGCGGCCATTTCAATCAGAAATAAGTTGCCACCCTCTTTTTCTGCCAGTTTCAGCGCCATGTTTCTTACCCGGTGAATGTGCCACCAGTCATGTCCGCTGCCTTCGTTTTCGAAATAACTGCGTATATAATTTTCGGTGCTTTTCAGCAATTTGTTTTCAAATGGTTCGAACGGCATGTCTAAAAATTTCAAAATTGGGTTTTGCCGAAAGTATAAAAAAAGTTAACGGGAGTAACTGTAAAATCTGAAAGAATTTAATTCCAGTAAGTTACAGTGTATGTATTGCAGATACCTGTATAACCGAAGAAGGACAGATTAATTTTTTATTACATTTGGTGGCGTGAACAAAAAGTTTTAAGGCTTTGTTTATCTGTGCATTAAATATAGAAATTGATGAATAACAACGTAAATTCAAAACTCACTATCCCCGATTTGGTGAAAGAGTCAGTAGAAAAATATGCCGACAAAACTTCGCTGATTTTTGTGGGCGAAAAAGAATATACTTATCGAGAATTGGGTGCTGATATAGAAAAAGTGGCATCCCTGCTTTCAGTTCTTGGTATTGAAAAGGGCGACAAAGTTGCCATTTTAAGTACCAACATGCCCAACTGGGGAGTTTCGTTTTTTGCCATTTCGGTACTTGGTGCTGTTGCAGTACCAATTCTCCCCGACTTTCATGAAAATGAGATAAAAACGATAATTGAGCATTCCGAAGCCAAAATCATTTTTGTTTCGGCAGGGTTGTTTGGAAACCTGAATGCGGAAATACAGCAACTTGTTGAGCACATTATTCTTGTCGATACTTTTGCAATTGTGCCCAAAAATGCGCAAACTGATAAACTGATGGAATTGCCGGTTTCGCTGCCTGTTGAACCTTTAAGTAATCTTTGGGCTGATGTCGAAGAAGAAGACCTTGCATCCATAATTTACACTTCGGGAACCACCGGAAACTCAAAAGGAGTTATGCTCACCCACCGGAATCTGGCATGGACAACTCAACAATGTGCCACACTGCAGGTGATAAAATCTGATGACAGGTTTTTATCAGTTTTGCCTTTATCGCATACACTCGAAAATACTGTGGGGTTTTTATTGCCGGTTAAATTTGGGGCATCGGTTCACTACCTGAGTAAACCGCCGGTTCCGTCGGTTTTATTGCCTGCTTTTCAGGTGGTAAAACCAACAATAATGTTATCGGTTCCGTTGATAATCGAAAAGGTATTCAGGGCGAAAATATATCCCGAATTTCAGAAAAGTGCTTTGGTCAGCAAACTTTATTCGATTGCTTTTTTCAGAAAAATTCTGCACAAAGTGGCCGCCAAAAAACTGCATAAAACATTTGGTGGACATTTGCATTTCTTCGGAATCGGCGGCGCCAAACTTGACCCCACTGTGGAAAGATTTCTTATGGAAGGTGGTTTCCCGTATGCAATTGGCTACGGATTAACCGAAACATCGCCGCTTTTGGCGGGGGCTGTCGGGAAAAACAGAAAACAAGGTTCAACCGGCATTGCGATGGAAGGCGTTCAGTTGCGCATTGCCAATGCCGACCCGCTGACTGGCGAAGGCGAAATTCAGGCCAAAGGTTTAAATGTGATGCGTGGCTATTACAAAGCACCCGATATCACCAAAGAAGTTTTTACCGAAGATGGTTGGTTTAAAACCGGCGACCGCGGTAGTTTCGACAAAGACAACAAACTTTTTATCAAAGGCCGCATCAAAACCATGATTGTGGGTGCCAGTGGAGAGAATATATATCCTGAGGAAATTGAATCGGTAATCAACAAAATGCGGTTTGTTTTAGAATCGCTGGTGATTGAGAAAAAGGGAAAACTGGTGGCCATGATTCACCTGAACATGGAAGAGATTGAGCAGAATTTCAAAGAAATGAAATCGGATGCTCAGCAATACATCCAGGATAAATCGGATGAAATTCTGAAGGAAATTCATAAAAAGGTAAACGAAGAAGTGAATAAATTTTCGCGGATTCAGCAGGTGGTTTTACAGCCGAATCCGTTTGAAAAAACGCCTACCAAAAAGATTAAAAGATTTTTGTACGCATAGTATTCGTTTGTAGCCATCCGATGACTAAATGAATATTTTTGGATAGTCATCGGATGACTAAAAAAAGGAAAGTCTGTTTTGCCGGCTTTCCTTTTTTGTTTCCCACAATTTAAAATGCTAATTTTGTGCCCGGAAAATCCGGTTTATGGTAACAGAATCACGATATATTTCAAGGGGAGTTTCGGCATCAAAGGAAGATGTACACGAAGCGATTAAAAATGTCGATAAAGGATTGTTCCCCAAGGCATTTTGCAAGATTGTTCCCGATATTCTGGGCGGCGACCCTGCCTGGTGTAACATCATGCATGCCGACGGAGCCGGAACAAAATCGTCGCTGGCGTACCTGTATTGGAAAGAAACCAGTGACCTTTCAATCTGGAAAGGAATTGCACAGGATGCACTCATCATGAATATCGACGACCTGCTTTGCGTGGGCGCTGTCGAAAATATTCTGGTTTCATCCACCATCGGGCGCAACAAAAACAAAGTTCCCGGCGAAGTGATTTCTGCCATTATCAATGGAACCGAAGAATTGCTGGCAACGCTCCGCGAAATGGGGATTCCGGTTTATTCCACCGGTGGCGAAACCGCCGATGTGGGCGATTTGGTGCGCACCATCATTGTCGATTCAACCGTAACCTGCAGGATGAAACGCTCCGATGTGATTTCAGCCGACAGGATTTCAGCCGGAGATGTGATTGTGGGGCTTTCATCATCGGGACAGGCAACTTACGAAACAGAATACAACGGCGGCATGGGCAGCAACGGACTGACTTCGGCACGCCACGATGTTTTTGCAAAATACCTCGCTGAAAAATATCCTGAAAGTTTTGACCCCGATGTTCCGCAGGAATTGGTTTATTCTGGCAAATTAAAATTAACCGATGCCATCGAAGGACTTGTCGTTGATGCCGGAAAGCTGGTTTTATCGCCAACCCGCACCTACGCACCGGTTATCAAAAAAGTGCTCGATGTATATCGCGGGCAAATTTCGGGTATGATTCATTGCTCAGGTGGGGCACAAACAAAAGTGCTTCATTTTGTTGATAATGTGCATGTAATCAAGGACAATCTTTTCCCTGTTCCGCCGCTGTTCAGTATTATTCACGAACAATCGGGAACCGACTGGAAAGAAATGTACAAGGTTTTTAACATGGGTCACCGGTTCGAAATTTATACAAAACCCGAAGTTGCTCAGGAAATTATCGACATTGCAAAATCGTTCAATATCGATGCTCAAATTGTGGGACGGGTTGAACCTTTTGACGGGAAAAAGCTCACGCTGAAATCGGATAAAGGAGAATTTGTTTATTAGTTTCTGACCTCCTTAAAAATCAAAATGATGGAAAATCTGATTACGTCAAATATCGAAAAAATAAGAAAATTGCTTGCTGCCAATAAAATTGAGGAAGCTTATGTTTTTGGTTCAGCAGCAAAAGGGGACTTTAATGAAAAGAGCGATGTTGACTTTTTAGTTCGTTTCAGCGCAGATCTAACACCACTCGAAAAAGGTGAACTGTGGTGGAATCTACACGATGAATTACGAAAGTTTCTTAAAAGGGAAGTTGATATCGTAACAATGAATTCGCTGAAAAATCCATATTTCATAAAAGAAATTAACAATACCAAAGTGCTGATTTATGGATAATAAGATTAAAAAACTACTGTTTGATATTCTTACATCGGTAAATAACATTGAGGAATATCTGGGTGGAAAAAGAATTTTTGAGGAGTACGACTCAAATCCGATGTTACAGGATGCAGTTGAAAGAAATCTTGAGATTATTGGAGAAGCCGTGAATAAAATCCTGTTTATTGAACCCGACATTGAAATCAGTAATTCAAGAAGAATAGTTGATGTAAGGAATAAAATTATTCATGGTTACGATGAAATTGAAAATGCCCAGATTTGGGGAATACTTATAAATCATTTGCCAACCCTGAAAAGTGAGGTTGTGAAGCTTTTAGACGAGTAAATTAAAATGGCACAATACGAATTATTAGACAGATTCGAAACGATAAAACACCGTTTCGAAGAGATTCAGCAACAGATTACCGACCCGGCGGCAATGGCCGACATGAAACGGTATGTAAAGATGAACCAGGAATACAAAAATCTTGAAAAACTCGTGGCAGTTTTTAAGGAATACAAAAACCTGGTTGACAGTATCGATTCTGGTCGCGAAATTCTGGCGCAGGAAACCGATGAGGATTTGCGCGAAATGGCCCGCGAGGAAATTGAACTGGCTGAACAACGCATTCCTGAAAAGGAAACCGAGATAAAACTGTTGCTGGTTCCGGCCGACCCCGAAGATGGTAAAAATGCCATCCTCGAAATCCGCGCGGGAACCGGTGGCGACGAAGCCAGTATTTTTGCCGGCGACCTTTTCCGTATGTATTCGAAATTCTGCGAACAAAAAGGCTGGCGGATGGAAGTGACCAACATCAGCGAAGGAACTGCCGGAGGGTACAAGGAAATTGTGACCAAAGTTACCGGCGAAGGCGTTTACGGAATTCTGAAATACGAATCGGGCGTTCACCGCGTGCAACGTGTGCCGCAAACCGAAACGCAGGGAAGGATTCACACTTCGGCAGCTACTGTGGCCGTTTTACCCGAAGCTGAAGAATTTGACGTTGACCTCAGGGAATCAGACATTCGAAAAGATACCTACTGTTCTTCGGGTCCCGGCGGACAGTCGGTGAACACCACTTACTCAGCTATTCGTTTAACACACATTCCCACCGGAATTGTGGTGACTTGTCAGGATGAGAAATCGCAGCTGAAAAATCTTGCCAAAGCCATGGGGGAGTTACGAACCCGTATTTACAATATGGAGTACCAGAAGTACATCGACGAAATTTCGTCGAAACGGAAAACCATGGTTTCAACCGGCGACCGTTCGGCAAAAATCCGTACCTACAACTGGCCACAGGGCCGAGTTACCGACCACCGCATTAACTTTACAGTGTACAATTTACCTGCGGTTATCAACGGCGATATTCATGAGTTTATCGAAAAACTGATGATTGAGGAAAATGCTGAAAAACTGAAAGAAGCAGAAATTTAAAAAATCGTTGCAAGTTACAGGTTGCAAGTTTCTGTGTGAGCTGAACCTGTAACCCGTAACCTGCAACCCGTAACTAAAAATAACATGAACCAGCAACAACTTTTTGAACAGATTCAGAAAAAACGCAGCTTTTTGTGTGTGGGTTTGGACACCGATATCAAAAAAATTCCGGAGTACCTGCTGGAAACATCCGACCCGGTTTTTTCCTTCAACAAGGAAATTATTGATGCCACAGCCGAATTTACCGTAGCTTACAAACCCAACCTGGCTTTTTACGAAAGTCTGGGGTCGAAAGGGTGGGAAAGCCTTGAAAAAACGGTGATGTACATCCGGTCGAAACATAAAAATATTTTCCTGATTGCCGATGCCAAACGTGGCGATATCGGAAACACTTCCAGTTTGTATGCCCGTGCATTTTTCGAAAAAATGAATTTTGATGCGGTGACTGTCGCTCCCTACATGGGCGAAGATTCGGTAAAACCGTTCACCGAATATGCCGGGAAATGGGTGATTCTGCTGGCGTTGACTTCCAATAAAGGTGTTTTCGATTTTCAGTTTCTGAAAGATGAAAAAAGCGGTGACCTGCTTTTCGAATCGGTGCTGAAAACCTCGCAGAACTGGGGTTCGGCCGAAAATATGATGTATGTGGTGGGTGCCACAAAAGCCGAAAAACTACAGGAAATCAGGCAGATTGTTCCCGACCATTTTCTGCTGGTGCCGGGTGTTGGTGCGCAGGGCGGCAGTTTGCAGGAAGTGGCAAAATTCGGACTGAACAAACAGTGCGGACTGCTGGTGAACTCATCGCGCAATATTATTTATGCTTCCTCCGACAGCGATTTTGCTGAAAAAGCCGGCATTGCAGCCCGCGAAATGCAACTCGAAATGGAAGCGATTCTGATAGAAGCCGGGCTGGTTTAAGTTTAACTTTTCCAAAGTTTTGAACTTTGGAAAAGTTAAGTTTCAATTAGCAAGATACTTCCGGTTGATTTCATCATAAATTTTCAGTGATTCAAGTGATTTTCCCTCGCGGTCGAAAACACGGCTCCAGGTATTCAGCGGCTCCCAGATACAGGCGCCGTTGCCGCGGTTATCGGGCAGACTGAAAACCATGTCGTGAATTTCCATTTTGTAAGCGCTGTATTCCACCACATTCACATCTTTTTGGTAGCGGTTTATCAGGTCAAGCATGTTGGCGTTCAGGTCGTCTAAAGTGCAATGCCAGCGCGGGTAGTACGAAAGACCGATAATATCAAACTCCACACCGCGGGCAATCATGTTGTCAAACCAGAAAACCGACTCTTCGTTTTGTCCGCCCAGCGCGAGGTGCACCACTACCGTAATTTCCGGGTCAACCTCTTTTACCGCTTCTGTGCCGGCTTTCAACAGGGCCGCCAAATTATCGGGATTCGAAATATGACCTTCCGGCCACACAATTCCGTGGTTGATTTCGTTTCCTACCTGCACCATATCGGGCAAAGTCTCCTGTTCTTTCAGCTTCAGCAAAACCATTTTTGTATAATCTTTCAAAGTGGAGGTGAGTTCTTCAAAAGGCAGATTTTCCCAGGCTTTGGGTTTGAATTGCTTTTGCGGGTCGGCCCAGGTATCGCTGTAATGGAAGTCGAGCAAAAGGTTTAACCCGGCTGCTTTTACCCTTTTTGCCATGCTGAGCGTGCTGTCAAGGCCGCAGAACCCTTTTCCGGGTGAATAACCCTCCCAGTTTTCAGGGTTGACAAAAATCCGCAACCGGATGTAGTTGATGCCATGATTTTTCAATATCGAAATGGCATCAGCTTCCACACCGTTGTCGCTGAATTTCATTCCCCGCGATTCAAGCTGTGGCAGAAACGAAATATCGGCACCCACCATTTTGGGCAAAACTGTGGCGCTTTTGGTAAGTTGTTCCGGTGTGGGTTTCATCAGTTTAAAATCTCCCGGAACTGTATGAATTTCGTGCGATGCCGACCACAATCCTTCGGTTTTTGATTCAACTTTTACAATCCCGGGTGTGGTTCCGGCTACAAGTTTCAGCTTTTTTATTCCGTTCTCCAGTTTCGATTTCCAGATTTTCATCGTGTCGGTTGCCGAAATTAGTTCTGGAGTGGAGCCGTCAGTTTCAACCAGATTTGCATCACCTTTTACCGAGATTTCAAAAGAGAACGTAGCATTCAGAATTTCGGCATCGGTGCTGTCGGCAGCGCTGAAACGCAGCAGCGAGGTATCCTTCCCGTTGGCAATCATCGTGGTTTTGTAACTGGCAAAAACCATCGAAACAGGTTTGCCGGTTTGTTTCTGGTAAAACGAAGTCCAGCCGGTTGCTTTGGGTTGTTCTGTTGTTTTTGTACAGGCTGTAAATGCTGTAATAATGAGCAGTAAAATCAGGTTCTGCGGTTTCATTTTTTGTTTTTAAAGATAGCGATTACGAACGGGTTGTAAAAAAACTAAATTTGTTATTATTGAACTTAAACAAACTTAACCATGAACAAAGCTTCAATTCTCGGTTTACTTGCAATTTTTTGTTTGTTGAATTCTGAAATCAAAAGTCAGCCGGTTTTAAATCAGCCCAATTTTGTGCTCATCTTTATCGACGACATGGGCTATGGCGACGCCGGATGTTACGGAGCCACCGGGTACACCACGCCGAACATCGACAAACTGGCAGCTGCAGGAATGCGCTTCACTAACTTTTATTCGGCTCAGCCGGTTTGCAGCGCTTCGCGGGCGGCTTTGCTCACGGGTTGCTACCCCAACCGGATTGGAATAAACGGAGCGCTTTTCCCCAACGCAAAAGTGGGTATCAATCCCGGGGAAACTACCATTGCCGAAATGTTGAGGCAAAAAGGGTATGCAACCGCCATTTTTGGCAAGTGGCATCTGGGCGATGCAAAAGAGTTTTTGCCGCTACAACATGGTTTTGACGAGTATTGCGGTTTGCCCTATTCCAACGATATGTGGCCGATGGACGACCTCGGAAAACCTGCCGGAAAGGATTTCAGAAGATACGGTTTGCCGCCGTTGCCATTGATTGAAGGGAACGAAACAAAGGAACTGATTACTGATTTAATAGGTCAGGATAAACTGACCACACTTTATACCGAAAAAGCGGTGAGTTTTATCAACCGGAATGCCGGAAAACCATTCTTTTTGTATGTACCTCACACGATGGGACATGTGCCATTGGGCGTTTCCGAAAAGTTCAGCGGAAAAAGCGAGTATGGAAAATATGGCGATGTGATGATGGAAATTGACTGGAGTGTGGGTGAAATTGTCAAGGCGCTTAAAATCAATAATTTGCTGGATAACACAGTAATTGTTTTTACCACCGACAATGGGCCGTGGATGAATTATGGTGACCATGCCGGTTCGAATGGCGGAATGCGCGAAGGCAAGGGAACCAATTGGGAGGGCGGTCAGCGGGTGCCGTTTATTGTGGCGTGGCAGGGAAAAATTCCGGCAGCAACCATTTGTAACAGGCTGGGTTGTAACATTGACATTCTGCCTAGTTTTGCTGAAATCGCCGGAACAAAACTCCCGGAAAATAAAATTGATGGCGTGAGTCTGGTTGAACTATGGAAAGGTAATACAGAAGCAAAACCACGAACCGAACTTTATTATTACTACGGAAAAAATAACCTGAACGGGGTGCGTAAAGACAACTGGAAGCTGGTGCTGCCACACAGTTGGGACGGGTATGATACCATTCCCGGAACTGGTGGTGACGGTGGCCCACGCGTTCGTGTTAAAACTGTAAAACCCGAATTGTACAACCTGATGCGCGACCCCGGCGAACAGTTCGATGTGGCTGAGTACAATCCTCAAAAAGTGGATGAACTGCTGAAAGTGGCTGAAAAAGCCAGAACCGAACTGGGTGACTTAAATGTGGGTATTGAAAAAGGTGCTGGAACCCGCGAAGTCGGAAAACTGAATAAATAGGGCTGGAGAATATTAAATACAAAATCAACATGTCAACACCGTTTTTGATTTTTATCGTGATTTCGGCAGTGGCACTGCTGCTGTTTATGGTTTTAAAACTAAAAGTCAACGCATTTATTACCCTGCTGATTACCGCCATTTACGTTGGAATTGCCACCGGAATGCCATTGACGGATATCACAAAATCAATACAAAACGGAATGGCCGGAACGCTTGGTTTTGTGGCCACCGTGGTGGGGCTCGGTGCAATTTTTGGACAACTGCTCGAAAGTTCGGGCGGAGCCGAATCACTTGCGCGCTACCTGTTGAAAAAGTTTGGAGAGAAACGTGCTCCATGGGCCATGGTAATCAGTGGGTTTCTGGTAGCCATCCCTGTTTTCCTTGATGTGGGTTTTATTATTTTGGTTCCCATTATTTACGCCCTCTCGCGCGACTCAAAAAAGTCGCTTTTGTATTACGCCATTCCTTTGTTGGCAGGGCTGGCTGTTACACACAGTTTTGTTCCACCCACACCCGGGCCGGTGGCTGTAGCCGATATTATTCAGGTTCCATTGGGGTGGGTTATTTTCTGGGGAATCATCATCGGTTTTCCGGTTGCAATTCTGGCAGGCCCCGTTTGGGGAAAATACATTTCGAAAAAAATAAATGTTCAACCACCTGCCGAATTTCTGGATGCAACCGAAACCGAATATGATAAAAACAACCTGCCTCCATTCGGAATCATTGCATTTTTGATTTCGGTGCCTTTGATGCTCATACTTTTTAATACACTAACTGGGATTCTTGTTCAAAAAGAAATCGTTGCCAAATCGCTTTTTACCGATGCCATTGAATTTATCGGCCATCCGTTTTCTGCTTTGATTATTGCCACTTTACTTTCTGTAATTTTTTGCCTGAGACGCGGAATGGACAAACAGAAAATTCTTCAGTTAAGCAATAAAGCGCTCGCACCAGCCGGACTTATCATTTTAATTACTGGTGCAGGTGGCGTTTTGAAGCAGGTTTTGGTTGATAGCGGCATTGGCAAAATCATGGCCGAATCACTGGCTGGTTCAGCTTTGCCCCCTATTGTGCTGGCCTGGCTGCTGGCCGCTGTTGTTCGACTGGCGCAAGGTTCAGCTACGGTTGCCATGATAACGGCAGCCGGAATTCTGGCACCGGCACTCGGCGTTTTCGGGTTAACCGAACCACAACTGGCGCTTATTGTTTTGTCAATCGCATCGGGTGCAACAATTGCCTCGCACGTAAACGACAGCGGTTTCTGGCTGGTGGGAAAGTACCTGGGCATGACCGAAAAACAAACCCTGCAATCGTGGACCGTAATGGAAACGATTATTGCCGTAGCCGGATTGGGATTGATTTTGATTGTGAATATGTTTTTGTGAAAGTAATAATTGATTTGATGGAAAAGATTCTTTCGCTTCATTGCATTACACTCAGAATGACAATTAGTTATGATACGAGGGGGTAGGTGGAGGAGATGTTTTTGCGGCTTAACCCCCAAAAAAAAAACACCACCAAAAAAAAAAACCAAATAAAATACAATACCAATC
>JBFXFM010000033.1:0-28433 GCA_050179035.1 Draconibacterium sp. | reverse complement strand
TTTTGGCGGATAACCCCCCAAAACATCTCCTCCACCTACAAACACTCCGAAGTCATTGTCATTCCGATGCGAAGCGAGGAATCTCATCCAAGTGTAGTTTAAACTAATGAGTTGATTGATTTTCTAACATTTTATTTATGTTATTCATTTTTAAAACTTTTCAGGAGCTAACAGTGGATGAATTATACGATATTCTCCGGCTCCGTTCCGAAATATTTGTGGTTGAACAAACTTGTGTTTACAACGATTTGGATGGACTTGACAAAGATGCTGTTCATCTCTTTTATAAAAATGAAAGAAAAATAGTTGCTTACGCCCGCCTGCTGAAACCCGGAACACGCTTTGCCGATTTCTCTATTGGCAGAGTTGTGGTAAAAGAAAGCGAGCGGAGAACAGGATTGGGAATTGAGTTGATGGGAGAGGCCAAAAAATTTATCATAAACGAATGGGGCGCCGGCAAAATCAAAATCAGTGCACAAAGTTACCTGCAGCGGTTTTATGAAAATCTGGGATTTGAGGTAATTACCGAAATGTATCTTGAAGACGGAATTCCGCATTACGGGATGTTGTATAAAGTAGCGCAGGATAAATCAGCCAGCAAATAATCATTGTAAAAATTCATTCAAAAACTCAGAAGATTGAATTCAATTCTTCTTTCTGAAAAGTGCGTTTCCCGCATTTCGGGCATACTGCTTTTTTGAGCCGATGAATGTTTGTGAGTTTTAATCGCGAGCGACAGGCACTGCACCTGAATTCGCTGCGGTAAACCGGTATTTCATCGTTATAAACAACCACCTCCTTTTTGTCGTGCAGCGTTTTGCATTTGGGGCATTTGTAAATCTGAAACCCCGATTTCAGGTAGAGTGCATCCCCGGTGGCAGCCAGCCTTTTCAATGCCTGGTGGGTTCTGTAATGAAACAGCTGCTGGCTTTGTTTTAAATACTGGCTGAGTGGTTGCGAGTGCACAAGAAAACCGTGTCCTTCATTGAAATTTTCTTCAAATCCACAGTGTGTGCAACGATATTTATAAGCATGTCCCATAATAAGTTAATTGCCATAAATATAACGAAAAAGAAAGCTGATTCAGAATGTTTTACAACAGTAAATCAGGAAGTTTTTTTGAGTCCGGAACTTTTCGGTGGCAAAAAATGTTTAACAACAAAAACAAAGTAACATGAAACAGACAATATTATTGATTTTGGTACTTACGCTGGCAATGGTAAGCCAGGCGCAAAACGCAACCGGAATTGCCATTGGCGACAAAGCGCCCGTTTTTTCTGCAACAACCGATGACGGCTCAACATGGAAACTGGCCGATTACGTGGGAAAGAAATATGTGGTGGTGTATTTTTATCCGGCAGCCATGACTGGCGGCTGTACCAAGCAAGCGTGCGCCTACCGCGATGCGCAACCGGCTATCGAATCGGCAAACGCTGTAGTGGTGGGTGTCAGCGGCGACAATCCTGAAGGACTGAAGCTTTTCAAGAAAGCCGAAAACCTCAACTTTACGCTGTTGGCGGATGAAAAAGGCGAAATAGCAAAATCGTTTGGTGTGCCGGTGAAAGATGGAGGAACCATTACCCGCGAAATTGAGGGCAAAAGTTTTGACCTTGTGCGTGGCGCCACTGCCAGCCGCTGGACTTTTATCATCGACAAAAAAGGTAACATCGTTTACAAAAACGAACAGGTTGATGCCGCCAAAGATGCCGAAGCTGTACTTGTGTTTTTGAAAAGTAACCAATAAATCGGTTACTGCTCCTTATCTGTATTTTAAATATTTGGGCAGGGTACATTTTTCTTAAAACCCCATCGCCTTTTTTATCACAGTCATTTCTTCTTCCGAAGTCAGCATTTTTAATAACTCAAAAGCCACATCCGGCGCTGTAGCAGGACAATACGACGTAATAATATTGCCATCAACCACCACTGGCTCATTCACCACTTGCACCCCGAATTCCTTCAGTTTGTTTTGCCAGAATCCGTTTTTCAGGTGGTAGGTTGTTGCTTTCCGGTTCAAAAGCACGCCGCTTTTGGCCACGGGGAATGCCCCGCTGCAAACCGATGCAATGATTTTACCATTTGCATCAAACTCCCTGATTAATTGCAAAAACCTTTCGTCATACGCTTCCTCATAAAAACCAAATTCGCCGAAACCACCGGGTATTGCAAGGGCGTCGTATTCGTCAGTGTTGATTTCTCCAATGGTTTTATCAACCGTTACAGGTACATTAAAAGTACTGATTACCTGTTTTGTAAAACCGCAGGTATCCACCAGCAAACGATGCCCGTAATCAACCCTGGCCCAACCCAGCACATCGATAAAAACACAAAATTCCATTGTTTCAAATGCTTTTGCCAGCAACACCAGTACTTTCTTATTTTGCATACTTTTTAGAATTATTAAGCTGGTTTACAAATCTGCGGGAGCCTGGGGAGAAACGGTTTTTTCAATTCGTATAGACCCGAAAATTCGAGTGCGCGAACAGGTTGCAAAGTGGTAGTTGAGTTATGTCCACCAAGAGAAATTATCAGAAATGACTATTTCGTTTTTCTGCAAATGGTGAGTCGTTTTCATTGGGATTGTACGGTAATCAAGTTTGTATTTGCCTGCAAGCTGCCGTATTTCGGTAGTGTCGTCATAAGTCAGCATGAACTTGCCTTTGAGTTGTGAGGTCAATGCAAAAAGTCGTTCATGGTCAATGTCAAAGTAGGTGTAAAGTCGTTTGCCGGCATTTGTATATGGAGGGTCAATAAAGAAAAATGCTTTGTCATTCTCAATATTTTGTTCCAACACTTCAAAAGCATCGCCTGTAATAAAACTAATTCTGTCTTTAACGTAGCTTATCGCCACAATTCTGTCGTGTAAAGTCTTTGGATACCAACGTGATGCAATTCCTTTACCGTTTTCCCCATTTTTTATCATGCCCGAACCTTTGGCAAGAATACCACCATGAAAAATTCTGTTTTTAAGAATTGTGCAAAAAGCTATGTCATGAAGCTCTTTGTCAGGTTTTTCCAATTCCGATTTTACGTTATCAACCGTCAGATTGTATGAGTAAATTTTATCGGCAAGCCACTTATTTTTCCCATTAAAGATAACTTCCCAAACGGCTGCAATTTGTTCATCCATTTCCACCATTGTGATATGGTTGGCTAATCGTTCAAATGCAGCAGTTAAACTTACAATTCCACCACCTGCAAAGGGTTCAATTAGTTCTGATACTGATTTTTGCTCCTGTTTCAACCATTGTCTGACAACTGGAATAAGCCAGGTTTTTCCACCCGGATAACGAAATGGACTGCGCTGAGGAACAGATGCAACATTTATAACTGCTTTTTCATTCAGTTCTTCGCCAAAGTCAAACAATGTCATTTGATTTTTCATTCCACAACAACATTTTCAAGGTTATCAATGTCTTGTACTCCGGAACGTCTGGTATCAAGTTTCTTTTGCAATAATTGGGTGAACTCCGTGATTGAACCAGCCTCAAACTTTGCAATTTGTTCTAATGCAATGGCAAACTTAGTATAAACCACGCTGGAAAGTTGAAGTACCAGGCGATTTTCTTTCTTGTCAGGAACTAAGTCATAAAGAAAAAATGCAAAATCTGATTCTGCTTTTTCAACTTCAGGTAAAGGTGGTAGTGTATTGTAAAATGCAGTTTGTAAGGCTACTACCTGTTTCTTGTCCCATTGTTTGAGTATTGAACCTTTCGCAATTATCTGCGGAACAAGCCGCTTTCGTGATGACGAAAGATAATCGGGCTTTGGATATTTAAAGGCTTGCGTCCAACTGAATTCGGGTATTGGATTTTCCAAATACGCAGAAAAAGGTCCTGTCAGGTTTCCTGAAATATAAACTGCCTGTACTTCAAGAGAGCCGAAGTCAAGCACCCGCCCTTTATCGTCATAAGCAACCAAAACATAGTCAATATTTCCGGCTGATTTACCAAATTTGTCTTTTAGCCTCACTTCGCCAACGTGTGTCCATGTTGTTTTCTGGTCGAAAATAAACGATGCTGCATCACTGACTATTTTCCAATCTTCCCGGAAACGGATTGGGCAGATAATTACGGGTTTATCTTTATGGATAAGGCTGCAAACTCCCAAAGGGAATTCAATGCTGTTTTTCGTGCAGTTTGATACGATATTGTTGAAAGGGCAAAGTTTGTTTTCGCGATAACGAACCGCTCTTTCCGATTGATTGTCAATTGAAAAACCGAAAACCTCGGCCAATGGTTGATTATTATTTTTCTCTGTACTCATTACCTGTCAAAAATAACGAAATTCTGCAAGAATCGATTTTTCAATTCTTTCGAATAGCGAAGAGGTTGCAAAACTGCATAAATCGGGGCAAGTTTATTATTGTTCAATTTTCGGTATTCCAAGTACTCCACCGATAAAGCTCCCAAGTGTCCTGGACAAATCATAATTTGTTTGTTTATCAGCAATTAAGTACTGAATAAATTTCTCACTGCACCACTTCTTGATACTTCCTAACGAAATAGCCCAATTTCTTTTTAAATCTGCTACTGTTGTTCTAGGTAATTCTTCCTTGATTTTCTCAATTAGTTTTCTTGATAGTTCTAAATCATGATATTTTTCTGAAGTTTTATCTTCTATTTCTTCTATTTCTATAATCAAGAATTTTTCTTGAATATTTATTAAATCAATAGCTTTCTTTTGTCCTTCAGATGATAATGGAAATTTATTTTCTTCATCTGAAATAGGAATTTCATCCAAAATTTCATTCGAGTAAAATTTTATAAAATCATCAATTTCAAAGAATGTCAGAGGATTGTCTAATTGTAAAACAGTTTTTACAATTTTTAACCAACTTTTTAATGAATCTAAAAGTTGATTATAAACTTTAGAATCATTAGCATTAGTTTCACCAATCGTAGTTGGTTTTGTTGAAGTATTATTGTAAGGGTAAAATTTCCAATGAATTAAGTCTCTTGAAACTATAAAATTTATGTCAAAGAATAAGTTTGAATTCTTTGTTTTGTAAGAAAAAGTTATTTGTTCAGATTTTGAATTATTATATGTAATAATTTTAGAACTGGCATCAGCTATTATATCTTTTCTTAATTCGGATAACTCTTTATTAAATTCATTTAAGGTCCGAGTCAACTCAAGGGGCAATTTAAAATTTAAGTCTAGCATTTCTCCTTTTTTAATATAGTGCACTGTATTAACAACTGTTATTCGTTAAATTCTTCAATTTTATATATTGCTCCACACAAGTCAATATAGAAAAGTTTGTTTTCAATTACATACCCTCCTAAACTATTTTTTGCTCTGTATTTATGCCTAACTAAATAATAGCCGTCTTTGTGCATCACTTTGCTCCATGAAATGCTTTCATAACTTTTTGGGTCTTTTAATTTTTCTTTTAAATAAGTAACGACTTGTTTGACAGAACCATCGTAATCATCATTTCCTACATATTCACGCCTGGCAAATTCTTCCTGTCGTTTTTTTATTTCTTCAAGACTAACTGAAATGTAATCGTAATAATTAATCTCGGGAAAACCATATTTGTAATTAAGGATAATTTCTTGATTTCCTTTAATCCAAGCATATTTTGTTCCGTATTTTCCATCGTCCAGAAAAAGGTCAGGTTTAGAATAACAAGAAGTAAATACTTTCAAAGCATTTTTAAAATCAGATTTTTCAATGCCAATATTTAAGTTATTTAATTTATTATTTTCATATGAAACTGTGATGTTTCCTTTTATAAACTTGTTGGAATTGGAGCTGTTTTGAAGTTGGTAATTTTCATTGAAAAAGATATTTAAATCGTCAAAACTCTCAAAAAGCCCTTTCTCTTTTAATGAATCTTCGAGGTTTTTTACTTCATTTTTAGTCATCCCAAATTTGAAATTACAAATTAAGGTATTATTGATAGAATCTTTTCTCAAGGACTTTAATCGAGTAATTTCTTTATCAAACTCATTCCAATCTGAGGTTTTAAATTTTGCCTTATCCTGGCAACTCCAAAATAATACTAAAAGTAATATGATAAATGTATGTCTCATCGTGCTAAATATAATTGTAAGTAACTGGTTAATCCACTCTTTCAAATACTTTTTCCCCTCATTTTCCTTTCTGCCCAACTATGCTCAACAAAACCATCTCCTGCTTTCCCGGGGAAATTTTTAATTCTTGAGATTATTTCTGGCGGCTGGCAGTTCATGTCAGGTTAATTTTTTCCAAATGTAATAAAAGGCGGGTTATCAGGTGTTTGCGGCGGCGTGTTTTTTTTATGTAATGCAGCGTTTTTTGTTTCATTTCCACCGCATCCTGAAGGCTGCGGCTAATCAATGTGGGTTCAACCAGACTTTGGAAATCGGATTTGAAATATTCACACATGTTTTATCCGGCGGCACTCCGAAACGCTCCTGATTAGCAACGCCATTCATGGCGTTGAATTTATGCCGTTGATGAAGAACAAACAACCCACCATCATTTTTTTATCTTTGCCGCCTGATTTAAAAATGCATGCATGATTTCAATTGACGGGTTGGCGGTGGAGTTTAGCGGGACCACACTTTTTAAAGACATCAACTTTGTGGTGAACGACAGAGACCGCATTGCGCTGATGGGCAAAAACGGCGCGGGCAAATCGACGCTGCTCAAAATTATGGCGGGCGTTCAAACTCCTACAAGCGGTAAAATTTCGGCCCCGAAAGATGCTGTAATTGCCTACCTGCCGCAACATTTGCTGGTGGATAACAGCCGCACGTTGTTTGAAGAGGCGTCGCAGGCTTTTGCCGAAATTCTGAACATGCAAACGCTGCTCGAAGAATTAAACCACCAGCTTACCGTGCGCACCGATTACGAGTCGGATGAATACAGCAAAATCATTGAACAGGTGTCAGAGCTCAGCGAAAAACTGTACAGCCAGGGCGAGATTAATTTTGATGCCGAAGTGGAGAAAATCCTGCTCGGACTGGGATTCGAACGCGCCGATTTTCAGCGGGCCACCAGCGAATTCAGCGGTGGCTGGCGTATGCGCATCGAACTGGCCAAAATCCTGCTGAAAAAACCCGATTTGATTTTACTCGACGAGCCTACCAACCACCTCGATATTGAATCGGTGCAGTGGCTCGAAGATTTTTTGGTGAACGAAGCCAAAGCGGTGATGGTAATTTCGCACGACCGCCGGTTTGTGGACAACATCACCACGCGCACCATTGAAGTGACGATGGGCCGGATTTACGACTATAAGGTGAACTATTCGAAATACCTCGAACTGCGGAAGGAACGCCGCGAACAACAACAGAAAGCGTACGACGAACAGCAAAAAATGATTGCCGAAACCGAGCAGTTTATTGAGCGTTTCAAAGGAACTTACTCGAAAACGCTGCAGGTGCAGTCGCGCGTGAAAATGCTCGAAAAGCTTGAACTGCTTGAGGTGGACGAAATCGACACGTCGCATCTGCGGTTGCGGTTTCCGCCATCGCCACGCTCGGGCAGCTACCCGGTAATTGCCGACCAGGTGGAAAAATCGTACGACGGCAAACTGGTGTTCTCTGATGCCACCTTCTCGATTCACCGTGGCGACAAAGTGGCTTTTGTGGGGAAAAACGGCGAGGGAAAAACCACGCTTGTAAAAGCGATTATGGGCGAAATTGAACACGGCGGAAAACTGACGCTGGGCCACAACGCGATGATTGGCTATTTCTCGCAAAACGAAGCTTCGCTGTTAGATGAAAAACTCACTGTTTTTCAAACCATCGACGATGTGGCAAAAGGCGATATCCGCACAAAAATCAAGGATATTCTGGGTGCGTTTATGTTTGGCGGCGAAGAGTGGGACAAACCGGTGGGTGTGCTTTCGGGTGGCGAACGTACCAGGCTGGCGATGATAAAACTGCTGCTCGAACCCGTAAACCTGCTGATTCTGGATGAGCCCACCAATCACCTCGACATCCGTACCAAAGATATTCTGAAACAGGCGTTGCTGGAATTCGACGGAACTTTAATTCTGGTTTCGCACGACCGCGACTTTCTGGACGGATTGGTGCATAAAATATACGAATTCGGCAACAAACGGGTAAAAGAACACGATGAGGGCATCAGCGAATTCCTCCAACGCAAAAAGATGGAACATTTGCGGGAGCTGGAGGGAAAAAGGTAACGCGTATTTTGATTTTATTTCGTTTCTATAAACACCGAAGGTGTTGTATTTTCATAACCGTGGGTCAACGACCTAAGGTTATTGAACCGAAAACACCAGCTGTCTGAAAGGCAGGATTTAACAAAACCAGGTAAATAAAAAAAGTACCAACTCTTTTCAAATAAAAATTAAAAAAATCTCCTTCAACCCAATTCCCTGATTATATCCTGCCTTTCAGGCAGTTACTCAATCATATTTGTTTGCCGCAGGTCGTTGACCGTGCGGTTATTAATATCCTGACTTTTCAAGTCAAGAGAATTAATAGGTCAATTAACGGTTAATCGAATGTTATTAAATAATTTTTTGATTTTCTCCACCAAATCATTGCTGAAAAGGAACCGTTCTCCTGCTTTGAACTCTATTGGCGATTTTACTTTTTGGAAGCTTTGTAAAACAAAAGAACGGTTCCCTAAAAACGGGACCTCGAATCAAACGCCGTGAAGCGGCAGATAATTTCAGCCCAATGGCAAATCCGCCGGTTGGCGGTGACGCCTTGGGTAACCCATTGAAAGCAATGTTAAACGCCCTGAAAGGGCAGGTCAACTTATTTATTAACTGCCCTTTCAGGGCGAAAAAATATTTATCGTTTTTAACCCAACGCGTTTCCCGATATAAATCGGGATTGCGTTGGGCTGAAATAATTTGGGCTTTCAGCCCGAAAAATCGAAAAGGTACATTATCCGTTAATTATTTTTGTTTTTACTTTTGCGTTTCTAACAAAAACCATATCAATAACTCAAACTGTAAAACAAGATGAAACTTTCAGTTATTCCCTTTATTCTTTTCGTGTTTCTTTCTATCAGTGTTAAAAGTCAGGCAGAAGAACCCAAACCAAGAAAGTTCTCATTTGGTGTTAATTTCTCGCCGGATTATTCCTACCGAAGTTTGCATTCAAATAATCCTGACCATGATTTTGCAATGAATCAGTTAAACGATTGGGAAGTTCCGGCTTTTGGATTCACAACCGGTCTTTCTGTCCGGTATTTGGCAAATGAAAAATTTGAATTAGAATCGGGAATTCAGTTTTCTGACAAAACATATAATTTTGATGTTAATAAAGATGACTTTTTGACTCCTGATAATGGGTTGAATCAACCGGATGACCCTGCAATTCCGGAAAGGTCTGTCACCCAAAATCATTATTATTATCTTGGAGTTCCAATCAAACTGAATTACTATTTCCTTCAGAAACGAATCAGAATGTATGTATCGGCGGGAATTTCAGCAGATTTCTTTTTGGATGACAAAAGCAAGAGTTTCATGAAATTCAGCGACGGAACCGAAATCCACGAAAATTTTGAAAATGATTATGACTACAATAAAATAAGCCTGACAGGGCTGGCAGGATTCGGAGCCGAAACCAAATTATCTCAGCGGGTTGGGATTCGTGTTGAACCTGTTTTCAGGTATTCATTTACTCCTCTAGTTGCTGCACCAATGAAAGGATATTTGTATTCAGCCGGATTAAATTTTGTGTTGTTTTATCAATAAAATCCAAACCGGAAACTCACCCAAACAGTGAAAATTCCGAGTAGAATGCCAATTACCACTCCTGCAAATACATCGGTTTTATGATGCAGTTTAAGTTTCAGTCTGCCGAACGAAACCAGCAGCGCCCAAACTGAAAGTATGGCAGCCGCCCGCCAGTAAAAGAAAGAGATGATCGTGACGACGGCCCAAACGCGCGCGGCGTGACCCGATGGAAACGAAAACCTGTCGTATTTGCGGTACATTTTCCCGAAAGTTCCGGCAGGCCGCTCTTTCCTGAAAATCTGTTTCAGGATAAATACCACAAGACCGGTCAGTAGCATTCCGGCGACAACCATTCCGGCCGTATCCTTTGTTTGTCCCCTGCTCAATAGATACAGAATCAGAAAGAATGGAAACAGAAAAATTGAGTCGCCACTGTGCTGAAAAACGTTAAAAAACCGGTAACTGAAACTGGTTTGAATTTCATCGTTGTCAGCGTTTGCTTTCAGTTTATCCATGCATATTTTTTTCGAGCAGCTTTTCGCGTACAATTTCAAGATGTTGCAAAGTATCAATATCCATGGCAATTTCAGGGTATTTGCATACATTGGCTTTACCAAGAATTCCGGCTTTTCTGTATGCAACCTCCTCGGCATTTTCAAGCGAAAGAGGATAAAATATCATACGCAGAATCGTTCCGGGACCCGCCATCGAGATCAGTTTAAACGGCCTTTTTCTGAATTGTACAAACCCGATTTCAATCATTTTCTTTATCGATTGTGTGCTCATCACATGCATGTCGGCGCCACAAAACCGGCCATCACGAAATTTCATATAGGTGCGTTTTACTCCGGGGAAAGCCGCCTCCATCACGTTTTGCTCCACTACATTGTAAAATACATCAAATCCGGGTTCGCGATTTTCAGCAATTACAGCTTCAATAATATCACCAGTAATTAGTGGTATGTCGGCCGAAATGCTCAGGAAATATTCCGTTTCGGGAACTTCTTTCAGTATGAGATCAGCCGCTGCTGCGAGGTTTTCAAAAATGCCACCGGCATCGGGCAACCACAAAACAGGCTTCACTGAATTCAAACTGCCAATGTCCGGCAATCCGGCAACAACAATCTTTTCAACTGTCGGTGCCTTGTTCAGTGCATCGAGAACCCATTGTATCATGGGTTTCCCGCCAACTGAAATCATTGATTTGGGCAATCCGTTACTTTCAATCCAAAGTTGATTTTCGGGGCCGATTTTTCCACCGGCCAATATTACTGCATACATTTAATTTAGTTGTCGAATTTGAGGTTCAAGTTTTAGTTTTTCAATCCACTGATTTAATTCAGTTTCCGTCAGCAGCGTCTTCTTCCCCGAAAGTGCGTGAATAACTGCTTCCATTGCATTGGTTCCGAAAGTGCGGCCATTAAAAACCGGCGTTGTGGTTAAAATGTGGCTTACTCCGCACTTGGTAAAAACGTCGATATCTTCTTCAGTGGTGGTGTTTGTCACGATAATTTTTCCGTTCATATTTTTTGGCAAATGTTGCCTGATGTACAAACAATCGCCTGCAATTACCGATGCTTCCTGATAAAAGCGTCCGTACTTTTCAATATGTTTTTCTTCGGCATCGCCCACCGGGTAAATCCAGCGAAAAGGCAACCGGGTTACCAACGGCAATAAAAGCGACACAGCCAGCAGAATTCCTTTTTCAGAACGGACTGGAATCGGAATGCCAAGGCTGAACATAAAATCGCCGTAAATGCACGAATATCCGGCATCGATAAATGATTTTGCCATTCCCCAGCGGCTGACTGCATTTACCAGTAAAGCATGCTTGCCGTTTTTCTGAATTAGTTCGCCCAATTGTTGTTCGAGATAAAATGCCGTTTTTAATTCGAGTGTATTTTTTAATCCGCCACCGTCGGTGATGGGTGTGTTTTGTGCAAAGTCTGCAATTTTTTTAACCGAATGAAGCGGGTAATATTTGCCTTTCACAGTCATGCCAAGGTCGCAACCTCCCAAGCCAAAAGCATCAACTTTTCCATCAAGTTCTCTGATAATACCGGCAGCTTTTTTAATATCACCATCAGTACCAATGCGCTCAATCAGTATCTCTTCACCAGTTATCTGAACTTTGATGGTTTTGTTTCTTAAAGCAGAACCCAGGCTTACACTAACCACGTGTTTCATGTGTTGCTTTCTTTGCCAATCCTTTTGGCCATGTTGCTAATACTGGTCAGCCGCAATGCGTGTACTTAATGTGGTGCCATCTTCAGCAACCAATTCGAAACCTACAATGCCAAATTTGTGATTGAAATACATTACATATTTCTGAATACCCGGAAACGAAGTTTCCTGTTCTACTTTAATCACTTTAATCTCCATAAAACCGTATGCGTAATCATCATCGGTTGATTTATAGGTGATTTCGCGTTCAATTTTACTTCCGCTCGATGTTGTAACGCTGTATTTATCACCCACTTTATCGTCGTATTTTACCAACACACAGGGTTCTTCGTCCACATTTGAATAATCGAGCCAGCCTTCGTCGGTTACTTTTACTTTCATTTCAAAATTCACTTTCCCCTGTGCATCTTTTAAAGCAGCCGGAACCAATGCGTTCAGTTTCGATAACGTAGAACTGGTGCTTAAATCGGCAGTAATCTTGATAGTGTTCACTCCATTTTCGCTTTTGGTAATAACCGCCTGAGGATTAAAATCAACCCAGGTACCATTTACACTAAACCCGATGGGAGAGAACTCATTTCCCACGGTATTCATCGGAATGTCTGTTGAACCTTTCAGCGTTGAATCATCTCCTCCTCCAATACCGAGGTCTTCGCATGAAGTGGTGATAAAAAAAAGTAATGCGGCCAGGTAGATTAGTTTTTTCATCGTTAAAGATTTTTGATTGATTCTCAAAAGTAAAAAGTTATGAGGAAATCTGAATCGACCTTTGCAGGATTTTATGTCAATACATAAAAATGCAGTTTTTTACCATCTGACAATTTGTGTTCAAATGAATTAAGGTTGCAGATGTTTAATCTGGTTAATAATCGATAGTTGAATTTCAGGTCTGGAAATCAGCAAATGCGAGTGTGTTCCGTCCCATGGATTTCCCTGCCAGTCGGTAAAAATGCAACCTGATTCCTGTGCAATCACAATTCCGGCAGCAAAATCCCAGAGTTCGTCGCCCGAGCAGATAAAACCGTCAACCGCACCAGTTGCGATGTAGCAAAGTTCCAGCGCCGTGGTTCCGAGTTTCAGAATATTGAAATCCAACGCCAGCAAATCAGCCAGTTTTTTGAATTTGATGCGGTCGGCTTCAGCATAACCGTGGTTCAGAAAAACCATGGGAATATAACGGGAATCAAAACCGGGCAGGGTGATTTTTTCGCCATTGCAAAAGGCACCGCCACCTTTTACCGCGTAATATTCTTTCTGGTTTATCGGGTCGATGATTACGCCAGCCAGCGATTCATTCCAATCCATCAACCCCACTGAAACGGCAAAAAATGGCAACGAACGTGCAAAATTATTTGTGCCATCGAGCGGGTCAACCACCCATTTCGGACCGCAGCAGCGGTTGAGTGTGCCACTTTCCTCGCTTATAATTTCATAATCCGACTCTGCCGAAAGAACTTTCAGAATCGCCTTTTCAGCAGCCAGATCTGTGGCAGTCACCAACCCTTTCGAATCGCCTTTCACCCGCGAATCTTTTGATTTTCCAAAGTTTTCGAGCACAATCTTTGCTCCTGCACGGGCAGCTTTCAGTGCTATTTCAAGTTCTTTTTGCAAGTCAGGTTATTCTTATTTTTTTTAATATCAACTTTTCCAAAGTTCTAAACTTTGGAAAAGTTTTAAATCTTACAAATTTCAAAATTAAAGGCTAAAAGCCTAGTTTTTTAGCATTCTTCAATCCCCGACATAAATGTCGGGGTTATTCAAATCTGATTCATTCCAACACAAAAAACGCTAAATATTTTCTGTTTCTTTTCTCCTCCCCTCCGGGGAGGTTGGGAGGGGTTTCTCCTAAATCTCCGGCGCGTTTTTCAACAAATATTCCTCAGCTTCCACGTTCCACAAACCTTTGGTTTTGGCAACCAGGTTTGCCAGTTCAGCATAAAAAGGGTCGGTTTTGCCAAGTTCTGCAAAATCAGAAATGGCAGTCAGCGGCAGGTTTTTGTGTGTGTAAACCAGTTTTTTTCCTCCGGGAATATGGGGCAGATTGAGCGTGGTTTCAATCACCGCATTCAGTCCGCCGATGTGTGTAACCAAACCAGCCGGGTCAAGTCCTTTGCTCATTATATCAAGCGCTTCCATCATGTCGTCGTTGTTTCCGCCTGAGGTTCCCACAATGTGCGTGTAAGCGTAATGTACATTGTAAAAGTTCAGTTTTGCAGAGAATTCAGGATTCGACGGGCCTGCAAAAAAGTTGAGACAACCATCGTGCGCAAGGATGGCATCCCCCTGTTCAATAACCGGTGCAACGGGGGCAAAAACAAACACATCGTCGTAACCACCGCCGGCAACTTCTTTCAATTTTGCCACCGGATTTTCAATATTCCCTGTATTCAGATAAATCAGTTCGATGCCTTTTTCTTTTGCCCACGCCACCGGAAAAATTTCGGCAGCACGGTCGAGGCGGTCCTGTGCAATATCGGTCACCACCAACAACGAAGGTTTTCGGTCTTCGCGACTGACCACATAATTGATGGCGGCCAGTCCCATCGGGCCAACACCTGCTAAAATCGCCATTTTGCCACCCTGTACGATTTCCATCTGGTGAATGTACGACCCCGGTTTGGTGTGGTAGTTGGCGTGCATGGCACCAATCACGCAACTCAGCGGCTCTGCCAGCGATGCCGGGTAAAAGCCGGGACCATCGTAAGCCAGCAGACAATCCTGTTCCAGCACGTCCTTTGGAATAATCACATGCGTGGCATCGCCGCCAATGTGCTGGTACGAATAGCCGGGTGCACTCAGAATTCCCACCGGTCCGTTTTCGTAATAAATGGCGGGTTGAATCGAATATTTCTGCCCGGGTTTAAATTTGTGCTGCCATTTGGCGCCCACTTCGATGATTTCACCCGAGAACTCGTGCCCGATGATGATAGGATTTTCAGCCACATCGCTGGGAATACGTTTGTGGTCGGTTCCCTGGTGGGCAGCCTTGTAACTCGACATGCAAATGCTGTCGCTGACAACGCTTGCCAGAATTTCATCCTCTTTTATCGCCGGAAGTTCAAACTCCTCAAGGCGAAGGTCGTCTTTACCGTAAAGGCGAACTGCCTTTGTTACAGCCCCTCCCGACCTCCCCGCAGGGGAGGAGAAAGAATTCTGAGCGCTATTTGTATTTTTCATTTCTGTTATTTTTTGTTGTTATTTTTTTCCTCTACCATGAGAAGAGAATCAGGAAGAAGTTTCTCTTTCCCCCTTCTCCCTCTCCCGTGGAGAGGGCCGGGGAGAGGCTTTCTTATTTAAGCATTTCCTGCCCACCGGTTACTGGCACTGCCTGACCGGTTTCGTATTCCTGTTCAATGACATACAAAATGGCTTTTGCCACATCGGTTGCCGTGCAGCCGCGGCCAGCCGGAACCTGCGCTTCGTAAAATGCTTTTACATCGGCAATGGTTTTTGCGCCGGGAACTTTACCGGCTTTCAGGTATTGCACAAACAAGCCGCTTTCGGGGTCGCTCCACAGCGGACCGTCAAAAAAGTTGCCCGGACAAATGCTGTTTACTTTTATATTGAATGGCATCAGTTCGAGCGCAAACGACTGGGTTAATCCGATGCCGCCAAATTTGCCACCAGCATAAGCAAAGTTTTTGTTGCTGCCTTTCAAACCCGATTTTGAATTGATTTGAATAATGTCCATGTAAAATCCGGGGCGGTATTTTTGCTGCAGCTTCATCACTTTCTGTGCATATTTGGCACACAGAAAATAGCCGGTGTAGTTGACCTTTGTCATCAGTTCGAAAGTGGACTGGTCCATCTCGTCGAGACTGCCGGCGCGTAAAATTCCGGCGTTGGAAATCATCACATCCAGTCCGCCAAAGTTCAGCACGGTTTCTTTTACAAGATGCTCCACCGATGCGCCTTCCGAAACATTCACTTTAATAAAACAGGCTTTATTTTTGGTTCCGGCAGCATTGATTTGCGCCGCAAATTCTTTTCCTTTTTCCTCGTTGAGGTCGGCCACCACAATGTTGGCGCCTTCTTTGTGCAACAGTTCCGCAATTCCGGCACCAAAACCCTGAGCTGCGCCGGTAACCACCACAATTTTGTTTTCGAGCCGGCCCTGTGGTTTTCCTCCCAGCGACACTTTTTTGCGGTAGTTTTCCACCTCCCAGTTTTCAATAAATGCCACCTGCTCCGCTGTCATCGGGTGCGGACCGCCAAAATTATGTGTAAACAGGCTGATTTGACAAAAATCGTTGACCATGTCTTTGAGGTATTCCACGGCTACGGCTGAATCTTCGGCCACAATCGCTCCTTCATTCTTTACAAAAAGAATTTTGGGTGACACACCGCGCCGGTTCACAAATTCAGCAATTTTTTGTTGTGCTTCCGCAATCAGTTCGTCTGCCGAACCTGTATTTTCAAGGAACAGGTATTCCGACAAAGCATAAACCATCTGGTCGGGGTTAAAAGGCAGTGACAGCGATTGGCTGAATTGCTCCAAACTGCCGGTATTTGCTGCAATGGCCGTGCTGTTGACTGCAGCCGCCACCTTCAGTTTTTCTCCTGAAAGCAACATGCGGATGGCGGGCAAAACCTGCGGAATGATTTCACCAACAGGGAGTTCTTCGTTTACCTGGAAAACCGGAAATGCTGATTTCAGCTTGGATTCAACCCCGGCGTAAATTCCTTTTATTTCGTCGATGGAGTTGGCAGCCACAAAAATCCCGTGGTTCTGGATGAGCACGATTTGCGGGTCGCGGCCAAATTTTTCGTTGTATTTACTGATTCTTTCGGCAATGAGTGTAAACAACACAAATCCCGGGTCGGAATAGGGAACATACAACACTTTTTCGCCAAATATTTCGAGTGTTTTTTCTTCGGCCAGGTTACTGCACATCAGTCCGTTAACCAGCGTCATGTGCGTGTGCACCACAAAACTGTAGCTGAAAAGGTTGTGCAACGAGGTTTCCACCGACGGCCGCAAACCCGATTCGGGATTGACTCGGGCATTCAGCAGCGCATTTTTTACCTGCTCTTCGCGGGTGGCCGAATCGTCGGCAAACTGCTGTTTCGGAATATCGTTCAGTTTCTGGCGGTCGAGCACACAAAACCCGTCTTCGGTGATGTTACCCAGGTTGATGCCGCTGGCTTTTATCCACAAATGGTTTTCGTCTTTGTACGAAGTGTTGCCACCGCCGGCAATCACAAACTCTTTTTTCTGCCCGTAAAAGCGCGAAACAACTACCAATTCCTGTATTTCCGGTTTCATTATTTTGTTTTTGAAAATTCATTAAACACAAAGACTCAAAGTCACAAAGAAAGACCTGACTTTTCTTCGATTCTCCCCCTACGGGGGAGTCAGAGGGGGCTGATAAATTTATTAATCACTGCTTTTCCTAATTCGACAAAATATTCTTTCTCCGCAATTTTTGCCTTTCTGCCGCTCAGATAACCTTCTTTTCCGCTGGCAACCAAATACTGGTGAGCGGCAATTACCGCAGTTCCCTCGTAGCAAATCTGTTTCAGTTCCTCATCGAGTTCAACACCGCCGCGACAGGTAATTTTCATCGGGTCGAGCTGGGGCGTGTTGTGCTCACTGCCAAAGGTGATGATAAACCCGTTCCGGTGAAAAAAGGTTACAAAATCTTTCAGCATGTGGAAATCGTTTCTTCCGGGAATCAGTTCGATGGAATACACATCGTTTTTTACGAGCTCTTGTAACAGCTTTTCCTTGTCGGCTTCGTAATCGGTGCAAACACCTTTCGGGTCGTCGAGCAAAACCGGGTAGCAGGGGATTCCGCCGGCATCGATAATTAAATCAATCACTTCATCGAGCGAAAGAAATGCTTTCGGGTCTTCCGGAACAAATGCAGCACCACCCGCTTTTAAAAGGTTTCCGCGTATTTCGTTTTCAAGTGCTGCACTATTTTCGAGCGACGATTTCACCTCTTTGCCCGAGAAGATTTTTTGCAGAATCCATTTCCGGTCAACATCTTTCTCGTAAAAACTGAAAACGCCAATCCGCACTGCTTGCGCAATGTGGCGTTCGCGAAAAAGGTTTTTTGCCAGCCGCTGATGAAGAATTTTTGCATCGAAAATGATACCAACCCGAATTTCAGCCATGAAAGAATTCAGTTTTTCCACCATTTCGTAGGTCTGCCGATTGCTTTCCAACTGCAGATTCCTGATTTTTTCAAACGAGGCTTCGCTCATGCCCACCGGTTGCCGTAATCCTTTTCCACTGAAATAGGTGCGCCCCGGGTTGCTGGGGTCGTTCACCCTTACACCTGCTTCCTGCAAATGGCTTTGCAAAGCCATAAACTCGATATTGAATAACGGGAAAATCTTGTGTTTTACCGCCAGTGCGGCAAACTCATCATAACCATCGGTGGTGTAAAAATCGTTGATTCCCAGCACCGAAACACCCTCTGCTTTTGCCAGTTGAAAAGCCTGTTCAATGCTTTCGAAAGCACTGAAAGAGTGGGGTGTGTGAATGTGCCCGTTGATTTCGGGAACAGAAGGAACTGACTGAGTTCTGTAATTGTTTAGTAAGTCTTCAGACCCCGGAAAATGGTTAAAAATGTTTTGATTCACAGTTATTTTGTTGTTATCAGATTTTGGTGCAAAATAACAAAAGAAGTCGGTTCTGGATTCATGTAAACATTCCCTTTTTGTTTTTCGAAGTCATTTCTTAAGATAATCAGGTCTTGATTTTTTGGCAAATCGTACCTCAGGGAACAAGAAAAACCAGAGCAGAATCAGTTCATCGGGAGAAATTATTCTGTGGTTGAAATGAACCCGTCAAAAATTTACATTTCGCTGATATATCGATATTTACAGACTTTTGCAATTTGTTAATGAATTTTAAACGAGATGTTATTCTCATGCTAAACAAGGTCATTCAGACATTTTTTCAGAAAGAAAATCGTTAGCATTGCAACACTTAAAAGAAAAAGATTACTATTTTCAGTAACTTAATTTGACTGAATGCTAAGAACAATCATAATATCGATTATCACATTTTTTCTGCTGATTAACCCGGCTGTGGCTCAATACGTGAACACCGATTCACTGCTTTTCGATGCCAACCATATTCCGGCAATGGCTTCACAACTCGATTCATTCGAAATTTATTCACCAGAAATATTACCCCAGTATTTTACCAACGGCGTAATTACTGTGGGTTACTTACTCTCACGCTTTGAGTTGCCAACTACAGGAAAAGTGATCAGCCGTTTTGGTCCGCGTTCGGGACGTATGCACACGGGTACTGATATCAAAAAACTGAAAGGTGATACCATTTATGCAGCTTACGACGGACAGGTTACCATGTCGAGATATTATCATGGCTATGGTAATCTTGTGGTGCTTGATCATGGCAACAGTCTTGAAACTTATTATGCACACCTTTCGAAATTTCTTGTAAAACCGGGCGAACCTGTGAGAATTGGTATGCCAATTGGATTGGCAGGTGCTACCGGCCGTGCCACCACAACGCATTTACATTTCGAAATCAGGGAGGAAGGAAAACCATATGATCCTGAAATGGTTTTTGATTTTGAAAACGGTTGTGTGCAGGACCATGTGATTAAATCGGAAAATCTTGCTGCGTTACACAAAGAACTCAAGCCAGCGAGAAAGACACAGACTTCTTCTTCCACTTTTCAATCGATTGTATCTCAGAATTACATTGTAAGGGCCGGCGATTCGTTGTATAAAATTGCCAAACGCTCAAAAACCACAATCACTGCACTTTGCAGGCTGAACAATCTGACCGAGGCGTCTATTCTGCAAATCGGGCAGGTAATCAAAGTATATTAATCAGATAAAATTTTTCTTTTAACCCTGGCTTTTTGAATTCTATTTTAACATCAGAACTTTTTCATAACAAATAGTTTGTTTTGTTTTTCCTGTCTTGTTAGATTATCGATCTGTACTGGTTAAAACAAGAAAGCTGTTGTCTTCCGTCAGGCGCAAAATAAAAAGGAACCGCTCTTTTCAATCAGAACGATTCTCTTTTTATTTTACACAACAACGCATTTTTGCGCGATGTTGAAATTTGAAAATCGATGAGCTGTCTTTTTATTTAAACTCCACAGGCAAAATGTAATTTACCGGAACTTTTTTGCCACGCTGTGAACCGGGTTTCCAATCTTTCATTCCGGCAACAATTGCAACAGCAGCTTCTTCGGCCTTTGGATCTTCCAATAATACTTCCGAATATTTTGTTTCACCCGCTGTAAATTTATGGCCCTTGTTTACTATTTTTATATTGGTGACTTTGCCCGTTTCATCAACTGTAAACCCAACTTTAACCTTGCCTTTCCAGTTCTTTCCTTTTCCCAGGTTTTCCTGCTTTTCAGCAACGTATTTGGCCAAATCATAAATTCCACCCGGATACTTTGGCAAATCTTCAACAACAATAAAAATCTCCTCGTTATTATCGATTCCCACGTTTTTAACAGTTGGAGGTGGTGGTGGCGGCGGAACGTTTTTATAATCAGGCAAATCAATTACAATCACTCCTTCTCTTAATGGAAAATCATAGCTAGTGGTTACACCTTCTTTATCAGGTTGACCGAGAACCGGACCAAATCTTTCAGATACTGTCTGATATCCAACATAAGAAATTACAAATTCAGTAATCAAACCTCCTGTTTTTTCATCTACTTCAGGATTGGGATTCGTTAAAGTAAAGTTACCATCAAAATCAGAGACAGTTCCAATACTTGTACCCTTAATAATAATGGAAGCACCTGCCAATGGCTTTTTGTTTTCTTCCTTAACAACTTTCCCATGAATCACCTGTTCTTTTACTGATTTCTGAACATTGGATTGTTGATTTTCCACTTTGGCTTCCTTTACTTTAAATTCCGGTTCGGCAAAAGCAAACAGCAGTAGCGCAATTGCGGGCAAAGCCCACGCAAATTTTACCCCGAGTACCCGGGGTGTTTTCATTTTTGTCATCATTTTAAATCGATTTGTGTTAAGGGCAAAGTTCAGGTTGTTGGTAATTCCAATAATCTGCATGCCCATCAACTGGTTAATTAATAATGCCTGGTAACGCGCCACACTGTGTCCCTGCGCAAGGACACCGCGGTCGGCGAGGTACTCATGGTTTTGTTTAATCGCATGTTCAAACATCCAAATAAATGGGTTGAACCAGAAGATGACTGTTAACAGTTCGGTAAAAAGCAGGTCGAACCAGTGGAACTCGCGAATGTGCACTTTTTCGTGAGCAAGAATCTCCGGCAGGTTGGCCTGTGTGTGAAATTTCGGATTGATAAAAACAACATTGAAAAACGAAAACGGCAACCCGTATTTTTCGTTCTCCACCACCCGCAAACCATCCAACAAATTCATCCTTTGCTCCAGCATCAGACGAATCAGTACAACAGTTTGAGCAAGTAACCGGAACAGAAAAATAACTGCTCCGGTAATATAAATGGTCAGTAAAATATTTTGCCAGCCAAAACTTCGGGCTGAACCCGTAACTTCGGGCTGAACCGGCTGAATATTTTTAAAGGTGTCGCTGAGCGCCTGAAAAATGGTTGTGTTTTTTTCGGGTTCAACCAAAACCTGGTATTGTAGTGGGAAAAGCGGAATGAGTACCGAAAAAATCAGCGCCGCAATTAAAAACCAGCGGTTGGCTCCGAAAAATGTTTCGTTACGCAGAAACAGCCAGTAAACCAGGTAGAAAACGGCAATTCCGGCAGAAGCCTGAACCAGAAAATTGAAGAGCAGTTCCATGGTTATTGATTTTCGTTGTTTTTAAGTTCATTTTCAGCTGACTTCAGAATTTCTTCCAGCTCTTTTATTCCCAGGTTATTCTCACGCGCAAAAAAGGTGGCCATTTGTGGGAACGAGCCATTAAAATAATCGGTAAGCAACGATCTGAACTGAAATCCTGTGTACTCTTTTTTACTGATTTCGGGAAAGAAAAGGTTTACATTTCCTACTTTTTTGCGGGCCGCAAATCCTTTCTTTTCCAAAACGGTGAGTACAGTAGCTACAGTTGTATAAGCAGGTTTTGGTTCGTCAAATCCATCCACAACATCTTTTACAACTCCTTCGCCAAGTTTCCAAAGTATTTGCATTACCTGCTCCTCGGCTTTTGTCAACGATTTTATTTTGTCAGTCATGAGTAGAAAGATTTTAGTAATGAGTACTTTGTAGTGAGTATTATTCAAAATTTCTACTACAAATATAGTAAGTGCTTTTTATCCTGCAACTATTTTTATAATATTTCTACTATTAATTTAGTAGATGAATTTTAAGAACAAAAAAACCTGCTGAAAAACAGCAGGTTCCGTGAATTTAAAAAATATCGGTAGTTTAGTTTTCTCCCCAAACGATTTGCTTTTCTGCAACAGAAAGTTCACTGATATTGTAAATGTTATCCGAGTTAGTTGCATCATCATCAAAAGTTATGGCATTTACCTGCAAAATATAGGTCTGACCGTCAACAGCAGCCTCAGTCCAGCTTCCAGAGGTTGAAGCACCGCTGACTGTATATTCATCGACGGTTGAAACCACAATGTAACCGCTGAAAACCTGTTTCCCCGTTGTATCGAGTAATTTTACAAAATAACCATCGGTGCCGGTTACAGTTGCCCATTCCACATTCAATACTTCCGGTGTGCCCGAAAAAGTATCTTTTGTTATCTGCGGGATTCCAAGTCCTGCGAAATCAACTGCGTCCTGACTTTGCAATGTTTCTCCGTTCATACCGGTTACCGAAAAAACGTAATTCCCTTCGGCTGGCGGAACATCACTGAAATCTGAATTTTCAGGTTCCCTGGCCAGCGAATAAACTGAACCTGCAAAAGCTTCAAGCGTCACTGTAGTCCCTCCGGGAGGAGTAACGCTTGCACTTTCCAAAGCCTGATTCCCATAAACATAATATGCTGGTGCCCGTTTTACCACATCGTCAATTCTTTTGCTGATAATCACCACATCGGTATTCACTTCGAGCGCAACTTCGTTATCGTTGCATGATACAACTGTAAAACCCGCCAAAAGCGCATACAAAACAGTTTCTAAATTTCTTTTTGACTTCATTTCAACATCGTTTAATAATGATTTTTTATTTGATTTTAATCTCATGGTATCAGAATAAGATGATATAAACAGAAAAAGGTTGCGCTAAAAATCTGAAATTTACCCCCGCCGCACAAAATCGATGATTTCGCGGAGCAGGTAATCGGCGGTTTCCACATTCGGAATGTTGGTGAAGCTGAGCGTAAGCTTGTTGTTCAGTTCTTTCATTTTGCCATTCCCTTTTTGCTGAATGTACTGCACCACTTTCGAAAAATCAGCCGAGCTGTAAAATTTTGATTGCTGGTCGGACACAAAATAGCAAATCATGGTTTTGTTTTTCAGTACAATTTTTTCCATGCTCAGTTCGATGGCTTTCCAACGCAACTGCACCACTTCGAGCAGTTCGGCACTCTCACGCGGCATTTTGCCAAAACGGTCAACCAGCCCGGCTTTAAACTGTTCCAGTTGCTGTGCGTTTTCAATGCTGTCGAGTTCGCGGTACAGCAACATGCGTTCCGAAGTTCCTGAAATATAACTGTCGGGGAACAGTAACTCCATATCGGTATCCACCTGGCAATCGCTTACATAACTCAGTTTCAGGAAAGCCTGTGTTTGCTGGCGGTCGGCCTCATCAAACAATCCTGCAAATTCTTCCTGTTTCAGTTCCTGAACCGCTTCATTCAAAATGCGGTGGTAAGTTTCGAAACCGATGTCGGCAATAAAACCGCTCTGTTCGGCACCCAGCATGTTTCCCGCGCCACGGATGTCGAGGTCCTGCATGGCAATGTTAAAACCGCTACCCAGGTCGGCAAACTCCTCAATGGCTTTCAGCCGGCGGCGTGCATCAGCATTCACCAGCGAAAGCGGTGGCGCCAGCAGGTAGCAAAATGCCTTCCGGTTCGAGCGGCCCACGCGACCACGCAACTGATGCAAATCGCTCAACCCGAAATTTTCGGCATGATTGATAATAATGGTGTTGGCATTTGGAATATCGAGCCCTGACTCAATAATAGTGGTGGCCACCAGCACATCGAAATTCCCGTTGATAAAATCGAGCATCACTTTTTCGAGTTTTGGCCCGTCCATTTGCCCGTGCCCGACCCCGGTTTTCACGCCCGGCACAATTTTTTTGATGGTATCTTCCACCTCGTAAATATTGCCCACCCGGTTATGGATAAAAAACACCTGACCACCACGTTCCATCTCGTAAGTAATGGCTTCGCGGATGAGTTGCTCGTTAAAACCATGAACTTCGGTGTTAATAGGCATGCGATTGGGCGGCGGGGTTTGAATAATGGAAAGGTCGCGCGCACCCATCAGCGAAAACTGCAGCGTGCGCGGAATCGGCGTTGCCGTGAGCGTGAGCGTATCCACATTCACCTTAAACTGTTTCAGTTTTTCCTTAACCGAAACACCAAATTTTTGTTCCTCATCCACCACCAGCAAACCGAGGTTTTTAAAACGCACATCGGCACTTACCAAACGGTGCGTGCCAATCACGATGTCAGTTTTACCGACAGCCACATTTTTCAGTGTCTCCTTAATTTCGGCCGTCGATTTCAGCCGGCTGACATAATCAATGGAAACCGGGAAGTTCTTTAACCTTTCTGAAAATGTTTTGAAATGCTGCAGCGCCAGAATGGTGGTGGGCACCAGAATGGCCACCTGTTTGCTGTCGGCCACGGCTTTAAATGCCGCGCGGATGGCCACTTCGGTTTTGCCAAAACCCACATCGCCACAAACCAGCCTGTCCATGGGAATTGTTTTTTCCATGTCGGCTTTTACTGCTGTGGTAGCCTTTTCCTGGTCGGGTGTATCTTCGTAAATAAACGAGGCTTCGAGTTCGTTTTGCAAATAAGTATCGGGCGAAAAGGCAAATCCTTCTTCGCTGCGGCGCCTTGCATACAACGCAATCAGCTCTTTGGCGATGTCTTTTACTTTTGCTTTTGTGCGGTTTTTCAGGTTTTGCCACGCCCCGCTCCCCAATTTGCTGATGTTGGGTTCGGCGCCCTCTTTTCCCTTGAATTTCGAGATGCGGTGCAACGCATGAATGCTCACCAGCAGCGAATCGTTGTCCTTGTACACCAGCCGAATGGCTTCCTGCATTTTGCCGTTGACTTCGGTTTTCACCAGCCCGGCAAATTTGCCGATGCCGTGGTCGATGTGCACCACGTAATCGCCGGTGTGCAGCATGTTCAGCTCTTTCATCGAAATGGCTTCCTTTTCAGCCTTCCGCGATTTCAGGTTGAAACGGTGGTAACGCTCAAAAATCTGGTGGTCGGTGTAGCAGCAGAGTTTCTGGTCGTGGTCGATAAAACCCTCGTGCAATATAAAATTAACGGGCGCAAATTTCACCCCCGATTTGATGTCGGCAAAAATGGCCTGCAAGCGTTCAATCTGTTTTTCCTGGCTCGAAAAAATGTAAATTCCGTAGCCGTTTTTTCCGAAGTCGGCCAGATTTTCGGCCAGCAATTCGAAGTTTTTGTTGAAAAGCGGTTGTTTCGAATTGAGGTAAATGATTTCGGTACTTTGCAAAAAAGCAGGGTCGGTGCCCAATTCAACAATGGTTTTTTGTTTCAGCTGGCTTTTTAAAACCTCACCCTGAACAATCGAACTGCCTATCTCCTCATCGCCCGCATTGGCAATGATGGTTTGTTTGTAAACGTTCGATACAAAATCGAAAAACTGGTTGAGGTTGTTGCCAAACCACACACATTCGGTTTGAAAAAATCCGACAAACGAAACGCGGGAGTTATCGATGCTTCTATCCTGAATGTTGGGAACGATGGTGATGCTCTCTACCTTCTCCTTCGAAATCTGGCTGTCGATGTGAAAAGTGCGTATTGACTCCACCTCGTCACCAAAAAAATCGAGGCGGAAAGGGTCTTCGCCCGAAAACGAGAAAATATCGACAATGCTTCCGCGCACCGAAAACTGTCCGGGTTCGTACACAAAATCGACCCGTTCGAAACCGTATTCGTACAAAAATTCGTTGATAAACGCGGTGGAAATTTTGTCGCCCCGCGAAACCTGCAAGGTGTTTTTTTCGAGGCCCGCCGGTGAAATCACTGTTTCAACAAGCGCCTCGGGGTAGGTAATTATCATCGTGGGTTTTCCGGCCAAAAGAATGCGGTTGAGCACCTCCGTGCGCTGTACAATGTGCTCCTGCTCGGGTTGTCCGTAATGTATGGAGCGTTTGTACGATGAAGGGAAAAACAGCGTGCTGTCGCCCAGACCGAGGTTGTTGAGGTCATCGTAAAAATAGGCGGCTTCCTCGCGGTCGTTGAGCAGAATGGTAAAGTTTTTTCCGGCTTTTTTAAAGAGGTTGGCCAGCAAAATGGTTTTGGCAGAGCCAATAAGTCCCTTCAGGTGAATCTTTTCACCCGGGGGGGTATCGAGCCATTTCAAAACTTCTTTGAAACTCCGCTGCCCCTGAAAAAGCTGAAGCACCTGCTTTGGTTGCAAATCCTGAATTTTGGGCAAAGATAAAAAAAAGTTGTCCCCTCCTCCCGAAATTATCGGGACTTCCCCGGAGTGGGAGGCTTTTTTAAAATATAAAATTGAGGCTTTTGAGAATTTTTGCCCTAGTGGGCAAGACACAAATTGCAAATTTGCGATAGCAAGGGGCTTCTTCAAAACAAGACACAGGTCGCAAACCTGCACTAGCGTGGTGCTAGCATTTGCAAAAACTCAGCTTAATTCTTCTTCAGCAATTTCGAATGCTTCATCTTCAATTACAATAGTTTTTTCAACTTGAAGGATTTCCATCAATTTTGTTTTCAAAATTGCTCTACGTTTCTTCGCAAAATCCAAGAAACTGTTCAATGTGAGGTCATTGTCTTCTGGTATGAAGTGAAGATTTTTGTAATTAATCAATTCAATTCCTGAATATTTCCCTTCCACCCAATCCAAAAATAATTTTGAGCTTTTTTCCAAATTCTGGGTTTCTTGAATCAATTGAATATTCAAAATAGTATTATAGGTTTGTAAATACTTATTTCTGATATTTTCATCATCTAAACCCATTCTTATTAGTTCTTTATTTGTGAAATATTTTTTTGGATGTATGTGATCTTGATGAAACTTATAATTGTGATTCAATGGATATATTAAGCTGAGAATCATAAAAGCAAAAGCGTTTCCATATTGGGTATTTAATAGGTTCTCAATAGTTTCTTTGTCAAAACTCAAAGACCTGTTAGTGCCTTTATATCTATCAATTAATTTTTGCAGCGGGAAAAGCCCAAGGTTTTCAGAGATTATATTTCTATAAATTGGAAATAAATTGTCAGGAACTCCGCCAAATACCTTTTTTAACAAGGCTCTTATTAACCATTCCTTGATTATTTTCCTATTTTCCAGTTGATTTGTACTGTGCAAAATTTCCTCGCCTATCTTATTCTTTTTTAAGAAGTATGCAATTGGAATGATTGCATTATAAGCGGTTAATGTTTTATCACTAAATCCAAACAATGAGATAAGCTGTATCGCAACATTTAAAGACTTTGCAATCTCATCCCATTCATTTTCAATTAAAGACATATTTTCATAAGAAAAATTATCAACCTTAAATTTAACGTCCTTAATATCAGATAATACTAAACAAGATTTTAACACTAAATCTTTACTGACTTCAAAACCGTCACCTATTGTGTTTAACTGGTCAACATATCGATGTATAATTTCTCGGGCGGCTTTCTTTTCCCATTGGGCTGTCGCGATTGATAAAAGTAAATCAGAATAACTCAGTTTAGTTCCACCGCTATTAACGCGAATAAAAATGTGCAACACTTTATCTAATTCAATAGACTTTTCCAAGTAAAAATTTATCAAATCCTTTTTATTGAAATACAAAAATAGATTTGATAGGGTTTCAGAAGCAAATTTCGCTTGATCTTCACTATACTTTGAGGTGTCCAACAAGGAAAATTTCGTTAAATATTTTATAATATCCTGTACATCATCAAATTCCAATATGTCACCAACTCTGAACCAATGATACGTTTGTGAGAATTTCTGTTTTGAATGTTTTAATTCATCAGATGAGAGAAATTTAAAATCATATAGCAAATCTAAATCTTTAGAAGGCGATAATAGGTTTATATATAAAAGTCTCGGGGGAAACGCATGATCGCTTTTCCAGCTATATTTAGCCAATTTAAAAGCATAGCTACCCTTCAAACCTAAGTACAAAGATGTTAACCTTTGTTGACCATCTAATATAGCATATCTGTCCTTATCCCCAGAAAGTTCGGCTGGTTCATTATGTTTTTTATCACGCTGATGATAATATGGCAAGAATCTATAAAACTTAAACTTTTTAATATTCTCAGCTTTTACTTTCCAAAATAAAAATGTACTGATTGGATAATCTCTCAATATAGAATCAAAGAGTAACTCGATTTGTTTTGTATTCCAAACAAATTCCCTTTGAATTGCAGGTAGAATAAACTCTTGGTTCTGAATTGAAGTAATTGCTTCTTTTACTGTAATTGGTTTTTCGTAGGCCATTTTATGTGGGATTTTAACTTTTCTAAAATTTCTATTTAATTAT
>JBFXFM010000032.1:0-51890 GCA_050179035.1 Draconibacterium sp. | reverse complement strand
ATGCGGCACAGCGCCACAAAGTAGTAACACAAATGGGGAACCAGGGCCATTCGGAAGCCAACTATTTTCAGTTTAAAGCCTGGACAGAAGCCGGAATCATTAAAGATGTAACTGCAATAACAGCACATATGAATTCGGCACGTCGCTGGCATGGCTGGGATACAAAGATCACTAAATTCCCAGCTGCTGAACCGATGCCTGATACACTTGACTGGGACACCTGGATTTCGGCAGCAAAAATGCACGACTACAACAAAGATTTTATTAACGGACAGTGGCGCTGCTGGTACGATTTCGGGATGGGTGCACTCGGCGACTGGGGTGCACACATTATCGACACAGCACACCAGTTTTTGAATCTCGGATTACCAACCGAAGTTGACCCACTGCTGATAAAAGGTCACAATTCTTTCTTCTTCCCGATGTCGTCAACGTTGCTGTTTAAATTCCCGGCACGCGGAAACATGCCACCGGTTGACATTACCTGGTACGATGGCGTTGACAATGTTCCGCAGGTGCCGGAAGGTTTCGGAGTTTCTGAACTCGACCCGAACATTCCGCCAACCAGCGTGGGAAAAATTCAGCCTGCAAAACTGAATCCGGGGAAAGAAATTTATAGTAAAGATTTAATTTTCAAAGGAGGTTCGCACGGAAGCGCTTTGTCAATTATTCCTGCTGATAAAGCAAAAGACATGGAATCGAAGTTGCCTGAAGTACCTGCAAGTCCTTCAAATCATTATGCCAACTTTCTGAAAGGTTGTAAAGGCGAAGAGGAAACCCGCTCGCCATTTGCAATTGCCGGTCCACTCAGTCAGGTTTTTAATCTTGGTGTTCTGGCACAGCAACTCAATACAAAAATTGTATTCGACCGCGATAAAAAACAGATTACCAACAACAAACTGGCAAACGAGCTTTTGGTGGGCACACCGCCACGAAAAGGATGGGAACAGTTTTATAAGATGTAAAACGATTTAATTGAAATAAAAAATCCGGCAAACTTTCGTCTGCCGGATTTTTTATTTGGAAAGCTTTACAATTTGTAAGGCCTTCTGTATTCGTAGTTGTACAACCTGTGGTTCCAGGCTTCTTTGTCATCACCAAAACTGAGTGTGGCCGGATTCCATTTTACCGGACGTTGCAGCTCTGTGGCAATGTTTCCGAGGCAGCACAAAACAGCTGTACTGGCACCCACTTCAATCGGGGCAATTGGTTTTTTGCGCGAACGCACACTGTCAACAAAATCCTGCATGTGTGGCGAGCTAATTTCGAAACTGCCCTTGCCTTTATCGATGCTTTTCTGCATCTCTTCGTACATTTTCTTTCTTTCTTCCGGAGTCATGTTTTTCGGGCGGCGGCCAGCCAGTTCAGCCGGAACCAGCGATGCATCCGAGCAACCCAAATAACCGCGGGCCACTTCAATCCAGCCTTTGTCGCCGATAAATTTGATTCCCTGCGCACCCGGCATATCTTCCAGATAAGGTTGTTCAGTCATCACAACACCATTCTGGTATTTGAAAGTCATGTATTGTTGACCGTTGTAACCTTTCGGGATAATCTCCGACGGGCACGAACCATCCATTCCGATGGCGGCTTGTGCAATGTCGAACATGTGAGCGCCCCAGTCGGCAGTAAAACCATTGCCGGTTTCGCGGTACCAGCGCCAGGCTCCCCACAGTTTTTCTTTTTCCGGCGGGTCAAGCGAAATGGGCGGACACAAATCAGGATGATAATGAATTTTCGGGTCGTTCAGCGGGCCCATCCACAAATTAAAATTGAGGTTCGATGGAACCGGTTGTTCTTCCAAATCGAGCGGACGTGGCGGGTCACCCACTTTTGCATATATTTTATCGATATGGCCGATAGCACCTTTCTGCACCAGTTCGATGGCTTTTTTGAATTCGCCGCTCGAACGCTGCTGACTGCCCACCTGGATAATACGGTTGTTGTCGTTGGCCACGCGCACCATTTTCAGTGCCTCGGTAATGGTGAACGAAAGTGGTTTCTGTACATACACATCTTTTCCGGCCTGGCAGGCATGAATGGTTTGCAAAGCGTGCCAGTGGTCGGGTGTAACCACTTCAACGGCGTCAATATCGCGGCGTTCAAGCAGTTCTTCATAATACTCGTACATATCGCAACGTGGCGACATGCCTTTTTCTTTTTGCCATGCTTCCACTTTTTGTTTGAAACGGGTCAGTTTCATCGTGTCAACATCACAGCAGGCAGCTACCTGCACACCAGGCACTCCTGAAAATCCTGCAAAATCTGATAAGCCCTGTTGCCCTAACCCGATAAAACCAAGCACTACGCGGTCGCTGGGTGCAATTTTAACTCCATCGATTCTCCAGCTTGGAAGAATGGTCAGCCCGGTTAATCCCAAAGCCGAAAGACCCAGAAATTTTCTGCGGTCCAATTGATTTGATTCATTTTTGCTCATGGTTCAGCTATTAAATGTTTTAAATTGAAAATCTGTTAATTGATATCTTTCAAGATAACTGATATCAGGTATGATTTAGCCCCGGCAAGATAAAAAAAAGTTTTTTTGTACAAATTATAAAAATAGGTTATCCCTAATAAATATTGTCATTGTGTCATTTTAACACAAAAATATTTTCGGGATTCGGAATCAAATTCTATTTTTACCCTGAAACATTTTTAAAAAACATTTTAAACTGAAATATTATGAAGCTAATCAAAAATTCAATTCTGATTTTATTTATCATGACAACTCTATCGGCAGCAGCGCAGCAGGCGCTTTTTGGCGGTCAGGACATTAAATCGCCCGAGATAAAATCTGACAACTCGGTGGTGTTCCGGTTATTTGCACCAAATGCCGACACAGTTCTGATTACCGGCGATTTTCTGCCTACGGAAAAAATGAAAACCCAGTGGGGTGAGTTTGACGCCCCGGGAAAAGCGCTCTTAAAAAAAGATGAAAAAGGTGTCTGGAGTTTTACTTCTGCAGTTCTGAAACCAGAACTGTATTCCTATTCATTTATTATTGATGGTTTTACCACTACCGACCCGAACAATCCGTTTATCGTTCGCGATGTGGCTTCGGTTACCAACATTTTTATCATTGGTGGCGGTCATGCTGATTTGTATAAAGTGAATGACATTCCTCACGGAACAGTGGCCAAACGCTGGTACGACTCACCCGGACTGGGAATGGACCGCAGAATTACAGTTTACACGCCTGCAGGCTACGAAAAAAGCAGTGAAAAATACCCTGTTTTGTATTTACTTCATGGCGCCGGGGGCGATGAAGAAGCCTGGGCTACACTCGGAAGAACAGCCCAGATTCTGGACAACCTGATTGCACAGGGCAAAGTAAAACCCATGATTGTGGTTATGCCCAACGGAAACGTGATTCAGGATGCAGCGCCCGGCGAAGGTCATGAAGGTTTCTACAAACCTGTTTTTATGGCAGCCAAAACCATGGACGGAACTTACGAAGCTAACTTTATGGATATCATCAAATTTGTGGAAAGCAACTACCGCGTAAAAGCCGACAAAGCCAACCGCGCAGTTGCAGGTCTTTCGATGGGTGGTTTCCATTCGCTGCACATTTCGCGCTATTATCCGAATACTTTTGATTATGTAGGTTTATTCTCAGCAGCAATTTTGCCCAACCAGAATGTCAGCAATCCGGTGTACAAAGACATCGACAGCACGCTGAAAAAACAGATGGACAATGGTTTTAAACTCTACTGGATTGCTATTGGCAACACCGATTTTCTGTACCAGGCAAACATCGATTACAGAAAAACACTGGATGGAATGGGTTTTAAATACACTTACCGCGAAACCGACGGTGGCCATATCTGGAGAAACTGGCGGATTTATCTTTCTGAATTCACCCCGATGTTATTTAAATAAAAATCGTCCATATTTTATGGATAATATCTTCCATATTTTTTGGAAGATATTATCCATAATTTCTGGAAGAAGTGTAAATTTGCAGGAATTTAATTGAATTTGAAATGATTAGACAAGAACAATTTGAATCAATTGTAGATAGTCAGAGTGAATTCTTTCTGCAAAAAACGGCTTCTGTAAATCGGAAAGTATTGAAAGATGTACCGGTTTTAGAATCATTTGCTACTATTATCACCGGAATCAGGCGTTGCGGGAAAAGCACATTAATGTTGCAATTGGTCAAACAAAGATATCCGGAGGCCATTTTTCTGAATTTTGAAGATATTCGTTTGGCTGGTTTTGAAACAGATGATTTTGTGCGTTTACATGCTGAAATTGTTAAGAGAGGAGTTCGTACGCTTTGTTTCGATGAAATACAACTGGTAAAAAGCTGGGAAGTATTTGTTCATCAATTGCTTCGCGAAGGTTTTCAGGTATTTGTAACTGGCTCAAACGCCACTTTGCTAAGCAGGGAAATGGGGACACATCTTACAGGAAGATATCTTTCAACTGAGCTTTTCCCTTTCTCATACGACGAGTTTTTATCATACAAGTCTTTGGAGAAGAATTCTGACTCATTGCAATTATATATGAAAACAGGAGGAATGCCTGAATTTGTTAAAAGCAATGAACCCATGATTCTTAGCCGGTTAATTGATGATATTTTAATTCGGGATATTTCCATCAGACAGTCAATTCGGGATGTTGGTATTTTGCGGCAACTTACAGTTTTTTTGCTGTCAAATGTGGGAAACCTGATTTCTGCATCAAAACTTTCGGGGATGTACGGAATCAAATCAACCACCACATTCCTGGAATATTTCTCATTTCTTCGTGATGCTTACCTTTTCGAATTTGTACCGCAATTCAGCTATTCTTTAAAGGTTCAGGCAAGAAATCCGAAAAAAGTTTATTCTATTGATTTAGGCTTTGTTTCTGAAGTTGCCAATTTATATACTGATAACATAGGCCAACGTTTTGAGAACCTGGTTTACCTGCATTTAAGACGAAAATACAATGAATTGTACTTTTTCAAAGACAAAGGGGAATGCGATTTTGTTGCTTTAAACCGCGGACAAGCCGAAGAACTGGTTCAGGTTTGTTACAAAATTGACAATCTGAATTTCGAAAGAGAATTATCAGGATTGATGGAAGCAATGAAATTTTTTCAGAAAAATGAAGGATTAATCATCACTTTTAATCAAAAGGATATTATTGAAAAAGAAGGATATAAAGTAACACTTGTGCCTGCACATGAATATTTATAACAGCCTTCAAAAACGATTAATAAGCTAAATTCAAAAACGTGAAAAAAATATTATTTGCATTTATTTTTTTGATACTCAGTTCGGTTGCTGTAATGGCTCAGTGGCCCGGTGCAGGAAGGATTGATTTCAAAACAATGCCTTCAAAAATTCTGAATGAAGAGCGTGAGTTTGCCATTTACCTGCCACGCGATTACGACAAAAATACCGGAAAATCGTACCCGGTTTTGTACCTGTTGCATGGGGGCGGCGGCAGTCACAAAGACTGGCCCACCCGAGCACATCTGGCCGATGTTGCCAATCAGTTGATTACTTCCGAGGAAGCTTGCGAAATGATAATTGTTTGTCCCGAAGCCGGCAAAACTTTTATGAACTATTTCAACAGCGAAGGCTGGAATTACGAGGATTACTTTTTTACTGAACTGATTCCGTTTATCGAAAAAAATTACCGGGTGATTGCCGACAAAAAACACCGTGCTGTTGCCGGACTTTCGATGGGCGGCGGCGGAACCATCGGTTATGCAACAAGGCATCCCGAGATGTTTTGTGCTGCTTACCCGATGAGTGGTTACCTGTACCATCAGAAAGATATTCCTTGGCTCAACACTGGCGACCCGGTAAGAGCCAGAATTCATAAAGTGCTCGAAGAAAACCACTGTGTGAAACAGATTCAGAATGCCGACGCTGCAACCGTTGAAAAACTGAAGACCGTAAAATGGTTTATCGATTGCGGCGACGACGATTTCACTTTTACACCGAACATGGAATTGGTTGCCGCCCTGCGCGAAAAACAGATTCCGTACCAGCTCAGGGTTCGCGATGGCGGCCACGACTGGGAATATTGGCACTCGGCGCTGTATATTGCATTGCCGTTTGTGTCAAATCAATTCATAAAAATTGAATAATATGTAACTGATTTTTAGCAAATAACACAATAAATAAATTAAACCAATAAAACTAAAATTATGAAGAAACGACTATTTATGGCAATGATTTTTGCGATGTTGTTCCTGGGAATGCAAGCACAGGAACTCGCAAATTTTTCGCGAAGAGCACCAATTGTTTCCCCGCAAATCGCAGAAAAAACAGTAACCTTTAAAATTTCGGCTCCAAAAGCCAAACTTGTCCGTTTATACGGCTCGTGGATGCCTGACTACTCATCATCAGTAAACATGATGAAAGACTCTGCAGGAGTTTGGTCGGTGAGCGTAAATAAACCAAGTCCCGAACTTTATACCTACAACTTTATTGTTGATGGTCTGGTGGTAAACGATGCCATCAACATTCTCATGCAGCGCGACGGAACCCGCTACCTCAGTGTTTTGCTGATTCCGGGTGACCTGACTGCAAACTATTTTGAAGCAACAAAACACGGTAACCTCTCAAAAGTGTGGTACAACTCGCCAACCATCGGTACAAACCGCCGCATGTTTGTGTACACACCTTATGGTTACGAAACCAGTGGCGAAAGCTACCCTGTTCTTTATCTGCTTCACGGTGGTGGTGGTGATGAAGATGCCTGGAGTACCATGGGCCGGACGGTTCAGATTTTGGATAACCTGATTGAAAAAGGCCTTGCAAAACCAATGATTTGCGTTATGCCAAACGGAAACCCGGGGCAGCAGGCAGCAAAAACACAAATGCTCGAAGAAAAAACCTACGAACGCAACGACCCGAATTTTGCCAATCTGTATGTTAAAAGTATTGTGAATGATATCATTCCTTACATCGAAAGTCATTACAGGGCAATACCAAAAAGGGAGGCACGCGCGGTATCCGGACTTTCAATGGGCGGCGGACATACACTGGCTGTAACCAGTCTTTTCCCCGGAACCTTTGATTACATCCTCCCGCTGAGCATGGGCGTTCGTGGCGATGCTGAAACCATCGACAAACAACTTCTTCCGGTAAAACAGGGCGGATATAAATTGTACTGGATTGGCTGCGGCGAAACCGATTTTGTTTGGGAAATGGCCAAAAACCTTGATGCTGCCCTTACCCGGAACGGCATGGAACATACGTTTTATGTAACTGATGGCGGTCACACCTGGGCCAACTGGCGGAAATACCTGAATACCTTTGCTCCACTGTTATTCAGATAAAAATTCAAACTCAGTAATAAAAATAAACAAGCATAAAATACAATCATGAAAAAATATCTCATATCACTGTTTGCCCTTTTTCTTGTTGCCGGAGCTTTTGCCCAGGAAATAGGAAACTTTATGGGTCGTGAACCTATTATTTCTCCCGAAATCGGTGAAAAGAATGTGACCTTCCGGTTTTTGGCGCCTTACGCCGATTCGGTTGCCGTCACCGGTGGTTTTGCACCAACAGTCAAAATAGAAACCTCGCGTGGAACGATGGACATTCCCTCGAATATAAAAATGACCAAAAACGATAAAGGACTTTGGTCGGTAACAGTGCCACTGCCAGAACCTGAATTATACACTTACAATTTTATTGTTGACGGGCTCAGCGTAAACGACCCGAACAACATTTTTATGCAACGCGATGGAACCCGCTACCTCAGTGTTTTACTGGTTCCGGGGAAGGTAACCGAAAATTATTTTGAAGCCAAACAACGTGGAAATCTCAACCAGGTTTGGTACGATTCGCCAACTTTGGGGATGCAGCGCCGTTTGTTTGTTTACACTCCTTATGGTTATGTCGACAGTAAGGAAAAATTCCCGGTACTTTACCTGCTTCATGGTGCCGGTGGCGATGAAGATGCTTGGAGTACCATGGGCCGCGCCTGTCAGATTCTGGATAACCTGATTGAAAAAGGGCTGGCAAAACCCATGCTTTGTGTGATGCCAAACGGTAATCCGAACCAGGTTGCAGCACGCACGCTGATGATTGATGAAAAACCAATGGACCGCGATGCATGGACGAACAACAACTATCCGAAAAGCATCGTGCAGGATATTGTACCTTTTATCGAAAAAACATACAAGGTTGACGCTAACCCAAAATCACGTGCAATTGCCGGACTTTCAATGGGTGGCGGCCACACCATAACAACTTCATTGTTGTACCCCGGTTTCTTCGATTATATCTGTCCGCTGAGCATGGGAATTATGAACAGGGACAACAATCCGGAAGTGATGAAAAATTATGAAACCCAATTCAAAGCTTTAAAGAAAAAAGGTTATAAACTCTATTTCGTGGCTTGCGGCGATACAGATTTTCTTTTTGAATCGGCAAAAACACTCGACAAAACGCTAACCGACAACGGGTTGAAACACACATTTCACGTAACACCGGGTGGGCATACCTGGTCCAACTGGCGAATTTACCTGAATACTTTTGCGCCGCTGTTGTTTAAATAAGAACATCAAATGGGCAATTTTTCACGACGAAATTTTATCGGGCGTACTGCTTTGGCAGCGGCGCCCGTGCTTTTTCTTCCCAATTTTTCTTTTGGGTTGAAATCGGCTGAACCCGAATACAAAATCATCGACACCCCTTTTGGTAAACTGCGGGGTTACACAGAAAACGGACTGAATATTTTCAAAGGCATTCCATATGCAGGAAGTGTTGCCGGCGAAAAACGCTTTCAGAAAGCTGGTCCCGTTCAGCCGTGGAAAGGGGTGCGTGATGCATTGCAGCTGGGGCATCCTGCCATTCAGCCAGTCAACCAGACTTACGGTCTGAATGAACCCGGTCCATCGGAAGATTGTCTGGTGTTGAACATCTGGACACCCGCCAACGACGGCAAAAAACGCCCGGTGATGGTGTACAACCACGGTGGTGGTTTCAGAACAGGTTCGGGTGGAAGTACCGCGCAGGACGGCGCCAACCTGGCCCGGATGTACGATGTGGTGGTGGTTGCCACCAATCATCGCCTGGGATTGACAGGTTTTCTTTATCTCGATGAATTGGCCGGCGAGGATTTCAAAGGCTCAGGAAACCGCGGCGTTCAGGATATTGCTGTGGCATTGGAATGGATTAATAAAAACATAGCACTTTTTGGCGGCGACCCGGACAATGTGATGATTTTCGGCGAATCGGGAGGAGGAATGAAAACTTCGTGTTTGTATGCCATGCCCGAAGCTGCGCCTTTTTTCCACAAAGCATCCATCGAAAGCGGTCCGGGAGTTGAACTGATGACGGCTGAAACAGCTGCCGAAACCACACGGCTGGTGCTCGATTATCTGGGAATTTCACCCAAAAACTGGAAAAAATTGCTCGAAGTTCCGGCTGAAAAACTGCTGGAAGCACAGGAAAAAATTCCGCAGAAACAGAATCCAAATTCACTGGGATTTCACGGCATCGGTAATTCGGGTGCCGGAAGTTTTGGCGCGGTAAAAGATGGTAATGCTTTGCCCGAAAATCCTTTCGACCCTGCCGCCCCTGCAATTTCGAAAAACAAACCGTTGCTGGTGGGCTGGAACGAAGACGAGTACATTTTCTTTGCCATGGTGGGCGGCGATAAAGATGTTTTTACCATTTCAGAGGAACAACTGAAAGATAGACTCAAAAACGATTTTGGTGAAAATTCCAAATCTGTTTTCGATACCTACAAAAAAGCGAACCCCGGTAAAACGCCTGGCGAAATTTACATCGGCATCCGTTCCATTCATTTTATGGGGCTGGGTTCCATCCGCATAGCCGAACGCAAAACAATACAAGGCGGCGCGCCGGTTTACCTGTACAATTTCGGGTACAAATCGGAGGGTAAAATTCCGGGAACTGAATTTGAATATGGCGCCATGCACGCGCTCGACATTCCGTTTAAATTTTACAATGTCGATGCAGGATGGCCCGGCAACCGGCCTGAACGATACGATGCAGCCAGAAACATGACCTCGTTGTGGACAAGTTTTGCCCGCACCGGCTTACCCGTGGCTGCCAATCAGCCCGAATGGCCGGCTTACAACCTTGCAAACCGTCCCACATACAGGATTGATGCGCAGTGCAGCGTCATCAACAACCGTTTTGGCGCCGAACGCGAAATGTGGGAAAAGGTGCTGAAATAGAATTCTGGTTTAACGCAAAGTACACAGAGTTTATTTAGAGTTGAAATTTTTGCGCACTCTGCGATTTTTCTTTGCGCCCTTTGCGTTAAAAAAGGCTGTAATTCCTCACATTACTTATTTTTGACAAAATTTAAAACAACAAAAACAATTCTGATGAAACTGACAAAAATTTTTATGCTCACTGCTTTTGTAACAATCCTGGCAGGAATTGCCAGTGCACAAACACACAAATCGGCACTGCTTCAGTACGACAAACAAATCGACGGAATACTCAGCCAGATGACACTGGAAGAAAAGGTAAACATGCTTCACGCCAAACACATGTTTATTTCGGCAGGTGTTGAACGCCTCGGAATTGCCGACATGATTTATGCCGACGGTCCGTTTGGAATCCGCGAGGAAATGCAGCCCGACGGCTGGATGGGCCTTGGCTGGGAAAACGACAAAGCCACTTTTTTCCCCACCGGCTCGGCACTGGCAGCTACCTGGAGTCCCGAACTGGCCTATAAATACGGAACCGGGATGGCGAAAGAAGCCCGTCTGCGCGGAAAAGACATGATTCTCGGGCCGGCCATCAACATTCAGCGCATCCCCACCGGCGGACGCACTTATGAATATTTAAGCGAAGACCCGTATTTAAGTTCACTGCTTTCTGTTCAATACACAAAAGGTGTTCAGGACAATGGCGTGGCTGTTTGCCTGAAACATTACGCGCTGAACAACCAGGAAAATAACCGCGGAACCGTGAACGTAATTATTGGCGAACGTGCCATGCGCGAAATTTATTTACAACCTTTCCGCGCTGCGGTTGAGGAAGCCGATGCATACGGAATTATGCCCGCCTACAACAAGGTTAACGGCTTTTGGTGCGCTGAAAACGATATTCTGCTCAACCAGATTCTCCGCAAGGAATGGGGCTTTGGCGGAATGGCCATCTCCGACTGGGGCGGAACTCATAGCACCGTAGGCTCGGTAAATGCCGGACTGAATGTGGAAATGCCCACAAAACAATACATGGGTCAGGCACTGATTGATTCGGTAAAAGCCGGTAAAGTAGCTGAAGAAGTGGTGAACCAGCGGGTTCGCGAAATTTTGCGTGTGCGGCTGGCCATCAAACCCATTCCAGCCAACGAAGCCAACAAAGAAATGACTTCACAGCCTGCTCAACAGAAAATTGCTTACGAAGTGGCCTGCAAATCCATTGTTTTGCTGAAAAACGAAGGCGTACTCCCGCTGAAATTGCAGAACAAACCTGTGATTGCAGTGATTGGTGCCAATGCAAAACAGATAATGGGTTCCGGCGGTTTGGGCGCCGGTGTGAAAACCTTATATGAAGTAACACCGCTGGAAGGTTTGAATAACCGCATCGGCGACAAAGCCGAAATTATTTATGCCCAGGGTTATATTCCCGAAACAATTACCTGGGGCAGAAAATCGAAGGAACAACTGGAAAAAGAAGCCAAAGATAAAGAACTGAAATCGGCCGAACTGACAAAAGAAGCGCTGGAAGTGGCTGCCAAAGCCAATATCATCCTTTTTATCGGTGGCGATAACCGTGCTGTTGAAACCGAAGGCAGCGACAGAAAAAACATTTTTTTACCCTCGGGTCAGGATGAACTGATTCAAAAAATTGCGGCTGTCAATCCAAATATTGTTACCGTGCTGACAAGTGGTGCACCCAACGATTTAAACGTGGTGAAACCGCTGTCAAAAGCATTGGTGATTTCGTGGTTTAACGGAACCGAAGGCGGAAATGCGCTGGCCGATGTGCTGATTGGAAACATCTCACCCAGTGGACGTTTGCCGTTTACACTGCCTGTAAAACTCGAAGATTCACCGGCTTACGCGCTGGGTAATTATCCTCAGGGAGCCAAAAAAGCCGATGTTTTTGCCAATCTCGTTGCCGAAACTGAAGCGGTAGATAAACCCAAAGACGAAGCGGCTAAAGGAAACGACCCGAATACAGCCTACTATTCAGAAGAGTCGCTGGTGGGTTACCGCTGGTTCGATACCAAAAAGCTGCCGGTGATGTACCCGTTTGGTTACGGCCTCACCTACACCACTTTTGAATACAAAAACCTGAAAACCGACAAGACAAAATATGGCAAAACCGATGTAATTGCTGTTTCGGTGGAAGTGAAAAACACCGGCAAAGTAGCTGCCGACGAAGTGGTTCAGGCGTATGTACACCGCATCAATCCATCGGTTGAATGGCCCGAAAAAGAGTTGAAAGCCTTTTCAAGGGTTCCGCTCAATCCGGGCGAAAGCAAAACCGTGAAACTGGAAATCCCGGTAAAAAACCTGCAATACTGGAACGAAAAGAAACACGCCTGGGACGACGACCTTTGCAACATCGAACTGCAGGTTGGCGCTTCAGCCGGCGATGTTAAGTTGAAGAAAGAGGTTGGGTTGAAATAGTAACCAACGTCCTGAAAGCCTGCCTGACGGCAAGGCAGGGACAACTTACTTCAGCCCAATGGCAACGCCTTGGGGATATTGAAATTGTGGTGATGTGCGGGCTGAAAGCCCAGTTCAATTTGCCCTTTCAGGGAGCTGGGTTTGTTATTCACAAATAAACCTAGGGCGCTCCGCCTTTCGGCGGATTTGCCACTGGGCTGAATTGAATTGGGCTTTCAGCCTGTTTTGGAACAAATGAATAATGAACTGATTATTCTAAACTAAAATTCAAACATAAAGTAATGAAAATAGAAATTGCTGAGAATTTGATATACAGCTATCTGAAACATTCTGAGGGATGTAGAATTGTGCAAACAAATTGGAAAACAAGCGGTTCGTGGAAGACCACTGAATTTGATGAAAGGCAAGCTAAAGAATTATTCGAAAAGATTAACAAATCTTCTCAGTTCAGTGGCATATTTAAAAACAATAGTTTTGACCAATTGATAAAACAAGCTGAAATTGATGTTTTAGGCATAAATACTACTGAACAATCTATTTTTGGGGTAGATATTGCCTTTCATGAGGCTGGATTAAATTATGGTAGTACTAATGAAACTGCATTACGAATAATGAAGAAAATATTCAGAACCATTTTTATAATGCAATCATATTTTAGCAATTTCACCAAATTCAATTCATACTTTGTCTCTCCAAAAGTAAATCCAGCAACAGAAAAGCCAATCTTTTTATTGATAGAAGAAGCAAGGAGAATAATTTCTGATGAAATGATTTCTATCGATTTTATCTCAAATGAAGGTTTCTTTTCAAAAATTGTAGACCCGACAATTAAAAGTATAGATGATGAAAGCGACACTGCCGAACTGTTTTCACGAGCTATTAAGTTAGTCCAACTTGACCCTCGTCCAGAAACTACTGAAATCATTTCCGTTAAATCAATAAACAAGAAGTTTAATTCATCAAAGTCTTTAGTTGAGGATGAAAAGAGGACAATTGAGGGCATGAAAATTGGGCAATTTGTTCAATATAAAATGAGAAAATTATATGAAGAAAACTTGTTGTCACCAACAGAGATAAATAATTTGCAAGATAAAACATACTCAAAAAGAGTATTCGACCAGAATTTTGAAATACTCAGGAGTCCAGAAAAAGAAATATCCGGGACAGATGGACGAAATCGTTACTATGCAAAAGAGAAATTTTTTGGAAATTATTTTCTAACGTCTCAATGGATTGAATCTCACTGGGAACCATTTTTAAGTTGGTTGAGGAAATTTGATAAAAATTAAATTTCATAATAAATCAATTTATGCCACACTACGTGGCACAAATCAATTGTACATTTAAAGCGACATGTAAAAACAGAACTATAACTTTATTAACAACTAATACCAAAAACAATGAAAACCACAAGAAGAAACTTTTTTCAAACCGCAGGGCTGGGAGCAGCCGGACTGGGAATTGCCTCGGCACTGCCGCTGACTTCGTGCGCAACAACTGCCAAAGCTGAAAGCGAAACCGACGAACAGGTGCTTTTGGTGGGCGACGACATTGCCATTGCCCAAACCGTTTATGGCAAAGTGCAGGGATTTATCCTGCGCGGGATTTTCAATTTCCGCGGAATTCCTTACGGCGCCGACACTTCGGGTAAAAACCGCTTTATGCCGCCCCAAAAACCCGAACCGTGGACCGAGGTAAAACCGGCGGTTTGGTGGGGAAACACCGCCCCGCAAATGATGGACAACCGCTATGGCAATGCCTGGGCATCGTTTGTTGACCACTGGAATTATGACGATGTAAGCGAGGATTGTTTGAAACTGAACGTGTGGACACCTGCACTGGCCGATGGCAAAAAACGCCCTGTAATGGTCTGGCTTCACGGTGGTGGCTACACCAACGGCAACGGCATCGAACAGGATGGCTACGACGGTGAAAACCTCAGCCGCAAGGGCGATATCGTGTTTGTGTCTATCAATCACCGTTTGGGGCCGATTGGCTTTTCTGACCTCTCGGGCGTGGGTGGCGAAAAATACAAAGACTCGGGAAATGTGGGGGCACTCGACATGGTAGCCGCGCTGGAATGGGTAAAGGAAAACATCACCAGTTTTGGCGGCGACCCGGCCAATGTAACGATTATGGGGCAATCGGGTGGCGGCGCTAAAGTGTGTGTGCTGGCTGCCATGCCTGCAACAAAAGGATTGGTTCACAAGGCTGTGCCGCTGAGTGGTTCGTCAACCAAAGCGCTCGACCAGGAATATTCGCAAAAACTGGGTGAATACATTCTGAAAGAAGCCGGACTGAAACCTTCGGAAATAGACAAACTGCAGGAGATGCCGTGGAAAGATTATCTTTTGCTGGCCAACAAAGTCAGTCAGACCATGACAAAGGAAAATCCACCAGCAGCGGGATTCCGTGGCGGTTTTGCACCGGTGGCCGATGGTGTGAACATTCCGAAAGGCACATTTTACAGCGAAGCCGAAGGTGTTTCTGCTGATGTTCCGATGCTCATCTGCAGTACTTTCCACGAATGGGGAATTGCAAGAACGAATCCGGAGATTGAAAAAATCACAGCCGGTGAAGCTAAAAAGATGCTCAGTGAAAGGGCCGGAATCCGCGGTGGTTTTGGAGAAAAAGCAGCAGAAATTTATGATGCCTATGCAAAAGTATTTCCTGATAAAAAGCCCATCGAAATTCTGACACTGGCCTCGAGTAACCGCAAAGGTGTGGTGGAAACCGCCACTGCCAAGGCAGTGCAGAAAGCGCCGGTTTACACCGCCTGGTTTGGCTGGGAACCACCAATGTTCAACGGCAGAATGCGCGCTTTCCACTGTCTCGACATCTGTTTCTGGTACGCCAACACCGATTTGATGCTCACGCACACCGGTGGCGGCGCGCGTCCGCGGAAATTATCCGAAAAAATGTCGGCTTCGTTGCTTCAGTTTATGAAAACCGGAAATCCCAATGGCGGAGGTTTGCCGGAATGGCCTGTCTTTACGGTTGAAAACGGCGAAACGATGATTTTGAACGACACCTGCGAGGTTAAAAATGACCCTGACCGGGAAGCTCGAAAACTTTTATAACTGTTTATGATTGAGCTGGTGACTTTGAGTTATCAGCTCTTTTTTTTACCTCCCCAATTACCAGCCACCGGTTAACCCGTTTTCCAAAGCCTTTTTATAATTATCAAGATTAAATTCGTACAGAAATGGCGCTTTGTGTGCTCCACCTTTCTTTGTTTCCGGAAGTTTATTCAAAATATCAAACGAAAGAATTTTGCGTTGGAAATTGCGCCTGTCCAATGTTTTGCCAAGAATGGTTTCGTAAAGTGATTGCAACTCGGGCATCGTGAATTTTTCGGGCATCAGGTTGTACCCGATGGGCTGATAACTGATTTGCAGTCGTAAAGTATCGAGTGCTTTCTGAACAATCCGGTTGTGGTCAAGAATCAGGTTGCCAATTTCATCGAGACCTTTCCAAACGGCAATCTCCGAAAAAATATCGGGCACCGGAATCACCTTAGTAAAATCCACAAGCGCATACATTCCAATTGAAATAAACCTCTTTGCAAACCATTCCATGTCGGGATGGTCGCCCGACTCGATTAAATCTTTTACTGCCGGATTCGTATTCGAACGTTCTGGGTCGCTGAAAACCCTGAATTGTTTCAGAAAAATATCACTGAGTTTTGTTCTTTCGCGTAAAACCCGTGCAGCCGCATCTTCCACTGTTTCGTTCAGTTTAACAAATCCACCCGGCAACGACCATTCCTGGGTATATTTCATTTTCAGCAATAATACTTTTAACTGGTTGTTGTGAAATCCAAAAACAACACAGTCAATCGAAACCGATTCCAGAAATTCTTTTGCATTAAAACCCATGCTGCAATCTTCCTTTTTTGTTGTTAAAATTTGAAATGCAAATTAACCAAATTCTTTTGGCAATTTTTTGTTTTCAGCTTTTAAAAAACTATTATTGTGTCATAATTACACAATAAAAATTAAAAGTTAAAAATACCTGGTTATGAGTCAGACAAAATTTATTGGCAGCATTGTTTTCATGTTGCTTTTTTTTAATGGAATTTTTGGAAGTTTTGCTATAGGAACCACGGGTTCAATGCCAAAAGAGAAAGAAGTTCAAAAGATAATTTCGAAACTTACACTGCAGCAAAAAGCAGAACTTGTGATTGGCACCGGAATGCATTTTGAGTTACCCGATTCGATTAAGGCAAAAATGCCTCCCGGATTTGGTGGTGCTCCTGCAGAACCAACCGACTACACGCGCATGGTTGACAAAATCAGAAAATATGTGCCCGGAGCAGCCGGAAACACGGTTGAATTCCCTGAACTTGGCGTTACTACTCAGGTTCTGGCTGATGGTCCGGCTGGTTTACGCATTTCGCCAAACCGTAAAGGCGTGGAAGGAACTTTTTATTGCACAGCTTTCCCGATTGGAACTTTACTTGCCTCGTCGTGGGACACCGAACTCGTTTCAAATGTTGGTAAAGCAATGGGCAATGAGGTGTTGGAATATGGTGCTGAAGTAATTCTCGGGCCGGCATTAAACATTCAACGCGACCCGCTGTGTGGCCGTAACTTTGAATACTATTCCGAAGACCCGCTGGTTTCGGGGAAAATGGCGGCTGCTATGGTTCGCGGTATTCAGTCGAATGGCGTGGGAACTTCTATAAAACACTTTGCAGTAAACAATCAGGAAACAGCGCGTATGTCGGCCGATGTGATAGTGAGTGAACGTGCCCTTCGCGAAATTTATCTGAAAGGTTTTGAAATTGCAGTGAAGGAGAGCCAGCCCTGGACAGTGATGTCGTCGTACAATAAAGTGAATGGTGTTTATACATCAGAAAGTCATGACTTGCTAACTAAAATTCTGCGCGACGACTGGGGATTTAAAGGTTATGTAATGACCGACTGGGGCGGTGGCAGCGATGTTGTTGCACAAATGGTTGCCGGAAACGACATGATTCAGCCTGGTTCTCCTCAGCAGATTAAAGCAATTGTTGAAGCCGTTTCCAATGGTAAACTCGATGAGAAAATTCTCGACAGAAATGTTGGGCGTATTCTTACCATTATGCTGGAAACTCCCCGCTACAAAGAATATAAAAACTCGAATAAACCCGATTTAAAAGTCAACGCTGCAGTCGCCCGCCAGGCTGCTGCCGAAGGAATGGTTTTGCTGAAAAACAACAATAATGCGCTGCCATTGCAAAACAGCATCAAAAAAGTGGCTGCGTTTGGCAACACTTCCTATGATTTTATTTCGGGAGGAACCGGCAGTGGCGATGTGAACGAAGCTTACACGGTTTCGTTGATTGATGGTTTAAAAAACGCTGGCTTCGAAACTGATATGTCACTCAAAACAATTTATGAAAAGTATATAAAAGTAGAACGCACAAAACCGGTTAAATCCAACAATCCGTTTGCTGCTTTTATGGGAGGGAAAGTCCCGGTGGCCGAAATGCCTGTAACTTCAGAAATGGCTGCTCAAATGGCAGAAATGTCGGATATCGCGCTTATAACAATTGGTCGTAATGCGGGAGAAGGAGCTGACAGGGAAGCTGTTGAAGGCGATTTTTACCTTACAAAAGTTGAAAAGGAAATGATTCAGATTGTGACAAACGCTTTTCATTCGAAAAACAAAAAGGCTGTTGTTGTGCTGAACATCGCCGGAGTTGTTGAAACAGCAAGTTGGAGGGATTTTCCGGATGCAGTTCTGTGTGCCTGGCAGCCCGGTCAGGAAGCTGGTAACTCTGTGATGGATGTGATTACCGGAAAAGTTAATCCTTCAGGAAAACTGGCTGTTTCGTTCCCGATGGTTTATCACCAGACACCTACCGCGAAAAACTTTCCCGGCAAAGAAATTAAAAAAGAAGGGGCAGAGGATAAAACCGCTGACCAGTCGGGCTTTTCGTTTATGCGCCGTGTGCCGTGGGAAGTGGTTTACGAAGAAGACATTTATGTGGGATACCGCTATTACAATACGTTTAAAATTCCGGTGGCTTACGAATTTGGCTACGGAATTTCGTACACCACTTTTGAATACAGTAACTTGAAAGTAGATTCGAGAAATTTTAATGGAAAGCTGACGGTTTCAATTGAGGTGAAAAATGCAGGAAAAGTTGCCGGACGCGAAATTGTGCAATTGTATGTTTCGAAACCCGATGGCAAATTAAATAAACCTGAAGATGAACTGGTTGCCTTTGGAAAAACAGGTTTGTTGCAACCGGGTAAATCGGAAAAACTGACGTTCACCATCGAAACAAAAGACATTGCTTCTTTTGACGAGTCGCGCTCTGAATGGATTGCTGAACCCGGCGACTACCTGTTGAAAGTTGGCGCATCGGCCCTTAAAATCAATGCCAGCGAAACATTTAGTTTGAAAAATGAGCTTTCGGCTGGTAAAGTTACAAAAGCCCTTGTACCACAAAGAGAATACAGTCGTTTGACAAAATAATATTGCTAAATTTAAGCAGTCAGGGTGAAATCGGTTCAATTCTGGTTTCACCCTGATTTTTAATTAAAAACTTAAACTAAAATATATGAAAAACCGTGTCAATAAAAATCTGATTGCCGTTGCCGGAGCCATTCTGCTTTCAGTTCCTTTTTTTACAGGTTGTGGTCCAAAATGGACTGAAGAAAACAACGGCGATTTTAATCTTGTAACCAACAAAGGCGGTCAAACACTCGGATATTCTCCAAAATCAGGAGTCACGCTCATCACTAAAAATGGATTTGCTTTTAAAGACCTCAATAAAAACGGTGAACTCGACATTTACGAAGATTGGCGGAAACCTGTGGACGAACGTGCTAAAGACCTGGCTGCGAAAATGACGGTGGAACAGATTGCCGGACTGATGTTGTACAGCGGTCACCAGGCAATTCCGGCACAAGGCGGTCGCAGCCCTTTTGGAGCCACAACTTACAACGGAAAACCTTTTGCTGAAAGTGGCGCTGCAGCCAGCGATTTAAGCGATAATCAGGTGAAATTTTTAACCGAAGACAACCTGCGGCATGTGCTGATAACTTCGGTCGAAAGTCCGGGAGTTGCTGCACAATGGAATAATAACATGCAGTCGCTGGTGGAAGGCATTGGTTTGGGAATTCCCGGGAACTCCAGCTCTGACCCGCGCCACGGCAGCGATTCGTACGCCGAGTACAATGCAGGTGCCGGTGGTAAAATTTCGATGTGGCCTGGAACGCTTGGCATTGCTGCCACTTTCGACCCGGCAGTGATGAAACAGTTTGGCGAAATTGCTGCAAAAGAGTATCGCGCGCTGGGAATCGCAACTGCACTTTCGCCTCAAATCGACCTGGCAACCGAACCACGCTGGAGCCGTTTCGACGGAACAATGGGCGAAGACCCTGATTTGGCTGCTGATTTGGCCCGTGCTTATGTCGATGGTTTTCAAACTTCGACTGGTGAAAAAGAAATTGCCGGTGGTTGGGGCTACAACAGTGTGAATGCCATGGTAAAACACTGGCCTGGTGGCGGACCTGAAGAGGGTGGGCGAGATGGTCATTTTGGCTACGGTGCTTATGCTGTTTACCCTGGAAATCATTTTGAAGATCACCTGAAACCCTTTATCGAAGGCGCTTTTAAACTCGACGGCCCAACAGGAATGGCTTCGGCAGTGATGCCCTATTACACCATTTCGTACAATTTCGACACAGTGAATAACGAAAATGTGGGCAACGGTTTCAGTAAATACATTATCAACGATTTGCTGCGTGGCAAATACGGATATGACGGCGTTTTGTGCACCGACTGGATGATTACCGCCGATGTGACAGCGGTGGATATGTTTCAGGGAAAATGCTGGGGTGTTGAGAAACTTTCGGTGGCCGAAAGACATTACAAGGCAATAATGGCCGGCATGGATCAGTTTGGCGGAAATAACCAAATGGCTCCGGTTTTGGAAGCTTATAAAATGGGCGTGGCAGAACATGGAGAAGATTTTATGCGCGCCAGATTCGAACAATCGGCTGTTCGTTTACTCCGCAATATTTTCAGGGTAGGGTTGTTCGAAAATCCTTACCTCGATGTGGCCGAAACTGAAAAAACAGTGGGCAATCCTGAGTTTATGAAAGCCGGTTTCGATGCCCAGTTAAAATCAGTAGTGATGCTGAAAAACAAACGAAAAACCCTTCCGTTGCAAAAACAGCTGAAAGTTTTTGTTCCGCAGAAATACACACCTGCCGGAAGCAACTGGTTCGGACAGGTAACCCCTGAAAGCTGGAAAGATGCTGCTAACCCCGAAGTGGTAGCGAAATATTTTGAACTTGTAGATTCGCCTGAAAAAGCTGATGTAGCGCTGGTTTTTATCGAAAGTCCGAAAGGGGGCACCGGTTACTCGCGCGATGATGTGGCTGCCGGTGGAAATGGTTATGTGCCCATTAGTTTGCAATACAATGCATATACTTCCGAATTTGCCCGCGAAACAAGCATTGCCGGTGGAAGTATTTTTGAAGATTTTACCAATCGCAGTTACAAAAACAAAAAAGGTTCGGCTTCGAATATTTTCGATTTGAAAATGGTTACTGAAACCAAAGCTAAAATGGGCGAAAAACCTGTGATTGTAATTGTTGATGTAGCTAACCCGTTGGTTTTTGCTGAAATAGAACCTTCGGCTAATGCAATACTCATCCATTGTGGGGTTCAGGATCAGGCTATTCTGGATATTACAACCGGTGGTTTTGAACCTTCAGGTTTGCTGCCTTTCCAGATGCCGGCCAGTATGAAAACGGTGGATGAACAACAGGAAGATGCACCGCGCGACATGGAATGCTACACCGACTCGGAAGGAAATACCTACGATTTTGCTTTCGGGCTGAACTGGAGCGGTGTAATTTCCGACGAACGTGTGAACAAATACAAATAGAAAATCTGGTTCATGATTAACAAAGTTCACCATATTGCGGTTATCTGTTCCAATTACGGGGTGTCGAAAAGGTTTTACACTGAAATTCTTGGTTTGAAAATTATCAACGAAATCTACCGTGAAGAACGAAAATCCTACAAACTTGACCTTGAGTTAAACGGAGAATATATCATCGAACTGTTTTCTTTTCCAAACCCACCCGAAAGGCCAACCCGCCCAGAGGCTGTCGGGTTACGGCACCTGGCTTTTGAGGTTGACGAACTTGATAAAATGATTGTTTTTCTCGAAAATCGCAGCATTGAAGTAGAGCCGGTTCGGGTTGACGAAATCACTGGCAAACGCTTTACTTTTATTGCCGACCCCGATGGTTTACCGATCGAGTTTTGTGAGAAATAAGAAGGTGAAGAATTTTATCAACGTGTAATTCAATTTGAATAAAATGAACATGAAAAATTTAGGTTTACTTATTCTTTTACTGGGATTTACTACAGTGATTTCAGGACAGAAATGGTACACAGTAACCGAACTGGCACCCAAAACCTGGGTGATTGACGACCACGGTGCCGACAATATTTACCTTGTTGAAGGAAGTGAAAAAGCGCTGCTTATTGATACCGGGCTGGGCGCTGCCGACCTTGAATCGACAGTGAAAAAGTTAACCAGTAAACCAGTGTTGGTTGTCAATACACACGGCCATCCCGACCATTCGGGCGCCAATTACCAGTTCGATAAAATTTATATGCACAAGGCCGATATTGAAGCTGCAAAAATGTACTCGGCGCCGGAAACAAGAAAAAGTGCCGGAAGCGCAATGTTAAACGGACAAAAACCTGCAGAAAACGATTTGTATAAAAGACAGGAGAAAACACCGGAATACATTGCCGTCGCTGAAGGTTTCGAATTTGATTTAGGCGACCGGATTATTCGAGTAATGGAAACGCCCGGTCACACACCCGGAAGCATTTGTTTGCTCGATGTACAAAACAAAGTGCTTTTTTCAGGCGACACGAACAATTCGCTTGTGTGGCTATTTCTTGAAAACTGCAGGCCGCTTTCGGAATACCTTGTAACATTGGAAAAACAGGCAGCCCAATTGAATAAATTCACCACACTTTACCCGGGACACGGCCCGGCGATGGAAAGCAGCTTTGTTAAAGATCAGGTTCAATGCGTAAAATCAATCATCAACGGAACCTGCGACTCACAACCATACGAATCGTTTGCCGGAAATGCAAAGGTTTGCTCGTTCGGTGAAGCAATGGTGGCATTTAACCCCGATAATCTGTAACTGTTTGTATTGTAGTGTTTAATAGATGTTTATTAATATAGGGTTTATTTTTAAAGTCCATTTTTTATCTGGTAACGAAATGTATTACATTTGTTTTTTCAAATTCAATGAATGATAATTCTTGATTTAAAAAACAGGTATTCTGGTTCAGGTTTTCTCAAAATCTTCGGAAAAATTATTAACAAGTTGTTTTTTGTTTTAACGCTTGTTCTGTTTACGATATCTGTTTATGATATCGGGTACACTTCACCGATAGATTTGGAGACACTGTACAACAATGCAATTTTCAGAATCGTTTTCCCTGTCACAGGTTTACTTTATCTTGTTCGTTCGGTCTTTTTCACCGACAACAAAATGAGTTGGAAAGTATTTATATCCAACATTTTGTTGGGAGTTTTGCTTGTGGTGTTTTTTCTAATCCGTATTGTTACGGGAGGTGGGGTAATTTTTTATCCTGTTTTTCATAACTTCACGTTATTCCATTTTCTCGCTTTTACGCTTTTTATTCTTGAAATTTCGCGATTAAAAATTGAAGCGGCTGTACGTTATTTTAATCCGGCACAGATTTTTATGGTGAGTTTTGCCTTTATAATTTTGTCGGGCACTTTTTTGTTGTTGATGCCACAATCAACAACTTCACCGATAACTTTCACCGATGCAATTTTTACATCAACAAGTGCGGTTTGTGTTACCGGGCTCACTGTTGTTGATACAGCCACACGTTTTACCCCGCTTGGGAGGTTAATTATTTTAGGGCTGATTCAGGTTGGGGGTATCGGAGTAATGACGATTACAAGTTTTTTTGGCTTCTTTTTTAAGGAAACATCCACTTTCAGGGAGCAAATGCTGCTGCGCGATTACCTAAGCGAAGACAGTTTTAATGGCATTTTAAGAACACTCATAAAAATTATCCTGATTGTTTTTTCGATTGAAATTGTTGGTGCTGTTTTTATCTTTTATTCAATGTATCATCAAGGGCTTGGCGCCAGTTTCGATAACATCCGGTTTGCAGTTTTTCATTCGGTATCGGCATTTTGTAATGCAGGCTTTTCAACAATGACAGATAATCTTTATGATTTCAGGATTCGCGAGAATTATTTTCTGCATTATACAATTGCCAACCTTGTTATTATTGGCGGACTTGGATTTCCTGTTTTTATCAATATTTACAGTTATTTCCGCGATTCTGCAATACGGCTTTGGGAATACCTTTTCCGTCAGAAACCATTTATACACAGGGTAGGGATGATTACCTTCAATACAAAAATAGTACTGATAACTACTTTCGTACTCATTATTTTCGGTACGGTTGTGTTCTATTTTCTTGAATCAGGGGCTACTCAAAGCAGTGCTGATACCAGCGGCCGGATTGCCATGTCGTATTTTTTAAGTATCACTCCCCGAACTGCCGGCTTTAATACGGTTAACATGGAAATGCTCACCAAACCAACTTTGCTCATCATTATTTTTTTGATGTGGGTTGGTGCATCGCCGGTTTCAACCGGTGGTGGTATAAAAACCAGCACATTTACCATCGCATTTCTGAATATCATTCGTATCATCAGGGGCAAAAACCATATCGAAATTCTGCACCGCGAAATACACGAATATTCAGTAAACAAAGCTTTTGCAATTATTGTGGTTTCGTTGCTACTGATTTTTACAGGAGCGTTTGCCATTTTTTTGATGGATGGGGAAAAGGGATTATTACGCATAGTTTTCGAGAGCTTTTCTGCATTCAGTACGGTTGGGCTTTCAATTAATCTCACTTCTTTCCTGTCGGCAGGTTCAAAATGGGTGCTGATTGCTTTAATGTTTATGGGCCGAATGGGAATGATGACAATGTTGCTTACCCTGTCGCCATCGGCAACAAAAAGTGTTGCCTACAGATATCCTAAAGAAAATATTATAATCACATAAAATATTCAATATGAACGTAGTGGTAATTGGATTAGGAAATTTTGGCGCATCGCTTGCCAAAGCGCTTACATCGATGGGGCACGATGTATTGGGCGTTGACAAAAACATCGAGAAAACCGAATTTTACAAAGATAAAATTGCCAATACCATTGCGCTCGATGCTACGGATCCACACACATTGAGGCTTCTTCCATTAAAAGAGGCCGATGTTTTTGTTGTTGCTATTGGCGACGATTTCGGAGTTTCGGTGATGATTGCAGCATTGTTAAAAAAAATGGGTGTTCAGAAAATTATTTGCCGCGAATTTTCTTCAATTCACCTTACGGTTTTAAATGCCATCGGTATTACAGAAACCATAAATCCCGAATGGGAATCGGCTACAATTCTGGCGCAAAAGCTGGCATTAAGCGGCATTCATCATCTTTTTAATATTACTGAAACACTGAAAATTGTGGATATGAATGTACCGCGGTCGTTGGTTGGTGAAAGATTTTTGCCGGTTGCTTTCAGGGAACAAACGCACCTGAAAGTGATAGCCCTGAAACGAGAGGAAAAAACATTGTATTCATCGTCGAAACCGATTGACGATCAGGATATTGAGGAAATAATTTACAAACGTGAAGATGTAATTGTACTTTCAGGCGAGTTAAGGGATATTCGAAAATTTTGCAAAAACTAAGAAAACAGGTTAAATCTTATTATCCAATCACCATGTCAGAATTCTGGAACCAAAGATATTCAGCCGAAGAATTTGCATACGGCACCGAACCCAACCTCTTTTTTAAAGAACATATTGAAAAACTTACGCCAGGAAAAATTCTGTTTCCGGCTGAAGGCGAGGGCCGTAATGCAGTTTATGCTGCCCTGCTTGGCTGGGATGTTACTGCTTTTGATGTAAGTGTTGAAGGAAAACGAAAAGCTGAACTGCTTGCCGCAGAAAATGGTGTGACAATAAACTACCTGCATGCTGGTTACGACGATATTTATTTCGGGCCCGAAACTTTTGATTGCGTTGTTCTTGTGTTTGCACACATTGATTCGGATAAAAGAGAGGAAATTCACCGTAAAATGATTTCGTTTCTGAAACCGGGAGGGTTTCTTTTGCTTGAAGGATTCGCCAAAAAACAGATTAATAATAACTCAGGTGGCCCGCGCGATTTCAGACTGCTTTATTCAAAAACCGAACTCGAAACCGACTTTCAGCATTTATCGGTTTTAAAAACTGAAGAATCTGATGTTGAATTGAATGAAGGACAGTTTCACAATGGAACAGCCTCGGTAATCAGGGTTGTTGGAAAGAAATAACAGCAACTTGTTTTCGGTTTTCAAAAAACGTTATTTTAGCCATACAATTTTTTAAACCTAAACCTTGAAAAAAGCTGTTTTTGCATCGTTGTTGATTTTTTTATTAAGCCTTTCAGGATTTACACAACCCGTAATTAAAGCGATACGAATTGATAATCCGCCATTAATTGACGGATATGTTAATGATGAAGCATGGAACCTTGCTTTTGCAGTTGATGAGTTTTACCAGCGTGAACCTTTTCAAGGACAACCTATTTCGAAAAAAACGATTTTTTATACTTGTTATGATGCCAACAACATCTATTTTGCTGTAAAGTGCTGGGATGATAAAGATAAAATTACCGCCAAAGAAATGGCGCGCGATGTGAGCCTTGGAAAAGACGACCGCATTCAGATTATTCTCGATACTTATCTTGATAAACGAAACGGATACTGGTTTCAAATTGGTCCGCGCGGTTCAATTGGCGATGCTGTTGTTAACGAAAACGGTGCGGTGTTAAATAAAGAATGGGATGGATTATGGACAGGAAAAGCCAAAATTGCCGACTGGGGTTGGGAGGCAGAGTTAGCCATTCCTTTTAAAACCATGGGTTTCGATAAAAATAAAACACAGTGGGGAATTAAATTCATCCGCAATATTGTAAACAACCTCGAAGCATCGTATTGGCCGGTCGCTAACCTGAATGCCGCCAAATTTCAGGTTTCTGATGCTGGTATTCTCGATGGAATTGAGAACATTACCCAGGGAATCGGGCTCGATATTGCACCTTATTTGCTTACTGGCTTAAACACAAAACAAGATGAAAAAGCTGACCCGAAACTTACCGGTGGAGTTGACCTGTTTTACCAGATTACTCCCGGATTGAAATCGTCACTCACCATCAACACCGATTTTGCCGAAACAGAGGTTGACGACCGCCAGATTAACCTCACCCGTTTTAATTTGCATTATCCCGAAAAACGCGATTTCTTTTTAGATGGAGCCAATAATTTCAGGTTTGGTATTGAGGGTGATGATACAAGTCCGGTGGCAAAAAACATCATCCCGATTTTCTCGCGCCGCATGGGACTCGACTCATTAAACAGGCCCATCCCGATAAATGTGGGCGCAAAACTTACTGGGCAGATTGACGACTGGAATGTAGGAATGATGTACATTAACGATGATGGTGGGAACAGTAACAACAATTACAGTGTGGCCAGAGTTTCGCGAAATGTCGGGCAACAGTCGTCTGTGGGTATTATCGGAACCTATGGAAATGCTGTTGGCAATGAAACAAATCTTGTGGTTGGTGCCGATGCAAAACTCTCAACATCAACTTTTCAGAAAGATAAAACTATTTCGTTTTATCTTTTTGGACTGAAATCGAACACAGAAAAGCATACAGGAAACGATGTTTCGTGGGGAACACAGTTGCTGTATCCGAACGACCTGATTAAAGCAAGGTTGGGTTACCACCAGATTGGTAAAGACTTTGTGGCCGGAATGGGTTTTGTGCCACGTGTAAATATCCGCGAAACGTATGGTGAACTGAAAATAGGGCCACGGCCCAACAAATGGGGAATTATGCAGTTGGAATTTGGAGGAGTTTTTGATTATATCACCAACCTTGAAACCGGTGAACTTGAAACCCGTGAGTTTGAATTTCAACCGCTGGGGATTCGGTTTCTTTCGGGCGAAGTTTTGCGTTATTCAATTTTTAGCCAATACGAAATGCTTACGCAGGACTTCAATATTTTCGAAGATTTTGTAATTCCCGCGGGTAATTACGAATGGTGGCAGCAGCAAATAAAACTCGAAACTAAAGGTGCACGAAATATTTATGGTGAGGCAAGTTACCGTTTTGGTGATTTTTACAACGGTAAACGCAACGATATAAAACTGAATGTAAACTGGAAAATTGCCATACCATTTTTTGTAGGGGGAACTGTAACCCGGAACAATATTTCCTTGCCCGAAGGCAAATTCACAGCAAATATTTATCAGGTAAATGCAAACGTACTATTTAGTCCGAGCGTTACACTTTACAACTATTTTCAATACGATAACGCAAGTAACAGCGCTGGCTGGCAGGCACGTTTTCAGTGGATTATAAAACCTGGCAACGAAATCATTCTTGCATGGACTTCTAATTTCAGGCAACCCGAAGAATCGCTGATACCTGATGAAAGCGCAGTCAGGTTAAAACTGAAGTATAATATCAGGCTGTAAATGTTGTTTTTTTTGGTAAACATGTGAAAACCTTTTCAAAATAACGAACGTATATGATGCCATTACAGAAGAAAATCATCAGGCTAAAACGGATACCTTCATTACATATATAATTTTTGATAAATACAAGTATTAACACTATTTAATGAAACAGCGGAAAAAAGCAATTTAGAATTTTGTTTGTTTTCAAGTATTTTAATATACTTGCACACGAATTACGAATTGCTCAATCCCCGGCGTTTGTTCCATAGTTTTATTCAACAAAAAATCAAAAAAAACAACAAGGAATAACTTTTTTATCATGTACGATATATTAGAATTGAACAAAAAGCTTTTACCGGAGCTTAAAGAAATTGCCAAAGGTCTCAATATTAAAAGGACCGAACTTTTAAAGAAACAGGATTTGGTATATAAAATTCTTGATGCACAAGCCATCAGGGAAGCTGAGAAATCGGAGAAAAAAACCAGCGATCCTGAACCAAAACCTGAAGAAAAAGGATTAAAATCATTCTTGATTCGGAAGCCAGCACCGCAGGAATATCCATCTGCTGAGCAAGATAAGAACAGAATGGGCCGTCCGCGCCGTGAGCGCATTGAGCCGGTTATAAAACACGAAAAAGTGGAAACCGGTAAAAAGAAACACGTAAAAATTGAATCGAGTGTTCAATCACGCCAGGAACAAATTAAAGCGATTATAAAGGGATTCGGGCGTGAAAAACCTGTGATTAACGAACAGGAACAAAAGCCGGTTGAAAGAATTCCAGTGCAGCCCGAAGAAACCAGACCCGTTGTTGAAAAACCTTCAAACGATTTTCGCCCGAAACAGGTACCTCAAAACGAGCCTTTCAGGGTAAAAAAACAGCATCACCAAATGCCAGATAAACAACAACCGCCGGTTGAACGGAAACCTGTAGTTGAAAATGAGAACCGTTTTAGTGATAAAAAAACACAAAACGCTGAAAAGCTGAATGAAGATTTTGAAGCTAATGAAAGCTTTGAAACCAATGATAATATAGCGGAACATCCGATTGCAGAAGCTCAAATGCCGGAAAATATACAACCGGCAGCATTTGCTGAAAATATTGAACCGCCGGTAAATCAACCGCAAAGACCTGAAAATCAGAACTACAATGCAAAAGTTGTAAAGGCTCGTCAATATGAGTTTGAGGGAATTGTTACCAATACAGGTGTGCTCGAAATTCTTGTTGACGGCTACGGTTTTTTACGCTCAGCCGACTATAATTACCTTAACTCGCCCGACGATGTTTATGTATCACAGTCGCAGATAAAACTGATGGGTTTAAAAACCGGCGATACAATCACAGGTACAATTCGTCCGCCAAAAGAAGGCGAAAAATATTTCCCGCTGGTAAAAGTGCTCGAAATCAATGGCCGCAGTCCCGAATACATTCGCGACCGTGTTCCTTTCGACCATTTAACACCGCTGTTCCCTAACGAAAAATTCAATTTAACAGGCAACGGTCATGATAATCTGTCAACCAGAATTATAGACATGTTTGCACCCATTGGGAAAGGGCAGCGCGGTTTAATTGTGGCTCAGCCAAAAACAGGTAAAACTGTATTGCTGAAAGAAATTGCCAATGCAATTGCCGCCAATCATCCTGAAGTTTATATGATAGTTCTTCTCATCGACGAACGCCCGGAGGAAGTTACCGATATGGCCCGCAGTGTAAATGCAGAAGTGGTTGCTTCCACTTTCGATGAACCTGCTGAAAAACACGTTCGTGTGGCAAATATTGTGCTCGAAAAAGCCAAACGCCTTGTTGAATGCGGTCATGATGTGGTTATCCTTCTTGATTCGATTACCCGTTTGGCACGCGCTTACAATACAGTTCAGCCGGCTTCGGGGAAAGTACTTTCGGGTGGGGTTGATGCAAACGCTTTGCACAAACCAAAACGGTTTTTCGGAGCAGCGCGAAACATTGAAGAAGGCGGATCGCTTACAATTATTTCCACTGCACTTACCGAAACCGGCTCGAAAATGGATGATGTTATTTTCGAAGAATTTAAAGGAACCGGCAACATGGAATTGCAGCTCGACAGAAAACTTTCGAACAAACGTATTTTCCCGTCAGTCGATATCCCTGTATCGAGTACACGTCGCGAGGATTTGCTTTTTTCAAAACAGATTATCGACAAACTGTGGATTTTACGTCACTACCTTGGTGGAATGAACTCGCTCGAAGCTATGGATTTCATGAAAACAAGGCTGATGAGATCGAACTCAATGGAAGAGTTTCTTGCATCGATGAACGACGAATAAGGAATAACACACCGGAATTTGCGGTGTTGAGAATAAAGATAAAACGAAACAGCAGGCCAACCGGTCTGCTGCTTCGCTTTTTAGCAATATCTTAAATTGCTTCAGTTTTTCAAGAACACAGAAAAAATTTCGCAGATGACTCTTTCTTCATTCTCCCAGGCGAGTTCGGCTGCCGCTTTTGGAAGGTTCGCCATCCAGAATTTTCTTTTTTCGGTATTTTCAAGTGCATCAGAAATCTTTGCGGCTAAAAAAACAGGGTCGAGCGAATCTGTAATCTCACCAACCTGGAAATGATTAACAACAGCTGTCATTTCAGGTAAATTACTCACTAAAACCGGAACGTTCGATTGAATGTAATCGAATAATTTATTGGGGAGCGCAAACCTGTAATTTAACCCAAAATCTTCTTCAACCGATAAACCCAAATCGGCGGTGGGTGTGAGTTGCGCCAGTTCGTCAATGGTAAGCCGACCTGTAAATTCAATCTTATTTTGCAGGTTTTCGACTTGAACCAGTGCCTCAAGCTGGGATTTTATATCGCCATCGCCGGCAATAATCAGCCTGGCATTTTCTATATAGTGCATGGCATGAATAACTTGTTCAAGCCCGCGGCCAATATTTACGGCTCCCTGATAGAGGATAATCTTTTCGTCTTGTGCAGTCTTTGTTTTTTCAGGCTGATGAACAGCTGCAAATGGCAGGTTTCGGACTACCTGAAAAGGAGCTCCGTATTTTTCGGTGTAAATTTCAGCAATCGAATTACAAACCGTGGTGGCGTATTTCAGCCGGGGAACCATTTTCTTTTCAAGCCATTCCCAGATTTTCTTTACACGCGGCCTGTCAACAAGTTCGGGTACTTCGGTAAAATATTCGTGACTGTCATAAACCAGCGGGATTCGTTTCACTTTCGATGCTAAAAAATTGGCAGGTAAAGCGTCTAAATCGTTTGCCAATAAAACATCTGATTTTGAAAACAGCAGAAACAAATACAGCCTGTAATTAAATTCGGCATAAAAAAGTGGGCCTTTATTAAAAAACAAACTGAACCGTTTTGTTTCGTAAACCCGTGGCAGAAGAGGCTGACTGTTTTTTAATTTCCGTCCGACAAGCAATACCTGAAATCCCATATTGTGCAGTGTGCTGCAATATTTATGCACCCTGTTGTCGGAAACCAGATCACTGGTAACCGAAACAATAATTTTATGTTTTAAAATGCTGTTCACCTGATAGAATTGCCGGTAAATATAAAACTTTATCAGCAACGTGGAAACAGCAAAAACAGGCAGCCCAGGTAGCTGCCAAATACAAAATCTTTATAAAATCTTTATATCGAAGGCTGGTATCTTAATATTCTGTTTATAAAAACAGCGGCACTTTTGCATGATGAAAATTAAGCTATAAGTGGCATGTCGATTCATTTAATTCCGAATCTCAGAATTGTTGCCAAAAGCCTGTTTATCCTGTCGGCAGCATTGTTTGCCACTGCGGCAGTTGCACTACTTTACGCCGAGCCTGTACTCCCGTTTTTATATAGTTCTGTAACTGCATTGCTGGTCGCAGCATTTCCTTTTTTATTTTCAAAAGGCACTGACAGTAACCACAATATGACAAAAAAGGATGCCAGTTTTGTCGTTTCACTTTCATGGATACTTTTTTCTGTATTTGGCAGTTTACCCTATATTTTTTCTGCATCAATACCTTCGTTTACCGATGCATTTTTTGAATCGGTTTCGGGCTTTACAACCACAGGAGCTTCAATTCTTACCGATATTGAAATTCTTCCAAAATCGGTTTTATTCTGGCGTAGTTTAACACACTGGATTGGCGGCATCGGGATTATTGTGCTTGTTATTGTAATTATGCCCTCACTTCAGATGGGGTCGTACAACCTTTTTACTTTCGAATCATCAGTTCAGGAGAAAATTCAACCCAAAATTAAGTCAGTTGGCTTGCGTTTGTTAGCCATTTATCTGCTACTTACACTTGCCGAAATTGTTTTACTGATGGCTGGTAAAATGAGTCTGTTCGAAAGTGTTTGCCACTCTTTTGGGACTGTAGCAACTGGTGGTTTTTCGCCTAAAAACACAAGTATTTCCGGATATTCGCCATACATTCAATATGTTATAGCTGTTTTTATGCTTTTGTCGGGTGTGAATTTTGTGGTTCATTATTACATATTCAAACGTAATTTCAGAAAAATAAAGGAGAATGAGGAACTGTGGTTTTACCTGACTATTGTTTTTACAATAACTGCAATCATCTTTGCAATTCTTTTTTTTAATATGGGCAAACCATTGGAATTGTCCTTCAGGGAGTCTTTCTTTCAGGTAGTTTCGATAACCACTTGTACAGGATATGCAACAACCGATTACCTGCTTTGGCCTCCAGTTGCCTGGACTATTATTTTCTTTGCCATGTTTTTAGGCGGCAGTACCGGTTCTACTGCGGGCGGAATTAAAATAGCCCGTCACCTGGTGCTGCTGAAAAACGTAAGGCGTTTTTTTCATCAGTTGCGTTATCCAAATGCAATAATTCAGTTAAAGCTGAATAAAAATGTAATCAGTGATGAAAATAACCGGAACATCATCACTTTTATTACCATTTATCTGATGGTGTTTGCGGCAGGAACAATTGCTCTTGCTTTCGACGGGGTTGATGGCAAAACCGCGTCGAGCGCGGTGGCTACCTGCATGGCCGGAATCGGTCCGGGGATTGGTACAGTGGGGCCGGTCAGTAACTTTTTTCACTTGTCTGATTTTGCCAAAATTGTGCTTTCGTTTTTGATGATACTTGGCCGACTTGAAATTCTCACACTTTTAATGTTGTTTACACCGGCATTTTGGAGGAAATAGAAATTGATGTAACTTTTTAATCGTTTACTGTTAGCTTTGTTTCAAAAACAGGAATTATGCAAAATTCAGCAAAACAATCATACCTGAGTAAATTGTGGCGGTCTGCAGTTATTCCCTACTTGTCGGTTGTGTTTATAGTTTTTATAATCACAGTATTATGTCTTCCGCTGGCCAATACCGAAAGGTATTATCTTGTTTCCTACCTGTTGCTGTTTGCATTGTTTATTATGGCAACGGTATTCAGGTTGGGTCCGGTTTTGTTGGCTGCCACACTGAGTTCACTTGCCTGGAATTTTTTCTTTATCCCGCCTCACAATACTTTTCACATCGAAAAAACCGACGATATCCTCATGTTTGCCTTGTTCTTCAGTATTGCAATGCTCAATGGGGTTTTAACCACACGGGTACGCAGGCAGGAACAGCTCGCCCGCGACCGGGAAATTCGCACCAAAGTTTTGTTTCAGCTTACTCATCAGCTTTCAAAGGCTGGCAGTATCGACGAAGTACTGAAAATTGCAGTTGAGGAAATTGGTGAACAATTCGGATTTACTGCATTTTTTATATTACAGGATGGTAACAATATTTTGTTTCAGACTGGTCGCCTGCAAAAGGAAAAGAAATTAAATACCGATGAATACAGTGTTGCCGAATGGTGTTTTAAAAACAGGACCGAGGCAGGAGCTTTTACTACAAACCGCAGCGATTTGGAATATACTTTTTATCCGATGCCCGGCACAAAAGTAAATCCGGGGGTGCTCGCAACAAAGCAGGAAAAACCTGTTGCAGGAGAGAATCGCACATTCTGGCTCACATTTATCACACAGATTTCGAATGCAATTGAGCGTGAGTTTTTGGCCGAGATGGCCACAAAAGCCCGTTTTCTTGACGAATCGGACAGACTTTACAAAACACTTTTTAATTCTATTTCGCACGAGTTTCGTATTCCGGTTGCCACAATTATGGGCGCTTCCGATTCACTGCTGAGTTCGCTTCATCCGGCAAACATCCAGTCGGAGTTATACAACGAGATTTTTACTGCATCGGTGAGGTTAAACCGGCTCATCGAAAACTTGCTGAATATGTCGCGGCTTGAAAGCGGACAACTTTCTGTCAGTCTCGACTGGTGCGATATCAACGACTTATTCAATAAAGTGCTTGAGGATTTGAGTGAGGAACTTGAACATTTTAAAGTAAAAGTGACAATTCCCGAAAATATGCCTTTGGTGAAAATAGATTTCGGATTGATGGAGCAGGTGTTGTACAATCTTTTATTTAATGCGACACAGTATTCGGCGCCATCAACCAAAATTGAACTTAGTTCGGCTCACGAGAACGATGAGCTGGTAATTGAGATTGCCGACCGGGGAACTGGCTTTCCGGAGAGCACAATTGAAAAGGTGTTTACGAAATTTTACCGTGTTGATGGTACAAAAACCGGCGGCCTCGGGCTGGGTCTTTCCATTGTAAAAGGCTTTGTTGAAGCGCATTCGGGCAAAATTACTGTTGAAAACCGGAAAACATCGGGCGCCCGGTTTATTATTCGGATACCTACCGAAAAACCTGATATTAAGAACCTGTTTTTAGATAACGAATGAATGAGAATGAAACCATACTGGTAATTGATGACGAGCTGCAAATCAGGCGTTTGCTCGAAATCACGCTGTCGGCAAGCGGGTACAAAATTGTACAGTCGGCCACCGGAAAAGAAGGCTTGGTTGATGCAGCCACACTACATCCATCTTTGATTATTCTCGACCTTGGCTTGCCCGATGCCGATGGACATGAAATACTGAAAAAACTGCGTGAGTGGTACACAAAACCTGTAATCGTTTTGTCAGTCCGCGATTCGGAAAAAGATATTGTGAGTGCACTCGATAACGGTGCAAACGATTATCTTACAAAGCCTTTCAGAAGCGGTGAATTGTTAGCCAGAATAAGGGCTGCGCTACGTTCGGCAACCGAAAAGCCCGAAAGCAGCATCCTTGTTTTTGGTACACTTTCCATCGATTTGCAGAATCACACTGCCCGTAAAAACGACGAAATATTAAAACTCACCTCCACCGAATTCATGCTTTTGAGTCTGCTTGCAAAAAACCCGGGCAGGGTACTCACGCATCAGTATATTTTAAAAGAAATCTGGGGTTATAGTTACACCGAGCAAACACAGTACCTGCGGGTTTTTGTTGCACAACTGCGTAAAAAAATTGAAGACAACCCTTCGAAACCAAAGCTGCTGATTACAGTTTCCGGAATCGGCTATCGTTTTGAGAGTTAGAAACCTTACAATACGCTGTATTTATTACGATATTACTCTGTAATTCATTCATTCAGTTTAATTTAATAATCGGATTATTTATCTGGAAAACAATACATACTTTTATTTTTTCGGTTAATATTGCACCTTTTTAATAAGTAATATGAAATCGTTTTACACCATTGCGCTGCTCGCGCTTTCAAATACGTTTATGACGTTTGCCTGGTATGGTCACCTCAAATTTAAGGAGGTGAAGTGGTTTGAAACCCTGCCACTTGTGGGCGTTGTACTGATTAGCTGGGGAATCGCGCTTTTTGAATATTTTTTTCAGGTTCCGGCAAACAGAATCGGTTACAAAGAAAACGGCGGTCCGTTTACTTTGGTCGAACTGAAAGTGATTCAGGAAGTTATTACCCTTGTTGTATTTATGGTTTTTTCGTTGTTGCTTTTTAAAAACGAAACTTTCAGGCTGAATCATCTTATCGGGTTTATTTTTCTTGTGCTGGCGGTTTATTTCATCTTTAAGAAATAAGGCAAAATGACACCCGAAGAAACCATCGAAAAATACAAAAACCGGATCCGCGAACTTGAACAACAGCTTTCTGAATTAAAATACGGAGAGACAGATTTGAAATCGAAGCTCGAAGAAGAAGCTGAAAAGCGCCGGTTTTACCAGCTTGTGGCCGATTTTACTTTTGGATGGGAGCTTTGGTTCGACCCTGCCGGAAGTATTAAATACTGTTCTCCCTCATGTTTCGATCTCACCGGTTTTACGGCCAACCAAATCATTGCTTCGGGTGAAATTGCCGAATTGCTTGTATATCAGTCCGACCGTCAGAAGTTTGCTGGTTTTCTTGAGCAGTCGTTAAACCAAGCATTGGTAAACCAAACGCTCGAATTCAGAATGCTTACACGGACAAAACAGCTGCGCTGGTGCATGTTAAACGTACGTGGTGTGTACGATAAACAAGGCAAATATCTTGGAATACGGGCGTCGGTTGACGATGTAACCCGCTTAAAAAGAGCGATGGGGCAGATTCATGAAATGGAAGCCGCCAAGGAGCTTGAAAACCGCACACGCCAGAGGTTGCAAACCGAACTGGGTGCGAAAGACCGCGAGCTGGTTTCGTTTTTATTGCAACTCTCTCAGAAAAACGAGTTGCTCTCCACAGTAAAGAATCAGTTGCAATTACTTGAAAAAGGTGGTAATGTAAAAAATTATAAAGTTGCGGGTGAGTTAATAGCTTTGTTAGGCAAACAGGAAAAATCAGTTGACTGGTCGTTAATTGAAAATGAACTCGAAAAAATACATCCCGGGTTTATTAACCGGTTACAGGCTAAACACACGGTTATAACTTTGAAAGACAAAAGGTTGTGTGGTTATATGCGTTTGGGTTTAACCAGTCGTGAAATAGCTGGGTTACTAAATATTACTGCAAAAAGTGTTGAAATTGCCCGCATCAGGCTGCGGAAAAAACTAAAACTTCCAGCCGGAATCCGGCTCACCAATTACCTCAATCAACTCTGATTGTAGGTATTATCCGAATGTAAATATTAAAGATGATAGGTCGTATTAAATATTAAGTATTTGTAAATAAATGATATATATTGTAATTGTAATGTATATTGTATTTGTAGTCATGTTAATGTTAGGTATTTTACCTGTAATTGAATATCGAATTTCTTTACCTTTGGGCAATCATTTATGCGCAAAAACATGCAAACACTTAACGCAACATCCAACTACAGAAATTTATTTGATGAAGAAATTGGCCAGCTAATCCATCAGGGTTGTTCCTCTCCCGATTGGAATCTGGTTCAGGTTTCGGGCGATTTTATTCCCGACCACATTGAAAACACGAAGTTCAGCGGGCATATAAAACTGAACAGTTTTAACGGAACTGTTAATCTCGTTGGCGGAATCACTTTTAAAACAGGTATTTACAACGCCTGGCTACACAATTGTGAGGTCGGGAAAAACGCGCTCATCCATAATGTGCGAAGTTATATTGCCAATTATAAAATTGGCGAAAACGTTGTAATCCATAATATTACAACGCTTGCTGTGGATGGCGAAAGCACTTTTGGAAACGGAGTTCATGTGGAAGCCATTAATGAAGGTGGTGGCCGCGATATTCCTATTTATGATTATTTGTCAGCACATGTGGCGTACATTATGTCGCTGTACAGGCACCGTACAAAATTGGTTGCCGGATTAAAGAAAATGGTGGCTGATTATGCCGAAGTGGTAAAAAGCAATCAGGGCGTAATTGGAGCCGGTTCAAAAATTCTGAATACAAATACTTTGCTGAATATTAAAACCGGGCCGGCCACAGTAATCGACGGAGCAAAAAAACTAAAGAATGGCAGCATCAACAGCAATTTTGAAGCACCTGTTATCATTGGCGAAGGTGTGATTATGGAAAACTTTATTGTGAGTTCGGGCTCTAAAATCACCGATGCCACACTTGTTTCCAACTGTTTTATCGGACAGGGCTGCTTTCTTGATAAACATTATTCAGCAGTAAATTCACTTTTTTTTGCCAATTGCCAGGGATTTCATGGCGAGGCTTGTTCAATTTTTGCCGGGCCTTACACAGTAACCCACCACAAATCCACGCTGCTCATTGCCGGTATGTTTTCGTTTCTGAATGCTGGCAGTGGTTCAAACCAAAGTAACCACATGTACAAGCTGGGCCCGATTCACCAGGGAATTATGGAACGCGGCAGCAAAACCACCAGCGATTCGTATTTGCTTTGGCCATCGCGCATCGGGGCATTTTCGCTCGTGATGGGACGGCATTATAAACATTGCGACACCACCGATTTTCCGTTTTCGTATCTTATTGAAAGTAACGACGAAAGTATTCTTGTGCCAGCCATCAACCTGAAAAGCATCGGTACCATCCGCGATACCCAAAAGTGGCCCGGACGAGATAACCGCACCGACTCCAACCTGCTCGACTACATCAATTTCAACCTGCTGAGCCCTTACACCATTCATAAAATGATAAAAGGAAGAAAAAAGCTGATGGCCATTCGCGAAACTTCGGGCGACCAGGCAAGCAGTTACAGTTACGATAAAATGAAAATCGAAAACCGGGCGCTCGAACGCGGAATTTCGCTTTATACCATGGCTATCTGGAAGTTTCTTGGAAACTCATTAATTACCAGACTGCAACACGGGAAATTCAGCAGTGTGGCTGATATTCATAAGGCGCTTCAGCCCGATTCTCCTGTCGGCAAGGGTTATTGGGTCGATATTTCAGGGTTGATTTGTCCGTGGGAAGCGCTCGACAAAATTCTTTTGGCCATCGAGAATGGCGACATCACATCACTCGAAGAAGTAAACTCAGCTTTAGCTGTACTTCATAAAAACTATTATAACTACGAGTGGACTTGGGCCGCAGATGTTCTGGCTGAGTTTTATGGTAAGGAAATCAGCCAGTTTACCACCGACGATGTGATTCAGGTTGTTGAAAACTGGAAACGCAGCGTGCTCGACATGGATAAATTTCTGTACGAAGATGCCAAAAAGGAATTCTCGATGAGTAAAATGACAGGGTTTGGCGTTGACGGAACCAACGGCGCCCGCGAAGAAGACTTTACGCAGGTACGAGGCGAATTCGACAATAACGCAACCGTTTTGGTTATAAAAAACCACATGGAAAAAAAGGAAAAACTTGGCAATGAAATTATCAGTTTAATGCAAAACCTCAAATCTCAAATCTCAAATTCCAAATCTCAAGTTCTAAATCCCATCTCGACTGAGGCGAGACCGAATCTCAATACTCAAATCTCATCATCTCAATACTAAAAATATGTGTGGAATAGTTGGATATATTGGTAATAAGGAAGCATTTTCCGTCATCATAAAAGGGTTGAAACTGCTCGAATACAGAGGTTACGACTCGGCTGGCGTGGCGCTGCAGAATGGCACACTCGAAGTATATAAAAAGAAAGGAAAAGTTTCGGAACTTGAAGCTTTTGTGATGGAGCAAAAACACGACGGAGCCATCGGGATTGGCCATACACGCTGGGCAACGCACGGCGAACCCAACGATACAAATGCACATCCGCACACATCGATGCACAAGCTTTTTACCATCGTGCACAACGGAATTATCGAGAACTATGCAAAGCTGAAAACCGACCTCACCGAGCAGGGTTATGTTTTCAGCAGTCAGACCGATACCGAAGTGCTTGCCAACCTCATCGAATTCATTTACCGGCAGGACGAAGCCATCAACGCAGAAATGGCGGTGCAGCTGGCGCTTTCGAAAGTGGTTGGCGCTTACGGAATTGCAGTGTTGTGCAGCGCCGAAAACGATAAAATGATTGTGGCCCGTAAAGGCAGTCCGCTGGTTGTGGGTTTGGGCAACGGCGAATATTTTGTGGCAAGCGATGCCTCGCCCATTGTTGAATTTACCAACCAGGTGGTTTACCTGAACGACGAAGATATTGCCGTAATCAAACACGATAGTTTTACATTGAAAAATGTGCGGAACACCCCGGTTTCATTGAAAATTAGTCACCTCAATCTCGAAGTTGGAGAACTCGAAAAAGGTGGTTTCGAACATTTTATGCTGAAAGAGATTCACGAACAACCCCGCACCATCGAAGAAACTTTTCGCGGCAGGTTGCGTTCCGACCAGTCTGAAATTGTACTGGGCGGACTCATCAATATTTTTCCGAAAATTGTGAAAGCCGAAAGGATAATCATCATTGGCTGTGGCACATCGTGGCATGCAGCGCTTATTGGCGAGTACCTCCTCGAAGAATACGCACAGATTCCGGTTGAGGTGGAATATGCTTCTGAATTCCGCTACCGCAAACCCGTGATTCGACCTTCCGATGTGGTGATTCTCATCAGTCAGAGCGGTGAGACCGCCGACACGCTTGCTGCACTTCATCTTGCCAGAGAAAAAGGTGCAACTGTTTTGGGCATTTGTAATGTGGTAGGTTCCACATTGGCGCGCGAAACCGATGCGGGTGTTTTTACCCACGCAGGCGTTGAAATTGGCGTGGCTTCAACAAAAGCTTTTACTGCGCAGGTTACTGTGCTCACAATGTTTGCGCTGAAACTGGCCCGCGAGCGCAAAACCATCAGCCCGGAGGATTACAGTCTGCTGGTGCGCGAATTGTCGCAGATACCAGAAAAAGGCCGGCTGATTTTGCAAAACAACGAAAAAATAAAGGCGATAGCCGCAAAGTACAAAGATGCCATCAACGCACTATATCTTGGGCGCGGTTATCTTTTCCCGGTTGCGCTTGAAGGCGCCCTGAAACTGAAGGAAATTTCGTATATCCATGCCGAAGGTTATGCAGCCGGTGAAATGAAACACGGTCCGATTGCACTGGTTGACGATAACCTGCCTGTGATTGTTGTGGCGCCGCAGGACGATTATTACGAAAAAATTGTGAGCAATATTCAGGAAGTGAAAGCCCGTCGCGGAAACGTAATCGCCATTGTTACCGAAGGCGACAAAGTATTAAAGGAAATGGTTACCGATTATATCGAAATTCCGGCCTCGCACCCGGCAGTGGCGCCGCTGCTCACGGTTATTCCGCTGCAAATGCTGGCTTACCATATTGCATTGTTAAAGGGCTGCAATGTGGACCAGCCGCGAAACCTGGCGAAGAGTGTGACGGTGGAATAAAATTTCAGAGATATAGTATTTGTACCCTGGCTTTTTCCTGATTTCTTTCAACTGTGTGAACTTTGTTTATTTCACGATTTAAATTAGATTTTCGTGAAAAAATTCATTATTTATTTAAATATTCACGAAAAATATGGCAATAACAGTGAGTAACTGTAAATTCGCATTTGAATTCACGAAATAATTAATAATTCTGCGAAGTACATATAATTCAATAAGCAATGAAACAAAATTCACGTATTATTCAGCAAATTAAATTTCTTCGGGAACGTTATCTGCGTTTGGTTACTGAAAAGAAGGCACTATTGGATTTGATCAATGAAACTGAGGTTGCAGAACAGGTTTACAATTCGAATGCTATTGAGAACAGTACACTTACACTGGAAGAAACCGAAAAAATTCTTTTGCAAATCGATCTGGATCGTTATATCAATGAACGAGAGCTTTTTGAAGCTAAAAATTTATCCAGGGTAATCAAATATATCAATGAAAGAGCTACAGAAAAAGAACTTACTTTAGAACTGGTCCTTCTTCTTCACAAAATGTTAATCAGCAATATAAGGGATGAAGTTGCCGGAAGGTTTCGAAACGAGGGTGAATGGGTAAAAGTAGGTAATCATATAGCACCAGATCCCAGAAGAGTTTTGGAATTACTGAATGAAATGCTGTTTAAATATCATGCCTCTGACCATGAACATATTGTAAAAAGGATTGCAAGGTTGCACCTTACCTTTGAAAATATTCATCCTTTTGTTGACGGAAATGGCAGAATAGGACGGGTAATTAATAATTATCTTCTAATCAGGGAAAAATACGTTCCGATAAATATCAAATTCATCAACCGCAAAGAGTACCACAATGCTTTTGAAGAGTTTGATAATTCGGGAAAAACTTCAATTATGGAAGGAATAGTGGCAACCGCTTTATGCCAAAGTTATCATAAACGCCTGGCATACATGGAAAGTAAGGATATAATGCCACTTTCTGACTACGCAAAGAAGATGAAAGTTTCACATTCGAATCTGTTAAACAAAGCCAACCGGCAAACCATTGAAGCATTCTTGGAAAGAGGTATTTGGAAAATTGGAGGATGACAACTTCCGTGGATTGTTATTGCTATTGTTACCGAAGGTGACAAAGTATTATAGGAAATGGTTACTGATTATATTGAAATTCCGGCCTCGCACCCGGCTGTGGCACCTCTGCTCACGGTAATTCCGCTGCAGTTGCTGGCTTACCATATTGCACTTTTATAAGGTTGTAATGTTGACCAGCTCAGGAATTTGGCGAAGAGTGTTACAGTTGAGTAAAAAATTTATCTTTGCCCCCTGAATTTTAAAACTGAAATTATGAAGGCTTATGTATTCCCCGGTCAGGGAGCGCAATACCCCGGAATGGGAAAAGATTTGTACGATAACTCGGCTGAAGCCCGCGCGATGTTTGAGAAAGCAAACAAAATTCTGGGTTTCGATATCACAAAAATTATGTTCGAAGGCACAATTGACGACCTGAAGGAAACTAAGGTGACACAGCCGGCTATTTTTCTTCATTCGGTGATTTTAGCCAAGTCGGTAAAGGATTTTAAGCCCGAAATGGTTGCCGGTCACTCGCTTGGCGAGTTTTCGGCATTGGTTGCCAACGGAGCATTAACTTTTGAAGATGGACTGACACTGGTTTCGAAACGTGCACTGGCTATGCAGAAAGCCTGCGAACTGGAGCCATCGACAATGGCTGCTATTGTTGGTTGCGACGATAATATTGTGGAAGAAGTTTGTGCCGAGGTTGCCGAGGTGGTGGTGCCGGCTAATTATAACTGTCCCGGCCAGCTCGTTATTTCGGGTTCTTTTGCCGGAATCGACAAAGCCTGCGAATTGCTGACCGCCCGCGGCGCCAAACGTGCTTTGAAATTGGTGGTTGGTGGCGCTTTCCATTCACCGCTGATGGAACCTGCCCGCGAAGAACTGGCTGCTGCCATCGAGGCAACTAAATTCAATATCCCGGTTTGCCCGGTTTTCCAGAATGTAAATGCACAGCCAACTTCCGACCCGGAAGTGATAAAACAAAACCTGATTGCGCAATTAACTGCCCCTGTAAAATGGACTCAAACTGTGCAGAATATGATTGCTGCCGGAGCAACTTCGTTTACCGAAATTGGACCGGGAAAAGTGTTGCAGGGATTAATTAAAAAGGTGGATAAAGATATGCCAGCCGAAAGTATCGGAAACTTTCAGGCTTGATAAATTGACATAAAAAAACCGGGCAATCACCCGGTTTTTTTTATAATGTTTTTCCTTCCATTTCTTTCTTTTGCAACAACCTGTAAATAGTCGATTTTCCAACGCCAAGTTTACTGGAAACCAAACGCACGTTGTGGTTGTATTTATTCAGAAAATGCTTAATGATTTCGTGGTTGTATTCGTCGAGTGTTTTTTCCGATGCCAGCAGGTTCTGTACACTGTTGTCGATATTCATATTCAGGTGGTTGGCTTTAATCACATTTTTGTTGGCCATCACACACGAAAGTTCCATCACAGCTTTTAATTCCCTTATATTTCCGGGGAAATGGTATGCCAGTAATAATTTCCGGGCTTCTTCCGAGATTTCTTTTGGCTCCATGTCGTTTTCACGGCAAAACTCATCAACAAAATATTTTGCAAGCAAAATAATATCGTTGCCACGCTCGCGCAACGGCGGTAATTCGATGGGCAAACCCAGCAAACGGTAATACAAGTCTTTTCTGAATTTTCCCTCGGCAATCAGGTTGGCCAGATTTTTATGTGTGGCAGTAATGATGCGCACATCCAGCGGAATGGTTTCATTTCCGCCCAATCTTACAAGCTCGCGTTCCTGAATTACACGAAGCAGTTTTGCCTGCAATCCGAAATCGAGATCGGCGATTTCGTCTAAAAAAAGTGTGCCTCCGTTGGCTTGCTCAAACTTCCCTATTTTGCGAACTTCAGCGCCCGTAAACGCGCCTTTTTCGTGGCCAAAAAGTTCGCTTTCGAGCAATCCTTCCGGAATGGCCGAAACGTTTACAGCAACAAAAGGTTTGTTACTCCTTTTCGAATTGTAATGAATTCCCTTGGCCACCAGTTCTTTTCCGGTTCCGGTTGCTCCCGAAATCGATACCGAAATCTGGGTTTGCACAGCTTTGTCCATCAACTCAAAAACATGGTCAATTTCGCGGCTGTTTCCTTTAATCAGATTTCTGAAATTATATTTTTCCTTAACCGCGTCTTTCAGAAGCTGGTTTTCAGTTCTTAACTGGTCGGCTTCACGGATATTCTTGATAATGTTACTCAGCTTTTCACGGGTATCAGGTGCTTTTGTAATATAATCATATGCCCCGTTTTTCATCAAATCGATGGCAGTGTTGATATTTTCCTGAGCCGAAATGATAATTACAGTGGTGCCGGGCATTCGGCGCTGAATTTTTTTCAGCACATCGTAACCGGTCATATCCGGTAACGTATAGTCAAGTGTTACAACATCGGGCTTTTCGTCGAGACTGGCCATAAAATCGCGGCCATTATGAAAAACTTTCACTGAGTAGCCATCTTCTACCAGTTGCTTTTTTAATACTTGTGCGTAAAGGGTGTTGTCTTCAACAACAAAAATTTTGTACTGCGTATTCACTTTGGATTGGGCCATCTCTTTGGTTTTGTTTTGTTTAATGCCGCTAAGTTAAAATTAATCCTGTGCTTTTTCCAAATCTTTTTTGTTAAAGCGTTATAAAACTTTATGTTGAAGAAAAACACATTGATTTGTATTTTGTTTAAAGTGTCTTTTAGTACAAAAAAACTTTTTCGACTAAAGGTACTCATACACAATATTCTGTTATTTTTAGAAAAACATTTTATCATGCAATATCAGGCTTTTCATAAACTTTCGTATGGTTTATATCTTGTTGCCACCGAACTGAACGGCAAGAAATACGGATACATTGGCAATACGGCATTTCAGGTTACTGCCGAACCGGCACAGTTGATCATCAGCAGCCATAAAAACAACTTTACCACTGCTAAAATTCTGGAGAGTGGAAAATTTTCGGTTTCCGTTTTACAAAAAGAGGTGAACACTTCACTGATTGGTGTTTTTGGTTTTATGACCAGTGCTGAAGTTGACAAATTTCAGAATATACCAACGATAACAGCAGTTTCGGGCGCCCCAATTGTTACCGACTCTGTAGTGGCCTGGTTTGATTGCCGGGTGGTGAATTCTTTTGATGTTGGCACACACATGCTCATTCTCGGCGAGGTGGTTGAAAACGACATTTTATCAGCCGAAGAACCACTGACGTACGACTATTACCGTGAAAAATACCGGATGCTGGCTCCTAAAAACGCGCCCACTTATGTAGATAAGGAGAAACTTGAAAAGGAAAAGGCTCCCGAAAAGATTGAAAAGCCAATTGAGGTTGAGAATGATAATCACGATGATTTGGAGCCTGATGAAAACGGAGTTTATATCTGTAATATTTGTGGTTTCAGGTACGACCCGGCCGAGGGAGACCCCTCGATGGGTATTGCACCCGGAACGCCTTTTAAAGATTTGCCCGACGACTACCGTTGTCCGATTTGTAACGCAGGCAAGGATTATTTCAGAAGAGATGATTAAAAATAAGGGTGAAAACATTTTTTTCACCCTTATTTTTTACTACAATTTTCTGTGACTTCCGTCGCAGAATGGTTTGTTCTTCGATTGTTTGCATTGACAGAGATACACTGTTTTTTCCACGTCAATGGTAAATGCAACAGGAGTAAAACTTGTTCCGGCATGTGAACCATCGCAAAATGGCTGATTTTTGCTTTTTCCGCAGGCACACCAATAATAGGTGCCTTTATCGAGCGTTAGTGCAGCCGGTACTTTTGCAGCAATTTTTGGTGATTCCATTTCTGTTTGTTTTAATTGTTGTTATTATAGTTGAACAAAAATTACTGCCATCTGGTTCAGTCCACAATTTTGTAAGCTACAATCTGGTTGCTGAAAAATGTAGGTACAAGCAAAAGATTGAGTTTCAGGGCAAAATCAACATCGGCTGTTTTTAGTTCTTGCGCTGTTGTATCTAACAGTTTAATGGTTTTGCCGTTGCGGTGAATAAATATGCGGCCCGGCCAGTTCGAAAAAACAAGTTCTCCGGTGTTATTACGCTCCAGTCCGTCAACTCCACCTGCGTCTTCAACCAGCAGTGTAACTTTTTTTGTTTGAATGTCAACTTCATAAATATTTTCATCGCCAACCAGCAGTTTGCCCCCTTCAGCCATTAAACCGTTCGGGCTTTTCAGCGGTTCGCTTTCCATCCACACGGTGAGTTTGCCATCGTTCAATACATGGATTTTCGCTGTGCGTGTATCAGAAACAAAGATTAACCCATTCATACAAGCAGTTACATCGTTTAAAAAAACTGCGCCCGGCGCATCGTATTTCTTTAACACTTTCCCGGTTTCAATATCAATTTCCACCAGCTGATCAATGTCAGAAACATATAATTTCCCCTTAAAAATGGCCATTCCTTTGGGCGCATTCAACCCCGTAACCCATTCAGCATTTTTTAAGCTTCCATCCGGTTTTAATACCGAAATATATCCATTCCCGTCTTTTGCCGCCGGATCACCATTGATGTTGGCCACATAAATCACTTCTTTTTCAGCAAAATAAATCACAGACTCGGGTGTTTTCAATCCTTCAGAAGTTTCCCAAACTTTTTCGAGTTTTTGCGCAAATAGCGAATCTATACCGACAAAAGCGGTTACCAGAAACAGTACAAAAATCTTTTTCATAATGACTGAATTTATTTGTTTTCAATTTTAATTTCAAAGTTAATAACAAACAACCCGTTAATTTGTATTATTGGTACAGAATAAAATTTTAAAACAGATGATAAAAACCGCTGGTCTGATTTTTTTGCTTACGATTTCAATTTTTTGTTTTGCACAAACTCAAAAACTCCAATCATTTTATGTGGGTACTTTTACTTCGGAAGGTGGAACAGGAATTCATTATTGTAATCTGAATGCTGAAACCGGTGAAATTCAACTTGCAGAAACTTTTAAAGGGGTTGACAATCCCGCGTTTTTGACTGTTTCGGATGATAATAAATATCTTTATTCAGTGGCCGAATCAAACGATGGCTATATTCTGGCTTACGAAATAGCTGAAAACGGAACGTTAAAGTTTATCAATAAGCAGTTTTCGAATGGTGCCGGCCCCTGCTTTGTTAATGTTTCGGCTGATGGAAAATGGGCGGCGGCGGCCAATTACGGCGGGGGAACGGTCTCGCTTTATCCGGTAAGTTCCAACGGGGGATTGCTTCCGGCAACTTCTGTCATTGTCAATCAGGGGTCAGGAGCCGATAAAGTGCGACAAGCGGTGCCTCGTGCACATTCTGCGCGGTTCTCGCCTTTCTCAAATACCGTTTTCAGTGCCGATTTGGGCACCGACCAACTTGATATTTTTACCATCGAAAGTGGGAAACTGGTACAGGGCGAACATCGGTTTGTAAAAATGGAACCGGGCGCCGGACCACGCCATATTGAGTTTCACCCGTCGGGGAAAATTGTTTATGTGATTAATGAGCTGAACTCAACAATAACGACTGTAAAATCAGTAAACGGAAAATGGGAGCGGGGAGCATCAGTTTCAACCTTGCCAGCCGGTTATAGCGGTAAAAGTTATTGTGCTGATATTCATATTTCGACTGATGGAAAATATTTGTACGGGTCGAACCGCGGGCATAATTCGATTGCTGTTTTCGAAATAAACGAGGATGGATTGAAGTTGAAAACAACAGTTCAGGTTGAAGGTAACTGGCCCCGCAACTTTGCTCTTTCGCCTGATGGAAGGTTTTTGTTAGTTGCTAACCAGCGCAGTGGTAACATCACAGTTTTCAGGATTGACGAAAACACTGGAATACCAACATTTACCGGACAGGAGCTAAAAACTGCCAGCCCGGTTTGTATCGAATTTCTGAACCGGTAGTTCTTAACTGAATTTTGTACTGATGAGTTTTATAAACTCATCGCGGGTGGCTGTTTTCTGAAAAGCCCCTGTAAAATCGGATGTGGTGGTAATTGAATGCTGTTTCTGAATGCCCCGCATTTGCATACAAAGGTGTTGCGCTTCAATAACCACTGCAACGCCAAGTGGGTGTAAGGTATTTTGAATACACTCTTTAATTTGTGTGGTTAGTCGTTCCTGAACCTGCAACCGTCGTGCAAAAACATCAACAACCCTGGCAATCTTGCTCAATCCGGTAATCGTTCCGTTGGGAATGTAAGCTACATGCGCTTTTCCAAAGAATGGCAGCAGGTGATGCTCGCACATTGAATAAATTTCAATGTCTTTTACAATTACCATTTGGCGGTAATCTTCTTTAAACATTGCCGATTGTAAAATTTCAACCGGGTCAGTTTTGTAGCCCTGTAATAAAAACTGCATGGCTTTGGCAACCCGTTCAGGCGTTTTATCGAGCCCTTCGCGAGACACATTTTCACCTACCAGTTTTAAAATATTTTCGTAGTTTTTCGCCAGTTCGGTAGTAGTGAAGTCGTTGTAAACCTCAATTTTTTCGTAGTTCTTAAGGTTCTTTTGATGTAATTCGCACATGATTGAAATTTTAAGTATCTGCAAAGATTAACTTTTTTTGCAAAAATCAGTATGAATGTTAGTCAGTCATTCAGGACAAATAGTTTTGTTAAAATTGAATTATGAAGATATTGATTGTTGCCGCTACATGGCTTGAGGTAAAAATGCTTACCGACGAATTCGAACTGGTTCATGAAACCACGCATCTTTTAAGAAAGTACAGTTTTGATGATATAGAAATAGATGTGTTGATTACCGGAATCGGTGTTACTTTTACCACATTTCATCTTACCAATGCGCTTGCTATAAATAATTATAACCTGGTTATAAATATTGGTATAGCAGGCAGTTTGACAAAAGAACTTGAAATAGGTGAAGTTGTAAATGTAGTTACCGAAGAATTTGGTGATTTGGGAATTGAAAAGGAAAACGAATTTCTGACACTTTTCGACGCCGGTTATATGGATACTGGAGAATTTCCGTTTGAAACCGGAATTTTAAAGCCGGTTGGTATAAACGGGTTTCTCAATCTGAAGAAAGTAAGAGGTTTAACTGCAAGCAAAAGTCATGGCAGAAATACATCAATCAACGAAATAAAAACAAAATTTTCGGCACAAGTTGAATCGATGGAAGGTGCAGCAGTTTTTTTTGTCTGTAACTGGTTGGGTGTTGATTGCTGCCAAATCAGGGCAATATCAAATTATGTTGAACCGCGCGATACAGCCTCATGGAACATTCCTTTGGCGCTACAAAAGTTAAGTGATACTGTAATTCACACGATACGGAAAATGGCTGTCGGGGTAAATTAATTTTGCTGTTTTTTGGTGAAATTTCTCCGATAAAATTTGCTTCAGGTTTATCAAACTGTCCCGATTTTACTTTTATTTTCGATTGTGCTTTTATTCGAAATGGCAATGAAACAGTGTGTCACAGGTAATATACCGAAGGATATTTTTGTGCGTTAAAAAAAACAGTTTATTTTGCGCAATTAAATAATAATTGAATAATAAAAGCGTTAGAATGATGTCGAAGCCGTTGAAGTCCAGAAAACAGATTTTTGTACAGAATCTAACTAACCACTTGTAGAATGATTGTCATTACTGGCGCAGCAGGATTTATTGGGAGTTATCTCACGGGCAAACTGAATAAAGCAGGATACACTGACCTGATTCTTGTCGATAAAATCGACCATCCCTGGAAAGAGTTGAACCTTCAGCATAAAAAATATCGTGAATTTGTTGATCGCGACCTTTTTTTTAAATGGCTGATTGGCAATTCGCGCGATGTTGAATTTGTTTTTCATTTGGGTGCCCGCACCGACACAGTTGGTCAGGAACCACATCTCTATCAGCAACTGAATCTGATTTATTCGCAACGGCTCTGGAATATCTGTTCTGAAATTCAGGTACCTTTATTATACGCTTCTTCGGCAGCAACTTACGGCAATGGAGAAGAAGGTTTTTCAGATGCTCACCAAAATATTTCGAATTTACGTCCCTTAAATTTGTATGGCTGGTCGAAACACGATTTTGATGTCTGGGCTTTGAAACAGGTACGAACGCCCCCGTTTTGGGCCGGAATGAAATTTTTCAACGTGTATGGCCCCAACGAATATCACAAAGGACGGATGGCATCGGTTGTACTTCATGCCTTCAAAACCATAAAAGAAACAGGCAAAATGGAGCTTTTTCGTTCGCATCATCACGATTACCGCGATGGAGAGCAAAGCCGCGATTTTGTTTTTGTTGAAGACATTGCCGATGTGATGATGTATTTTATGGATACGCAGAAAAACCGTGGTATTTATAACGTAGGAACCGGAAAAGCGAGGTCATTCCTCGATTTAACTGTTTCGGTTTTTAACAGCATGAATCTTACTCCCGAAATTTCGTTTGTTGAAACACCCATCGATTTGCGTGGCCGGTACCAGTATTTTACCGAGGCCGAAATTCAGAAACTGCGCGATGTGGGATATACAAAACCGTTCACCAGCCTCGAAGAAGGAGTGGGAATTTATGTTGATGAATTCCTGAAAGGCGGAATCTGCTATTGATTTTTTATTTCTAAATTGGCTTTTCTTAAAATTGATTTTATGAAAAGTAAAATTTTCCTTATCCTTTTTGCGATTGCTGTAATTGGTGTGTTTTCAGGGATCGCTCTACATGAAAAATGGCTCGATTACATTTTTAAACCGCTGATTATGATTTCGCTGGGTGGTCATTTTTTAATGAACTCAGTCAAATTTGAATCAAGAATCAGAATCTTTGGCGTGTTGGCAATTTTGTTTTCACTTTTGGGCGATACATTTTTGATGTTTACCGGCAACGGCCCCAACTTTTTTATTTTCGGATTAGGTTCATTTCTCGTGGCACAAATTGGTTACATATTTCTGTTTCGCCGTTTAAATCAGGTTGAAGGTTTAAAACCTTTTCTTGTAACAAAACCGTTATGGCTGTTGCTTTATATTTTTTATGGAGGTGTAATTTATATTCTGCTTTTCCCTAACCTTGACCTGGTACTGAAAATTGCCGTTTTTATTTATATGTCAGCACTATTAGGAATGTCGGTCATGGCGCTGAATCGAAAAGGTATTCTGCCTCAAATCAGTTTTAATTTTGTATTTTCAGGTTCCCTGCTTTTTGTGGTTTCCGATACATTGATTGCACTCGATAAATTTCTAACGCCAATTCCTGCTGATCGTTTGTGGGTGATGTCAACTTATATGGTGGCGCAATTCTTAATTGTAACCGGAATACTGAAACAGTCAGGGAAACAGTCTGTTTGTGAAAGGTAATTCAATTATTTCAAGCTTTGTGAGGCATTAGTTTTTCGGTAAGGCCGGGTAAAAACCTGTCGATAAAAACCAACAGCGAAGAAGCCAGCAAAATACCTCCGATACTTAACGGAAGCGAACCAAGATTACTGAAAACAGGGGTCTGTTCAATTAACTGTGTCATCCAATAATTTTTCTTTTCCAAGGCCCTCCCAAAAACACAAGGGTTTTGGAAAAGAAAAATTTTATTTTGTAAATCGTTCATCAAAAATAATTGATAATTGT
>JBFXFM010000031.1:0-52361 GCA_050179035.1 Draconibacterium sp. | reverse complement strand
CTCATAATCTGAAATTTTTAGAGTGAATAATCTCGGAGTATAGAAAGAATCGGGTATTTTTGATAGAGCTATCCCGCTGCTGCGGGATTTAGTTCAACAAATTGTAAATTACATTGCGGGGTTCGTGCAGGGTCGTTCGCTGGATTCTCGCAACATCGTTCCGTCCTGCCGGACAGGAACGAGCTCCGAAATCCGCCCCGCAACATGTACCAACCGTTGATTTAAATTTTGAAAAATGAAAATTTGTTCGAAATGTAATGCCGAAGTAGAAAATAATTTTGATATCTGCTGGAATTGTCAGTACAGCTTTGTGGAGCAAAAAGTTCTTGACAGCAGCGATTTTAAACTGATTTGCCCCAAATGCAATACTGAAATTGAACCGGGTTTAAATTACTGTCCGCAATGTCGTTTCAATTTATCTGAAATCAACAAGGAAACCGGCACAACGCCGCAAGGCCCCAAAGTAGTTGAATGTTTGAGATGTAAAGTTGAAATGGATTACCAGGGGAATTACAAATTTCATGAAGGCCCCAGAATTGGGGCTTTGGGCGAATTGTTTGAGTTGTTTACCAACCGCGAATCGTTTGACTTGTACAGTTGCCCCAATTGCGGCAAAGTGGAGTTTTTTATACCCGGGTTTGATTAAGAGGTAAATCAACTAAACCCATTTCCGCTGTACCGGCAACGTTCGGGGAAAGCAGGGATTTCTGGTAAATATGCAAAGCTGTTTTTTGAGTAGTCGATTTCGCAGGCAAAATGCTGCAATCCGTTCGAAACAATCACTTTTTCAACACGCAGCGCCATGTTGTAGCGCACCACCTGGTCGAAAACCTCCTGGGTAATTTTCACTTCGGGAGCTTTAAACTCGGCAATTAATAGTGGCTGCCCGTTACGGGTATAAACCAGCAAATCGAACCGGCGCTGCATCCCGTTCACTGTTATCTGTTTTTCAATGGTCATCAGTGTTTCAGGATAATTTTTCTCTTTTTTCAGGTATTCAATAAAATGCTGCCGCACCCATTCTTCGGGGGTTAAAACCACAAATTTTTTGCGGATGCCGTCAAAAATCAGGGTTCTGTCATCTTCGGTTTTTATTCTGAAATTGTATTCAGGTAAATTCAGCTTTTGCATCGCGTTCAGTTTAAAAATTCAATAATAACCAATATTGTTGAAGAAATCTAAAAACGTACATTTGCAAAACTTCAGCGGAAAAATATGCAATAGCTTTCCACGATTTAAAACAGATTTTATGAAGACAAAACAGGAGATTGTTGACAACTGGCTGCCGCGATATACAGGTAAAAACATTGAAGAAATAGGGAAGTATATTTTGCTGACCAATTTTACTTACTATGTGGAGCGGTTTTCGCAAAAATTCAATGTGCCCATTGAGGGGGCCGATAAAAATATGCCCAATGCCACTGCCGAAGGAATTACCATCATCAACTTTGGGATGGGGAGCCCGAATGCAGCCACCATCATGGATTTGCTGAGTGCAATCACTCCAAAAGCCGTATTATTTCTGGGTAAATGTGGTGGGTTGAAAAGAAAAAACCAGTTGGGCGATTTGATTCTGCCAATTGCTGCTATCCGCCGCGAAGGTACATCCGACGATTATCTGCCACCCGAAGTACCAGCGCTGCCGGCATTTAACCTGCAACGCGCCGTTTCGCACGTGTTGCGCAACGATGAGCAGGATTACTGGACTGGTGTGGTTTACACCACCAACCGCCGCGTTTGGGAGTTTGATACAAAATTCAAAAAAGTACTCTCGAAAACCCGCGCAATGGCCATCGATATGGAAACTGCCACACTTTTTACCGTCGGTTTTTCGAACCGTATTCCAACGGGTGCGCTGTTGTTGGTAACCGACCAGCCCATGATTTCGAGCGGTGTAAAAACTGCTGCCAGCGATAGAAAAGTTACTACCGAATTTACCGAAATACACATCGACACCGGGATAAAAGCGCTTTGCGAAATCCGCGACAACGGCTTATCGGTAAAACACCTGAGATTTTAATTATGGATTTCGAAGCCATTCTTCAAAACCTGAAAAAGAAAATTATTCACCCCATTTACTTGTTGCAGGGTGAAGAGCCTTATTATATCGATATCATTTCCGATTATATCGAGAAAAATGTGCTTACCGATGCTGAGAAAGGTTTTAACCAGTCGGTTTTTTATGGCAAAGATTCGTCGGTGGTAAACATTGCCGAAAGCTCGCTCCGTTTCCCCATGATGGCGCAACGACAGGTGATAATTGTAAAGGAAGCACAAAGTCTGCAAAAGATTGAATTACTCGCGCCTTATGCCGAAAAGCCGTTGGCTTCGACGGTTCTGGTGCTTTGTTTTAAATACAAAACCCTCGATGCCCGCGGAAAATTGCTGAAAGCAATTAAAAAGAACGGAGTTGTTTTTACCTCCGACAAACTCAGGGATTACCAGGTTCCGGGCTGGATTGAAAAGTACCTGAAAGAACGCGATTACTCAATAACTCCACAGGCAGCGCAACTGCTGACTTCGTTTCTTGGCAGCGATTTGGGCAAAGTGGCCAACGAACTCGATAAACTGGTGATTGCGGTAAAAGATTCGAATAGAATCACACCCGAACATATCGAGAAAAATATTGGTGTGAGCAAGGATTTCAATATTTTTGAGCTGCAAAATGCACTGGGCGAAAAAAACTTTCTGAAAGCCAACCAAATCATTCGCCATTTTGCTGCAAATCCGGGCGAGAACCCCATTCAACGCACAATTCCGCAGTTGTTTGGGTATTTTTCGAATTTATTTGCCATTCATTTTCTGAAAGATAAATCGGAAGGATCAGTGGCATCGGCTTTGGGAATGCACCCGTATTTTGCAAAAAATATGATTGCTGCCTCGAAAAAATATACTCCAACCAAACTGTATGAGATTATCGGCATTTTGCGCGAATACGACATGAAAAGCAAGGGATTGGGTGTTTCAACAATGGTTGATACGGTTGACATTCAAAAAGAAATGATTTACAAAATTTTACACTGAAATGATTACATACATTCTGATAGCTGTTACTGCTGTGATTTCGTATAGCGCTTTTCAAAATCACGAAATGTTTGGGAAATTGCAGTTTAATGCAGCGCGGATTATTCATGGGAAAGAATATTACCGGCTGATTTCGCATGCATTTATTCATGCCGGATGGTCGCATCTTTTGGTAAATATGTTTGTGCTCTATTTCTTCGGAAGGGGAATTGAGCAGTATTTCGGATATTATTTCGGAAATAAGGCAACTGCCTATTATCTGCTGCTGTACATGGGCGGAATTCTGGCCTCGAATCTCTGGAGCCTGATAAAACACCAGAACAACTATTATTACAATGCAGTGGGCGCTTCAGGCGCAGTTTCGGCAGTACTTTTTGCCTTTATTTTTCTGAATCCCTGGGAGAAACTATACTTTTTTATGGTAATACCAATTCCCGGAATTTTGTTTGCAGTGGGTTACCTGTTTTATTCGTACCAAATGGGCAAAAAAAGCAACGATAATGTGGCACACGATGCGCATTTGCTTGGCGCATTATTCGGATTTATTTACCCGGTTGTGCTCAAACCTTCTTTGTTTGGTCATTTTATCGACCAGTTATTCAGTATTTTGCAATAAGAACCGCTCAGTTCTCAGTATCGAAAATGGACAGTTTAATTGCTGACGGAGAAATTTTAAAGAGCACAGAATACGTACCTTTCAGGTATGAAAATTCTGTTGTTTTAGCCCATAAAATCTGGTTTGGTCACGGCGGGATTCCACTGTTTTCTGAAAATATTTCAATTTTAAAACAGCAGCTTGGTATTTTAAATGCACCTGTACCACCGTTGTTTAATAACGAAAAAGAACTTTTCAGAATCACCAAGCGGCTTTTAAACCGGATGCGTTTTTTCCGTTCGGGCATAATTACGCTCAATGTTTTTGCCGGTGAATCCGTGACCAATTTTCATATTACTGCCGAAGCCTCCGAAGCGTTTGTGTTTCCGGTATCAAAGCAGGGAATCATGCTCGGTTTTGCAGAACAGGTGAAGTTCAGTAAAAACAGGTTGTCGCAATTTGCATTTTATAACCTGCCGATGTGGAAAACCACGGTAACCGAAATCGAAAATTCAACCTGCAAAAATGTTGTGTTTTTAAACGAAAATGGTTTTGTAACCGATTGTATAGGAGCTAATATTTTCGGGGTGAAACGGGGTACACTGATAACACCGTCAATTGAAACCGGCTGTTATACTGATATTTTGCGTTCGCATGTTATTGGTGTAGCTGAGGAATTATCGCTGAAAATCAATGAAACAGTAACACTCCGAAAGGAAGAATTGCTACAAATGGATGAGATTTTTATTGCTTCTGAAGCTGGTGGAATTGAGTGGGTGATGGGCATCGGGAACAAACGTTTTGTTCATGCAGTTTCCGATTTGGTTCAGGGTCGGCTGAACGAAAGATTAAAGGAACTTGTAAAGTGAAAATTATTTTGCTGCCCAGCGGAACACAAAAAAGGCAATCACGCTGTAAAGTAAATTTGGAATCCACATGGCCAGCATTACCGGCACATTACCGCTGATGGCAAAAACAGTAACCACCTGCATAAACATGATATACGAAAAACTGAGTGCAAGCCCCAATCCGAGATGAAATCCCAATCCTCCCTTAATTTTCCGCGAGGCAAGCCCAACACCAATCAGTGTAAGAATAAAAGTTGAAAACGGGGTTGACATCCGCCGGTGTTTTTCAATTTCCCACTCCACAGTATTTACCCCGCGAGTTTTCATCCGGCTAATTTCTTCAATCAGTTCGGGTGTTGGGTAAGTTTCCATTTCGTTTTTCTTTACCCTGAATTCTTCGGGTTTCATGTTGAGTGTGGTATCAATCCTGTACCCGTTTTCAAGTATTTCGTATTCTTCGAGAATGGTTCGTTTCCAGTAATTGTTAATTACCCATTTGCTCGTTTCCTTGTCCCAGCGAATGTTGTCGGCTGTAAGTTTCTCAATAAGCCTGGAACCTTCAAACTTTTCGAGGGTGAAAATATTCCCAATATCATTCTGATTGTAACTGCGCATGTAAATATAAACGCCGGGTTCAATCTGTCGGTGAATGTCGCGCTCAACGCCAAGTTTGGCGTTTTCAATATTTTTCAGCCTGAAATCGTTCATGGTTTTTGTAGCTGGCGGAATTACAAAGTTACCAAGCGAGAAACTGAAAATGGCCAGTATTAATGCCGAAACCATGTAAGGCAACATGAGCCTGCGATACGAAACTCCGCTGCTCAGAATTGCGATAATCTCGGTGTTGTACGCCATTTTCGATGTAAAATAAATTACAGCGATAAAGGTGAAAAGCGGACTGAAAAGATTGGCAAAATAGGGGATAAAGTTGAAGTAATAATCAAAAATAATCTCTTTTACAGGTACATCTTTCGAAAGAAATTCATCGAGATTTTCGGACATGTCGAATACCACTGCAATGCTCAGAATGAGCGCAATGGCGTAAAAAAAAGTTCCGAGAAACTTTTTAGTGATATAAAAATCGATGGTTTTGTAGTACTTCATCGCGGCAAATTACAAGCGGTGATTTAGTTTGTGTACCATTTCATTTTTCCACGGCTCAAAACTTCCGTCGATAATTTTTTGCCGGGCGGTTTGCACAAGCCAAAGATAAAACGCCAGGTTGTGCTGGCTGGCAATCTGCGCACCAAGCATTTCATTCGAAATAATAAGGTGGCGCACATACGCTTTTGAGTATTGGTCAACAAACGAGGTTCCGTTTTCATCAATGGGCGAGTGATCGTTTTCCCATTTGGCATTGCGGATGTTTATTTTTCCTTCGCTGGTAAACATCATTCCATTGCGTCCGTTGCGGGTGGGCATCACACAATCGAACATATCCACGCCGCGCTCAATGGCTTCGAGAATATTTACAGGCGTACCCACGCCCATCAGGTAACGGGGGCGGTTTTGCGGTAAAATGCCATTCACCACTTCTATCATCTCGTACATCACCTCTTCTTTTTCCCCAACGGCCAACCCGCCAATTGCATAGCCATCGGCATCAAAAGTCTGTACATGTTCAGCCGCAATCCGGCGCAGGTCGGGGTAAGCGCTGCCCTGTACAATGGGGAAAAGGCTTTGGTTATAACCATATTTTGGTTCGGTATTACGGAATTGAACAAAACACCTGTCGAGCCAGCGTTGCGTGAGTTCCATCGCCTTTTTTGCGTAAGCGTGGTCCGAATCGCCCGGTGCGCACTCATCAAAAGCCATGATGATATCGGCGCCGATTGTGCGCTGAATATCCATTACACCCTCGGGTGTAAACAGGTGATACGAACCGTCGATGTGCGACTGGAATTTTGCACCGGCTTCGGAGAGTTTACGGATGTCGCCCAACGAAAAAACCTGGAATCCGCCGCTATCGGTCAGTATTGGCCGGTCCCAGCGGTTAAATTTATGCAGTCCGCCCGCTTTTTCAATTACATCCATTCCGGGACGAAGATAAAGATGGTAGGTATTTCCGAGGATTATCTGGGCTTTAACATCGTCTTTCAGGTCGCGGGTGTGAATTCCTTTTACCGTTCCGGCAGTGCCAACAGGCATAAAAATGGGTGTTTCAATCTGGCCGTGGTCAGTGGTGATTATCCCTGCACGTGCGCCCGATTTTGCTGATGCTGCCGTTAATTCAAAATTCATCTCGTTAAAATTGCTAATTTTTTAAGGTATTCGATGTAACTCCCATGAAAATTAAAATAGTACTCTTGTGTGAATAAATTTGATTCATAGTCGTTTCATTATCCTTTAATTTTCACGGGCGCAAATATAACGATTATGATTGAATTGAACGGGAAACACTGCCCTGTGAGGCTGTTAATAAAATGTAACAGTACGTGTAAAAAATTAACCCGGGTTTAGCAATTGTTGCCATTAAAGTTTCGATTTTTGGCCCGGTATATAATCTGATTTTATCAAACAGAATGATTCAGCAATATTTCGATACACTTCTCGGCCTGCAAGGGTACAAACTGGTTCTGGCCTTAGTTTTTGCCGGGTTTTTTCTTCTCCGCATTCTTTATCTTTTTCTCTTTACCGGGCGCATTTTGTTCCGCAAAAAACCTGTTGCTGCCCAGCCGGTTCCACTATCGGTAATTTTTACAGTTCGAAACGAGGAAGAGCGACTGCGAAACAACCTGCCTCCGGTTCTCTCGATTAATGGTGTTGAATTTGAAGTGATTGTGGTTGACGATGTATCGCAGGATAACACGTTGCAGGTACTTGGAATGATGCGCGAACGAAGCGACAGGCTGAAAGTAACCATGCTCCACCAGGAAACACGTTACTCGGTGAAAATGGCCCAGAACATTGCCATAAAAGCATCGGGGTATGACTGGATTTTGCAGGCACCAATTACATACGAAAACGCTTCAGCCGAATGGATTTCGGGCATCACTGCTGTATTGGGCAATGGAAAAAATGTGGTAATTGCATTCTCGGGAGTAGTTCCTGGTAGTGGTGCTGCCCGGCTTTTTTATCGTATCGAAAACTTTTTGCTTTTCACAAAAAGCGTGGGTTTTATACTAAATGGATTGCCGTTTATTTATGCTGAAGAAAATGTGGCTTTCGAAAAGAAAAAATATTTCGAAATTGGCGGTCATGGGCTGAAAATAAATGAACCATTTGTTAATCTCGAATTGCTTATCAATCATTTTATCAGCAAAAAAAATACAAATATTCTTTTTCAGTCATCAACTGCCATTAAAAAAACAGAGCCTGTGCGTTGGCACGACTATTTCGATCTGTTGAAAAAAAGCATTCGTATCGAAAAACATCTTTCAACCCAGCGTAAAATGATGCTCGCATTTGATGAAATAACAAAAATGCTTTACCTGCCACTGCTTGCTGTGGTTGTTGTGTTTCTTTTTAATTTGTGGCCGTTTATTGTTGTGCTGGCTATCATTCAGTTAGTGGCAAAATTAGTTATCATAAAAATGCTTCAGAATCGTTTGAATGAACGTAAAATATTCATACCTTCGTTAGTGTACGATTTGGCGATACCTTACTTTAAATTTTTCCATCGCTGGTTTTTTAATCAGAAAGGGCAAAAACAAAAATGGAAGATCAAGGTTTAAAATTATCGGAGAAAGCGCTGCAGGATTATGAGCTGGTAAAGAAAGCGTTGCAAGGTGATGAAAAAGCCTTTGCCCGTTTGTTAAGCCGATACAAAGAAACCATTTATTTTATGCTGCTGAAAATGCTGAACAACCGCAGCGATGCCGAAGACCTTACCATTGAAGCCTTTGGCAAGGCATTTAAAAATCTGCATCAATATTCGCCAACCTACGCTTTCAGTACCTGGCTTTTTAAAATAGCATCAAACAATTGTATCGATTTTCTGCGAAAAAAGAAGGGAATCACCATACCGCTCGAAAACGACGACGACCAGCCCGAATTGAGTGAGGCCGCCAAAATAAAATCAAAGGACTTAAACCCGGAGGAAAAACTGATCAGAAAGCAGAAAGCAATTTTGCTGCATAAGGTTGTGAGAAGATTAAAACCACATTACCAGACCCTTGTCGAGCTCAGGTATTTCCGCGAAATGTCGTACGAAGAAATAGCCCAGGAACTTGATTTACCGCTCGGTACAGTAAAGGCCCAGCTTTTCAGGGCGAGGCAAATGCTTTTTAAATTGATTGAAAGCACCGAAATGAACGAACATCTTTAAAAAATCTGATGAACATTATTACCAAATATTTTCCAAAACTCGATGAATTGCAAATCGCCCGGTTCGTGCAGCTGGAGCCGCTTTATGCCGAATGGAATGCACAGATAAACGTTATTTCGCGAAAGGACTTTGAAGGATTTTACGAGCGGCATGTGTCGCATTCGCTGGCCATTGCAAAACTTATCAGTTTCACGCCCGGCACAAAAGTGTTGGACGTTGGCACCGGTGGCGGTTTTCCGGGAATCCCGCTGGCAATTATGTTCCCCGAAGTGAAGTTTCATCTTGTTGATTCCATCGGGAAAAAGATAAAAGTGGTGAATGCCATAATTGAAGCACTTGAATTGAAAAATGCCACTGCACAACAAATTCGCGCTGAAGAGCTGAAAGATAAATACGATTTTGTGGTGAGCCGCGCTGTTACCCGCCTGCCCGAATTTGTGCCATGGGTACAAAAAAATATTTCAGCGAAACAGATAAATCCCATGCCCAACGGCATTTTGTACCTGAAAGGCGGCGAAATTTCTGCTGAAATCAAACCTTATAAGCGAAGTGTATTTGTCAAAAACCTCTCAGATTATTTTGACGAGGAATTTTTCGATACAAAGAAAGTGGTGCATTTGCCGTTGTAAAAAATCCGATAGAAAGATATTTCAAAATTATCAGCACATTTTTACCACTTTACGCAAAAACAAATACATTTATTCCTGATTGAGCAAACCTGGATTCAGAGAATTAACAACATGAACGAACAAATTCGTGAAATTGCCCAGCGGCTGGTCGGGCTGCGCGACCTGCTTGGGATTGATGCTGATGAAATAGCCGCAGTTTGCCATGTTTCGGTGAAAGAATATCTTGGTTACGAAAGTGGTGAAAATGATATCCCTGTGAGTGTTCTTCAAAACATCTCGAAAAACTACAAGGTCGAACTAACAGCCCTGCTTTTTGGTGACGAACCCAATATGAAAACCTATTTTCTTACCCGCGCCGGACAGGGAACTGCCATGGAACGTACCCATGTGTACAAATACCAGGCATTGGCTTCGGGTTTTGCAGGTCGGAAAGCCGATCCTTTTATTGTTACAGTAGAGCCGTCAGATGAAAAGATGCACCTGAACAGCCACAATGGACAGGAATTTAATTTTGTGATTGAAGGCAGTTTATTGTTACGTGTTGGCGGGCACGAGCTTACCCTTAACCCGGGCGACAGCCTTTATTTTGATGCCACGCAACCCCACGGAATGAAAGCGCTTGACGGGCAACCTGTAAAATTTCTGGCCATCATTTTCTGAACAAAGTCAAACTTAACTATCAACTGTTAAATGATTGAAAAATACCTGAAGCAAACGAAATTCAAAGATTTCGGGGATTTTAAAAATAACTACGAACTTATTGTTCCCCGGGATTTCAATTTTGCATACGACGTGGTTGACGGCTGGGCAGCCATCGAACCCAACAAAAGAGCGTTGCTCTGGACCAACGACAAAGGAGAAAGCCGCACCTATTCATTTGCCGAATTGAAAGAAATCTCAGACAGAACTGCTGGATTCTTTTCGTCTGCCGGAATCTGTAAGGGAGACATGGTAATGGTCATCCTGAAACGCCGTGCCGAATTCTGGTTTACCATCCTTGCCCTGCACAAAATCGGGGCAGTTATTATTCCTGCCACCCATTTGCTTACAAAAAAGGATATTATATACCGCAATAACGCCGCCAGCATAAAAGCCATTGTTTGCGTGGGGGATGAACAGATTCTGGGGGCTGTAAACGATGCTTTGTCTGAATCGCCTACAATTGAAAAGTTAATTTCGGTCGGACCGGTTATTTCTGAAGGTTGGGTAGATTTTAATAAGGAAATAAAAAATGCCGAACCTTTTAAACGACCTGCTGAACCTACCCGAAACGATGATTTGTTGATTGTAAGTTTTACTTCGGGGACTACCGGCGACCCCAAAATGGTGATGCTTGACAGCGTTTATCCGTTGGCGCACATTATTACTGCAAGTTACTGGCACAACCTGCACGAAAAAAGCATTCACCTTACAATTGCTGATACCGGATGGCTGAAGGCAGTTTGGGGAAAATTGTATGGACAATGGATTGCCGGGGCAACTGTTTTTGTTTACGATCATGATAAATTTAATCCGGCCGATATTCTGAATGTTTTATCAAAACATAAGATTACATCACTTTGCGCTCCCCCTACCATATTCAGGTTTCTTATCCGGGAAGATTTATCGAAGTACGATTTGTCAAACCTCGAATGGTGCACCATTGCCGGTGAAGCCCTGACCCCGGCAGTTTACGAACAGTTTTACAAGCTGACCGGAATAAAAATGCGCGAAGGATACGGCCAGAGTGAAACCACCCCAACGGTTTTTACCACACCCTGGATTGAACCAAAACCCGGTTCGATGGGATTGCCCGGCCCGCATTTCGATGTCGATTTGCTTACACCCGACGGACGTTGGGCAGAAGCCGGTGAACAGGGACAGATTGTAATCCGTTATGGAGAAAAATACCCGGTTGGATTGTATAAGGGATACTACCGCAACCCGGAACTTACCTGCGAAGCGATGTCGGATGGAATATATTATACCGGCGACCTGGCCTGGAAAGACGAAGATGGTTATTACTGGTTTGTGGGACGTGCTGACGATGTGATAAAAAGTTCGGGTTACCGAATCGGTCCTTTCGAAGTGGAAAGTGCGCTGATGACACACCCTGCTGTGGTGGAATGTGCCATCACCGGGGTTCCTGATGAAATTCGCGGGCAAATTGTAAAAGCTACCGTGATACTTTCACAAGATTATAAAACCAAAGCTGGTGAGACACTGGTGCACGAGTTACAGGAACATGTAAAACAGGTTACGGCACCTTACAAATATCCGCGAATTATTGAATTTGTTGATGAATTGCCCAAAACCATCAGCGGGAAAATCCGCAGGGTTGAAATCCGTCAACGCGACAGCAAAACAAAGATGTAAAGCAGGAGTTTAAACACAAAGACACGAAGACGCAAAGAGGAAAATTAAAAATGAGAAATTAAAAATTAAAAACTCTTTGCACCTCCGTGTCTCCGTGGTGAAATATTCAGATTGTTAATCCTCCCCGTCGGGTTTATTGTTGTTGCCTTTGCGCTGTGCAAGTATGTTGTTGTATTTTTCGATACGGATGTTTAGCTCGTTTATAAACAGGGTGTAATCTTCGGGGCCGTTTAATTCGACAAGCGCTTCCATACGGGTGATAATTTTGCGGTAGGCTGCATCAACTTCGGTACGCACCTGTTTCATTTTTAACTGGGTTTTCCCGGCTCCTTCCGAGTAGCGTTCGCTCATCAGTTGCTCAAACTCGTTGTTATTGGTCTGAAGTTCGGTAAGCCACTCGCCCAGTTGTAAAATTTCCACATCTTCAGCGTATTCGTTACGCAGTTTGTCAATCATGGTTCTGATGGAGGCAGTTTGCTCGTCGTAGGGCATGTCGTTAATGTTGCCAAAGTGGTTGATCACAATTTGTATGCGGGTGGCAGCCTCGCGTTTCGCGGACGAAAAATGGTTGGTGGCACCTTTTACTGTATCGCGCAGCCCGCTGGTAGTGCCTTCGCGCTTTTCGTCGGCAGCAATAATCTTATCGGTATTTGCGCTTTTACGGATCACGTCGAGCGCAACATATTCCTTTTCGAGCGATTCCATGTAGGCGTTAAAAACGCTTTCAATGTTAAGGGTTACGGGTGAAAACCTTTCAACCAACCCCCTGAATTCGGTTTGAAACTGGAAGTGCTCCTCGTTGCGGAGCCTGTCATACTTTAATTTCAAAATTTGCATAATTACGTTATTAAATTGGTTAAAACTTAGATTAAATATTTGCTGTCTGTTAGCACTGTTTGAAGGGTTTTGAGTTCCCGGTGACTACTTTTTGGCGGGTTTAATCCTTCGGGTGTTCCCGAAGCCCGTTTTTTGCCGGGGTTGCCCTTTCGGGAACCTCCGGAAGCTTCGCCAGGGTCTGGTTTTCCTTTTCGGGAACTTCCGAAACCTTTCCTGAGGTCCGTTTTGCCCTTTCGGGAGTTCCCGAAACCTCCACCGTGCCTCCGGGCTGGTTTTCGGTAAAAAAGATGCGGTCGAAATTCTCCCGGTATCCCCGGAGTTACCGGGAGAATTATTAATCAGCCAGAAACCGGTTATTTTTTTACCACTAATTTGCCTGTTAAAATTTTATCATCGTATTTTACACGGGCTACATAAATCCCTTCTTTCCAGCCCGAAGTATTAAACCTGTATTCTTTGCCTTTTACTTTTGAGTTCTTGAGCTTCAGGTTTTGGGCATTGTCATAAACTTCAAGTTCCCAGTCAACAGTTTCATCAACAATTTTCTTTTCCGAAGTTGATTCGATGGAAAGAATTGTCTCTCCACTGGCAGGGTTGGGTGAGAAAACAAGTAAATAGCCGCAATCAACTTCCACAAATAATTCGCTGGTTATTGTATCGCATCCGTTTGCAGCAGTTGCGTAAACCCAGCCATATCCATTGCCGGTTCCCTCAATTGTGCACCTGTAACCATACGTTTGCCCCACAATTTGCATAGGCCCGTAAACCGACCATGTAACTGATTTGCCATTGTCTTCGGTATATAATTCATTATCGCAGGTAATATAGGTGCTACCATCAATTACAGGCGTAAAAGGGTTTCCTACCCAAAAAGTTTTTGAATATGAATTACAACCTACATTAAAAGTTATTTGTCCCGTTCCTGAGTTATTGTTGCTACTTGCGTAAATCGTTGGATTTGAACCTGAACCGGAAGTAGGAGAATTAAGAAGGGATGTTGGTGTAACACTCCAAGTGACAGGAGCATCTCCCAAAGTATGACTAAAAGTAAAAGTTGATCCGGATTGACATACATAATTACTACCAGATACAGCATAGAGCATACTGTTTACTTTTATTGTGTTAATTTTTGTAGCTCCTGTATTGCAAGGATCCAAATATGTGCTAATTGACGGCCAAAAGTAACTTAGTTTACCATGGCCTGACTCCAAAGATGAAGTGCAAACGTAGTCGTATGAATTTATATAACTTGTGGCTGCTATTACACGTTTATCATGGTCAAATAAAGGTGAACCAGATGAACCGGGCTCAATTGATCCGATATCCCAATTGCTTACACGAACCCAAACCGGAGACACTAAAGATATTGAATTACTTTCTTTAGAAATTGACATAAAATCAGCATCCGGATGATGTAAACAAACTACGGATGTTGGGTTTGGATTTCTATTCCATCCTAAAAATGCAATAGATGTTTGGCTGCTCAAATCATTAACCCCCTCGATTAACGCTAAGTCACAAACAGCATTATCAGCCCGAAGGTTAAAACCGGAAATGGTAATTCCACTCGCAGCAGTACTGCCATTGCATGTTGTAGCCTTATAATTAAAACGAACCGATACATTATTAATTCCAATACTATCAATTACATGTTTTGCAGTCAAAATGTATGAAGCAAAATCTTGTGCAGTATTATTTAATAGCGAGCATGTTCCGGCAGTCCCATTTCCATAAATTTTTGCGGTTCCTTCTGTTTCTGTTTCCCACCCATCTCCCGCAGTGCACTCAACATCCACCTGACATGATGCTGCTGATTTCAGTTTATTTTCAATTCCAAAAATGTCTTTAATCCCATGAATAATTTTCACAATAGAAAAATCAATATTATCTATCGGCATATTTTCATCTAAATCAAGTTGGACTATAATAGAGTCACCTAAAATAATATCGGTTGATACCATATAGCCTTCAACTATATTCTCATTCAACATAGGGCCAAATACCATATTTTTATTAATGTCATATACATTTATTTCTGCCCCCTTTGGCAGAATAACATTATCAAAAACCAGCTCAAGTGTTTTTGCTTTTGAGGATACTATTAATAGTTTCCATGTTTTCTTATTATACCACTTGCCTGATTTTTTTAGGTTAATATCAACTGGGATTACATGACCATATCTTAAAAGTCCATTTTTATTACTTTCTATGCTTTCAGTAGTATTAAAATTAGTATTGTAGGTTATTTCCCCAAAGTCTTCAAGCTCAACATCAAATTTAGATGGTTTTGAATCGTCAAAATAATAATTTGTTTCAATTTGAGCATTGCTTATTACAGCTATTGAAAAAAGCAAAAAGCTAATTATAGTTCTCATGATTTTCTATTTTATCGTAAATTCAACTTTAAAATGCATTAAATCAGTTGTATAAAAAAACTGTTCATATTTGGAATCTACTAATTTTCCACATCTGACAAACTTTATCTGTTCGTCAAAAAATGTAACATAGTTTCCTATGGGTAATAATGTAGTTTCGTTAAACATACAAAAAGGAGGAAAAATAGATTGATCGGGGATTTCATTCTCACCAATTCCTGTTATCCAGGGCAACTCGAATACGAAGGGATTGTTTTGTCCGCAGACAGACTCAATTGTGTTACACCAATAACTTTTATACGGGGTGCCAACATCAATTTGTTTTCCATCTTCTACTCTATATACACGAAAAAAATTGGAATCCCGGTCGACAAATTCGTAAAATTTCCAAATTGTATCGTTGGTAATTATTTTAAAATGAAAAGTGAAGTTTTCCCCTTCATTAATAGTAAAAGATGGTTCTCCATTTTCATTTAATAGTTTAAAATCAAATTCGACTTTAGGATAAGGAATTTCTTCATCTTTCTGGCAGCTTACTCCCACAAACAGGAATAGCAAAACTACCGGACATAGTTTAAAAATTTTTGATTTCATTTTTTTTTGATTTTTAATTCTGTTCTAGCCAGTACTAGAAAGGCTTGTAAAACGATTCGTATTCGAGGTAAACGGGGTTACCAGGCGTGAGAGCAAATAAGGGCGTAACAAACTTTGTGCGGGGGAGCTGTTTTGCAACCTTGTTGTATCAGCTTTTTAATGGGTCTCTGGCGGTATTTTCATGGTTAGTGTATTATGTCAGTTAAATATGATGTCGCAAGTTATCAAAAAGTTGCGTGTTGCAAAACCAAAACAAAAGTTTTTTTGTGGATTTTTATGGCATTGCCTGTCAAAGCGATGAGATTTACCCTTTACGGTTCGGGATGCAGTCGGGGAATGGTAAATGATTGATAATTGCAAAGACGCGAAGGGAAGAATTAAAAATGAGGAATTAAGTTAGTTTGGTTGATGGAATAAAAATAAATTTAACTGCAGAGAGCTGCAAAGACTATCGCGGAGCACCGCAAAGAAATCATAATATGATTGACTTTGGGGTGCTTTGCGTTTTCTCAGCGTACTTTGCGTTTAAACTTTTCAGTATTCAAAATTCTTAACTAAACGATATTGAAGTAGAAATTAAAAATGAGAAATTAAAAACTCTTTGCGTCTTCGTGTTTCTGTGGTGAAATATTCAGATTGTTATTCTTCATCGCCAAACGAAACACCCATGTTCCGGGCTTTCTGAATCAGACCAAGATTAGGTTCAACCAACCTGAGTTTGCCACCCACTTCTTCGAGCGGAACTGTGGTTACTTCGTTTTTATGAATGGCCACCATAGTGCCAAAATTACCTTCGGCAATACATTGGGCAGCAAAAGCCCCGTATCGGGTGGCCAGAATGCGGTCCATCGGTGTTGGGCTTCCTCCGCGCTGAATGTAGCCCAAAACAGTTTCACGGGTCTCAACCCCTGTAGCTGCCTCAATGATTTTGGCCACGTAATTGGCAGCGCTTTGATTTTTTGGGTGTTCAATACCTTCGGCGACAACAACAATCGAATATGGCTTCTTGTCTTCGTACCGTTTTTCAATATTGCGTATCACCACGTCCAGGTTGTATGGCAATTCAGGAATAAGAATGATATCGCCGCCACCGGCAATTCCGGAGTAAAGCGCCAGCCAACCTGCGTTGTGGCCCATAATTTCGATAATCATTACGCGCTGGTGCGAGTTGGCGGTGGTATGTAACCTGTCGATGGCATCGGTGGCAATCTGTACAGCCGAGTCGAAACCAAAAGTAACGTCGGTTCCCCACACATCATTGTCAATTGTTTTGGGGATTCCAATAATGTTCAGCCCTTCCTGCGAAAGTAAATGAGCCGTTTTCATGGTGCCGTTACCACCGATGCAAACCACTGCATCAAGTCCAAGTTGATGGTAGTTCTCAATAATCTTTTCAGGTTTATGGTTTTCTCTTCCATCCTCGGCCACCAATTTATACGGTTTCTCCCGCGAGGTCCCCAGAATGGTTCCGCCAAGCGTTAAAATACCCGACAACTGCGATGCTTTCAATTCAATAAAATCGCCGTTAATTAATCCTGAAAAACCGGCGTTAAAGCCAAGTACCTGCATTCCGTACTCCACAATAGCTGTTTTACCAACACCGCGGATTGCTGCATTCAGCCCGGGGCAATCGCCTCCGGCAGTAAGAATTCCAATTTTTTTTGGTTTTGCAAATGTACTCATAACCCGAAATTTAAACTGTTGATACTTTTTTGAATTCGCTTTTCGAATTTACAAAAGAATAACCGATTTTATTATTTTTGTTGCTGCCTGAATGAAACTATTTACAATACTTAATATAAATCGTTAAAATTGAAATCGATGAAAAAACTATTCTTAATCGTGATGGCTGCTGTTGTTGTTGCAGGTTTGTCATCATGCCAGGGCGGTAAAAAACCGGCTGCTGAAGAAAAAAGCGCTGCTGTTGACAGCGTTGGCCCAAACCAGTTAACACAACAGGAAATTGCAGAAGGTTGGGTTTTGCTATTCAACGGACAGGACTCCACCGGTTGGCGCGGAAACAACCGTCCTGATTTTCCTGATGGCTGGGAAATTGTTGATGGCACACTGCATTGTATTGGTACCGGAACTGGTGAAGCTGGTGCAGAAAATGGCGGAGATATTATCACCACAAAGGATTATTCAAATTTCAGGTTGAAAATGGAATGGAAAATTTCTGAAGGTGGAAACTCAGGTATCTTTTATTTAGGTAAAGAAGTTCCGGAATGGCCAATTTACAAAACAGCCCCCGAAATGCAGGTGCTTGACAATGCCAAACATCCGGATGCCCGTGCCGGAAAAGATGGTAATCGCATGGCAGGCTCATTGTACGATCTGATTCCAGCTGTGCCACAAAATGCGAAACCTGCAGGGGAGTGGAACTCAATTGAAATTGAAGTTTACAAAGGCAGCGTTTGGCACCGTCAGAATGGCGAAACAGTGCTTGAATACCACTTGTGGACTGAAGACTGGAACAAAATGGTTGCCGGCTCAAAATTCCCTGAACTCAATCCTGACTGGGCAAATGTTCCAAAATCGGGTGTTATTGCTTTGCAAGACCACGGTGACGATGTTTGGTTCCGCAACATTAAAATTTTAGAAACGAATTAGCCTGATATTTTTGATAAAACCAGGACGATGTAAAGGTCCGGGAGTCTTTGATTTCCGGGCCTTTTTTATTGTGGAGCCTACAACGTAAAAAGCCCCGGCAAAACAACTTGCCGGGGCTTTTTTATCAGCCATAATCAGCGCTCTACATGGCTGTTGTGGCTTTCTTAACTGTTACAATTTTGGCCTCCTCCATAATTACTTCGTAAAAATAGCCTGCACCAAAATCTTTATTCAGTGTAATTTTTCCTTTAAAAGTAACTTCGTCATTTACTTCAGCAAGTTCGGCACTGGTAACTGTCAGGTCAAAACTTCCGTTATCGGTGGTTCCGTCCTGGATGTGAATCCAGTTTTTCCCCATCACTTCTTTGTTTACTTTTACCACAACACCGCGGATTTCTATTTCTTTTCCTGCGTAGTCGGCACGATTTGCAAAAATCTGTGCAACAGTAATTTCGCCCGAGCTTTTCTCGATTTTAACAGAACTGTTCTGGTCAACGTTAACTTTACCCGCATGTGCCGGCATTCCTCCACCCATTGCACCGGCAGAACCATCCATTGCACCCATTCCAGCGGCAGCAATCGGAGTTTTGCTGATTTGGTTCAGAAAGAAAATAACATCAAAAGTACGGTCGAGGTCTTTGCTGTGAAATTGATTCATTTGCAGCGAGCCTTCATAATAATACACGTCACCAACGTTTATTTCCTGTTTCGATACGGCAACCCATTTTTCGCCGCCTTTCTCTGCTACTCTCAAATAGGAGTAGTTGTTAGCCTGCACCACTTCTTTTACTTCAAACATATTGGCGGCAGCAGCGCTGTTGTTTTCTGCATTCTGAAAATTCTTATTCTTCACACACGATGCAAACATCAGCACGGTAATCAACAACGCAAAAATCTTCATACTTCTCATTCTTTCATTATTTAAGTTTCTACTATTAATTCTATTTAAAAAATTTATCAACGGTAATATTAAAATTTTCTTCTCAGATTTAAATACAGCCGGTTGAAATTTTGCTCAGGCTGGAAAGTGGTTTCAAAATTAACCGACATAAAAAGTTTTCTGCTGAATTGGTAACTCACATCGATTTCGCAAATATTCTGCACAAGGTTGGTTAATGAAGAGGTGTAATCAAATCGCGTAAACCGATAATTAAAAACTGTTTGCACTTTGTTTTTAATAAAATCCCGGGTGAGCCTTGCCCCGAAAACCTGTCCGTCGAGATAGCTGGTTTGCAGCAGGTCGGCCGAGAGTGTGAGCGAAGCATTTAATGCCGGAATTGATGACCATGTTCCATATCCGCTCAGCGTTTTTGTGGGGCGCGGGTCCGATTTCGAAAAACGGGTTCCTGCATTAAGTCCGAAAAACAATTTGTTCACAGGGCGGTAGGTTGCATTCAGCCTGAATCCCTGACGGCTTGCAAGTTGAATGATATCGTCGGCATAGTTTCTGAAAGTTTCGTAATAGATTACATTTTTACGATTGTCATACGAACCGAAAACTGCAATTTTTTTCGAAATCCGATATCGGGCTGAAAGATAAAGACCTGTAAGCGAAACTTCATTTTTTGGAACACTGTCGGCCAGTTTGTACAAATCGAGTTCGCATGAAACAAAAACATTCAGGTTTTTAACTGCCGAATTGCTGTGTTGAAAATACATAAACCTTCGGTCGGTATTTCCGTTGTTTCGTTGTTCAAAAACAGCCAGCGACGATTGTAAACTCCCGTTTTTCAGGCTGATATTCTGGCCTGCATAAACGCCGTATTCAAGTAACGCCGTATTGAAGCTGTAATCTGAATAATCAGGCCGAAAGCCGGTGACCACACCTGTGTACAGTTTGCCAAACCTGTATTCAAACTGAAGCCCGTCAACCGCACCCACATTGGCAATAGCCGGATTTATTTTCCGGCCTGCCCACAGCGAAGCTTTTTCGCCGAAGTTATACCGAAGTGCCAGTGTATATATTTTCAGTGCACTGTTTAAGTTCGTCTGTACTTTTTCCCATTCGTTGATTTTATGGGTAAACGAGATGTACGATTCAGCCGATAGCTTTGTTTGTGTGGGTTGACCGGCATTTGTTATCAGTGTATATCTCAACCGGTGACTGTTCTCCGCAACATTCGAAAAATTGGAATAGGACGAAACAGCGATGCGACCAGTTATCAGCTGACTGCTTTTTTCTTTGGTTTTTAATTTTTCTGACCCCGATGCAGCCTGAATTGCTGTTGCCGTGACTTCTTCACCCTTTTCAACCGGCGTAATTTCCTGTACTTCAGATTTTGTAATCTTTTTGATTGCCAGTATTTTATCGTTTAATGAGAACTTTATATCGCCAACAGGCTGACACAAACACGAAATTGAGGAACGATGCTGAACAAGCAAAACAGGAATCATTTTGCCCTCTTTTCCCATAAACAGAGTGTCTCCGTCAGTAATTCCAGCCGTACTGGCAAATTTGACATATACATTTTGTCCTGACAAATAGGAAACCGAACCCTCTGTAAGACTTTGGTTCTCCTGCGCGAACGCGTTCAACGAAATGCCAATCAGGAAAATGATTGCCAATACCTGTGTCTGTATATAGAAGTTTTTAAAACTCATTTAACTATCTCCTTTAGGATGACAAGCATAACAATTGATGCTGTTATAAACATAACCGTTTTCCCCTCTGTGCTCATCGTCCATGTCTGTTTTGTTATGCTCGTGGCAATTAATACACGAGAAAACTGAATAATTGGTTGGCTGTGTATGGCAGTCAGCACATTTCGACCACTCACCCCTGTGTTCTCCTGAGTAAATCGGGAAATACTGGCTGTCGTGGTTAAAAGTGGAGGGTTCCCACGCAGTTTCTGTATGACACGACTGGCAATCGGTTGGGAATTGTGCTGTACTGTGCGCAGGGTCAGTGGTGGCGTTATAATCAGCAGCGTGACAACCAAAGCAGGTATTGGGTGTGCTTGTGTAATTACCGGCATGACAAAGAGTACAGTTGGTTGAAATTGCCGAGTGAGCACCTTGCAATGCATAATAATCCTGATGGTTAGGAAACAAAGCCGGTTCCCATCCCTGATTTGTGGTATGACAATCATTGCAGTTTGTTGATAGTCCCAACGAGGAATGGTTAGGATTGGTTGTATTGTTAAAGGCGGTTTGATGACACGATGAACAAAGCGTTGGTGTTCCGGCGTAGCCCGAAGTATGGCAGGCTGCACATTCGGTGGCAATGTGTGCACCTGTTAGCGGAAACGCCGTGTTGTTATGGTTGAATGTGTTTTCTTCCCAATTGTTTGTGTTGTGGCATTGTAAACAGTTTGTCGGGAATTTCTGCGAAACATGATTGGGCGCTTCGTTGTAGTTAGCCTGGTGACAGCTAATACATTCTGAACTGGCGCTGGTGGTGTTACCCGTGTGGCATTCGGCACATTGTTTTCCCGAGTGACCACCGGTAAGTGCAAAACCCGAAGTAGCAGTGTGGTCGAATTGGGATGGAATCCAACCGGTTGGGGTGTGACAGGTTTCGCATTGGGTTGAAATGCCTGCCGTGGTGTGATTTGGATTCTGCGCTTCGTTATAATTGGTTGTATGACAGGCGTTGCACTGCATAGGTGTTCCTGCATAGCCCGAAGTATGACAGGCAGCACATTCGGTGGCAATGTGAGCGCCCACCAGCGGAAATGCCGTGTTGTTGTGGTTAAATGTGGTTTCTTCCCAAGTGTTTGTATTGTGGCACTCTAAACAGTTTGTCGGATATTTTTGCGAAACATGTTCGGGCGCTTCGTTGTAGTTGGCCTGATGACAGCTAATACAATCTGAAGTTGCAGAAGTGGTGTTCCCGATGTGGCATTCGGCACACTGTTTTCCCGAGTGACCACCGGTAAGTGCAAAACCTGTAGTCGCCGTGTGGTTAAACGGAGAAGGTATCCAACCTGTTGGTTTGTGACAGGTTTCGCATTGGGTTGAAATGCCTGCCGTGGTGTGATTTGGATTCTGCGCTTCGTTGTAATCGGTGGTATGACAGGCGTTGCACTGCGTTGGTGTTCCGGCGTAACCCGAGTTATGACAGGCCGCACATTCGGTGGCAATGTGAGCGCCCACCAGCGGAAACGCTGTGTTGTTGTGGTTGAATGTGGTTTCTTCCCAATTGTTTGTATTGTGGCACTCTGTACAGTTTGTCGGATATTTTTGCGAAACATGCTCAGGCGCTTCGTTGTAGTTGGCCTGATGACAGCTAATACAATCTGAAGTTGCAGAGGTTGTGTTCCCGATGTGGCATTCAGCACACTGTTTTCCCGAGTGGCCACCAGTCAGTGCAAAACCAGAAGTAGCAGTGTGGTCGAACAGGGATGGAATCCAGCCTGATTCAGTATGACAAACCTGGCACTCAGTGGAAAGTCCGGCTGAAGTATGAACAGGATTAGCGGCTTCGTTGTAATCGGTTGTATGACAACTGTTGCACGCCATCGAAGTTCCGGCGTAACCGGCTGTGTGGCAACTCAGACAATCGGTTTGGGTATGTGCTCCTTTCAATGGAAATGCTGTGGCATTGTGGTTAAATGCACCTTCCTTGTCACCCCTCGGGTGACAGGCAAAACAAGCATTGCTGTTGTAAGAATACCCGTTCTCTTCCCTGTGTTCTTTGTCCATGTCACTTTTGTTGTGCTCGTGACAGTCGATGCAACTGAAAACGCCATAATTTTCGGACTGTTTATGACAATCGGTACAACTTTCCCATTCGCCTCGGTGTTCGCCAGAATAAATCGGGAAATACCCGGCATCATGAATTTCAAATTTTGCAGGTTTCCAATCGGGTTCAGTTGTATGGCAATCGGTACAAGTGGTTGAAAAATCAGGTTGGTTGTGTTTTGGATTTGTAGCTGCGGCGAAGTCGGGTTGGTGGCAGCTGTAACATTCGGTTGAAATGGATTCAAAACTCCCCGATTTATGACAGGCAGTGCAATCCTCAATTTTGTGTCCTTTGTTCAGCGGGAAGAAATCATGGTTAAATCCTGTTGACGACCACTGAAATGCATCAATCCGGTGACATTCAATACAATTTGTTGAGATTCCGGTTTGCTGGTGATTGGGGTTGGTTGTGGCATCGTATTCTTTTTTATGACAGTCAATACAATCGATACCCAACGGCTGAAATTCAAGTTGCGAAGCCGAAGTATGACAAGCTGCACAATCGGCAGTATTGTGCGCTCCTAACAGCGGAAAACGACTTTGCTGGTGAATCTGTGTAATGTTTGAAACAATCCATGATTTTGGCGTGTGGCACCGGGCGCAATCCATTCCCACAGTTGTATTGTGCATGTCGGTATGGCAATCAGCGCAACTGGTTTTTGCTTCCGAAAAAACAAGCGAAGTATGACAATCCCTGCAATTGATATAATTGTGTTGGCCCTCCAGTTTAAAATTGGTCGAATTGTGGTTGAACAACGGTGTGGCAGTATATTCCCATCCCTCCGAAGTATGGCAATCGGCACAGTTCAGAATAAAATCCTTTCCATGCGGATTTTGCTGAGCCTGCAATTGCAGCAAAACAAACAGCAACCCTAACGTGAATGACAACTTGCGCATGTGATATTTTTGAATTTATAAACGATATAACTTTTTGTTAACGCATCATTTGACTTGTGGCATTTTGCGCACGCCAAACCTTCGTGCTTCCCGTCGAGTTTAAAACGGGCATTGTCGTGATTAAATTTCTCCGCTTTCCAGTTGTTAAAAGCATGGCACTTTTCACAATCTGTTTTTCCCTGGTTCTCAAATTGTTTAATATGAATATCGGTATGACAGGCTTCACAATTTCTTCCGAAATTGCCAAACTGTTGTGTCTTCGTTCCGTTTATTTCCCTGAAATGACAGCTTTTGCAGGTTGCCTGCATATGTTTTCCCAGAAGCTCGAAATTGGTTTTCCTGTGGTCAAAGGTAATTTCGTTCCAACTGTTTACCGAATGACAGTTTTTGCAATTATTTTCAGGATAAAACCGGGCATCGAGATAATTTTTATGAATGTTTTCGTGGCAACCGGTACATTGTTTTTCCATGCTGCCAAAATTCCATTTTTCGTTTTTTTTGTGACAAGACAAACAGGGTGTTGCCAAATGTGCGCCTTCAAGCTTGAATTCTGTTTTGTTGTGCTTTTCGAAACCATAAAGCGAAGGAGTGAATTTATCGTTTGTATGACATTCGCTGCAATCGGGCGAAATCCCGTTTTTTACAAACTGTTTCTCGTGGTAATCGGAGTGGCAGTCAGTACAGCGGGCATGTTTCAGCGGTGCTGTTAAACTTTTTGTGTGGCATTTTTTACAATCAACCACACGATGGCTGCCGCGCAATGGGAATGCTGTTTTTTCGTGGTCGAAGTTTCCAAGGGTTTTTACTTCGTGAAAAGAAAATTCGCTGTGGCATTTCCGGCAGTCGCTGCCAAATTTGTTCTGATGCACATCGGTATGGCAATTCGTACAGTTGGTAAATTCAATCCCTTTAAATTTCTGGAATTTTCTCTCACCGGTCAATTCAATTTTATGACAGCTTTCGCATTTCACATCAGCATGTTTTCCAATCAGCGGAAATTTGGTTTTTGAATGGTTAAAACCCGGCGCCGGTTTGAATGCATCGTTGGTGTGGCAGCTTTTACAATCAGAAGAAAGCGTATTCTGATGATAATCAGCATGGCATGACAAACATTTTGTACCTAATCCGAGATAGGTATCTCCCTTTTTCTGCGAGACTTTTTGTTTAATCAACTCTGGTTTGTGACAATCGGCACATTTGAGCTGGCTGTGTTTTCCTTCGAGTTTGTATCCGGCGAGGTTGTGGTTAAACGTTTTGTCGTTGAATTTGATGACTTTAAAATCGGGGCCAAAATGCTCGCCATGACATACGGCGCATTTTTTACCTTTTACATCGGTAGAGGCATGATACCCTTTATTTTGACTGATGAGTGTATTTATTTCCTTGTGACAGGCGAGGCATTTTGAGGTGGTTTCCTTTTCACCCAAAACATGGCACTGAGTGCAATTTGAAAGGCCATCGAGATGGGCATGAGCTTTTGACAACTCTCCGGGCGAAAGTTGTGCAGAAGTCTGCCTGGTAAAAATTGCCAGAACAAAAAGAAAAAGGAAATATCTCCAATGGCCGATCATAATTATTGCTTAATTTTTACTATGTTTCAAAATGGCTTCACCAAACTTCCGGGTAATTTCAATTCCTGCGTTTTTCAGAAATTCAACTGGCAATTCGCCTCCGGCAAAAATATATATAAGGTCATTTTGTATCGGTTGAATTTCTTCACTTCCGGCAATTTTCATGTTCACCCATTCCTCTTTTATTTCGGTCAGGTTCGATTGCAACATCACATTCAGTTTTCCTGAAGTTGTTGCCTGTTGCAGTTTTTCGTTGTTTTTTGGCTTTAATCGCGCGAACGATTCGCCCCGGTACGAAAGGATAACCTCATTGTTTTCCATTAAAAGAAATGCCGATTCAACCGCCGAATCGCCGCCGCCAACCACAATTATTTTCTTTCCCGTAATCAGTTCAGGTTCTAACAGGCGATAGGCTACTTTTTCAAGGTCTTCGCCCGGGATATCAAGTTTCCGGGGTGTACCGCGCCGGCCGATGGCCAGCAGAACTGCACGTGTGTTGTACTCATTTCCGTCACGTGTTATTGCGGTAAAAGTATTGTTCTCCTCAATTATTTTCTCCACTTTTTTGTGCTCGTGAATTTCAATGTCATTTCTCGAAATCACTTGTGTCCACAGGTCGAGAAGTTCAGTTTTACTGGTTTCGTGCAGTTTTACCTTTCCGTGGAGCGGCAAGTCCATTGGCGAGGTCATCACAATTTTTGCACGCGGAAATGTATAAACAGTTCCGCCCAATGAATCCTGTTCCAAAGTAATACTCTTTAAGCCAAGTTTTTTGGCCTGCAGCGTAGCTGAAATCCCTGCTGGTCCTGCGCCAACAATCACAAGGTCAAATTCAGCCTTGTTTTTCTTATCTATGTTTTTAGTGAGATTCTCAACCGCCTGTTTGCCCTGTTCAACAGCATTTTTTATCAATCCCATTCCGCCCATTTCGCCGGCAATATAAATCCCGCTCACATTTGTCTCAAAAAACGGGTTTACGTGGGGTAAATCAACCCCGCGTTTCTCGGTGCCAATGTGCAACGAAATGGCTTGCGTTGGACAGGCATGGAAACATGCACCGTGGCCAACGCAACGACTGGCATTGATTACTGTGGCTTTTCCGTTGCGGATGCCAAGAATATCGTGCTCGGGACAGGCAAGAATACAAGCACCGCTTTGGATGCACGAATTGGGGTCGATTACCGGATGCAGCGATACAGGCTCGTATAAACCCTCCTCTTTCGCAATCCTTATTTTTTCGTCAACAATCTGCGACCCTTTTTTTAATCTTCTGAGATAAAAAATCACCACCATCACCAGAAAAATTCCGGTAATTCCATAAATCAGCAGTTGTTCCAAAATGCTTTCCATTTGTTAAAACATCCAGGTATATCCAAATATCATGGCTACAATTACATGAATAATCATAATAACCAGCATGACAAGCGCAAAGGGCAAATGCGCCACATGCCAGTAATGTAAAAAACTCTGCATTGTGGAGAGCCATGCAATTCGCCGGTTCAATACTATCTCGCTTTTCACCATTCTGATGATGCTTTTATAATTTTTCTGCGAAATATTCTCAGCTCTCAGTTTTTGCCTGATTTCACGCATTAGTTTTTTTTCGTGCCGAAGTTGCGGAACAATATTCTTGAAGAAATTACCCTGCGATTCAGGCGATTGTACCTGTAACGCATTGTTTAAATACGAAATTATTTGTGGATCGATAATCAACTTCCCTTCAATGTGGCTGAATAAATCCATTTTCAGTCGCGAGATTTCGTTACGGGTCATTTCACGGCCTTCAATGGTGCGGGGAATCTGCAAATAAATAAACCTCCCGATAACCCCGCTGAGAACCACTGCTATCATACTCCAGAAACTGATGGATACGAGCCCGCCAAATTTAAACGAAGTGTGGTACAGCACCAATATTGGCCCGAGGGTACAAAGGAAAATATGAAATTCGAGCCAGTGTTTCAGAATTCCGATTCGCGAAAACAACCTGATGCGTTTGCGCGCCATATAACTGAAAACGCCAAAAAGCATAAAAAACGAACCGGCTATGCCAATGCCGTGACCAATGCTGCCACTGGGTTTCAGTGTTTCGTTTTGTGCATGAAAAAAACGTTCCTCAAGCGAAGTTGAATAGTAGCCACTCCCGTATAATGCGAGTAGCACAAAAACAAAAACAGTTATAAAACTCATTGAAAATAGAAATATCCGATGATTGCGCTTGTTCATTTCATTGCTGTTATTGAACGGTTTGTTTGTCAAAATTACGTATTAAACTGCGAACTGATAGTTTTAATTGCTCATAGTAAGTATTTTATACTCTTTCCAAATTGGTTGAACCATTGGCTTTGAGGGGTTTATTTTACTTATGTTTGAAATCTGGTTGAATTGCAGGAAGAACACCTCATGCTGACAATTACTTGTAAAATCGTATTTTTATGCTTTCTTAATATGGGTAATATGTGTTTTACTGCCAGGGAAATTTTTAAAAAATAAACCGATGAAATTAAAATCTTTCTTCACGACCATTTTTTTTCATCATGTTGGTTTTTTTTTTGTCAGCGCACAGAATTCGAATATGATAATACCGCCGGATAGCCGTATTGCGTTTGGCCTGCAGAAACGCTGAACGCGATAAATGGGAAATACAAAGGGTATTGAGAAAAGGATACGGAGATATCGGATACCCGATACTGGCCCACAAAGTCAGTCAGAAAAGAATGCAGATACTAAGTATCACTGTTGCTGAATCAGTTGCCCGTGTTATCGCTTTTCCACTCAATCGATTTTAACTCATTAAGCAACGAGTCTTTCATTGCGGTGTACTCGGGCATGTATTGCTGATCCACAGGTCTGGCTGGTGGCGATTCAATGGTGAGCGGATTTACCGCGCTACCTCCACGGTAAACCCTGAAATCGAGATGAGGCCCGGTGGAAAGCCCTGTGGAACCTACAAAACCAATAACCTGTCCCTGACGGACGCGTGCACCAACCGAAATGCCGTCGGCATATCCGGCAAGATGCATGTATTGGGTTGTGTACGCCGAGTTATGTCTGACTTTCAGTGTGTTTCCTCCACCGCCTGCCCAGCCTTTCGAAATTACTGTTCCTTCGCCAATGCTCATCACTGGCGTTCCCTTAGGCGCTGCATAATCAACACCATGATGCGGGCGTACAATGCGTAAAATCGGGTGCATTCGACCCGACGAAAACCCTGAGCTGATGCGGTAAAATTTAAGCGGGGCTTTTAAAAACTCTTTTTGCAGGTTTTCACCTTTTTCGTTGTAATAACCAACCGAATCGTTTTTATCAAACCTGAAAGCATAAATTTCCTTTCCGTAATAGTCGAACTGTGCCGCATAAATATTGTTGATGCCAATTGAAACCGAATCGACATAAATTTCATCATAAACAAGCCTGAAACGGTCGCCCTTTTGTAAGCTGAAAAAATCGATGGTCCAGGCATACACATTTTCGAGGTTCAAAGCGAGCATGGGATCAATATTGTTGGATTTCATTGTATTCCAAAGCGATGACTCGATAACGCCCTGCGATTTTTTAACCACATATTTTACTTCTTTCTGTCCGGCAAAAACTCGGAGTGAATCTGACAGTTGAAAAACAGCATAGTGAACAGGTGTAATTTCGTAAACAAAAAATTCAACTTTTTTTAAACTGTCGCGCGACTGGAAAACCGTGTAATTGTTGCCCTCCCTGATTTTGCGTAAATCAAAAACGCCAGCCGATTTACGGGCAAGTGTGTCAATTGTACCCAATCCCACACCGTAACGGCTTAAAATACTGCTCAAATGCTGACCCGACCCAACTTTGCCTGTTTCAATGTAAAATGAATCGACGGGCAAACCATATTTAAGTTCAGATTCTTTTACAACAACCGGGGGAGCAGGTTTTTCTTCCTTTTTGAAATTGGAACAAGACGTCATCGTGATGATAATGAGCGTTAACCCGGAGACTACTAATCTGAATCTTGAATATTTTAATTGAAAGTTCATGTTGTTTTTTCTAAAGGATAGCGAAGAAACACAAAAAATGAAAAAATATTACCTGCCGTTGTTATTTTCTTTAGAAGCAGCAAGAGCATTTTCCTTAAGACGCTGTTCTAAAACTGAATAGTACAATTAATAATGAAGTCGTTTATGAAAAAAAGGGATGAAAAAAATCATCCCTTTTCAATGTAGCGAGAGCCGGGCATGATCCGGCGACCTCATGATTATGAATCATGCGCTCTAACCAGCTGAGCTACCTCGCCAAAACTTAAATAACTTTTGCATTTAATGGGTTTTGAAGCGGTATTTCAGTAATAGAAATATACCTCTTACCTCATTTTTTTGCGGTGCAAATATAGTATTTATTTTAAATTCACTCCGGTTTTGAAATAAAAAACCCGAAAGGCAAAAATATGCCGCGAAACAGAAGTTGTTTGTTAGTTTCAGAATAATTATATTGGGCCGAAATGGAACACATGAGCGATAAGGTTAAAATACAAATCGAGTATGTAGTCAATTGTTCTCCAAAAGTATTATACAATTGGTTAAGTACTGCATCGGGGCTTACGGAATGGTTTGCCGACGATGTGAAAGTACGGGGTAAAAAATTTACATTTGTTTGGGAAGGCGTTGAGCAAACCGCTGAAATGACCATACAGAAAGAAAACAAATTGGTAAGATACAGTTGGTTAAACGAAGACGATTATTTTGAATTCAGAATTACCCAGGATGAATTAACCGGCGATGTATCGTTAATTGTGGTTGATTTTGCCGATGAGAATGAGGTGGAGAGCGCAACGGAATTGTGGGATTCACAGGTAATGGACCTTAAACACAAGCTGGGTTCTTAGATTGTGACCCTGATAATTTTGATTTTGAAAGTAATCATTAAGCCGTATTAACTTTATTTTTCATTCTCCAATTCATAAAAAGTATAGTTTTGCATCAGTTTCCGGTATTGAAAAATTAGCATGAAGCGCTTACACCTGTACGTTATTAAATCATTTTTAGGGCCATTTTTTATGACCTTTTTTATTGTGGTATTCGTGCTGTTAATGCAGTTTTTGTGGCGGTATGTGGGCGATTTGGTGGGCAAGGGCCTCAGCCTGAAAATACTCGGCGAAATGTTGTTTTATGCTTCCTTCGGGTTGCTTCCTTACGCTTTCCCGCTTGCCATGCTGCTTGCTTCAATCATGACTTTTGGTTCGCTGGGCGAAAATTATGAGCTTGTTGCAATGAAATCGGCCGGAATTTCGCTTTTCCGTATTATGAAACCATTGATGGTAATCGCTGTTCTTGTTTCATTAACTGCTTTTTATTTCGCCAATTATATACTTCCCCAAACAAACCTGAAATTCACAACTTTAATGGTAAGTGTAAAGCAGCAGAGGCCCGAGCTGGTGCTTCAGGAAGGCGTGTTTACCAACGAAATTGATGGGTACAATATTAAAGTGGGGCGTAAAGACAAAAAAACCAATGTATTGTACGACCTGTTGATTTACGACCATACCCGGAATAAATCAAACGAAAGCGTAACTGTTGCCGATTCGGGATTTCTAAAAATTACCGAGGATAAAAAGTACATGGTACTTACTTTGTACAATGGGATAAATTATTTGGAGGAACAGGCACCCGGTGGTAGCCAAACTGAATCCAGGCCTTTCAAACGCACCAAATTTGCCGAGCAAACCATCAGGGTGAAAGTGAATAATTTTGAATTCAACCGCCGGGAAGAAGGTATTTATAAAAACATGTACCGCATGCTCAACACAAAGCAACTGATGTTCATGGAAGACACGCTTAACGATAAATATTACAGTCAGTTGCAGAATTATATGATGCAAATCGACATCAATCCCACGATTACACGACGTACTTACGATCTCACCGTAAAATATGATTCTCTTAAGCAGAATACAGTAATTGCTGCCGATTCAACCTTTAATTTCGATAATTATTTTAACACCATCGATAAATGGGTTAAAGCAGAAATATCGCTTGTGGCGCTCGACAGGGCCCGAAACAATATGCAGAATCTAAACCTTTACCAGGGGCAATTATCAGAACGGAAACGGAATATAAACAAGCACTCGATGGAACGGCACCGGAAATACACCTTATCGATTGCAGTGCTTATCTTCTTTTTTGTTGGCGCTCCTTTGGGCGCAATTATCCGGAAGGGTGGATTAGGGATGCCGGTTGTGGTGTCTATTCTGCTTTTCATCGCGTATTATATAGTGTCGATGACTGGCGAAAAATCGGCACGCGAAGATGTATGGCAAATGTTTACAGGCATGTGGTTTTCAACCCTTGTTTTTCTGCCGATCGGAATTTGGTTGTCGTACAAGGCTGGAACCGATTCCGCAATTATGTCATCAGACACTTATTTAAAACTGATAAATAAACTTAAACCAGCCAACTGGGTTAAAAAGCCCGGAGTTCACTTAAACTGAACCGTTGTAGAATCAGATGCAAATTGGTAATTTGAAATTAATAACCGGAATGGCGCAATAAAACATGAATATTCTTCAAATAACAAATAAGGTTCCTTACCCGGTAAAAGACGGGGGCGCCATTGCCTGTATGAATTTAACCCGGGGTTTTTCGTTTTTAGGGCACAAAGTCACCATTGTGGCGATGAACACGGTTAAGCACAACATTACACTGCGCGAAATTCCGGATGCAATAAAAGAATTGGCCGACTTTAAACTTATCAACGTGCCGGCACGTATTTCACCTGTCAGCGCACTGCTGAATCTTGTGTTTTCTAAAAAACCGTACAATGCTGTAAGGTTTATTTCGGGCACTTTTGCCAATGAATTGCGCAAAATATTACAGGCAAACGAATATGATATCATTCAGCTCGAAGGATTGTATGTTTGCCCTTACATCCCGCTCATCCGCCAATATTCAAAAGCGAAAATTGTATATCGGGCCCACAATATTGAGCACGAAATATGGAGCCGCACAGCAGTTATGGCCAAAGGAATCGAAAAATGGTACCTTAAAATTCTGGCAAAACGTATCAAGCTCTTTGAAACACAACTGCTGAATAAATACGACCTGCTTGTTCCAATCACCGAACGCGACGGGTCAATTCTCGACAAACTGGGCAATAAAAAACCGCGTCATGTTTCTCAAACCGGTATCGATTCGTCGATGCTGATTCCCAATGTAAAGCATCTTGTACACCCTACACTTTTTCATATCGGGTCGTTGGAGTGGGCGCCTAACCAGGAAGGACTTGTCTGGTTTATTGAAAATTGCTGGCCCGATATTCGCCGGAAATATCCTGATTTACAGTTTTTTATTGCCGGACGGAACGCCCCCGATTGGTTTAAAAAGAAGATGAATCAGCCCAATGTGGTATTCCTTGGCGAAATTGCGGATGCATACGAATTTATAAATTCGAAATCTATAATGGTTGTACCCCTGCACTCAGGGAGTGGAATGCGGATTAAAATTATTGAAGGAATGGCACTGGGTAAACCCATTGTGACCACTGCTGTTGGCACCGAAGGGATTTCAACCACTTCGGGGTTGAATATTGTAATTGCCGAAAATGCGCAGGGGTTTGTTAATTCTATTGCTGAGTTAATTGAAAACCATGAATTTTTCGAAAATATCAGCCGGAATGCCATCGAATACATTCATTCGAAATTTGACAATCTTACTTCTGCAGGCGCATTAATCGAGTTTTACAAAAAACACATTTGATGATTTTATCCGTCGTTTTCTGGATTTTGCTTGCCCTGCTGGTTTACACCTATCTTGGGTATGCATTACTCCTTTTTATGCTGGTAAAAATTAAACGGATTTTTGCTTCGAACAGAAAAAACGTTACCGGCGAAGTTTTCGAACCTGAAGTTTGTCTTTTTGTTACGGCTTACAACGAACGTGATTTTGTGAAACAAAAAGTGGAGAATTCGTTTTCGCTCGACTATCCAAAGGAAAAGATTCAGTATTTATGGGTAACCGACGGCTCTGACGACGGAACTCCCGAACTTTTAAGAGCCTGGCCGCAACTCGAAGTTCATCATTTAGACGAACGGCGCGGGAAAATGCACGCCATGAACCGCGGGGTGAAATTTGTGAAAGCGCCCATCATTATTTTCTCAGATACAAACACTGTTCTTGGGAATCAGTCAATTCGCGAGATTGTGGCAAGTTTCAGCAACCCTGAAGTAGGTTGTGTTGCCGGCGAAAAACGGATTGTTGAAAAGAAAAGCGATGCCGCAGCCGGAGCCGGCGAAGGATTGTACTGGAAATACGAGTCGTGGATAAAGAAAATGGATGCTGAACTTAATTCGGCAGTTGGGGCCGTGGGCGAACTTTTTGCTATAAGAACCGAGCTTTTTGAGGAAGTTGAGCCCGATACGCTGTTAGATGATTTTCTGATTTCGCTTCGGATTGCACAAAAAGGCTACAAAATTGATTATACGCCCAATGCTTTCGCAGAAGAAACAGCTTCACTCAATGTTAAAGAAGAACTCAAACGAAAAATAAGAATTGCTGCCGGCGGTGTTCAAACTATTTTCAGGTTAAAAGGTTTATTCAACCCGTTTAAAAATGGGGTGTTAACATGGCAGTACTTGTCGCACAAAGTGTTGCGCTGGACTTTTGCACCCATCTCTCTTTTTCTGATTCTCCCGGTAAACCTGTTACTGGTTTTGCAATCAACTCAACAGCCGATGATTCATTTTTACACTTCTTTTCTTTGGTTTCAACTATTAATGTATGTATTGGCAATTGTTGGCTGGTATCTCGAAAACCGGAAACTTCATTTTAAATGGTTTTTTGTTCCCTATTACTTTGTGGTAATTAACTACACTTCTATCAGGGGAATGCTTCGCTATTTTAAAGGAAAACAATCGGTGGCCTGGGAAAAATCAAAACGGGCGGAATAACAGTTTTGCTGCTTGAAGCAATAGTAACTTAAAAATAGCTATTCGAATAAAAATTGTAATTTTGCGGCTCATTACAGAAATTCAAAAAATGTCAGACATTTTACTTAATACGATTCCGGAAGGAATCGAAGCAATCAAACGCGGTGAATTAGTGGTGGTGGTTGATGATGAGGACCGTGAGAATGAAGGCGATTTTATTGTTGCCTCAGAAAAAATTACCCCCGAGATTATCAATTTCATGACGATACAAGGGCGCGGACTGATTTGCGTTGCACTTACCGAAAAGCGGTGCAAGGAGCTTGACCTCGAACTCATGGTTGGCAAAAATACTTCGTCGCACGAAACCCAGTTTACTGTTTCTGTTGATGCAATACATCCCGAAGTTACCACGGGCATTTCGGCTAACGACAGGGCAATCACCGTAAAAATGCTTGTGAATCAGGAAACAAAACCCGAGCATTTAGGGCGGCCGGGGCATATTTTCCCATTGAAAGCTAAAAACAGGGGTGTTTTGCGCCGCAGCGGGCACACTGAGGCAGCCGTTGATTTGGCGAGACTTGCAGGCCTTTATCCGTCAGGGGTTTTGGTAGAAATTATGAACGACGACGGAACAATGGCGCGTCTGCCGCAATTGGTTGAAATTGCCAAAAAGTTTAACCTGAAACTGATTGCAATAAAAGATTTGATTGCTTACCTGCTGCAAAGCGAAAGCCTTATTGAACGTGGAGAAGAAGTGGTTTTACCTACCCATTTCGGCAATTTCAAGATAATTCCATTTAAACAAAAATCGAATGGATTAGAACATATCGCATTAATTAAAGGCGAATGGCAGCAGGGAGAGTCAATTCTTACAAGGGTGCATTCATCGTGTATGACCGGCGATATATTTGGTTCGTTGCGCTGCGAGTGCGGCGACCAGTTGCACAAAGCCATGCAACTGATTGAGAAAGAAGGGAAAGGTGTAATTGTGTATATGATGCAGGAGGGCAGGGGAATCGGGCTCTTTAATAAAATTGCCGCCTACAAATTGCAAGACCAGGGATTGGATACAGTTGACGCCAACCTGCACCTCGGCTTTAATGCCGATGAACGTGATTATGGTGTTGGAGCTCAGATATTACGTAGCCTGGGAGTAAAGAAAATGAAATTACTGACCAATAATCCGGTGAAAAGGGTAGGGCTCGAAGGTTACGGACTTGAAGTGGTTCAGATAATTCCGCTCGAGGTTGAACCAAATAAGTACAATTTAAAATACCTTGAAACCAAACGCGACAGGATGGGGCATTTTCTTCGAAAAATCGAATAGTAAGATATGTCATTTTACCTGAACCGGCGACAATCGGAGTCACACCGAATCGATACTCAATTTTCCCGAAAAACAGGATAAAAAAACTGCGTCCATTCCATAACTTTGACCGACATAAATTCTTACTTTTAAAAAACTTAAATTCTCAAAGTTATGGATGGAAAAACTAAAGCTATTGTTGCACACATTACCTGGATAGGTTGGTTGATTGCCTTAATCATTAACTCAAATGAAAAAGATGAAATTGCCAGTTTTTATATCAGGCAATTGCTTGGTATTTATCTCTTTTCATTCCTTGCTGTCATTCCTGGTTTAGGTTGGATTATAGGCATTATAGTTCTTGTCTTCTGGATTCTCAGTTTGATTGGTTCTATAAACGGGGAAATGAAAGAGACACCGGTTGTAGGTAAATATTTCCAGGATTGGTTTAAAGGAATTTAAACCTGGATGCAAAAAAAAAAACAGGAAAGATGCGTAGGTATCTTTCCTGTTTTTTTTATCGTTGAACTGAACTATTTCGGTCCTTTATCTCCTTTGTCGTTATCGCGGTACTTGCGTATCATATTCATTCTGAATTCGTTTTCTGCTTTGTACAATTTGAGTACTTTTTTCGGAGTCAGCACTTTCAGAAATTTCTCGTTATAGCTTGTCATTAAATCACCTTCTTTTTGCATACTGCCTGCAAAGTCGCGGGTGAGCTTTGTTACTTCATTTTCCGACAGGTTTTCCTCAGCATCGCGAACTTTATCTTCCAAATCCCTGCGACATTTCTGAGCTTCCCAGCGTTCTTTTTCCAACTGGTTATAAATAGGCCAGAATTTTTCAGCTTCTGCTGATGTCAATTCCATTTTTGAAGTCAGAAATGCAATTTTTTCGGTTCGATACCTTTCCATTCTGGCTTCGTGCGACTCGTTTTGAGCCATTGTCCTGTAACCGGTAAAAACAAATATACCGGCCAATACCATAAAAATTATCTTTTTCATTGCTGTAGCTTTTTGATACATTTTCAAACAGATAAGGTGAATAAGTGACTACTGGTTTGTGGCTTGAGAATAAATTTCATATTCCGAAACATTTGCATTTACGTAACTTGCAAGGTCTTCGTCGCTCAATTGTTCGTTTCCTGCCGGTTTTTCAAGCAACTCATAAAACGAATTTACATCGATTCCTTCAACTGCACTGGCAAACAACATGTCGTTTACATTGATTTCCTGAACGTCACTTTCTGCAGTTTGATTTGGCGTTAAAGTTTTCAGCGGCCAGTAAGCAAGTGAGAAAATGAGCGCAAACCCGGCAGCCAGTCCAATCGCGGGTTTCAGGTAACGGATAATGTTGTTCTTTTTCACCGGAACAGCATTTTGTTCAGCGTCCAGTTTTGCCTGGAGCCGGGCCGAAAAATCGTCAAAATAATTCTCGGGAACCCTGAATGGATTCTCCTTTCTTATTTTCGACAATTCCGGTGCTATTTTTTCCAGCTCTTTCATTTTAGTATTCATATTGTTGCTGTTATTGACTCTTTTCAATTCCAAAGGTTTAATCGAAAATCATTAATCTCTGGTTTTCAAATGTTCTTCAATTTTTTTTACGGCATGGTGAAACGATGCTTTCAGCGCCCCGACTGATGTTTCGAGTATCTCCGACATTGCTTCGTACTTCATTTCTTCAAAATATTTCAGATTAAAAACAATCCGCTGTTTTTCGGGGAGAGTTAAAATTGCCTCCTGCAATTTGAGTTGGATTTCATCGCCTTCGAAAAACTCATCCGATACCATGTTGTTCAGCAAAAATTCGCTGGCGTCGTTCATCGGCATGATGCTTCTTTTTTTTGTTGAATTAATAAAGGTGAGCGACTCGTTGGTGGCAATGCGATACAACCAGGTGTAAAGTCCCGATTCTTCACGAAAGTTATCGAGATTTCGCCACACTTTTACGAATGTGTTTTGTAAAACATCGTCGGCATCATCGTGATTCAGCACTATTTTACGGATGTGCCAGTACAACCGCTCCTGGTAGGTTTTTACCAAAGTTTGAAATGCCAGGTTTCTGGTTTTTTCTTCTTTGAGTCCGTCCAATATTTCGCGGTCGGTGTTTTCCATGCTTTGTTAAATACTTTGCATTGACCCGTTTTCGGTTGAAAGGTTTAATGTATTTACTTTTTATGCCTTCCGGTTCAAAAGTAGCAATTTTAAGATTCGGGGTTACGATAAAAATTTGGGGTTGAAACAACGGAAAAAAGCTACCTTTGCAGCAAAATTTTAATACTTAAAAATGGCTTTAAAATGTGGTATTGTTGGTCTTCCGAATGTCGGTAAATCAACACTTTTCAATTGTTTGTCGAGTGCAAAGGCACAATCGGCCAATTTTCCGTTTTGCACCATCGAACCCAATGTGGGTGTAATTACTGTTCCCGATGAACGCCTGATAAAACTGACAGAAATTGACAACCCCAAAAAGGTGATTCCAACAACCATCGAAATTGTGGATATCGCCGGTTTGGTAAAAGGCGCCAGCAAAGGAGAGGGTTTGGGCAACCAGTTTTTGGCTAACATCCGCGAAACGGATGCCATTATTCATGTGTTGCGCTGTTTCGAAAACGACAATATTACACATGTTGACGGGTCGGTAAACCCGGTACGCGACAAGGAAGTAATTGATACCGAATTGCAGTTGAAAGATTTGGAAACCATTGAAAACCGGATTGATAAGTTTGAAAAACAAGCCCGTGTCGGGAACGACCCAAAGGCTAAAAAAATGTTTGAACTTGCCTCGAAATTCAAAGCTGTTCTTGAACAGGGACTTTCGGCAAGAACTTTAAAACTGAGCGACGAAGATGCAAAGGCTGCAAAAGATTTCTTTCTTCTCACCAACAAGCCAGTAATGTATGTTTGCAACGTTGACGAAGCTTCTGCCAAAAGCGGGAATAAATTTGTAGAGATGGTAAAGGAAGCGGTGAAAGATGAAAATGCCGAATTACTTGTAATTGCCGCAGCCACTGAAGCCGACATTGCCGAGCTGGAAACCTACGAGGAAAAGCAGCTTTTTCTTGAAGAACTTGGTCTTGACGAACCCGGTGTTAACAAACTCATTCACGCAGCTTACCACCTGCTCAACCTGAAAACCTATTTTACCACCGGTGCCGACGAGTCGCGTGCCTGGACTTTTGTGCAGGGAACCAAAGCACCACAGGCTGCCGGAATTATTCACTCCGATTTTGAACGTGGATTTATCCGTGCTGAAGTAATAAAATACACCGATTATGTTGCGCTTGGCTCAGAAAGCGCCTGCCGTAATGCAGGAAAAATTGCAATCGAAGGAAAGGAATATGTTGTTCACGATGGCGATATCATGCATTTCAGGTTTAATGTTTAAAAGCCCCTCCATGCCCCCCTTGGAGAGGAGTTTAGAATTTCTGATTCCTTATTTTGTTATTTCAGATTAAATCCCGGGAAATCCACTGACAATACAAAAGAAAAAGGGTTGACTGTTTAAAAACGGTCAACCCTTACGTTACTTATTTTTTCTTTCTGTTCCTCCCCTACGGGGAGGTTAGGAGGGGCTTTTAACGCTGTTGAACGTCGCTCATATCTTTAATAATTCCGGCTTTATCGACTGTAATATTTACATCTTTAGCCACTTCCAGAATAATTGTGGTTTCTTTTACTTCCACAATTTTACCATAGATTCCGCCGGTTGTAACCACTTTATCGCCTTTGGCAAGGCTTTCGCGGAATTTGCGGATTTCTTTCTGGCGTTTCATCTGCGGGCGAATCATAAAAAAGTAAAATACCACGATAATTAATAAAAGCGGTAACATACTCATCCAGGGATTTGACTCTTGTCCCTGTGGTTGCATCATCAGAATTGTGTTCATCTTATTCGTTTTTAATATTTAATTTCCAACTGATTATTTTCGACTTCAGCAAAAATAATTAAATGTTTCAGTTCTTTGCTATTCCACAAAATTTCGACCGTTTTTAATTGTCTGCCAAAAAGTCCTGCCGAATTAAAAGTTACTTCAATTACGCCGGTTTCGCCCTGATTGATTTGTTTTTGAGGAAACTTAGCCGAAATACAACCGCAGTCGGTTGCCGCATCTTTAATCACGATTGGCCCATCTCCCTTGTTCTGAAAAACAAAGCTGAACGACAGCTTTTCGCCCGATTTTAATTGGCCGAAATCGTGAGTTTCGGTTTCAAAATGCAGAGCAGTTGCCAGTAATTCGGTAACCACATTTTCAGCCGGTGCAGGTGCAACGGGCTGTTTTGTTTTGTTACACGCAATGGCAACCAAAAACAAAGCGATATAAAAAACAGGTTTCATTGTTCGCCGACCAAACCGCGACCGGTTTTTTTGATTTTGTCCTCTTTTTTCAGGTCTTTCAGGGTTTTGTCTAAGATGCCGTTGATAAAATTGCGGCTTTTTTCGGTGCTGTAATATTTCGAGAGTTCGATGTATTCGTTCATTGTAACTTTGGTGGGAATCGATGGGAAATACAAAAACTCGGTGATGGCAAGCTGCATAATGAGGATATCCATAAACGCAATGCGCTCCACATCCCAGTTGTTCGAATGTACTTTAATTAACTGCTGAATTTCGTCGTGGTTTACAATCGATTTACGGAACAGTTCTTTGGCAAATTCCCTGTCGTCTTCATCTTTAAAAAGCGGCATGAGGCTTACACTTGTATCGCTCTGTTCGTTGAACTTCTTCATTGTTTTGCCAATAACCGAAATCACAAATTCGATGTCGTCGTTCCAGTAAATACTTTGTTCTTCGAGCACCTGGTACAGTTCTTCCGAAACCAGCAGAATATTATTGAAAATTTTCTCGGTAAACTTGCGGTCTTCAAGATACGAACGCGAGTTATTTGCCATATATGCCTGATACATTTCCGATTCGGTAAGTATCAGGTACAACTCCTTTATCAAATCGGGGTGATTTACCCAGCTTAGTTTTTTTTGTTCGATATAAGCTTTTAACTGCCGGTTTTCGCGCAGTTGCCTGATAAAAAGGTTGCTGATGAATTTTGTATTGGGATTAAGGTCATCCTCGGTGGGCTGGTGTTTATTCCGTTTGATTTCCATCCGGCTTTCGGCGTAATCGGCAATTTCAGTTACCAGCGACAAGAGGTAGTGGTACAAATCGTACGTTTTGTGGATACAGAAAAACAGTTCTTTTTCGCTGTTGGTAATCGAGCGCTCTTCTGAAGCGTAATAGGCGTATAAAACCTGCAACGCCTTCGTACGGATAATCCTTCTGCTAATCATTATAAATGAACTTCGTATTTTGTGGCGGCAAAATTAGCACTTTTTTAAGAACACGGCAGGTTTTGTTTTTTTTTATAAAGTTGTATTCACATTATCATTCTGTAATGCGTTCTTCTCTGGTTCTATTGAATCCTGAGAATCCTGCCCGTCATCGTCATCATCATTTTCCTCATCTTCCTCCTCTTCCCAATCAAATTTATCGCGGCGGATGAGGTATTTCCGATAAACAAAAGCGAGGAGTACCCCTGAAATTGCGCCCCATAAATGACCTTCCCACGAAATATCGGGGTTGATGGGAAACATGCCCCACACCATTCCGCCATACAGAAAAACCACCGTTACCGAAAGCGTGAGCAGCCGCGTGTCGTTTCTGATGATTCCGCTTACCAGGTGAAAAGCTGCCATAGCGTAAACCACCCCGCTGGCGCCAATGTGCCATGCCTCGCGCCCCGAAAGCCACACAAAAATTCCGGCTAATAAATAGAGTTGTATAAAGATGCGGTACGATACGCGCCGATAAAAATAAATGAGCATAAACATGAGGATAAAAAATGGCACCGAGTTCGAGATGAGGTGTTTAAACCCGGAATGAATGAATGGCGAAAACAAAATTCCGGGCAGTCCTTTCAGGTGGAGCGGGTAAACCCCAAACCGAACAAAATTATAGCCCAGTGTTTGTTCCAGAATTTCGACTACCCAAAAAGCAAATACAAACAGCGCCGGAAACAGCAGGCTGTGGAAAAAAATGCGTTTCTCCAGCTTCATGTCAAGCTTGCTGGGATTGCTGGGATAGTACTTAAAAAGGGCCACGGGTATAATTAAAAAATTAAAAATTTCGGGTTGAACTCTGAACTTTTACCAGTTTCCGGATTAGCGCTGCGAACTCGTGAATTTCTTTTTCTGTGGTATCAAATGAAGTCATCCAACGCACTTCTGAAGTTGTTGGATTCCAGATGTAAAAAAAGAAATGCTCTTGCAACGGTTGAATAATTTCGCGTGGAACGATGGCAAAAACACCGTTAGCTTCCACCGGCTGGGTGATGCTGATTTCAGGTATTTTAGCCACTTCGGCTTCAAGCAGTTTGGCCATTTTGTTGGCGTGCGAAGCTGTTTCTTTCCATAAATCGTTTTCGAAATAAGCCAGAAATTGCGCCCCTACAAACCGCATTTTCGAATAAAGCTGCATGCTCTGTTTGCGGATGTATTTGGTTTGCCGGGTTAATTCAGGATTAAAAAACAGCACGGCTTCGCCCATCATCATCCCGTTTTTTGTTCCGCCAAACGAAAGGATATCGACGCCGCAATCACGCGTAAATGCTTTAAAACCGAGGCTAAGCGCTGCGGCCGCATTGGCGATGCGTGCACCGTCCATGTGCAAAAGCATATTGTTTTCGTGAGCCAAATCGGCTAATGCTTTAATTTCAACCGGCTGGTAAACCGTGCCCATTTCGGTAACCTGCGAAATTGAAATCACCTTTGGTTGCGAGTGGTGTTCAAAATCAAAACCTTTCAGGTGATGTTTCACGGTTTCTGGCGTGAGTTTGCCATTTACGGGTTCAACAGGAAGCAGTTTGCAGCCTGTGAATTTTTCGGGTGCCCCGCATTCGTCTTCCTGAATGTGCGCGGTTTCGGCGCAAATAATGGAGTTAAAACTGCGTGTAACCGACGAAAGCCCAAGCACGTTGGCACCGGTGCCGTTAAAAACAAAAAAAACTTCGGTGTCACTGCCAAATTTCTCTTTAAAAACGGCTATCGCCTTTTCGGTAAACGGGTCGTTGCCATATCCTGTGAAATGCCCGGCATTGGCCGCCTCCATCGCTTTCAAAATTGCGGGGTGCACTCCCGAGTTATTATCGCTTGCAAATCCTTTCTTCATGCTGTTTCGTGGTGATTTATGTGTTATTATTTGTACATTTCAATGTTGTAAAGAAAACAAAATTCAATACCAATCGGAAATGGAAACATCGTTGAGCATTGCAGAAAAAATATACCTGTTCTCAGTTCATCCTGAAAAGGGAGGAATAGTTGCGGCGGCATACAACACACTTGTTCCGGTAATCACGGGCGCAGTTTTATTTGATTTGATTGCGGCCAAAAAGCTGATTCTCGAAGAGAAACGGATTGTGCTGAACGACAAAAAAGGGCTTGACCCTTTGCAGGAATTTGTGCTTGAAAAAATTGCCGCAGCTTCAAAATCGAGAACCGCACTGAGTTGGATTCACAGGTTTTCATGGTCGTCGAAAAAAATAAAAACTTTTGTAAAGAATTCGCTGAAACAAAAGCGGTTGATAAGAATTGAACAGCGGCAGTTTCTTTTTTTCAGGTGGGACAAGGTTTTTCTCACCGACCGGGTAAAAGTTACGGGGTACATTTCCGAAATCGAAAACCAGATTACCGGAAGCAATAAAATCGCTGTTGATGATGGATTGCTGAGTTTGTTAATTCCATCGGAACTGCTGAAAAGGATGTTTCCCGACCGTGAAAAACGAAAAAATATCAAATCGAAACTCAAACAAATGCAGTTGGAGAATGTTGTTTCAAAAGCTGTTGCGGATGTGATACGGATGAACCGGGCAGCGGCAGTTTCATAAAATAATTACATGCAAAAAATTGTAGCTTTCTGGTTTCGCCGCGATTTGCGGCTGCACGACAACCACGGGCTTTTTCAGGCACTGAAATCGGGGTTGCCGGTATTGCCGGTCTTTATTTTCGATACCGAAATTCTGGGCAAACTCAGTTCGAAAACCGATGCACGGGTATCGTTTATTTATGCTGAAATTGTGAAACTGAAAGCTGCAATTGAAAAGGCGGGTAGTTCACTCCGGATTTTTAATTCAACCCCTTTGGAAGTTTTCGAGAAGCTAACGCACGAACAAGAAATTGATGCTATTTATACCAACCACGATTACGAACCTTATTCAATCAGTCGCGACAAAGCCGTCGAAAATTTTTTGAAATCAAATGGAATTGGTTTTCAAACATTCAAAGATCAGGTGATTTTTGAGAGAAGCGAGGTTGTTAAAGAGGATGGTTTGCCCTACACGGTTTTTACGCCTTTCAGCCGCAAATGGAAAAAGACACTGTCGGATTCCGGAATTCACGAGTATCCTTCTGAAATGTATTTATCTCAATTGATGAAAACCGCACCTTTTGTTTTGCCAGAGTTGAGTGAAATTGGGTTTGAAAAAAGTAAAATCACGGTTCCGGTTGCTGATATTTCAGAACATTTAATCCACAATTACGTGGCACAGCGAGACTTTCCAGCAATTGACGGCACAACAAAACTGGGAACACATCTTCGGTTTGGAACTGTCAGCATCAGGCAAATGGTTCGATTGGCGCAAAACGCCTCGGAGGTTTTTCTGAACGAGTTAATCTGGCGCGAATTTTTTATGCAGATTCTCTGGCATTTTCCACAAGTAGAGACAAAAGCTTTCAAACCCAAATACGATTTTATTGAATGGCGCAATAATGAAAGCGAGTTTGAGCGCTGGTGCAACGGGCAAACCGGTTATCCGATGGTGGATGCCGGCATGCGCGAACTAAACGCCACGGGGTTTATGCACAACCGGGTACGGATGGTAGTGGCCAGTTTTCTAACCAAACACCTGCTCATCGACTGGCGGTGGGGCGAAGCTTATTTTGCCGAAAAACTGCTCGATTTTGAACTCTCATCTAATAACGGGAACTGGCAGTGGGCAGCAGGTTGTGGTTGCGATGCAGCGCCGTATTTCAGGGTTTTTAATCCCGAAGCCCAGCAAAAAAAGTTTGACCCCGAAGGAAAATACATCTTGAAATGGGTTCCTGAATATGGCACAGTAAAATATGTCAGGCCAATTGTTGAACATACATTTGCCCGCGAACGGGTTTTGCAGGCATATAAAAAGGCATTGTTATAAATTTATTCTATCAACCACTCCATAATCCGGTTGCTTTTGGGGCTAATAATCGGGGCAACTGCATCAACCACTTCGCCGTTTTCGTTAATCAGAAATTTCTGATAATTCCAGGTGACTTTGGCATCAAGTACTCCGTTTTCGTCGCTGCTGGTCAACCATTGGTAAATCGGGTGAATGCTGTCTCCTTTAATTTTTATTTTTTCCATCAACTGAAAAGTGATTTCATATTTTCTGCTGCATTTTTCTTTCACTTCACTGTTGGTCCCCGGTTCCTGTTTGCCAAAATCGTTACATGGGAAAGCAATAATTTCAAAATCATCGCCGCCAAATTCGCCATATAATTCCTGTAATTTGTGTAGTTGCGGGGCCAGACTGCATTCGGTGGCAATGTTTACAATCAGTACTTTCTTTCCTTTCAACCCGGAAAAATTATATTTGTCACCATCAATGGTTTTAGCGTTAAAATCGTAAAGCGTTTTCTTTTGTGCCAGAACCTGAAACGATAAAACTACCAAAACCAATACAGCTAAAATTTTCATTTCAATAAATGTTTTTATGATTGAAACACTTTCACCCAAAGCCTTTCGGGGTTAAAAATATCGATTACTTGTTAATAAAAAAACGGAGGGCAAAAACAGATTTAATTATCTTTGGGCACAATTATTCCGAAAGCGATACATGGAGAATTTTGTTGTTTCAGCACGAAAATACAGGCCCGATACTTTTCAGACAGTAGTTGCCCAGGCTTCGATTACCAACACGTTGAAAAACGCGATTAAAGGAAATCAGCTTGCACATGCCTACCTGTTTTGTGGTCCGCGGGGTGTGGGAAAAACCACCTGTGCGCGTATTTTTGCTAAAACCATTAACTGCACCAATCTTTCGCCCGATTTGGAAGCCTGTAACGAATGCGATTCGTGTAAAGCTTTTAACACAAGCCGCTCGTTTAATATTCATGAGTTGGATGCTGCTTCGAACAATTCGGTTGATGACATACGCAATCTCACCGACAAAGTGCGTGTTCCCCCGCAAATGGGAAAATACAGCGTTTACATCATCGATGAGGTGCACATGTTGTCGCAGGCCGCTTTTAATGCTTTTCTGAAAACACTGGAAGAACCGCCAAAACACGCACTTTTTATTCTGGCCACCACCGAAAAGCACAAAATTATCCCAACCATTCTGTCGCGTTGCCAGATTTTCGATTTCAACAGGATTAGTGTTGAGGACATTTCGAAACACCTTGAATTTGTTGCATCAAGTGAAGGTGTTGATGCCGATGCCGCCGGATTGAATATTATTGCACAGAAAGCTGACGGCGCAATGCGCGACGCACTTTCAATCTTCGACCAGATTGTAAGTTTTTCGGGGAAGAAAATTACTTACCACGATGTAATCGAAAATCTGAATGTACTCGACTACGATTACTATTTCAGGCTGGTTGACCAGTTTTTGCGCAACGATGTTTCGGGTGTGATGCTTACATTCAATGAGATTCTGAACAACGGGTTCGATGGTCACCACTTTATTACAGGGCTGAGTAGTCACCTGCGCGACCTTTTGGTCAGCCGCAATGCCGAAACTGTTCAGTTACTCGAAGTGGGCGGCGAAATAAAACAGCATTATAAAGAACAGGCCAGAATTGCAGAAGAAGCTTTTTTGCTTGATGCGCTGCAAATCAGCAACGAATGCGATATGCAGTACAAGCAAACCATGAACAAACGGTTACTCGTTGAGTTGGCCCTTGTACGCATCGCCCAGCTTACCTTAAAAAAAAAATAGTTGACCCATCGCAGGCTGTCAGCATTCTCGAACCGATTTTTAATCTCTTAAGTAAAATCCCAGCCGAAACAAAATTACCTGCTGAGAAAATTGTAAAACCACCGGTTAAAACGGACCAAGCTGATGAACCGCAGGAGGTCAGGAAAATATCGAGGCAAAACCTGAAGGGACTTAGCACGCCTTCGATAAAGGATGCGCTTCAGGGGAAATTTCAGGAAGAACAATTGTCGTCAAAACAACTTCACCAGATTTTTTCGAAGGAAGACGAAAAGGAGGAATTTACTGCCGAACAGTTAAGAATAAAATGGGATGCGTTTGTTGCAAAGCTCGGCGACAGACCCAATCTTCAGTCAACCCTTTCGAATTTACCTGCGCTGAAAGAGAATTTTCATCTTGAAATTGAAATTGAAAACTCATTACAGGAAGACCTTATCAGTAACATTAAACCCGAATTGCTGACCTGGCTGCGCCTCGAACTCAAAAATTCATTGATTCAACTCAATACAGTTTTTGCCGAGAACTCAAAAGGGAGGGTGATTTACACCGATGCTGAAAAATTTGATGAATTGATGAAAAAGAATGCAAATTTGACATTGCTCCGGCAAAAGTTCAATCTCGACTTTGGGCATTGAGGAGTAAGGAAAAAGTGAGTGAGTAATTGAGTGATTGAGTAATTGGGGAAGTAATCCAGTATCCAGTATCCAGCATCCAGCATCCAGCATCTTTCTTCATCACGGCGCCAACCTCGAAACTATCCAGTCGCCTTCGTTTTTTTCAAACAAAATTCTGTCGTGCAAACGGCTTTCGCGACCTTGCCAAAATTCAAAACGTACTGGTTTCACGACATATCCGCCCCAATGTTCAGGACGAATCGTGGTTTCAATCATTTTTGCGGTTTCGAAATGGTTTTCAAGAAAGTCGCGCGATGGAATCTTTTCGCTCTGGTTTGATACAGCAGCTGCAATCCGGCTGTTTGCAGGCCTCGATTTAAAATACCGGTCGGAAACTATGGCATCGGTTTTTTCGGCAAAACCCGAAATGCGGATTTGTCTTTCAAGTTCGGGCCAGAAAAACAACAGGCTGACAGCAGGAATCTGCTGAATTGATTTCCCCTTTAAACTGTTGTAGTTGGTGAAAAAGGTAAACCCGTTTTCGTCAAAATCTTTTAACAATACAATCCGCGAATGCGGAAAACCATCGGCGCCAATTGCCGATAAACACATTGCTGTGGGTTCGTTTACTTCTGTGTCAAGCGCTTCTTTCATCCATTTTCCAAATTGGCGGAATGGATTTTTATCAATGCTATCTTCAGATAAAACAGTGAACCTGTACTCTTTTCTGATGGAATCAAGTTTCATAAAATGTTGTTTTCTCAACAAATAACTTTGTGTTGAGCCATATTGTTTACTCAATCTAATAAAATGAACTTTTTTTATTTTGTGTCGTTTAAATAAAAGACAAAAAAGTATTTAATATTTAAACTGACAAGCGATGAAAAGAATTTTGTTTTTAATAATCATGGTTTTATCTGTTATTGCAATGGCAACGGGTAATTCGTCGAAGCTCCCGATGGGAGGAAAGGCAATGTTAACCGAAGTAAAAATGAATGATATTTCGGGAGCTGAAATTTCGCTGGCCGATGCAAAAAAAGAAAATGGTTTACTCGTTTTGTTTTCGGGCAATGCCTGTCCGTTTGTTTTGCAATGGGAAGGACGTTACAACGAACTGAAAACATGGGCTGACAAGAACAAAGTTGGAATGGTGGTTCTTAATTCAAATCACCAGAAACGCGATGGCGACGATTCGTTGGAGGCGATGAAAAAACATGCTGCTGAAAAGGGCTACAAGTTTAATTATGTGCTCGACGATGAAAGTTTGATTGCCAATGCTTTTGGCGGACAAACCACACCGCATGCATTTCTGTTTAACAGTAAAATGGAGTTGGTGTACAAAGGCGCAATCGACGATAGTTACAAAAGCGCAGCCGATGTAAAAGAACCTTACGTGAAGAATGCAATTGCTGAAATAGCTGCCGGAAAACCTGTTTCGGTTGCCGAAACAAAACCGGTGGGTTGCAGCATTAAAAGAAAAGTGGAATAGTTATTTTTTTGATTTGTTGGATGGTAAATGCCCTTGCTGAAAAGCGGGGCATTTTTTATTCAAAAAAGCTGAAGTTCACCTTGCCGTATTTGCGGTTTTCGGTAAAACGCGGATGTGCCGAGAAATTAAACTCTTTGGGGTGTTCAATAATAAAAAGCCCGCCGGCTTTTAAAAGTGTTGAATTTAGCACTGCCACCGGAACTTCGGTAAACTGTTTGAAGTCGTAAGGCGGGTCGGCAAAAATAAAATCGAAACTTCCCTGGTAGCGCATCATAAACTGAAATGCATCGGCTTTAAAAGCTTTTGCATTTTCTGTTTTTAGTGATTTTAAAACATCGGTGATAAAACGGTGATGAACAAAGTGTTTTTCCACAAAAACAGCTTCGCTGCAGCCACGGCTTAAAAATTCGTACCCAATGCTGCCGGTTCCGGCAAAAAGGTCGAGCACAGTTTTATTGCTGAAATCGTAACGGTTTTCAAGAATATTGAACAAGCTTTCTTTTGCAATGTCGGTGGTTGGCCTCGATTGAAAACTTTTCCCTGGACTAAAAATCCGGCCTTTGTATTTTCCGCCAACAATTCTCATTTTAATTTTGATTTAAGGTAAGGTAAAAATGCAACCGGTTGATTCCGGTAGCTGATTCCAAATATTCACCATCAATATTTAATGCTGAAATGGTTGGAAAATATGGAACTAATAATTCGCTCAGATGCTGACTGTTTTCAATGGTTGCAGCAACAAAAAGATGTGTAAGGTTTCGTGAAATACCAAGTTGACGGAATGTATTCACTAAAAAATATACAAGGTCAGAAGTATGTTCGGCCCTGAAACTATTGGCCAGTAAAAGCTGGTTTTTTCTTTTCAGTACAAGAAAATATTGGTTTTGCGACTGTGTCAGAATTCCTGTATTTGGTTTTTGGCCCGCTGGAAAATTGTTCAGCAGCACCGAAACCGGGTGAGTCCATTCAGCATTGCTGAACAACGTTTTGACAGTTTCAGCCAATTCGATGATTACCCCAAACTGGAGTGATGCGTCAATACTTTCGATTTGGTTTTTAAACGGGAATCTGTCGCCGCCGGGATTTGTAAGAATTTCAGTTGCCAATTCAGTGTTTGTGGTATTTGGAATCAACGTGAAATGTTCTTCAAAAAGCAGAATTGTCACTTTTTGGTAGGGGAGCTTTAACAAAGTTTCGGCATTCACCCAGTCGTTGAAATGCCGTGAAACCAGTTTCGGTGAACTTATTTTTGCCGCAGTATTTTTACTTGCGAGTACTTTTTTATCGTCTTCAGAAAATACCAAAAAAGAAAATCCATCCAGGCTGACCTGAATGGATAATCCGTATTGATTCGTTTTATTTGTATCGAATGCTTTGTCTGTATTCAAACCGAACAATTTAATTATTCCCAGTTTCCGGCGTTGTTAATGGTTTCGGTAAGCGAACCCACTTTTAGTCCGGGATATTTTTCGTTTGTGCGACGGGTGTCGTTCAGGTTGATTACCAATTGACGGTCGAGGTCACGCAAAATAACATTATTATGTGCCCTTGCTTCAAAAACCGGAACACCGATTCCCGAACCAGTCATAATAATTGTGGCACCCAGTGTGAATTCTGCCGGTTCACCCGGAATTGGTATCATTTTCAGGCTTTTAGCATCGTAATCTTTACCGAAAGTAGCTTCCTTGGCATTCACACGAAGACTGTCGCTGATGATTAAACCCAACTGAATGGCTTTCTTTTCTGTAATGCCGGCTTCCATCATACTGTCGGAAAGCTCACCAATCTTACGAACTGTAATCACCGATTCATTTTCAAGAAAATTAATCAGGGTATCCCAACTTCCTGTAAATTTACCATTTACACTTTTGTAGGCCAATTCAGCTTTTCTGATATCTTTTAATCTTTCAATTGTGGCATCATAGCGAACTTTTTTTGCTTTATCAAATTCGATAGGACGCTGGATGCTTTTATAAATAAAAAAAGCAAGTAAAATAGCAACTATTGAAAGTAAGATTTGCAGTACAGTTTTCATTTTTATAATTTTAAATAGTTCGATTTTTTTGATTGCCTGCAAATTTAAAAAAAAATATAAATTACTTTCCTTTAGCCTGAGTTATTTTAGAACCGATGTTAAAAAATCATTTAAAGTCAGTTTTGACAGGAAACCTGCAATTTTTGCCCACACCAGGGCAATTGCAACTGGTTGAACTGCTGGCAGAAGCCATAGCTTCTGATGCTGTTGATGAAGTGCTGCTTGTGAAGGGTTATGCAGGTACCGGGAAAACTTCAATGTTGTATTCGCTTGTAAAAACCCTTGAATCATTTAAAATAAAAACTGTGTTGCTGGCACCAACCGGAAGAGCAGCAAAAGTACTTGCCGGTTACACCGGAAATCCGGCTTACACTATTCACAAAAAAGTGTACAGACAGATGTCATCTGCTGACGGATTCGGACGTTTTAGTCTCGACAAAAACCTGCATAAAAACACCTGGTTTATTGTCGATGAGGCTTCGATGATTTCGAACGAAACTGCCGAGAACTCTGTTTTTGGCAGTGGCCGGCTGCTTGACGACCTGCTTGAATATGTTTATTCAGGCGAAAACTGCCGGCTTGTTTTGGTGGGCGACACAGCCCAGCTTCCGCCGGTGGGCCTGGCAATCAGTCCGGCGCTTGAAGTGGCTTCGCTCGAAGAATACGGATTCTCGGTAAAATGGGTGGAACTGACTGAAGTTGTGCGACAAGCCGAAGGTTCGGGGATTTTAACCAACGCCACGCAGTTGAGAACCCGTGTAAGCGAAAGCGGCACGGAGCCTGGTTTCTTCCCTGTTCAACTTGAAAGTTTTGATGATATCGAACGGATTTCGGGGGCTGAACTGATTGAAAGTGTTTCGTCAAGTTACGACAGGTTTGGGCTGTTCGAAACCATTGTGGTAACACGATCGAACAAGCGGGCCAACCTTTTTAATAAGGGAATCCGCGGGGCGATTTTGTACAAGGAAAACGAAATTGAACGCGGCGACCTGCTGATGGTGGTGAAAAACAACTACTTCTGGGCACAGGGACAAACCGATTTCGAATTTATTGCCAACGGCGACATTGCCGAGGTGGTTCACATTGGCAAATACGAGGAATTGTATGGATTCAGGTTTGCCAATGTAAGTTTGCGTTTTGTTGATTACGGCGGGGTTGAAATCGATTGTAAAATTTTTCTCGATACGCTGAGTATCGAATCGGCCTCGTTTCCGTATGAGCAAAACCGCCAGCTTTTCGATGCAGTTTCTGAAGATTATACCGAAATACGCAACAAACGCGAACACTTTAAAAAGGTGCGCGACAATCCATATTTTAATGCTTTGCAGGTAAAATATGCCTACGCGCTTACCTGCCACAAGGCGCAGGGTGGCCAGTGGAAAGCTGTTTATATCGACCACGGCTACCTCACCGATGATATGCTTGATACCGAGTTTTATCGCTGGCTCTACACTGCCTTTACCCGGCCCACCGAAAAACTTTTTCTTGTGAATTTTAATAAGGGATTTTTTGAGTGATGATTTCGGAAACGAAAAACAGGAACTTTTAAACGCCCCGATTTAACCCTGAAAATTCAGGGGAACCACTGTTTCTGCCTGTGGCAGAGGAGGAGTTAACGGTAAATTGTAAGTGCAGAAGCGGATTACGGAGAGCGTTCCTGTCCGCAGGACACGGAACTGCGAAACGACCCCGAGTACTCGGGGCGCAGTTGGCGTAACACCGAACCCCGCCCTGCAATATGTACTTTGTTGAACTAAATCCCGCAGTTGCGGGATAGCT
>JBFXFM010000030.1:0-52850 GCA_050179035.1 Draconibacterium sp. | reverse complement strand
CAATTATCAATTATTTTTGATGAACGATTTACAAAATAAAATTTTTCTTTTCCAAAACCCTTGTGTTTTTGGGAGGGCCTTGGAAAAGAAAAATTATTGGATGACACAGTTAATTGAACAGACCCGATTTTTTGTGAATACTCCCGAATACTCCCTTACTTAACACTTCAGAATTACTTTTTAAGCTTTTAGAATCGTTACTTAACACGTTATAATTACTTTTTAAGCTTTCAGAATCGTTACTTAACACGTTATAATTACTTTTTAACCTTTTAGAATCGTTACTTAATACGTTATAATTACTTTTTAACCTTTCAGAATTGTTACTTAACACGTTATAATTACTTTTTAACCTTTTAGAATCGTTACTTAACACGTTATAATTACTTTTTAAGCTTTCAGAATCGTTACTTAACACGTTATAATTACTTTTTAACCTTTTAGAATTGTTACTTAATACTTCAGAATTACTTTTTAAGCTTTCAGAATCGTTACTTAACACTTCAGAATTACTTTTTAACTTTTCAGAGTCCACAGAATACGCAGAAACTCAACAGGTGACTTGAGGTTGTCAGCGGAGTTACGTACATGCTGGGTAAAACAGCTTTCTTTTGCCCAACTACTTGCAAATATTGGTTTAGCTTGTATTTTTGCCCCTATAAAATAAAACAGATGAAACGAACATGTTTGCAGAAGAATACAAATACCAATGAACTAACTACATGTGAGTTCCATCGGGTGAGAATGCAAATAAAAGAGATACAGCTTAACCGCCAACTAATTAATAACTTAAATTATCTGCACAAATGAAACAGTACGGATTAATCGGGTACCCGCTCACCCATTCGTTTTCGAAAAAGCATTTTACCGAAAAATTTGAAACAGAGAAAATTGATGCGGCTTACAATAACTTTGAGATCGAATCGATTTCGTGGTTTCCGGAGATAATTGCCGCCAATCCGGCACTCGCCGGACTGAATGTGACCATTCCGTACAAAGAACAGGTGATTCCATACCTCGACGATTTGAACGATGCAGCCCGCGAAATTGGCGCGGTGAATACGGTTAAAATCATTCGCCGGGAGTCGGGTATTTTTCTGAAAGGATTCAATACCGATACTTTTGGTTTTGAAACATCGCTGAAACCGCTGCTGAAACCGCACCACACAAAAGCGCTGATTCTGGGTACCGGCGGCGCTTCGAAAGCGCTTAAATATGTATTGAAAAAGCTGGGAATTGAATTTCTTTCCGCATCAATTGAAGAGTTAAAGGAAAACGAAATTCGCTACGAAGATATTGACGAAAAAATGATGGCCGAAAGGTTGCTGATTATCAATGCCACGCCACTTGGGACTTACCCGAAAGTGGAGGGCTGTGCCAATATTCCGTACCAGTTTTTAACCGGCAAACATTTGCTTTTCGACCTGGTGTACAACCCCGAAGTAACGCGCTTTATGGCGCAGGGACTGGAAAAAGGTGCAACAGTAAAAAATGGCTACGACATGCTGCTTTTACAGGCAAAAAAATCATACGAAATCTGGAATGAAGAATGAGGGAAAAAAGGTTGCGGGTTGCGGGATGCTTGATACTGGATACTCGATACTGGATACTCGATACTGGATACTCGATTCTGAATACAGGAATCGAATTAACAACGAAAAACATGACAACCAATCTCTATCAATCTCAATGAGTCTCAACAAATCTCTATAAATCACTTTTTGTCACTATCACTTATGGAAAAGAAAAAGGTACTCTTTGTTTGCATGGGTAATATTTGCCGCTCGCCAGGCGCTGAAGGCGTTTTTACAAAAATGGTGAACGACCATGGTTTAACGTCTCAATACGAAATCGATTCAGCCGGAACAGCCGGTTACCACGCCGGAGAAGCTGCCGATAAACGAATGCAAAAACACGCTGCAAAACGCGGGTACAACCTCACAAGCATTTCGCGCAAATTTAACCCGGCAAGGGATTTCGACCACTTCGATTTGATAATTGCCATGGACGACGAGAATGTGCAGTCGCTGAAAAAGGTGGCACGAAACCAAACCGATTTGGCAAAAATCAGCAAAATGACGGATTACCGCAAAATATGGAGTTACGAGGAAGTTCCCGACCCCTATTATGGCGGCGACGAAGGATTTGAACTCGTACTCGATTTACTGGAAGACTCCTGCGAAGGATTGTTGGAAAAACTGCGTTAACCGTTTTATTCGAAATGATACAGAAAATTCACCAGCGATTCGTAAGCTGGTTTTTTCTGGCCTTCGATATCAACAATAATTTTCACCTGAACCTTGGTTACACCACGCAGGTTTTTAATGTCGTTGAGTGAAACTGTTGCCCTGATGCGATCGTTCACCAACACCGGCTGCTGAAAACGGAGGTTCTCAATTCCGTAGTTTACCACCATTTTTACGTTGCGGATGTCAACCACGTTAAACCAAAGGTAGGTAAGCATCGACAGTGTAAGATAACCATGGGCAATGGTTGTTTTAAAAGGCGATTCCTTTGCCGCCCGTTCCGGATCGGTGTGTATCCACTGGTAATCGAGCGTGGCATCGGCAAATTTGTTGATTTGCTCCTGGGTTATGGTGATATAATCTGAAACCCCGATTACTTTTCCCAAAAAAGCTTCAAATTCTTCGTAATTGTTGATGATTTTTCTTTCCATGTTGTTAAATAATTCGTCGCAATATAAAACGAAAAATTCCGTCGATTTGTATTTCTGTTCAAAGGTAGCCCGATTTTTACCCTATATTCAAACTCAGGGCAGAATATTAAGCCTGTATGTTCTATTTTTAAACGCCCGATAATTTTCTGCAATAAATTCACACCTTTGCAGGCTATAAGAACCGGGATGAAAAACATAATAAAAAGCACCACTTTTCTTGCCATTTTTGCCTGCTGGCTTTGGTCAACCGCTTTTGCAACAATAAAAATCGGACTTGAATATTCAACGCCATTTCAGTTTGCAGGTATTCGTTTTATCATTTCCGGTTTAATGCTCTTTTTGTTCATCGGCAAGCCACGCTTTATTATCGATGAATTAAAAGCCAACTGGAAATTTATTCTGATTCTTTCGTTTGCCCAGTTTTCAGGTCAATATGCATTTTTCTACAAAGGAATGGAGCTGGTTCCAGGCGCGCTTGGCGCAATGATAATTGGCTCATCGCCATTATTCATCGCGGTTGTAGCCCATTTTGCATTTCATAACGACAAAATGACGCCGTTAAAAACAGTGAGTATTTTTGTTGGTGTAATTGGCATTGCCATTATAACTTTAGGCCGGACAAAAGTAGCCATCAACAGCAATACAGAATTGCTTGGCATTGGTTTTCTGTTTATCAATAACCTTTTTTCAGGTTTTTCAAATGTCATGGTTTCAAAACAACCGCGAAAAATTTCGCCATTGGTTTTGAGTTCAACCACGCTTTTTATTGGTGGTATCACATTATTTCTGTTTTCAATCCCGGTTGAAGGATTGCAGTTTAAACCTGCTCCGCCGGTTTTCTACTTTTCGCTGGGCTGGCTGGCATTTCTGTCGGCTGCGGCGTTTGCCATTTGGTACGGTTTGCTGCAACGCCCCGGCGTAAAAGTTTCGCACATTAATATGTGGAAATTTCTGATACCAGTTTCGGGGGCAACTTTGAGCTGGATATTAATCAAAAATGAAAAGCCCGATATGGTTTCGCTCATCGGGATGGCAGTAATTACGGTGTCGCTTATCATGCTGAATTATGCCAACCGGAAATTAAGCAGCTGATTACCGGTTCACTTTTACTGCCTTAAACGGAACGAGCCTGAACTCTGAATTATTTGTCAGCGAAATCTTAAAAACATAAATTCCCTGTGTAACATCATTCATTGGTATTTCTATAACTGTCCCATTACCATAACTTTCCACTGATTTAATCAGCGAGCCGGTTAAATTGTAAATCTCTGTCCGAAATGATTTGTAGGCCAAATCAGGATTCAGAAAATCAACAAAAACCTTATCGGAAAAGGGATTGGGATAAAATATAGGTTCCTGTTCGGTAACTGTTTGCATTTGAAAAGGGGTGCCGTTTATTGTTGCTGATACTTTCCAGTTGGAGGCCACTGAATTGTCGGAACCTGAATCGATGATTTCAATAGAAGAACCACTGCCATCGGCATTCACAGGCCACGGCAGAGAATCGGAAAAAGCCACTGAATCAATAACCTGTCCGTAACGATTTTGAAAAACAAGCACTTCTCCCGCATTATCAAGCTGTTTATTGAACTGCCCGAAAGCGCCAAACCCATATTTATCTCTGAAAAGCAAGGTGTCGTTAGTTAGCACGATTCCCTCGCCCGGAAACAACCTTGTACCTGTTTTAAAATCGAAACTGATACCTTCAAAAAAATTAAAACCATCCAGAACGGCAGTGGTTTTGCCCGTATTCATGATTTCAATAAACTCCGGAAATCCTTCAGCAGGATGATACATAATTTCGCTGATTTCCAATGATTCGCCATAAACACCTGTTTGCTGAACTGCTTTTTCAGCGAGAGCGCTCCATGTTTTTTTATCGTCGGCCAAAACCCTCGATTTCAGGAATGAGCCATTCTGCACCTCCAGCTTTTTTGTATATTTTATTCCGTTAATTGCACCACCCACAGCGCGCGGGTCGCTTCCATCGAGGGTAAAATAAATCGTTCCGCCATTATTCGGGTTACTTATTTCAATTGTTGACAACAGTGGATTGCTGCCGGGTTGCTCAAAAAAAAGCGGAGGCATTACAGCAGGGAACAATCCGCTGAAATCGGCTTTTAATTGTCGTAAAACCACATCTCTGCGATTGGGAATGTATTCAGCGAGCACCCGGTTTACTTCAGGAGTCCAGTGTTCATCGCGTGTGTAGGTAACATTTACGGTATTTTCAAGATAGTCGCCCCAGCGCGCCGACTCAAGAATAACTGCTTTTTCAATTTCGTTTTTCCGATTTACAAAACTTTCCCTGAAACTTTCGGGTGTAAGCACGCCTTCGTTAAAAAAATGACGGTAAACAGCATCGGCAAACATTATCCGGTACTCAGCATTTTTCTTTAAATGTGTATGTATTTCGGTGGGGCCACCTTCGTCGCTTTTGTTTATATTATTGTATTCCAGCTCAGAATAACGCATTACATGTTCTGCATCCCAGGTATAAAACCGAAAACCCGTACCCTGTATTTTGTTTCGGGCTGCATAATAATTCTGGTGTGCCCAGTCGAAATTACCCAGGTAAAAATTTAAAATCATATAATCGATAAAAGCTGGCAAATCAAGGTATTGCTCCATCTTTTTCAAAGCTGCCTGGGTACTCAAACCTTTGCGGGCAAATTCCAGCATTTCGAGGTAAGTGGCATTCGAGCCCTGCACAATTGTTTTAGGATTGTGTTTGATAATATCGAAATCTTCAGGTTGGGCAAAAAGATATTCGGCCAGAAATTCCTCATCGGGGCGTTCATGCAAATCGTACATTCCCCAATACAATCCATTGATAAACAAGTGAACATAAATTCCATGAAACGATGGCCAGCCCATTTTGTTCTGCATATCAGACGCCAGCTGATCGCGAAAAAACAGCGTAGTAACGCGTTGTTTTTCATCCCACGGATGAAGCCACGAATACAAAAAACCATCCAAGACAAGTGTGTTAATCGATTCGATTTCAGCATCGGGAAACAACTTTTTCTTCAGTTTCTTCGGACCATACTTTTCCTTAAAAAGCAGGCGCATCGATTGTTTTGGCACTTTCCAGTTGATAATGCTTGTACCGCCCTGGTTTTGCACTCCGCAATTCACTGCAAAATTCTGCGTGGTGTCGCTGAATAAAAACTCTGCGGTAACTGCCTTTTCGCGCGAAATATCGGAATTCGGGTAACCCACATACAATCCGGTTTGTGAATTAAACCAATCGTCAACACTCATCGAAAGGGATACAACCGGCAACGATTTCAGCGCCTGTTCAAATTCTCCTGAATAAACCGGATTCATCGTAACATCTTTATCCATTGCATAATCGGCACCAATTGAAGTTGAGCCGCCCCAAACCATTGGAAATCCGGTAGGTACTCTGCCCTGCTTTTTTACCGATTCAGGAAAAATAAAAGTTTGTGTTATTATTTCTGATGTGTCGGTTACTGAATATGCAAAAGCCTTTATAACACAGGTTGAATCAATAAAAACCGGCGACTGAAATATTTCTCCGTTTTGAATTGATGGCGTTGAACAATCCAACGTAAACTTCACAACAGCTTCAGGATGATTTACCTTTATTTCAAGATAAAAGCCTGAATTATAAAAATTTTGTGAATGACTCATGCTCAACAGCAATGAATCGCCGGTAGTAAAACTAACCGATGAATAAGTATCCAACGGAAGAATAAATAAAAAAAAGAGAAGATACCGATAAACAGTATAATTCATTTTAAAAGTGCCAGTGTTGACCAATTCGGTCGGATTACTCCTCCAGCACCAACAATTCAATTTTTCTAAAATCGGTGTTGTGACTTTCGGCCTGTAATGAAATTGTTCCTTTTGTTATAATTATATTACCATCAACAGGTAACAGTTTCTGGTAGTAAGGGTCGCGCGGGTCAAGCTGTGGTTTTTCGTACTGCATCACTTCAACACCTTCAACAAAATGACGTACAATCCCGCCACCATGAACTTCAACTTCAACAGTAACCCAGTCGTCGCCGTGGTAAGTTTTTGAATTCGAGTTATTACAATGTTGTTCAATTAAAACAGAGTCCATCACAATGTTGGTTCCCGGAGTACAAACATTCATGGTTGAACGTTCATCCGTGCCATTTCCGCCAAGAAGCTGAACTTCGAGCGATACAGGGAAATCCTGGTCGAGTTCCATTGAGGCTGCGCTTTGTCCGTGTAACATCAAACCGTTGTTTCTGAAAGCCCATCCCGGACCATTTTTAACCTGCTCGCCAACAAAGCGGTATTCAACACGCAAACGGTAATGCGAAAATTCATCTTTGTAAAAAATGTGGCCGAACTTGCCATTCCACTCAGGCCAGTTTTCGTATGAAACCCGCAACAAACTGTCTTCCACCCTGAATGTGTTATTGTAATTAACACCCAATTCTTCTCCTTTAAACTTGATTTGCCAGTCATTCAAATCTTTACCATTGAATAGTTGTATCCAGTTTTCGGTTGCCGTTTTGTCTGTTGTTTCGGTTTTAGGTTTTGAAGCGCACGAAGCAAGTAAGAAAATTGTTAATGCAAGAACTGCTGTGTGAAGTTTGAATATTCTTTTCATTTTACTTTGGTTTATTAAGTTTATCGACTTAGTTATGGCTGGTAAAAATAGCATAATTTCGATTATTGCTTTATGCTGTCTCATTGAGTTTTCTACTTTCCTTATCATTTATTTGCTGTGGTTAGCACAAGCCGTAAATCGACCGGTTTTTGCCAAAAACTTTTCTTTTGCTACTTTGCGCAAAATTTGAAATCAATGAATTTTTCGGTTAAAAAAGCACTTGCAGTTTCAGTTTTGTCTTTCGGGTTGCAGGCCGTTGCGGCATCAACACAAACTCAAGCCAACAACAAACCAAAAGTGGTTATTGGAATTGTGGTTGAAAATATGAGGCCCGATTATGTGCAGCGGTACTGGAATAAGTTTGGCGAAAACGGGTTAAAAAAACTGTACACCAATGGAGCGGTGTGTACAAATGTCAGGTTGAAACAACATATCCAGAACTACGCATCGGGTACTGCAACGCTTTTTACGGGTGTAACTCCGGCAACACACGGCATCATCAATAAAATATGGTTCGATAAATTTAACAGCAACGAAACCGAATGTACCGAAGACAAAGGTTTTATGACTGTTGGTTCTGATACCAAACAGGGAAATGCTTCGCCCGTTAAACTGCTTTCGAATACAATAACCGACAATCTGAAGATTTATTCGATGGGTAAATCGAAGGTTTTCAGCGTGGCGTTAAACCGCGAATCGGCCATCTTTGCCGCCGGTCATGCGGCTGATGCTGCTTATTGGTTCGACTCAGAATCGGGCCGAATGATTTCAAGTTCGTTTTACCTGAATGTTTTCCCTGATTGGGTGAGACTTTTTAACAGCGAGAATTACGCAGAAAAATACAGCTTCAGAAACTGGACTCCGCTGTTGCCCGAAATGGAATACACCGAAAGTCTCCGCGACGATTATGAATTGGAAAAAGGGTATTTTGGGTTGTATAAGATTTTCCCTCACACGATAAGCAAATATTTAAAGGAGGCAGGAAATTTCAACCCATTTAAAACAACACCTTCGGCCAATATGATGGTAAAGGATTTTGCACTTCAGATTTTGCAAAACGAAGACATTGGCACCGATGAAAACACTGATTTTGTGACTACTGTTTTTTCATCGATGGATTATGAAAATAACGCTTTTGGGCCGGTTTCGCTTGAAATGGAAGATACTTACCTGAATATTGACCGGTTTATTGCCGATATAATAAGTGCCGTTGACAAAAAATATGGAGAAGAAAATGTGCTGTATTTTTTAACTGCAAATACTTCGGCTCAATATCCGGTTGATTATCTGAAAAAAGAGTTCCACCTGCCCGTGGATTATTTTAATGTGGAAAGTGCTGTTGCACTGCTTTCTTCGTATCTCAACATCACTTTCGGGGAGCAGAAATGGATAGAGTATTATGATGAGCACCAGATTTACCTGAACCATAAATTGATTGCGAAAAACAAACTCGACCTGAATGAGTTTCAAAGCACTGTCGCCACTTTTATCGATGAATTTGAAGGAGTGCTTGTGGCAATGCCTGCTAACCTTATCGAGCGGGGAATACAGGCCAACGGGATGTTGGAGTCGATGTACAAAACCTATGTAAAAGGTCGTTCGGGCGACTGTTTGTTTGTTTTAAAGGAAGGCTGGCAGCCAACCTATAAATTCAAAAAGATAATTTATACCGATCAAACCCATATTCCGTTGCTGTTTTACGGAATGAATATTAAGCCTGCAATAATTCACGAAAAATATGATGCAATCGATATTGTACCAACCTTGTCGCTGCTGCTTGGTATTCCGAACCCAGATAAAAGCCAGGGAAAAGTAATTGAAGGAATATCGGAATAAGCTATTGTTTTTTCTCCGTTTGATGCGCCAGACCAGGTTGTTCACCTGCTTTCTGGCGAATTTTCAGATTCAGCTGCGATTCAAGCTCAATGTTGATGGTTGTGTCGTTCACCAACTTGATTTGTTTGGTAACATTTTTATAACCATCAAGAGTGATTAACAGTTCTGCATCCCCGCGAGTCAGCATCAATCTGAATTCGCCCGAAGAATTCGAAATAGTTCCAATTCCGGAAAGCGTCTCAAGTATATTTACATTTTCAAGCGTTTTTCCGTTTTTTTCGTTTGTAATTGTACCCTTAATTACAGCAAACTGTCCGCTGGTTGTGAATGGTAAAATAAAAATCAGTAACAGCAGGTAAATAATTTCTGTCTTCATTATAAAATCGTTGAATTGTTATGGCTATTGTAAGAACAGAAATTTTAGAAAATAGTTGCTTCAACCCCATGAATAAATTATAAAATAATTGTTAAAATTTTCTTCTTATTTAGACAAAATGATGTTGTACAGCAGATGATGAAACCGGTACTGAAAACAGAAAATTGACAAATGTCATGCTATAAAGCCCTATTTGCACAGGAAACACCCGATTTCAATAAACATGCTGAAAAACAGATATGTTACGCAACACCTTTCGTGTATTTTAATCATCAACTCACTAAATTTGTTGAAAAACAAAAAACAAACGATGAAAAAAAATGATTGCTTGAACCAGCCTTAACCGGCGATTTATTTAACAAAAGAAACTAATAACCGATTTTAAAAATTCAAAACTACTTTTATGAATCCCATCCGATCTTTAATCAAAGAGTTGGCCGAAAAACACGGGAGGAGAAGAGAAAGTCTTTTACCCATTATGCTGGCAGTGGTAGAACGCGAAAAGTACCTATCGGAATATTCGATGGTGGAAATTGCGCGCGAAGTGGATATTCCTGCTGCCGAAGTTTACGGAACTGCCACTTTCTACTCATTCATTGAAACAAAACCCACGGGTCAGTACATTATTCGTATCTGCAAAACCATTACCTGTTCTATGAAAGGAAAAAACCAGGTGCTTTTTGCGATACAGGATATGCTGAAAATCAAATTAGGGGAAACCACCCCCGACAAACGTTTTACATTGATGGAAACCAATTGTCTGGGCTGGTGCCATAAAGCGCCGGCTATGATGATTAACAACGAAGTTTATACTGAACTGACCCCCGAAAAAGTTCGGGATATTCTTTCAGGCTATATGAAGATTAATGAACTAAACTAAATCTGAAAATCATGGTAATTGCAAATCAGTTAAAAAGGGTCGATTTTATTTTCAACAATGAAAACGACTGGGAAAAAGTTCTTTCCTCTTCAACAAAAAAGAAACCACAGGATTTAATAAACGAACTGATAAGTTCGGAATTGAAAGGCCGTGGTGGTGCTGGATTTCCGACCGGATTAAAATGGAAACTGGCAGCAGAAGCAAAAAATGATACAAAATATATTATTTGTAATGCCGATGAAGGTGAGCCAGGAACTTTTAAAGACCGTGAAATACTCTCGAAAGTACCCTACAAAGTTCTAACAGCTATGGCTATTTGCGGATACATTACCGGCGCAAAGGAAGGCTTTATTTACCTTCGTGGTGAATACAAGTTTCTTCAGGCAGAGTTACAGAAAGCAATTGACGAATTTAAATACTACTGTAAGGAAATAAAATTTGATTTTTCGATAACCATCTTTATGGGCTCGGGAGCATACATCTGTGGTGAAGAAACCGCACTGATGGAATCGATGGAAGGAAAACGCGGCGAACCAAGAAATAAACCACCATTTCCAACACAAAGCGGTTATCTTGATAAACCTACTGTAATTAACAATGTGGAAACGCTGGTTCATACTTTTACCATTTTTAAATATGGTGCCAAAAAATTCTACGATCTTGGTGTTCAGTATTCCCGCGGAACAAAACTGTTTTCGGTTTCGGGCGATACACCAAAACCCGGTATTTATGAACTTGAACTTGGCATGAGCCTCCAGGATTTTGTATATGAATTTGGCGATGGCGACACAAAAGCCGTTCAGGTTGGCGGAGCATCGGGTTTTCTTGTGCCCCGCAAAAAATTTAAAGATGCAGCCATCGGGTTTAAAGGAAAACTAACCGGAATTTCACTTCCAACCGGCGGATCGATGATGCTTTTTAACAGCTCACGATCGATGTACAATGTACTCGATAATTATCTTGAATTCTTCAGGGAAGAATCGTGTGGACAGTGCACTCCGTGCAGGGTAGGTTGTCAGCAACTATTACTCGGAATTAAAGCAGTTAAGAGAGGCGAGAAACCTGCATCTTACCTCGAAAAATTGCTCCGGCTCACCGAAACTATGCAGCTTACTGCAAAATGCGGTTTGGGGCAGTCGGTAGCCAACTCATTTTCGTCGATTGTGGAGAACTTCCAGGAAGAAATGATTTATTAAACCCGAAAAAGTAAGAATTATGACAAATACAATCAATGTTACCATAAATGGTTTTCCCGTTGAATTGGAAAGAGGAAAAACAATTCTTGAAGCAGCCGGCAAACTGGGTATTACCATTCCAACACTTTGTTACCACAAAGACCTTTGCGTGGCAGGAAACTGCCGTGTTTGCGTGGTTGAAGTGGTTGGACAGACAAGACTTTCAGCATCCTGCGCAACGCCTTGCGAAGAAGGTATGGAAATATTAACCAACAGTTTAAAAGTACGCAATTCGCGAAAACACATCATCGAACTTTTATTAGCCGAACATAATGCCGACTGCACCAAATGTTACCGCAACGGCAACTGTGAACTGCAAAAACTCTCGTCGGAATACAAAATTATGACCCAGGAATTTATCGAGTTGGCTCCGCTAAAAAAGTATTCCATAGATATGTTTTCACCATCGATTATAAAAGACGACAGCAAATGTATCCGTTGTCAGCGCTGTGTCAGAACCTGTGCCGAACTGCAAGGTGTGAATGCGTTAACCGTAGCCCACAAAGGCGATAAAATGCGGATTACCACATTTTTCGAAAAGGCAATGCGCGATGTGGTTTGTACCAATTGCGGTCAGTGCGTAAACCACTGCCCTACTGGCGCTTTGGTCGAAAGAAACTATATCGAAGAAGTTTGGGAAGCCATTGCAAATCCCATAAAACATGTGGTTGTTCAAACTGCACCAGCCGTTAGAGTTGGATTGGGCGAAGAATTAGGCTTACCTCCCGGCTCAAGGGTTACAGGTCAAATGGTGGCTGCACTTAAACGTCTCGGTTTCGATTCGGTTTTGGATACCGATTTTACAGCCGACCTAACCATTATGGAAGAAGGCACAGAATTGCTCACCCGCCTCAAAAAAGTATTGGTTGACCACGACGAAACAGTAAAACTGCCAATGGCAACTTCATGTTCGCCGGGATGGATTAAATACATCGAACACATGTATCCGCAATATCTCGACAATTTATCGACGTGTAAATCACCGCAGCAAATGTTTGGCGCTCTTGTAAAAACCTACTACGCCAAAGCCCGGAATATCGATCCTGAAAATATTGTTTCTGTTTCGATAATGCCCTGCACTGCAAAAAAATTCGAAGCTTACCGGCCTGAAATGCACGACAGCGGTTTCCGCGATGTGGATTATGTTTTAACCACCCGCGAACTGGCCATTTTAATTAAACAGGCCGGGCTCGATTTCAATAAACTTGAACCGGCAAAATACGACAGACTTATGGGGGAATCAACAGGCGCTGGAGTTATTTTTGGTGCAACGGGCGGAGTAATGGAAGCTGCCTTGCGAACTGCTTATGAGTTGGTTACAGGGCGCGAAGTCCCTTTTAAGAACCTGAATATTGAGCCAGTGCGTGGCATGGAAGGTGTACGCGAAACCTCAATAAAAATTGAAAATCCGTTAAAAGAATGGGCATTTCTGGATGGAGTGGAATTAAAATGTGCAGTGGCTCACGGGCTTGTAAATGCTAAAACAGTAATGGATTCAGTTAAAGCAGGTACTTCAAACTACCATTTCATTGAATTTATGGCTTGTCCGGGCGGATGTCTTGGTGGTGGCGGACAACCCATACCAACAAGTCCTGAAATCAGAAAGAAACGTGCTGAGGCAATTTATGCCGAAGACGGGGCACTAACAATTCGAAAATCGCATGAAAATCCGGAAGTTCAAAAACTTTATCGTGATTTCTTAAAACATCCTTTAAGCGAAGTGTCGCATCATTTGCTCCATACAAAATATACCAAACGAGAGCGGTATTGAAAGTGGTAAAATCCGGTATCTTTGGTACCGGATTTTTTATGCAAACTATTTTTAATACCACCATTGAAACCCCTGTTGGATTTCTCGAATTGAAATCGGACGAAGAAGCGCTTTTATCCGTGAGTTTTATCAGCCAATTCAACCCCAACAGCACCGAACAACCTGATATTCTTAATGAAGCAGCAAAACAACTTCATGAATATTTTACGGGTGAACGAAAAATATTCGACTTGAAACTAAAACCGAATGGCACTCAGTTTCAGCAAAAAATCTGGGAACTGGTCAAAAATGTGCCCTACGGAAAAACTGTTTCGTACCTCGACATTGCAAAACTATCGGGCTCTGAAAAAAATACACGGGCAGTTGGGCTGGCCAACGGTAAAAATCCAATTCCCATAATTATTCCTTGTCACAGGGTTATTGGCACGTCTGGAAAATTAACAGGTTACGCCGGAGGTATGTATAGAAAACAATGGTTACTCCAACATGAATTAAACCATGAAAAACCAACCGGATTGCTCTTCTGAAAATCCTTTTTTTCTCAAAACAAAACACACTTTTCCCAATCACGGACAAGTAAATTCTTCACCAGATTTTACAAAAAACTGTTTTTCAGCGCATTAATTTTTTGGCCTGACTATTGAAAGCAAATCACCAGTAAAATTGATTTAACAATTGGGAGATTTAATGGGTCCTTTTCCTGATGGAGTCTGAGTTTCGGGCTCCATCTTTTTTTATCCACACTTTTATCCATTTATAATTATATTCACGCCAAAAAAAGTATGGCAAAAATCGCTGTCATCAGTTTAATGATGATTATAATTTCGTTGAATGCTTTCACGCAGGAAAGATATTCATCTGTTTTGTTCGACGAAATAAACACCGAAACAGTTACATATGCCACAAAAGATGGCGAAGCCCTGAAAATGGATATTTATATCCCACAAAATGACCCTGATTTTGAACGGGCTACACTGATTTATCTTCATGGTGGCGGGTTTAGTACAGGAACACGGGATTCAGAAAAAATAGTTGAATTCTGCAATCGTTTAGCCGGTTATGGTTATGTGGTGGTTTCGATGTCGTACAGATTGAGCCGGAAAAATAAGGAAACCGGGTTTGGGTGCGACTGTCCGGCAGAAGACAAGCTGAACACATTTATCGGAGCCATTCAGGACATTCAGGATGCCTCCTATTTTCTGGTTGAAAACCGGGAGCAATTTGGCATAAACCCACAAAAACTGATTTTAGCCGGGAGCAGCGCCGGTGCGGAAGCCGCATTGAATGCAGCTTATCAGCCACCGATGTGTTATGGCCTCGATTCGGGACCAGTTTCTTATGCCGGCGTTATCAGTATGGCGGGAGCAATTCCCGATACAGTGGTTATTTACGAGGACTCCGCAATACCATCGCTGTTTTTTCACGGCACCGATGATAACCTTGTGCCTTATGCAACTGCGCCACACCGGTATTGCCAAAAAGGTCAACCCGGATACCTTATCTTAAGTGGTCCATTCACCATTGTGCAAAAGCTCGACAAACTGCATACACCTTACTGGTTGCACACAACTTGCGGGGGAGCCCATGAAATATCGGATTTGCCTATGACTGAATACTTCGATGTGATTACTGAATTTTGCCAACGTTTTGTAATTAACAGCGAAAAAGAATCGGTTAAAACCATTGTGGAAGGAAAACAAAAAGGTGGCATTTTTGGTGACTTTGGTTTTTGTAACAATTAAAAAATTATTGATTATGAAGAATTTACTGACAGCATTTTTCCTGATGATTTCATTTTCTTTGTTTTCACAACAAATCAATGTGGTAACTTTTAACATCAGGTTCAATACTGAAAACGACGGTATAAACGCCTGGCCCAACCGGATTGAAATGGCAACAGGATTGCTGAAATTTCATGAAGCTGACCTTTTTGGTTTGCAGGAAGCGCTTCACGGACAAATTCTGGATGTTCAGAAAAACATGCCCGGTTTCGACTGGTTTGGGGTTGGCCGCGATGATGGTGAAAAAGGAGGCGAATTCTCCCCTATATTTTACAACAAATCAAAATTCATATTAATCGAAAGTGGAACTTTCTGGCTCTCTGAAACACCAGAAGAACCAAGCAAAGGCTGGGATGCTGCGTTGAATCGAGTGGTAACCTGGGGTAAATTAAAATCGAAAGTTACAGGTAAAATGTTCTACTACTACAATACACATTTCGACCACATGGGCGTTGAAGCAAGAAAAAATTCGGCTAATTTGATTATATCCAAAATCAAAAAAACAGTTGGAGATTCGGGTTATCCGGTAATTTTAACCGGCGACTTTAACCTCACTCCCGAAACCGAAGGAATTGCCAACATCAGAAAATACCTTCGCGACAGCCGCAAAATTACCATTGCCCCACCCTACGGACCAACCGGGACTTTCAACAGTTTCGACTGGAATGCACCCATGAAAGACCGAATTGACTATGTTTTTGTAAATGAAATGGTTGATGTGCTGAAATATGCAGCTCTTACCGATTCGAAAGAGATGCGCTGGCCATCAGACCATTTGCCGGTGTTTGCAAAAATTCAGTTGAAATAATTCTGACATGCTTGAAAAAACCGGTGAATATATAATACAAGCCGCAAATACAATCTGGGGAACTCCCCTGTTGATATTGCTTTTGGGTGGCGGTTTCTTTTTTCTAATTTATTCAAGATTGGCTCCGTTGCGTTACATTGGTCATGCACTTAAAATTTTAACCGGAAAATATGACGACCCGAACGAACCCGGCCAGTTAAAACATTACGAAGCGCTTTCAACCGCGCTTGCCGGAACCATTGGAATGGGCAACATCTCGGGTGTGGCTGTGGCTATTGCCACCGGCGGTCCGGGCGCGATGTTCTGGATGTGGATTTCGGCATTATTAGGAATTAGTACCAAATTTTTTGAATGTACACTTGCTGTTATGTTTCGCGGAAAAGACAGTAATGGCGAAATACAAGGTGGCCCCATGTATTTTATAACCGAAGGACTCGGCAAACATTGGAAACCGCTTGCGATTTTCTTTTCTGTGGCCGGCATGATTGGCGTTTCGCCCATGTTTCAGGCCAACCAGTTGACACAGATTCTAAAAGAAGTTGTTTTTATTCCTAATCTCTCACAAGTTCCATCTCAAATTAATCTTTACATCGGTATTGGCCTGGCACTTTTGGTTGCCGTTGTAATTTTTGGAGGGGTAACCCGCATCGGAAAAGTAACGGGAAAGATTGTACCGGTAATGGCTGTGTTTTATGCTATTTCAGTTGCTTTTATAATTGCAACAAATCTGGAACATATTTTACCATCACTTAAATTGATTATCACTGACGCTTTTACCGGTCAGGCTGTTATGGGCGGAGCGGTTGGTTCGGTTATCATTACCGGTGTTCGGCGTGCCTCATTTTCAAACGAAGCTGGCCTTGGAACAGCATCGATGGCACACGGGGCTGCAAAGACAAGCGAACCCGTTCGTGAAGGGTTGATTGCCATGCTAGGCCCGATTCTGGACACAATGATAATTTGTACAATGACGGCACTGGCACTAATTATTACGGGGGTTTGGAACACTCCGAATGTTGATGGAGTTTCGGTAACTACTTTAGCTTTTGAAACCAGCATGCCCGGATTTGGGAAATACATTCTGCTGATTACCGTACTTTTCTTTTCGCTCTCAACCATGTTTGCTTACCCTTATTACGGAGTAAAATGTTTGAGTTTTGTGGCCGGCGCCCGCTATGGAAAATACTACAACTATTTTTATGCAGGCTCCATCATTCTTGCCGCAACTGTTCAGATTGGCGTTGTTATATCACTGATTGATCTGGCTTTTGGGTTGATGGCTTTCCCAACAGTAATAAGTGCTGTGTTGCTTGCACCTCATGTTAAACGGGCTGCAAAAGACTATTTTCACCGGCTTGAAACCGGTCAGTTTAAATAGAGCGGAAATTAAAGTCAATTCTCAAATTGAAAATTCCGAAATCATGGATATTAATCTGAAAGAAATTGAAAGTGCATTTTATTCCGACGGGTTTAAACTGGGAATGAAAGTTTGTGAAGCCGGTTTTGAACCTGATGCACTTTTTGCAGCTGTTGCTGAAATGTATTCCTCGGTGGATGGTTTTATTGATATTTTAACCGGATTTGCTTCACAGCAGCATCAACCCGTTCATTGTAAAAAAGGGTGTGAATGGTGTTGTCATCAGCCCGTTTTTGCCATGAGATATGAATTGGATTTTCTCAATTACTTCATCGAAAATAATTTTGAAGCGAATAAAAAAGCTGAACTAAAAGAACGGGCAGAGAATAAGAAAAATGCGTTTGGTTTTTTAACGGAAAAAGACCTGCTTAACGCCAAACATCCATGTCCGCTGCTGGAAAACGGAGCTTGTTTGGCCTACGCTGCCCGCCCGATGGCTTGCAGAATATACCTCTCTTCCGACGTAAATTCATGCCTGCGGTTTTATAAAAAACCGGCTGACGAAAACAACATTCCAAATTTGCTACATCTGCCACTCCGGGCCGGAAGAATGATGAACGAGGGGTTTAAGGCGGCTTTGAAAAATCACGGATTTGTTGCGAAAGAGTATCGGATTGAGGAGAAACTTCTTGAAAAGGATTAGACCTCCGGCACTAACAATCCAGATTCTTCAAACTCCTTTAAAAGAAAAGCCGAAGCCAGCGGTCGGCCATTTTTTGTAAGCACTGTCGTAATTCTGGCTTTTACCATGAGTTTTTCATCGGCTTTGCGCACAATTTGTTGGTCGAAAATTACCCGCAAATTGCCCTGCTTTCCTAATTTCAGTCGTACAAAAAAAACATCACCTGGACAAAGCGGAAATTTATAATCAATTTCTGCTCTGATTACAACTGCATCGATACCGTTGTTGTGAAGTTGTGCAAAATCAATTCCAACCGACTGAAGAAATTTGTGTCGGCAATGTTCCAGGTAATTCTGGGAAACCGCGTTGTTGACAATGCCCTGAAGGTCGCATTCGTAATCACGCACCTCCATTTCAAGTTCGAATCCGGGTTCCTTCATTTTCCTTGATATTAATTGGCTACCACCATTTTCGGGTATCCACCAAAAGCTTTTACAAAGAAACGATGAAATGCATGGCCGCCTTTTACAGGGTCGGCAAACATCATAATACATTTTTTAAAAATAACCGGAATTTGAGCTTCTTCAATTATTTTCAACGCTTCAGGAGTTTCCGACGTTTGCTGAATCCACACCATTTTAATTCCTTTCTTAACAACAGCTTCGGCTACTGAAGCTGTTTCGGTCTTTGGCGTTAAAATCAACAAATGGGTTATATCGGCAGGAAGTTCTGCTACGGTTTTGTAGCATTTCACTCCCTGAATTTCTTCGGCATTCGGATTTATCGGAAACAACTGAAAGCCTTTCTGTTTTAACTCGTTAAAAACATATCCTCCAAACTTTTTAGGATTGCGCGAAACGCCGGCTACTGCAAATTTACGTGGAGCCAGAAAACTGTTGATTTGATTTAAAGTTACCATGGTTATTTTTTTGGTTATCGGTTACCGGATTGTCATCGTTTTCAGGCTGAATTAAATAAATTAACAGCCTGAAAACAATAACAACATCCGATTATTTTATTTCAAAATCGAGTAGTTTTTTGTCTTCAAGAAAACCTTCGAGCCTGTCGCCAATTTTTACCGGGCCAACACCAGCCGGGGTTCCCGTGTAAATCAGGTCGCCAATTTTAAGCGTAACATATTTCGATATATGCGAAATAATATCGTCGAAACTAAATATCATCAGGTTCGAATTACCATCCTGCACAAGATTTCCGTTGATATTCAGTTTAAACTGAATATTAGCAGCATCAGCTAGTTTTTCTTTATCGATAAAAGTGTTACCCAGAACTGCAGCTTGGTCGAAAGCTTTGGCTTTTTCCCACGGAAGACCTTTTTCTTTGAGCTTTTGTTGAACATCGCGCGCTGTAAAATCGATGCCAAGTCCAATTTCATTGTAATATCTGTGTGCAAACCGCTTTTCTATATTTTTGCCGATGCGGTTAATCTTTAGTACCAATTCAATTTCGTGATGCACATCTTTTGTCCAGCCGGGAATATAAAACGGGTCGTTGTTGCGCAGCAGCGACGAATCGGGTTTCATAAAAAACACAGGTTCGTCAGGAACTTCGTTGTTTAACTCTTTGGCATGTGCCACGTAATTCCGGCCAATACATATTATTTTCATCACACAGTTTTTAAAAAACTTCCAATAAAATTACTTCTTAATTTTTAAAAACAGATTAATTCCCAAAGGTTCCTGAATTACGTCGATTTTTGATTCCTCAACTCCTGCCTGCAACGCAAATTGTTTCAGTTCTTCGGCTGAACGATGGTATAAAAACCAGTCGCCCATAATTTCCATACTTCGGCGCGAAGGATTTTCAACATTAAAATTCCCGATAATCATTTCGCCGTCGTCTTTCAGAAATTCGTAATACCTTTTTATCAGATATACAAAGTGTTTGCCCTTAAAATAGTCGAATAAACCGGCGCTCCAAATCAAATCAAATTTCCTTTCGGGTGTGAACCTGATTACGTTGGCATTATGAAAAGTCATTTTATTCAGGTACTTCCGGTTTTTGGCTTTGGCGTATGCTATGGCTCTTTTATCTAAATCGAGCATCTCAAATACAAGCGAATTATCCGGGTTGCGTTCGAAAAACTCAAAAGTTTCAGTTACCGGACCACTGCCAAGAATCAATACATCCTGACGCAATCCCATCGCCTTTTTATTTAATTGCTCAAATATTTCGATAGCGAGTGTTTTACGGTTTCTGACAGCAATAACGGCACCCGCTGAGTGCAAAAATTCGTCCCATTTGCGGTAACGTTCATCAGGATTTACGTAATACTGGTATATTTTTTCGATGATAAAAAAATCGCCACTGTATCCAAACGGTTTGGTGTAAGAGAAACCGAAGAGCGAATCTGGATTCAGAATGGAGGCAATCTTTCGACGAAAATCTTCAACTTCCTCAGCTTTTAAACGGTCAACCAATTTATAAAAAACAAGATAATCTTCTTTGTCAGGACCGTTTTTGGCAAAAATTTCTTCGATATATGTATCAATGTCAATATCATCAATTTCTACGGCTAACATCTCTTCGTTAAGAACAATACTATTCATTATCAATTATTTCGCCTAATTCGCTGTTAATAGTTTTAATTGTCTCCCTGTACTCTTCATCTACCGAAATCACCGTCATTTTATCGGCAATTATTATCTCGGGATATTTTACAGCAAAAACCTTTAAGGCATTAATAACAAAATACTGACTTACCTGCACAAAGTACTTTTTGGGAAATAAACCGGTGAGTTCAACAAAAGATTTATCGGTAACTACTTCGTCTTCTGACAGATGAATAATGGTTTGTTTTCCATCGTTCTCAATAAAATAAACATCCTTAATGTTTATTTTTTCAAGGCCTTTTTGCCCGTGAACAATTATCTGGTTTTTTTCGTGGTCTTTTAAATCGAAGAAAGTATTAAACTGTTCGCTTTCCATTTTCAGCTTAACATCGTTTGCAAATTTAAAAATGGCAATTTCGATATTTGTTTGCAAATCCTTATCGGTGAACGGTTTACTGATATATCCGTAAGGAAGAGCTACTTTGGCTTTATTTACTGTATCGATATCCGTATTGGCTGTTAAATAAATAATTGGGACGTCATTGTTTCTGGTAATATTTGTTGCAGCTTCAATACCAGTCATTTCACCTTTCAGGTTAATGTCCATTAAAATTAAATCGGGCAGTTGTTCTTCCACGGCTTCAATGGCTTTTATTCCTGTATCTACCATGCCTTGAACCGTATATCCAAGCCCTTCAAGACTTTCCTGAATATCGGTTGCTACAAGAATTTCGTCTTCCACAATCAGAATTTTGTACTTTGAGTTCATTTATTGGTTGATTTAAAATGGATAATAAATTTTGTTCCGTTTGAGAAATCATTTGCAATTTCACCGTCGATTTGCTGCACCAACCGGTGCAGAATCTTCATGCCTAACGATTTGGTTTTTAAAACATTAATATCCGGGGGAATGCCGACGCCATTATCTGCTACGATGAGTGTATATTCATTGTCCCGAATATTTTTAAAATGAATGCTGATGATTCCCGAAGGCCTGTTTACAAAAGCATATTTGAAAGAGTTCGAAATCAGTTCGTTAATAATCAGGCCACAGGGAATTGCAATGTCCATAGGCAGGTAAGCATCGTCAATCTGGTAATCGAACTGAATGTTAGCCTGTTGGTTTGAGTAGGTTCTGGCAATATTTCCTGTTAAGCTTTTGATATAAGTCGAAAACATGATGTTTGCCAAACTCTTGTGATTGTAAAGGTTTTCGTGAATCAATGCCATTGAGTGTATTCTGTTCTGGCTTTCCTGGAGAATTTCCTGTAAACGTGGGTCGTCGATATTCCTGCTTTGCATGCTCAGAATACTCGAAATAATTTGCATGTTGTTTTTTACCCGGTGGTGTACTTCGCGCAATAAAACATCTTTTTCGGACAGCGATTTCTTCATATTATCTTCGGCCTCCTGACGTTTTTTCTCTTTTGCTTCAAGCTCCCATTTCATTAAAGTAATTCCGGCAAATTCATCGATGAGCGAAAGCAGTTTTTTAGCTTCTACGGGTTTCATCAGGTAACCATCGACACCAAGATGAATGGATTCGATAAAGCTGTCCTTTTCGCTATAAGCCGACATTACAACAAATTTGGCATCGGGAGCAAATTTTTTGATCTCCTTAACCATCTCCAAACCATTCATCACCGGCATTACCATGTCGGTAATTACCAGGTCTGGTTTGTGTTTTTGGTAAAGTTCGAGACCGTGAGAACCATTTTCAGCTATGTACAAATGAGTTACGTGTTTTTCAAGAATCCTCCGGTACAGCTGCCTGATGGTTTCGTTGTCATCAACAAAAAGTACAGAAATGTTGTATCGTTGCCCTGGATTTTGCTCTCTTATCATTTTGCAGCGTATTTTTCAAACTGGTTAGCTATTATTTCAATCAGTTTATTGGCATCGATGGGTTTAAATATAGTATCGTCGCAATTTGAAGTATTAATTTCTTCGTATGCACTGCCCATAACACTTGCGGTTTGAATTACTACGGGTAATCCGGGTTTTATTTGTTTAATTCTGCGCGAAGCTTCAATACCGTCCATCACGGGCATTCTGATATCCATCAGAATTAAATCGACATGATTACCGTTTTCAACAAACTCCAGTGCTTCCGCTCCGTTTTCAAGCCAGATAACATTTGCCCTGGTTTTTCGCAACTGAGTTTTTAGCAGAATATAATTAATATTTTTGTCGTCAACCACTAAAATGGTTTTTCCTTCCCAGTCAAATTGTGTCATTAGTTAATGTTTTTTTGGGTTTCGAAAATATGGGGTAAAACAAAGGTGAACTCTGAGCCAACATTTACTTCGCTTTTTACGGAAATATTGCCTCCCATGAGATTCAGGTAGGTTTTTGTAATTGAAAGACCTAAACCGGTACTTTCCCTTCCCGAAGTTTTTCCATTTGAAGCCTGCATAAACCTGTCAAAAATGTGTTTCTGCGACTCCTCGGGAATTCCGATGCCTGTATCCTTTACCACAAAGACAAGGTTCTCCCCGTCAATTTTGTAGTAAAATTCAATACTTCCGTGGTCGGTGTATTTACAGGCGTTGTTTACAACGTTTATCAAAATCTGCTTTAACCTTACCCGGTCGGTTAAAATCAAACAATTGTCGTCGGGCAAACCATCTTTATAACCGAATTGAATATTTCGCTCAACAATATGTTGATTTGCACTGAACATATCATAGATTTCTCTGGTTAGTCTGTTGAGTTCAAATTGGCTTTCTTCAATTTTTAAAATACCAGCCTCGATTTTTGAAAGATCGATAATATCGTTTATCAGGTTCAGAAGATGTTCTCCGCTTTTTATGATTGTATTCACAAACTCGGTGAATTCTTCTTCACTTTCGGCTTCGTGCAGCAAGTGGGCAAAACCGAGAATTCCATTCATCGGGGTTCTTATTTCGTGGCTCATATTTGCAAGAAAAGCCGACTTCAGCTTATCCGATTCTTCCGCTCTTTCCTTTGCTGCAATTAACTCTTTTTCAACAATTACACGGTGCTTAACTTCGTCGTTTAACTCGCGGTTGCGGTCGTTTAAAAGTTTAGTTCTTACGGCAACTTTTTCTTCCAGATTGCGGTTAGCTTGTTCAATCTGCACATTCTTTTTTGCAATTTGTAAATACAGGTCGAAATTATCGCGGTTAAAAACTTCAGTTCGGTAGGCAGCAATCATTCCTATTACAATTGCCCCAATAAAGAAAAAACTGTTGGATAATACAATTGTTGAATTAACATCAAAAGTAAAACCGGCAATTATATAGAGAATAATTACCAGCCAACTGGCGATTGAAAATGCAAGAAAACGAAGTTTGATTAAAACAGACCCTGCAAGAAAAACCAGAATCAGTCCACTGCTATACACAACAACCTCTGGCATCCGAACCAACATGAGTATAATACCAACAGCGCCCAGAAAATAGGTAATGAAAATAAGTGTTTGCCAGTGATACCTAAAATTCCGTGAATATGAATATGCAAATACTGATAACAAAAGCACAACAACAATAATTCGGATTGTTATAAAAAGATTGAAATATTGCTGTGCAACAACACTATCGAGATAACCAAAAAATGCATATAACAACGAAAGGATGAGATACGCAAACCGGGTGGTTTTATATGAGCGAACATAATAAAACTCCCTGTATTCATTTTCCCTTTCATCGGGGAAATTCAAAGACAAACGTTTAACTTTATTTATGAGTTCCGTCCAAAAAACCATTCAACAGTTTTGTTTGTAAATAATAGTCCCTTCATCTGACATTATAAAGGGTTTTATATTGTACAGATGCTTCAAAAGTATATTTTTTTTCGAATCAAAACAGGTATTGAACTAACCAAACTGCAATAAAGAAAGATTTTAATTTATTGTTATTCACATCAAAGCAACATTTATTCATCAGAGATAGGAAAATAGAAAAATGATTATTTATTCATCATTCGGAGCCGAAGTTTTGTAAGCACTTTTTTGGTGTAAAGTGGAAATTCGCCATCCATCATCCATCCAAAATAGCCGGGTTGCTCACGCAAAACTTTTTCAACCGGAACTCCTTTATTTTTGCCGAAATTGAAGACTTCCACACCCTTCTCGTCGTAAACAATGCGACCGGCAAAATCAACATTTTGGTCATACGATGAAAACTCGCTGAGTTTTTCCACGTCATTTACAATCGGAACCGATTTTTTACCTTTTACATCTTCATATTCAACACCCTCATAAACTTCGAGTTGCGCCTTTAAAACCTCGTAAGTGGCTTTTGTATCGGCCATTGCACTGTGTGCGTCGGTTAAATCCTTCTGGCAGTAAAATTTGTATGCTGCGGCGAGTGTTCTTTTTTCCATTTTATGAAAAATGGCCTGAACATCAATAAATTTGTGTTTTTTCAAATCGATGTCAACATCGGCACGCAAAAACTCTTCGGCCAGCAACGGAATGTCGAACCGGTTTGAATTAAAACCGCACAAATCGCAACCTTCGAGAAATTTAGCCAGTATTTTTGCCAACTGTTTAAAGGTTGGTTCATCTTTCACATCTTCATCATAAATTCCATGAATCATGGAAACCTCCGGTGGTATTGGCATTTCGGGGTTAATCCGGTACAACTTTTCTTCTTCGGTTCCGTTTGGGTTTATTTTCAGAAGGGCAATTTCAACAATGCGGTCGGTGGCAATATTTACACCGGTTGTTTCGAGGTCGAGGACTACCAAAGGGTTTTTTAAGTACAGTTTCATTTATGGTTATTAAAAGAAAAGGTATCGCAAAAACCGTATGGTTTCAACGATACCTTTTCAGATTTACTTTTTAAATATTACGCATTAATCATCATCGGCATCAAAAGCATGAGCATATCTTCGTTCTCATCGGCATTTTCGGCAGGTAAAAGTAGCCCGGCCCTTGTCGGGTCGCTCATTTCAACTTTCACATCCGAAGCCGAAATGTTGGTTAAAATTTCCTGAAGGAAAGTAGATTTGAATCCGATTTCCATTTCATCTCCTTCGTATTCACAGGCAAGGCGTTCAACAGCCGAAATTGAGAAATCGATATCCTGAGCTGAAACAACCAATTGATTGTCGGCAATATTCAGCTTTATTAAATTACTTGCCTGGTTCGAAAATACCGAAACCCTTTTAACCGTATTAAAAAACTGGAGGCGGTCGATTTGCATTACATTCGGATTTTTGGTTGGAATAACCGAGTTGTAACTTGGGTAATTTCCTTCAACAAGCCTGCAAATGAGTTTATAATTACTTAATGTAAAAAAGGCATTTTTTTCGTCGAACTCAATTTTCACATCGAATTCTTCTTTTGGCAGCAGGTTCTTCAGCAAACCAGCCGGTTTTTTGGGAAGTATAAATGACGAATCGAAATCTGATTTTGCATCACTCCGGCGATAGCGAACCAGTTTATGTGCATCTGAAGCTACAAAACTCATAAAATTTGGCGTGAGCTCAACATAAATTCCATTCATCACCGGGCGCAATTCATCGTCGGCTGTAGCAAACAATGTTTTTTCAATTCCCTTGCGCAATGCCACATGGCTCACATTTATCGATGAAGCAGCTTCTTCGTTTAGTTTTGGCAACACCGGATAATCCTCGGCGTTCTGCCCCATTATACTATACTTTCCGTTGTCGGAGAAAATTTCAACCACATACGATTTATCATCAATCTGGAAAGTCAGCGGCTGCTCGGGAAACTCTTTTAATGTGTCGATAAACAGTTTGGCTGGCACAGCGATGGAACCTTCGCCTTCAATATTATCGAGTTTTAAACTTGTAATCAATGTCGATTCCAGGTCGCTGGCGGTAATTGTAATCTCCGATTCAGCAAGCTGAAACAAAAAGTTATCGAGAATCGGCATGGTGCTTTTACTGCTGATTACACGGCTTAATGATGCCAAATGGCTTAATAATTCGGTACTTGAAACAACAAATTTCATATCTGTTTTATTTTATTTTTTTTCGATTTTTCTTCTAATGATAAACGCTTGGTTTAATTTACCAAGTTCACGAATATACAAACTTTAAGCATAAATCATCTCCGCAAAAGTTGGAATTTATTAATGTTTTATCAAACGTTTATAACGGGTGCGCCGTAGCGTATTGTAGCTAATACCCAACACAAGAATTATGAGCATTGGCGAAATAATATTGAACCACTGCCACCACGTTTTCTCCTCGCGCAACTTCACTTTATCGAGCAGGCGCAACTGCACGGTGCGACTGCGTAACTGCATAATTTCGGAATAACCGCCAAGGAAATATACCGCGTTAAGCAGAAATTCGCGGTTGCCAAAAGTTTGCCGGCTTACACGGTCGTACCCCATTTCTTCCCTGATTCGCGGAGGTTGCCGGGTGTAATCAACTTTATTGGCAATCATTCCTGCATCGGCAATCACAATCATTTTCGAGGCAGTTCCTTTAGCCCTGAAACCATCGGATGGTACACTCAGATTTTCAATCATCCGGTTTTCAAAGACCGAAGTAAATTCGCCTTCAACAAGCACACCCACCGGAATAAACGGCTCTGTAAAAAGTTCGCGGGCAGGTGGATTGTTTATATTTTCGAGGCTTACCGACGATGGTGATTTAATGCGCCTTGCATACGGCGAAGTTGTCAGAATCACAGTTTTCATTAGTTCCTTGTTACCAGAAACCGTATCAACCGAAGAAACAAATTCAGTAAAAATCCGGTTCAGGTTGCGACTCAACGGATGATTATCTGCCGGAGTAAGCAAAGGCGAATAATACCACGGTTGCCGTGTCCATTGTTCCTCGCTTCCTTCAGGTGCAATATTTACCAGCAACTGCGCACAGTCAACATCCTGCAGCAATTCATAATTCAATCTTACACCGTATTTAAAAAGCTGGTCGCCAAGATTTAAATCAACGGGAAAAGCATAGGTTTGGTAACCGCTCGACAGACTGTCGGCATTAACCAGTACCGGGTCAATCAGCCACATTATTTTTCCTCCTCTCATTAAATACTGGTCAATCAAAAATTTATCGCTCTCAGGAAAAGATTGTTTTGGTCCGGCCACAATCAAAATATCAATCTCTTTTGAAGTACCTGTCAGTTCACTGGCTGAAACCTGTGCAACATTAAAATCTCCGACAAGCGAACCGGCAAAATCCATAATCTCATAACGGTTCAACTCACCGTGTCCTTGCAAAAAGCCGATGGTTGGCTTGTCCTCGTGCATCAGTTTCTGAAATGCGTTAACAAGTTCAAATTCAACCGATTCAACAGAGTGATTAAAATTTATTACAGGAGAGAAATCAGGATTATTTTTCAGAAAATTAACTGCGGATTCTTTTCCATTCATCCTGATTATAGCACCTGGAAAAATATATTTTGTAGAAACTCCCTGATTGGTTCTTTTATTAAAACTGATAGGTTTAACACCTTTATCAACCAGCGACTGCTGAAATTTATCTCGCTTTTCAGTAGTTCTAAAATTATAGGGGTCTGATACTTTCAGCCTTATTGGAGAAGATGCGTACACATTTAACACAGCAATTTTTTCAAAAATCTCCTGTTGTATTTTTTGCAAACCGGGTTCCAGCTCGCCCTCAAGAAACAACTCAATTTCAACCGGAGTGTTAAGTTCACCAGAAATATCGCGGCTTACCGGCGCCAGCGAAAAGCGTTTATCGGCAGTTAAATCAATCCTGAAAAGAAAATTGGAGGAAACAAACAGAACAACAAACAATACAACTGTAAAAATAGCAAACTTCAGTTTTGTCTTTTTCAACTTCCAGTTTCCGGGACGGAGTAATGTCGATGTCAACACAAGAAAAAACAGGGTAATCCCTACAAAATAGAGCAAATCGCGCATGTCGGCCACGCCACGCGAAACCGACAAATAATGGCTGTTAATACTCAACCATGAAAGCAATTGTTCAATCAAATAAGGAACTCCGGCAGATGCAGCAAACTCAAAACCGAGATAAAAGACAAACGAAAACGCCATGGAAACGATAAACGAAATGATTTGGTTATCGGTAAGTGATGATGCAAAAATGCCGATGGAAATATAAATGGCAGCCAGGAAAAACAACCCGATAAAAGCACCCCAGGTTGCACCTGTATCAATACTTCCAACAGGGTTTCCCAAAAGATAAACCGATAAAAAATAAAGCAAAGTGGGTAGCAGCGAAATAACCACGAGCACAAGTCCGGCAAGGAATTTCGCAAGCACAAGTTGCAAATCGGATACGGGCCGCACAAGCAAAGTTTCAATTGTGCCGGTGCGTTTTTCGTCGGCAAAAAATCGCATTGTGATTGCCGGAATCAGAAAAAGATAAAGCCAGGGCGCAAGTTCGAATAACCCGTCAAGTGTGGCATAGCCACTATCGGGAATGTTATATTGCCCGGGGAAAACCCACAAAAACAAACCGGTTACCAGTAAAAAAACCAGTATCACCAAATAACCTGTTAGTGAACCTAAAAACGAACTGATTTCTTTTCTAAAAACACTATACATCGAAAATGAATGTTTAAAGTTGAAAACTATGAACGCAAAATTGCAAAAATAAGTCTTTCAGGCATTTATTTTTTCATTAACACATCAACCATTTTCCGGGCTGCCTTCTCCGAAGTTCCCGGTGTGCCCATTATTTCAGCCAGTTCATTGTAATTGGTCAGCATTTCATTGCGGTATTCAAGATTAAAAAGCAGGTTTTCGAGTTCCTGCCTAACATTGTAAACGGTCAAGTCGAGTTGTATAAATTCCCTCAGTGCCGCTTTATTCAGAATCAGATTGGGCAATGAAGCCCACTCCACAGTCAGCACAAAATTTTTCATAATGAGTTGTGTAAGCCAGCCGCCCTCAACACGGTAAAGCACTGTTTGGGGTACTTTAAAAAGAGCCGTTTCCAAAGTTGCAGTTCCCGAAGTTACGAGCGCTGCGTATGCGCAATCCAACAATTCATAGGTTTGTCCAAAAACAAGTTTTATCCCTGCCCCCTGAAGTACTTTTTCGTAAAGCTGCCGGTTAACAGTGGTTACTCCGGCCACCACAAACTGAAATTCAGGTAAGTTTTTTACCGCCGCAACCATCACCGGCAACATATTTCTGATTTCCTGTGAGCGACTTCCCGACAATAATGCAACTATCGGTCGTTCATCCAGATTATTTTCCTTTCTGAAATCAGGTTTACCTGATTTATCCCGAAATTCTGCAACAGCATCTAACAATGGATTGCCAATGTAATGCGGTATAATTCCATGTTTTTTAAAATAGTCGGTTTCAAAAGGCAATATGGTAAAAAGTTCATCTACAAATGCTTTTATTTTTTTAACGCGGTATTCTTTCCATGCCCACACTTTTGGGGCGATGTAGTAAAAAACCCGGATATTATGTTTGTGTGCAAACTCTGCCATGCGCAGGTTGAAACCCGGATAATCAATTAAAACTAAAACATCGGGCTGATAACCAAGTATATCATTTTCGCAAACGTGCATGTTTTTTTTGATAGTTCGAATGTTGAGCGCCACATTCACAATGCCCATAAATGCCATTTCACGATAATGTTTTACCAGAACGCCGCCTTCGGCCTGCATTAAGTCGCCGCCAAAATAACGAAATTCAGCATCGTAATCAGCAATTTTTAACTGCTTCATCAGGTTCGAGCCGTGTAAGTCGCCCGATGCTTCGCCAGCAACCAGATAATATTTCATTTTGCGAAAAGACTTTTAGACTTTTAGATATGAGTAATGAGTATAGTTAAAATGCTCTTGAAATCATTACAAAAATAGCGTAAACAATTGTTGCACCTAAAACGCCGCGTGCAGCCTTTTCAAATTTCAGCTGGATTAAACCCATAAATGCAGCACTGTTCAGGAAAACACACAGACTGCCGAGTTTTATAAGTGCCTGTAATTTCCACAATCCTTTCATGTAGTCGGCAAAAGAAACATTGTGGTTGCCGAACAGGTAAACCACAAAAAAAACAGCCAGCGGTAAAGTGAATCCCACCAGGAATCCGATTCCAGTGTTATCGAATCTATTTCGGCGGCGTTGTAACATTAAAATTTCCAGTTTTGAATTTCGGCCAGGGTTTTATAACAGGTCATGTCAACAGTAACGGGCACAACCGAAGTGTAGCCATTTTTCATAGCAAAAACATCGGTTTCGGTCGATTCCTCTTCAAAATTCTGAAAATAACCTGTGAGCCAATGATACTCGCGGCCGTGCGGGTCTGTACGTTTTTCAAACTCTTCCATCCATTTTCCGTGTGCCTGCCGGCAAACTTTAATGCCTTTTGGTTTTCCCTGCGGAATATTTACATTCAGGCAGGTAAACGGAGGCAGCCCGTTTTCGAGCACACTCTGAAAAACTTTGGCAACAATTATTTTTGCTTTCGAAAAATCAGCATCGCTGCTGTAATCGTCGAGCGAAAACCCAATCGACGGCACACCGTGCAAACTGCCTTCAATGGCAGCGCCCATCGTACCGCTGTAAATTACACTGATTGAAGAATTTGTACCATGGTTTATTCCCGAAACCACGTAGTCGGGTTTACGATCGAGCAAACTGTTAAAACTGAGTTTCACTGCATCAACCGGTGTTCCGTTACATTTATAGGTCGGAACCCCGTGAATCTGTTCAACCGGGGTTGCCCGCAGTGGTTGATCAACTGTAATTGCACACGATTTCCCCGACATGGAAACTTCGGATGAAATAATCACAATATCACCAAAAAAGTGCATCACTTCAACCAGTTCGCGCAATCCTTTGGCGTGGATTCCATCGTCGTTTGTAACTAAAATTAAAGGTTTGTCTGACATATTTTTATGAATAGGTGACAAATATAACGATTATTGTTTTGGCTGAAGAAGATACCACAGATTCACAGATTTTCGGATAAAATTGAACCTGTGAATCTGTGGCTTACCTTTTAATTTATTTTTGTTGAAAATTTTCGAAGCAATGAATCCAACCGAAAATACAAAAAGTAACAGACCCGAGTTATTGTCCGCGCTTTGCTTACTCACTTTTGCAGGTAGTGGAAGCGGGTTCATCGCTTATTTTCTGGCAGCACTTTTTTTCGAAAAAGCATCGGCATTTATCATCGAATATTCTTCAACCCACACAACTGAAGCCATTTCGCCAATGTATTTTGTATTATTTATGGCCTTTTCGGCTATCTCGCTGGCAGGGGCCATCCGTATGTGGAAACTCCACCGCAACGGTTTTGTCTTTTATACTATTGCCCAACTTGGCATGACAATTTTGCCCGTAATCTGGCTGGGCTGGAACTCATTCACTGTTCCGGGCGCCATTTTTACGGTTGTTTTTGTGGTTGGGTATGCGTTGAATTGGAAGATGATGAAATAAAAATGCCAACTGAATTTTTGTAACAGTTGGCATTTTATTCATCCATTATTTATATTCCCAGCAACAACTTTCCGGCATCGTGGCCACCGGTAAACATGCGTTCCGGGTTTTCGAGCAACTCTTTTACTTTCACAAGAAATCCTACTGAATCTTTACCGTCGATAATTCGATGGTCGTATGATAACGCTACATACATCATCGGTCGAATCGCCACTTGTCCGTTTACAGCCACAGGGCGATCGACAATGTTATGCATCCCCAGAATGGCCGACTGTGGCGGATTGATTATGGGAGTTGACAACAGCGAGCCAAAAACCCCGCCGTTGGTGATGGTAAAAGTTCCGCCACTCAATTCTTCAACCGATATCTTTTTGTTTCTTGCTTTTTCTGCCAGCTCTTTAATTTTAATTTCGATTTGTGCAATCGATTTGCTTTCGGCGTTGCGCACAATCGGCACCATCAAACCTTTTGGTGTTGAGACGGCTATTCCCACATCTACAAACCGGGGCATTACAATTTCGTCGCCATCAATTTGTGCATTTACCATCGGGTGAAAATCCATGGCAGTAGCTACCGCTTTTGTAAAGAACGACATAAAGCCCAGTTTAAGTCCGTGTGTTTCGGTAAATTTCTGCTGGTAGCGGGTGCGCAAATCCATCACATAACTCATGTCTATTTCGTTGAAAGTGGTAAGCATCGCTGTTTCGTTTTTAACAGCAACCAATCTTTCGCTCAGCTTTCGCCGCAGGCTCGACATCTTTTCACGCCCAGCATCGCGCGTGGCAATTTTTTGTGCCGCCACAGGTTTTGTTTCAGTTTTTGGTAATTGCAAAACGGCTTCCACCTCCTTTTTACCAATCCGCTTTAACCCGCTTAACAGTTCATCAACCGAAAGGCCGTGTTCCTTCATCATTTCCCTGGCTACTTCGGTGATTTTCACTTTCGCTTCAGCGTTTTCCTTTACCTCAGTTTTTATTTCTGCCTGAACCTCCGGTTCCATCTTTTTTACAGGCTTTTCCTCTGCTTTGGTTTCAGCTTTTGCATTTTCAGCGGCTACACTTGTATCGATGGTGCAAACCACCGAGCCAACCGCAACTTTCTCACCCTCCTGTGCTTTAATGGTAATTTTTCCACCTTCGCTGGCAATCACTGTCAGCGTGGCTTTGTCTGATTCCACTTCGGCAATTTCCTGATTTTTGGTAACCACTGCCCCATCGGCTACCAGCCAATTTCCAATTTCAACTTCGGTTATCGATTCACCCGGACTGGGTACCTGAATTTCAATAATCATTCTTTTTATTTTTTTGAAATATGAATTTTGAAATGTACTATTTCACCGCAACTTTTTCCTTGGCTTCAAATGCAATGTCAAGAATTTCGTTCAATCCTTTTTTGTGTTTCTCCATTAAACCAACAGCCGGGCTGGCGCTTTCTTTACGGGCAGCCAGTTTAAAACCAAGATAGCCAATTTTACGCTGAATAAACGGCCATGGGCCCATGTTTTCAGGCTCGTCCTGCGCCCAGACAATACTTTTTGCTTTCGGATATTTTTTCAGAATCCCGTTGATTTGAGTTACCGGCAATGGATAAATCTGTTCAATTCTCACGATTGCTGTATTTACGATTCCGTTTTCCACTTTATATTTTTCGAGGTCGTAATATAAACGTCCTGAAGTAAATATAACACGTTCGACCAAATCGGGCGAAGCCATCGAATCGTCGATAACCTCTTCAAAACCACCTTTTTCAAATTCCTCAATTTTTGAGAATACCATCGGGTGCCGCAGCAAACTTTTTGGTGTAAAAACCACCAGTGGGATGCGTGTATTCATTTTTACCTGTCGGCGCAACAGGTGAAATAAATTGGCAGGCGTTGTGGGTTGAATAACCTGCATGTTATTTCCGGCAACCAATTCGAGGAAACGCTCGATACGGGCGCTCGAATGTTCGGGTCCCTGCCCTTCGAAACCATGTGGCAGTAATAAAACCAACCCGTTCATCATTCCCCATTTTTCAAAGGCTGATGAAATGTACTGGTCAATCATAACTTGGGCTACATTATGAAAATCACCAAATTGTGCTTCCCATAGCGTTAATCCGGCAGGTTGAGCCAGGGCGTATCCATATTCAAAACCCAACACTGCGTACTCCGAAAGTGGCGAGTTAAACACATGAAATGGCGCCTGGTTTTCGGACACATGTTTCAACGTGAAATATTTCTCATCGGTTCCTTCAACCACAAAAGCGGCATGGCGGTGTGCAAAAGTTCCGCGCTCGCTGTCCTGACCACTCAACCGCACAGGGTGTCCTTCGGCCACAAGTGTTCCGTAAGCCAGCAATTCGCCCATAGCCCAGTCAAGCCGGCCATCGTGCATCATCATCTGGCGGTCGGCAACAATGCGGTCCACCTTTTTAAAGAACGACAGACCTTCGGGCAACTTGTTGATTTTTGTTGCAATCTCAAATAATTTTTCGGCAGCAACTGCTGTTTTTACTTTTGGATTGAACTCATCTTTTGGCGGCATTTCAAAAGGCTTGTATTCGTTTACAAGAAAATGCCTGATTTTAACTTTATCTATCTTTTCCGATTCCAGGTATTTTCCTTCGAGAAATTGGTCGAATTCTTTTATTTCATTTTTTGATTCATCAGCCGACATTACGCCAAGTACATTTAGTTTTTCGGCATAAATATCACGCGGATTCGGATGTTTTTCGATGATTTTGTACAACAAAGGCTGGGTAAACCGGGGTTCATCGCCTTCGTTATGCCCGTAACGGCGGTAACATAAAATATCGATAAACACATCAGAATGAAATTTCTGCCGGAATTCCATTGCCAGTTTTACCGTATAAATCAGCGCTTCAACATCATCACCATTTACATGAAAAACGGGCGCCCGGGTCACTTTGGCCACATCGGTACAATAAGTGCTTGAACGCGCTTCGAGGTAATTGGTGGTAAAACCAACCTGATTGTTAATTACCAGGTGAATTGTTCCACCAGTTTTATAGCCGTCCAACTGCGACATCTGGATGGTTTCGTAAACCACACCCTGCGTGGCAATTGCCGCATCGCCGTGAATGACAATAGCAGCAGCTTTATCAAAATTCTTGTTATAAACTTTATCAATCTGCGACCTTACAATACCCTGCACAATGGGAGCCACGGTTTCGAGATGCGAGGGATTGGGAACCAGTTTCAGTTTCACTTTCTGCCCCAAATCGGTGGTTACCTCATTTTCGTAACCGAGGTGGTATTTTACATCGCCTTGCGAAATTTCTTCGGTATATTCTTTTCCTGTATATTCCTTAAAAATATTCTCGTATGGTTTTTCAAGAATGTTGGCTAACACATTTAACCGGCCACGATGCGCCATACCAATTACGAACTCTTCAATACCCAACTCGGCCCCTTTTTCAATTACAGCATCCAGCGAAGGAATTATTGTTTCGGCTCCTTCAAGCGAAAACCTTTTCTGCCCCACAAATTTTTTGTGAATGAAATTCTCGAAACCCACAGCCAGCTTGAGGTGATAAAAATAATGCCTCCGTTTTTCGGCTGAATATTCTTCTGCATTGCGGGTTGTTTCCATCTTCTTTTTCAACCAGGTTACAAGCTCGGGGTGGCGCATGTACATGTATTCAACGCCCACAGAGCGACAATAAGTTGCTTCGAGGTGTGCAACAATATCTTTCAGTTTTGCAGGCCCGATTCCGATTTCGTTCCCTGCCTGAAAAACTGTTTCCAGGTCATTTTGTTTTAGCCCGAAATTTTCGATGGCTAATGTTGGTTCATATTTCCGGCGGGTGCGCACAGGGTTGGTTTTTGTAAAAAGATGACCACGCTGCCGGTAACCGTGAATCAGGTTCAGAATCGCAAATTCCTTATCGATATGCTCTGATTTCAGTGGCATTTGTTTAGACTGAAAATTGGTGCGGGCAAGTTCGAACCCTGCAAAAAACTGTTGCCAGCTTGAGTCAACCGACGAGGGATTTTCAAGATACGACTGATACAAATCTTCGATTGCTGCTAATTCCTGATTTCCTGCTGAAGAAAATTTATCCATTGTTGATTTTCAATTTTTAAAGTACATCGATAATGAAAAACAAAGCTTCAATTTTATTGTTTAGCGCAACAGCGTTTTTCGGTTGCAAATACACGATTTAAAAATACAAATGAAACGAACATGTTTGCAGAAAAACACAAATACAAATGAACAAAAAACATGTGACCCCGAAGGATCGGGGCCATCGGGTGAGAATGCTGTTGAAAAAGATTGAGCATAACCACCTCCCAATCAGAAACTTTATTAACTAATACAGCTGAAATCTCATTTTTCGATATCCCTGGCTTTAATTAAAAACCATGAAAAATGGAGCAAACGGCATTAACCTTTCTGCCTGTATTTTTTATTTAATACTTCGAACTCTTTTATTATGTGATTGTTTATTGATTTTAAACAAGATAAAATCAAATTCAACAATCGAAGCAAAATGAAACGTAAAATTCAATTGCCAGCCGCATTAATTCTCCTTGCATTTTTTTGTTCGACACAAGCTTTTGCACAAAACGAAGCGGAACCTGTAAAAAACGTTTCTCAGGGGACACGGCTGATTAACCTGCACTCGGCAAATGTGGCCGATAAATACGAGTTGCAAATGTTTATTCAACACCGGTTTGGCGATGTAAGCGGAGGGTTTTACGAATTATTCGGCCTCGATGAATCATCGTCGCGAATTGGTTTTGAATATGGGCTTTTCAACAATATCAACATTGGAATTGGACGAAGTTCGTACATGAAAACTTTCGATTCGTTTCTGAAATACCGTGTTCTCACGCAATCATCAACTGTTCCGCTTACACTAACCGCATCGGTGACAGGTTCGCTCCCAACCATAAAAGATGTGATTCCTGAAGCATTCAGCGGTTTTTCGAAAAAAGCTTCCGGCGATTTTCAACTGCATATTGCACGCAGTTGGAAAACCTTCGGATTACAAGTTTCGCCGGGATACATCGGCACAGGATATATTCCGGTTGAAAATGCCAGCTATTCTTTTTTCACCGTTGGCGTGGGTGGCTCGGCGCGGTTATCTAAAAAAGTATCGGTTAACATTGAATACCTTCATCGGTTTGAAGATAAAATCGATTATGTAAATCCTTTATCGGCCAGTATTGACATCGATACGGGCGGACATTTGTTCCAGATTATGATTTCGAACGCACAACAAATGTACGACCAGGGAATTATCACCAACCCGACGGGTAACTGGTCAGAAGGCCGGTTTTACCTCGGTTTTAACCTCGTCAGAGAATTTAACTTTAAACAATACGAATAATGGAAAGAAGACATTTTTTCAGGAATTTTGCCCTTGGCGGCAGTCTGCTCCTTACAGCCCCCGTGCTGTTTAACTCTTGCTCAACCGATGATGATAACAGTGGTGATGACACCAATAACAACAATAACAACACTGGCATTACTGTTGATTTAAACAGCGCAGAATATGCTGATTTGAAGACTGTTGGTAAATTCGCTTACAAAGGAGATATTATCATAATCCATTCGTCGGACACGGTTTACATAGCTTTATCGAAACTTTGTACACATTCGCAATGCACAGTTACCTACAATTCATCAACACAGGAAATTCCATGTCCGTGCCACGGCTCGAAATTTACGAAAGACGGCGCTGTGGTTACCGGCCCGGCAACCAGCCCGTTGAAAAAATATGATGTGAAATTGAACGGAAATATTTTAACCATCAGTTAAAATTGCTTCTTGTTAAAAAGAAAACCGGAATAATACAATTGTACTATTCCGGTTTTTCTTTTTTCCGTGGAAATTAATGACTCATTACAATTCGTGCTGTTGCTAAATTGTTTCCGCTTTTCACCCTGCAAAAGTAAATACCGGGTTGTAATTTGTGCCCACTCCTGTTTTCACCTTTCCAAACATATTCATTGCCCGTAATTTTATCGGTAACAATAAGTTTTCCATCGATGGTAAAAATCTCAATCGCAGCAGTTTCGGCAGTAAAATTCTCAAGCCTGATGGTAGTTTCATCAACAAACGGGTTTGGATAAACCAGCAATTGCTTTTCTCCGCCAACCACAATCTCGCTGTTGTTACCTACAGTGATGCTATTTTCAGCGCCCGGTGTTCCTGAAACTATAGTTGAAGCTTTCCAGTTTTCAGCAACTGAATTGTCATAAGTATAATGCCGGAATTCGAGCGAGGGGCCACCGCCATCGGGTTCAGCAGGCCAGGGATTTGCACTTCCAAAAGCAACCGAATCAACCAAAATGCCTTTATTATCAAACAACCGCACGGCATCGCCCGAACCGCTGAGACCGAAATCGAAATCTCCGGTTACACCAGAGATACCCGGATTTACAACATTGAAATCAGCAATGCTGCGGCATAAAACAAGGAAAGCATTACTTGCCAGCACAGTATTTTCAGGAATAATAAACTGGTGGTCGTTCTCACTGTCTTTAAAAACCCACCCCGAAATATCGAGGTCAACCCTGCCCCAGTTAAACAATTCGATCCAATCACCGGCATCTTTGTCATCTGGTGAACTATAATTTATTTCGTTGATAACCACCGAATTTCCATCGCTGATGGTTTCTTCGAAAACAGCTTTAAAGGTGGTTGATTTGGTAAGGCTGATTTCCATGGTCTGCACATTGTAAACAGAACCGTTCACTTCCCAATGTTTAAGCTTATATCCTTGAGCCGGTTTTACACTGAGTTTTACAGGCACATTCTGAAAATATTTTCCCGTCCAGTTTTCAGTTTCTATTTCGAGCGAGTTCAACTTTATACTTCCCGCATTTGCCGGCGAAATAGCAGTAAAAACATCATAAATTCCAGCACGTGTGAATTGCTGCGTGATATGAGCGCGGACATTTTGCGCTCTGTTTTTGGCAAAAGTGCGCATAACCTGCGTGTTGGAAGTAAACCAACCCGGCGAGGGCATACTCCAGCGCTGATAATGACGTGGAATTTCGGGTTCAACAATTTGGGCGATGCTGTCGATTACAGCAATCACATTTTCAGCCACAAAAGTTGTATTCATCATATCGGCAAAACGGTTGATGAACGCATTCTTAAAACCAACATTTTCAACCAATTTTCTGAAAAGTAAGGTTGACCAAGGCGGATTTGGCCAACTGGGTCCGTTCGGTTCAAGCGCAAATTGCAAGGTATTTAAAGTGTAAGCAGTTTGATTGTACAAACCAAAACCAAAATCGGTATCGTACATCAGCCACCGCCATTTTCCACCTTCAGTCTGGGGTCGCCAGTATTTTATATTGTTTCCGGGCCAGTCACGGTTATCGAAATAAATCATCGACAACATATAATCGATATAATTACTGATATCGATCTGATTGGCCACAACATCGTAATTCGCATTCGTTGTAAGGCTGTTTTTATTTATAAAATCGATGATTTCGAGATAGTTTTCGTTTCCACCCTCAACCACAACAGCATCTCCTTCAAGCATATCGACTTTTTCCGGATCAACATCATGATTGCTTTCGAGATAATTCTCATTGATTTTTTCGCGCAGGTTTATGTGACCCCAGTATTTTCCGTTTAAATACATAATTACAGGTTCAAAAGCCTGTATATCAGTATCCATATCTTTCACCAAGTCTGTCATCATCCCGTCGCGGTACCTTACGTAATCATAATCGTTGCCTGCGTTTCGCAATACCACCGATTTAAATGAAGTTATGGGTTTCGATTTAAACAACTGCACTCCCTCTAATTCAGGGTCACCATATTCTTTTCTGAAAAACACAGAAAGTGATTTTTGCGGTCTCATTCTGCTCCAGGCTCCAAAAATTTTTATCCCGCAATTGAGTGAGAAAATCCTGTTTCCATCAGTTCCGGTCATTTCAATACCGGCAGGTTTTTCCCAGTCTTCCCAATAATTCGCTCCGTAGTGCGGATCAGAGGCTTCATAGCTGTCTCCCAAAATATAAATACCAGTTTCATTGTCCCACAAATTCATCGAATCGGTTGTAACAGCAACCACCGGCAAAGTAGGCGGAGTATCAAAAAGATAAGTACGCGATACAATTTTACCCGGTGTTGCGCCGGGTCTAAAAGCACGGGCCCTGACCACCATATTTCTGTTTATTTCGATTGGCCCCCGATACAAAATACTGTTTTCATCAGGGTCATCGGAGTTCAGGGTATATCTGATTTCCTCGCCATCGGCCTTACCTGAAAAAGTAAGTTGCTTTGGCGCTGTGAGAAACATTTCGCCGATTGAAAACTGAATCTCACTCCTTACAACTTCTGTTGTAATTGCTGTTCCGTTAATTGCTCCGGGAGTTGGCTCCTGGAAATATCCCCATTGAGCTATACTATTTTTGTTTCGCCCGTACGAAAAACCAGCCGGAATTATTCCATAAGAAACAGAATCGGACACAACGCCATTTTTATGTGTAACAGAAACAGTTTCGCCCGACGAGGAAAGTTTAAAATTGGTATGCGGATACAGCGTTGGCATATCAACATATTTCGAAAGCGGAGCATTAATTGTTACCGGTCCGGAATACCCGACGGTAAGTATCGGAATTGCAGATAAATCAGACGAACCTGTTCCGGCGTTGTGTACTTGTACAGCCAGTATATTTTCCGATGAGTTCAGCAGATCGATAAATGCAGAGATATCAAATCCTTCAGGGTCAATTCCCCTGTATATATTTGCTTCATGGTCTGCTGCCGACTGATTCCAAACCACTTTTGAGCCAGCGGGTCCCAAACCTGAACGACAAATTTCTGTCCCGTTCAGGTAAGCCACAAAACCATCATCGTAATCCATGTGCAGCCATAACGACTCAATTTTTGAAAGTTCAGTAATCGTAAACTTTTTACGCATAAAAACCGAAATCTTTCCTGAAGCAATTCCTGTTTTATCGTCACCATCACCATAACCAATTCCCGATGCGCCGCTTTGCCAGCCGGTTTCAGCAAATGAATAGGTTTTCCATGTTGTGGCAGGTTCAGCCGTTGGAACCAGGTATTTCCAGGTATGCCCCAAATCAACGATTGTATTCCATTGCAGCGGAACCTGCAACCTGTCTTTTCCTGAGGCATAAACCAGAAACGGTTTGCCGGGTGCAAGTGCATAGTCAGGCAACTGCCATTTAAAGAGATCGGTTTCGCTCTCACTCAGGTAATAATCTGAAAGATTAACACTTGTACTCCCGTTATTCAGAATTTCAATCCAATCGGGCGTTTCGCCGTCCTCGTCGTACACCGCATCGCGGTTGGCCGACATCAATTCGTTAATTAGTAATCCCTGGGAAAAACCAGAAAAAGTAAAAGTCAGAATACAGGTGGTTAGTATTATCCGGTATAGTTGGTTCATGCAGTGTTTTTTTTACGCCTGCAAAACAACAAAATAAATCACTGAAAGCAAAAAAGATAATGTTAAAATGACCTTGCCGGTTCAATACAAAAAAAGGACCCGAAATCGGATCCTTTCCAGTTTTCATGGTGTATTTTGTAGTTATTATTTCGATGTAAGTGCATTGCCTGATTTGGCAACAAGTTCGAAAGTAATTTCAAATTCGTCATAAATCATATTGTCGCCAAGACTATCGAAAAATTTACCCGAACCATAACGGATATCCCATTTTGTGCGGTCGATTTTTGCAGTTCCGTTGGCTTTTACAACGTTTTTGTCAACACTGATTTTTGCCGGAAAGCTAATCTCATTTGTTATCCCTTTAATCGAAAGGTTACCTTTCACAGTGTACTGTCCGTTCGCAGCAGGTTTCACCGAAGTAATTTCAAAAGTTGAATTCGGATGTTTTTCAACCGAAAAGAAATCATCTGATTTCAGGTGACCTACAAATTTCTTGTTGTATTCTTCGTTTGTAAGGTCGGTACAAACAATCGAATTCATATCCATATTTACCCTGGCACCGGTGACATTGTTCTTTTCAACTGTCACAATTCCATTCCCTAATAAAAGATATCCGGTGTGTTCGCCGGTTACTTTTTTACCAGTCCAATGTACTTTACTTGCTTTTGTGTCGATATCAAAAGCGTTTTTTTCTTCTTTTGTGGTTCCGGCTAAAACTGTCGATGCGGTTACCAGAATTCCTAATACGATTGCAATTGATTTTTTCATTTTTTTCATTGTTTAATAATTTACGATACAAAAGTACCACCTGTAAACGCCGAAAAAAATAAACTAGTTTAATAAAAATACTTTTTAGTCTTTTTTTCTTGCCCTTTTTGATAAAATCTTGCTTAAAAACACAGGAGTTACTCCGAGATAAGAAGAAATATGATATTGCGGGAGCCTTTGAATCAATTCAGGATGAATTCTCACAAGTTCTTCATAATTGTCTTCAGCAGTATTTGTAAGAATGGATACCAACCTTTGCTGTAAAAAAATGTACGATTTTTTGATGTATCTCACAAAGGTTGAAAAGTTGTTGGTCAGCAGGTTTATGTTTTCGTCGGAAATTGAATAGACAACACTTTTTTCGATAGCATCAAGAAAAAAAGCGGTGGTGGCAGGTGTCGAAAGGTCGCCAATCCACTGGTTTTCTCGGGCAAACAGGATATTAAATTCCTTTCCCGAAGCGTCGATAACATACATCCGCAGCAAACCTTTTTCAACAAAATAATGGCGGGTATTACTATCACCACTCTGGAAAATGATTTCCTTTTTATTGAAAACTTCCTTTTGAAAAGAATCTTCAATCAGTTTCCGTTCCCAATCGGTCAGCTTCCGGTTGTAAATATGTTCGTAATAACTGATAATGGTAGCGCACTTTTCCATAGTTGTTTTCATTTAAATGTAAATGTAAAAAAGCTTTCACAGAATAAAAGTCTAAAGACAACAAAAACCATTGTTTAACTTTCCTGTCAATCGGCTAAAAAATGTTTTGCTTTTTCCAATTTATATCAGTGTTTCAATTCTCCGAATGGCTATTTTTATGGCCTTGTATAAATCAGTTAAACCATCTCTGAAAAGGGAATAAAATCAGAATGAAATGAAGAAATTTTTTGTTTTTGCAATTGCAGCAATTTTAATGGCTGGAAACGGTTTTTCGCAGGTTAACCTACTTTCGAAAAAAGAGAAAAAGGAAGGTTGGATACTTTTATTTAATGGCAAGGATTTTACCGGCTGGCGCCAGTGCAACGGCACTGCCATGCCCGCCAACTGGATAATTGAAGAAGATGCTATGAAAGTTTTGATTGGCGAAGGAAAACAACCCGGTCAGGGTGCCAATGGTGACGTAGTTTTTGGAGATAAAAAGTTTAAAAACTTCGAACTTACCATCGACTGGAAAGCCAGTAAAATGGCCAACTCGGGTATTTTCTACTACGTTCGCGAAGTGCCGGGAAAACCCATTTATTATGCTGCTCCTGAAATTCAGGTTTTAGACAACGTGGATGCCACCGACAATAAAATCGATAGTCACCTTGCCGGCTCGCTGTATGACATTATTGCCGCCGACCCGAAAACCGTGAAACCTGCCGGTGAATGGAACACCTGCGTGATTAAAGTGAAAGACGGCAAAGCGACCATCAGTATGAATGGAACCAAAGTGGTTGAATATACGCACTGGACACCGGAATGGGATACAATGGTGCAGAACAGCAAATTCAAATCGTTTGAAGGCTGGACCGAAGGCATCTCAAAAGATGGTTACATCGGGTTGCAGGACCATGGCTACCCGGTTTGGTTCCGCAACATCAAAATCAGGGAATTATAATTTTTTAAATTTTATAATCGTAATCTTCAGGCTGAGGCTTTTCAAAGAGTTTCAGCCTGAATAATTTATATGAATCGGGCAATTAATAATTATGACAAAAAAAATCAGAATGAGGATAAAACCCTTTTTCCTGTTACATTTCACAAATCCGTTCACTGAAGTGAACGGCAATAAAGTAAAGTCACAACAAAAAAAATGAAAGGCTTCATTTCCGTCTGCTTAAGCTGACGGTTGAAGTCATTTGCGATTTCAAAAGGCTTTAGCCACATTTGTCATTATTTAAAAATTTCCTGTTAAAATAATTTTAAAATCACCTTTAACTATGAAGTCAGTATTTTCCGTTTTTCTCCTTTTTTCGCTGTTTTTAGTTTCGTGTCAGAAACCGGCACAAAATAAAGCAACCGATTACACGCAATTTGTTGACCCGCTGATTGGCAGCGGTTACCACGGCCATGTTTTTGTTGGTGCCAGCGTTCCGTTTGGCGCGGTTCAGCTTGGTCCGAATAACGAAACACAAGGCTGGGACTGGTGTTCCGGGTATCATTATTCCGATTCTGTGCTGATTGGGTTTGCCCACACACGTTTGAGTGGTACCGGAATCGGCGATTTAGGTGATGTTGTTTTTATGCCCGTTACCGATGATTTCAAACCCGGCGCCGATACCATCCCCTACCTCTGGAAATCGAAATATTCGCACGATAAAGAAGTGGCACAGGCCGGTTACTATTCGCTTCACATCGAAAGGTATAATATTGATGCTGAACTTACTGCCTCCAACCGCGTTGGTTTTCACCGTTATAAATACAATAACGCCGGAGATTCCAAAATCGTAGTTGAACTTAAATACGGCACCGGCTGGGACAAAATCACCTATGGTTCTGTTGAACAGGTTGATAAAAACACCATCCAGGGGTACAGGCTTTCAAAAGGCTGGGCCGAAGACCAGAAAATTTTCTTTTACACCCAATTCTCAAAAGAGATTAAAAGTTTTGAAGTACTGAATGCCAATGACGGAGAAGGCATTTTAACTGTGCTGATTGGCTTTGAAAACAATGGCGAATTGCTGGCAAAAACATCCATTTCAGCAACAGGTGCCGAAGGGGCAAAAAACAATCTTTTGGCTGATATCGATAAAGAACTGGGCGAATGGAATTTCGATGGCGTAAAGGAAATTGCACAAACCATGTGGAATACTGAACTGGGAAAAATAAAAGTGGAAACTTCAAATCTCGCCGACAAAAAAATATTCTATACCGCTCTGTATCACACCATGATTGCGCCGTCGCTGTTTAACGATGCCAACGGCGATTACCGCGGTGCGGACAAACAAATCCACCAGAATCCGGGCTACCAGACTTACACTACGTTTTCGCTGTGGGATACTTATCGCGCGGCTCACCCGCTTTACACGCTGGTTCAGCCCAACCGCATCAACGATTTTGTAAATACCATGCTTGCCATTTACGACCAGCAGGGAAAACTGCCGGTGTGGCACCTGCACGCCAACGAAACCAACTGCATGGTGGGCTACCACGCCATTCCGGTAATTGCCGATGCCTATTTGAAAGGATTCCGCGGATTTGATGCTGAAAAGGCTTTTGAAGCCATGAAAGCCTCGGCCATGAACGATTTCAGGGGGGTTGATTTTGTAAAATCGCAGGGCTACATTCCAGCCGATTCGCAGGTTGAATCAGTGGCCCGTGCCATGGAATACGCCATCGACGACTGGTGTATTGCGGCAATGGCGACTGCATTGGGAAAAACCGAAGAAGCTGCATATTTCTCGAAAAGAGCCAAATATTACGAAAATTATTTCGACCCACAAACCCGTTTTATGCGCGGAAAAATGACCGACGGAAGCTGGCGTGCGCCTTTTAGTCCGATTGCATCGCAGCACAATGCCGATGATTATTGCGAAGGAAACGCCTGGCAATATCTCTGGCTGGTGCCTCAAAATCCGGAAGGGCTAATTGAATTACTCGGCGGCGAAGAACCGTTTGTAACCAAATTAGACAGCCTTTTCTCCATTTCTTCGGAACAGATTGAAGGAGCGTCTTCTGATATTTCGGGGCTGATTGGTCAATACGCACACGGCAACGAACCCAGTCACCACACCACTTATATGTACGCTTTTGCCGGTCAGCAATGGAAAACAGCCAGCCTTGTGCGCGAAATCTGCAAAACCATGTACACCGATAAAAACGACGGTTTGTGCGGCAACGAGGATTGCGGCCAGATGTCGGCATGGTATGTTCTTTCTTCAATGGGAATCTACCCGGTAAACCCGGCAGCCGGAGCTTATGTTTTTGGAAGCCCTGTTTTTGATAAAGTCGAAATTGCACTTCCCGAAGGAAAGACTTTCAGCATTGTTGCCGAGAATAACAGCGCCGAAAACCTTTACATTCAATCGGCTGAATTGAACGGCTTACCTTACACAAAATCTTTCATAACTCACAAAGACATTTTAGCCGGTGGAACGCTGAAACTGGTGATGGGCAATCAACCCAACACCGCCTTTGGCGCCACATTGGAAGACCGGCCAAAATCGATGGTTTATTGATTTTTATTAATACCACATAGCCACATAGGGCACAATAGAAAATCCTAACGTGTTCTACGTGTCTATGTGGTTCAAAAAACAGAATATGAAAAAAATTGCAATTATTTCAACCTTTGTATTATTGTTGGGATGCGGTGGTAAAGACGCCCAATTGGGCGTCTCTACGACGAACCAATCCCAAAAATTAACCAACCTTGTGAACCCGTTGATGGGTACCGATTCCAATTATTCATTATCTAATGGAAACACCTACCCGGCCATCGCGCGACCGTGGGGAATGAATTTCTGGACACCGCAAACCGGGAAAATGGGCAACGGCTGGGGATACATGTACGATGATGTAAAAATCCGCGGCATCAAACAAACCCACCAACCCAGCCCGTGGATTAATGACTACGCCGCATTTTCGTTTATGCCCGTGACCGGCAAACTGAAAATCGGTGAAGACGAACGCGCTTCGTGGTTTTCGCACAAAGCCGAAGTTGCCAGACCACATTATTACAGCGTTTATCTGGCCGACTACGATGTAACTGCCGAGGTTACACCCACAGAACGTGCCGCCATCTTCAGGTTTACATTTCCTGAAAGCGACAGTTCTTACCTGTTGCTCGATGCTTTCAATGGTGGTTCTTCGGTAAAAATTATTCCCGAAGAGCGTAAAATAATCGGCTACTGCCAGAACAACCACGGCGGTGTTCCGGCCAATTTCAAAAATTATTTCGTGGCTGTTTTCGACAAGGATTTCGAAATCACAAAAACCTGGCAGGAACAGAAACTGGGCGATTCGAAAGAAACAACCGGATTCCACACCGGTGCAGTCATCGGGTTCAAAACAAAAAAAGGCGAAAAAGTTCACGTAAAAGTGGCTTCGTCGTTTATCAGTCCCGAGCAGGCACAACTCAACCTCACCCGCGAAATCGGCGACAAAAAATTTGATGAAGTTTGTGCCGAAGGTGAAGCCATCTGGGAAAAAGAGCTTTCAAAAATCAAAATCGAAGGTGGAACCGACGAACAGCAACGGACTTTCTATTCGAGTTTGTACCGCGTTTTACTTTTCCCGCGCAAGTTTTTCGAGATAAATGATAAAAATGAAGTGGTGCATTACAGTCCTTACAACGGCGAAGTTTTGCCCGGCTACCTGTTTACCGACAATGGGTTCTGGGATACTTTCCGCGCGGTATTCCCGTTTTTTACGCTGATGTACCCCGAACTGAACGCACAGATTATGGAAGGCCTCGCCAACACTTACAAAGAAAGCGCCTGGCTACCCGAGTGGGCCAGTCCTGGACACCGTGGCTGCATGATTGGCTCGAATTCAGCATCACTGATTGCTGATTCTTATCTGAAAGGAATCCGCGGATTTGATATCGAAACTTTGTACCAGGCGATGCTGAAAAATACGGAAAGCTGGAACGAGCAGGTCACTTCGGTAGGGCGTTTTGGCGCCGATTATTACAACAAACTGGGTTACATTCCTTACGATGTAAAAATCGACGAAAACACTGCCCGCACGCTGGAGTATGCTTATGCAGATTATTGCATCTGGAAATTGGCAGAAGAGTTGAAACGTCCGCAGGAAGAAATTGACTTGTTCAAAAACAGGGCGCAAAACTACAGAAATGTTTTTGACCCCGAATCGAAACTGATGAGAGGCAAAAACGAGGACGGCACTTTTCAGTCGCCCTTCAGTCCGTACAAATGGGGCGATGCGTTTACCGAAGGAAATAGCTGGCACTATACCTGGAGTGTTTTCCAGGATATTGAGGGGCTGAAAAACCTGATGGGTGGCGATGAAAATTTTGTTGGAATGCTCGACTCGGTGTTTGTGGTTCCGCCCATTTTCGACGATTCGTATTATGGTGGCACCATTCACGAAATACGCGAAATGCAGATTTCGGCGATGGGCAATTATGCGCACGGCAACCAGCCCATTCAGCATATGATTTACCTGTACAATTACACCAGTCAGCCCTGGAAAACACAGAAACATGTGCGCGAAGTGCTTACAAAACTGTACACTCCGCTGGCTGATGGCTATTGCGGCGACGAAGACAACGGGCAGACTTCGGCATGGTATGTTTTCAGCGCCATGGGATTTTACCCCGTTTGCCCCGGCAGTGGCGAATATGTTTTTGGTGCGCCGCTGTTTAATAAAATCACGCTGCAGCTCGAAAACGGAAAACAGTTTGTAATTGATGCCGCCAACAACTCAAAGGAGAATTTCTATGTTTCCGGAATCAGTCTGAATGGAAAACAGTGGAATAAAAACTACATTACGCATGAAGACCTTTTAAAAGGCGGAAATTTGGGTTTTACGATGGTCAATCAGCCTGATAAAACCCGGGGAACAACCAAAGAAAGCTGGCCGTATTCGATGAGCAGGGAATAGTTCCGGGTTCAAAGTTTAAGCTTTAAAGTTTCAGGTTCCGATTAATAGAATCCATTCGTCGGTTGGCGGGTGGATTCTTTTTTTGGAAAACACAATAAAAATTCTCCCCGGAAAATTTGTTTTATAAAATATTTTCCATTTGTTTTGATGGAAAATAGTTTTACAAATTAATTTTCCATATCCAATGAAGGAAGAAATTCTGAAGACAGCACTTAACCAGTTTGTACACACCGGAATCCGTGAGATGTCGGTTCAGAAACTTGTTTCGCAACTTTCCATTTCAACCAAAACATTTTACAAATATTTCAAAAACAAGGAAGAACTTCTGGAAGAGGCGCTCCGGCTTCACTATGATTTACAATACATTGAACTTGAAAAACAAGCAGATGAAAAAAATCCGGTAATTCTGTTTTACGAAATCTGGCAACAGGCAACGCTGAAAGAATACAATGTAAACAACAGGTTTTTTGCCGACCTGAATTACTACTACCCCGCGCTTCAGCAAAAAATTGAACGCGAAACCGGGGACAGGTTTTGGGAGCGGCTGAAACAAATCATCGACAAAGGCATTGCCGAAGGTTATTTCAAAAACGAAATTGATCCGTACATCGTTCTGGAGTCAATTGCAGTTCTCCTCAATAGCATTTCGCGCACCGATCAGTTTCTGAAATACAAAACTCCTGCAGAGGAAATATTCAATAATTCTATAGCCATCCTCATCAAAGGTTTTTGTACACAGGCCGGGCTCGAAGTGTTGGAGACAAAACGCAAAAATGACTGAATATCCAGAATGAAATAAATCCAAAAAACTAAATTTCAAATACTTAAAATTATCAATCATGAAAAAAGCTTTTTTAATTATTGCCGGAATTATCCTTTTTGCTTCACAAATCACTTTTGCACAGGAAAACAACACTGATTTCTTCCTTGGCAAATGGAATTGTACAGTGATTGGCACGCCCAATGGCGACGCAAAATTTGTTTTGAAAGTTGAAAAAAACGAAACCGCTTTGGCTGCTTTCATTATTAGTGAAGACGGAAAATCGCAGAAAGTTGACCGCGTGGAAACCAAAACAAACGCAATTACCGTGTTCTGGTTTGCTGAAGGTTACGATGTGTACATGACGTTAACAAAAAAAGAGGATGGAAAAGTAGAAGGCGATTTGATGAGTATGTTTACCACCAAAGTAGAAAAGGTGGTGGAATAGTTTCAGGTTGCAGGATATCGCGTTACAAATTGCAGGTTAACAAGTTGCAATCAGGCTAAAAATACGTTTACTGGTTAACAACTGAATTTTAGCGCAAAAAAATAAACCTTCTGCCGGTTGGCGGATGGTTTATTTTTTTACACTCCCATTCAGGCAAATCCCGAATAGAATTTAAATCAAAGTTACTTCTTATCAAACACCTGTGTTTCTGAGCGGTCGCCCATGGGTGATGACGATGACGATTCAATTACGAGGTTGGCGCCATCCATTTTGTACACGGCTTTCATGGTCATATCGCCATTATCCATCGAAACTTTTGAGGTTACAGTCAGCACTTTTTTATCGGCCGACCACACAGCTGTCGATTTCACATCCATGTCCCTGAAACCTTTGTTTGTACATTCTTTACCATCCAGCGTGTACTTGTTGGTACGCACCCGTTCCTGTCCCTGAAACTCGCTTTTGGTTTCGATACTGATGTCGGCTTTTGTCTGAACGATTACTGCCGATTTTGGAGCAAAACTACGTTCACCCAATTTACTTTTAGCTGTGTTTAATGCCCAGTTGCCGGAGAAATCGGTTTGTGCAAAAACTACTGCCGATAATAAAACGGCTGATAAAACTAAAATGATTCTTTTCATAACGTTTAGATTTTTGATTTAAATCTTTTATTGACACTAATCAAATTAAAAGGTTTAATCTGATGGAAATAAATATTTTGGATTAGAATTCATTTAATCGCAATGACTAAAGAAAATCTATTCTGACGAACTGCAAACCGGTTGCCCCCGCTACTGCGCGATAGTATCACAACGTTCAATTATTTCCGGGTAAGTCTGCAAGATAATTTCCACCATACCCTTCCACGTTTTAGAATAGTAAAAGGATTCCATCTTTTAATACAGATGGAATCCTTTTTTACCTAAAAAAATACTTTCCTACAATTATTTGTAAGCTCCCACAAACCCCTTTGTTTCTGCCGAAATTCCCATCAGTTTTTTCACATTGGCAGGTACTTCAGTGGCGGTTGCTTTGCCGGGAAATTCATTTAAAAGCTGGTAGTTTTTGATTGTTGCGCTTTTAAACAGCGGCAGATGTTTGCCTTCCAAAAGCTGGCTTTTCACAGCCGCTCCGCTGAGTTGCTGCAATTCGGCTAGCGTTTTTATTTCAGTCTGGCAGTTTTGCGCTTTTGAAGGACTCCAGAAAGCCAGTGTTTTATAAGCTTCGTTTTGTTTTACAAACACATTGTTATCAAACTGTTTCAGCAGGGTTTCGCTGAGCTTTTCACACAAAACGGCAGGTTGCCACACCAGCAGAAGGGCGCGGTCAAAGCCGGCATCGCCTGTAAGCAGGTTATTGACAAAAACATGGCCGAAACGCTCGTCCACATCAGGGCCGGTTGCCGGATGCCAGCCAAAATGGTCGCCCTGCGCGCTGCGGGTATCACGGGCAATGCAAACCATGCTGTTGACAAAAGTATTGTTGTACATTTCCACGTTGCGGCTGTTGAGTGCGAGAATTCCGTGGTCGCAGTTGACAAAAACATTGCCTGCAACAACAGCGCCTTTCGAGATTTCGAAAAAGAAACCGTTCTGACTGGGCCAAACACTGTTGGTTGAAACCGGCACTTCCGGTTTTCCCACATTTTCAACCCAGTTGTTGATAAACCGGCCATCCACGTTGCCCACATCGTACCAAACACCGTTGGAGTTGGGCATGTTGGTAACCAAATTATTGCGCACGGTGCAGCGGTAACACTGGTTAAAAATCTTCACTCCCGCCGGGTAACAACCCGTAATATTCTCAATATTGTTTTTTTCGATGATGGTATTTTCGAGCAGCACATCAGCCGAACCCACTACATAAATTCCCTCGCGGCTGGTGTTGCTCACATGGCAGTTGCGCACCGTGGTTTTGTCACCCATCAGAAACATCGCAATACGCGAACACCACGAGATATCGCAGTCTTCGATGAGCGTTCCCTGCACCTCCTTGCCGATTTCAGACTCTTTTTTCACACCCACCGGGTCAACACACTCCACAAAAATGGTGGAGTCGGCAAACTGGGTAAAATCGATACCACGGATTTTCGGCCCCACATTGTCGGCTTTCATTCCGTTCACGTCGTAATACACCCTGTGCAAAGCCATGCTGAAAGCAGTAATTTCAACCAGTTTCTCAGCCGGATTGATTGAGATATAAATTTCTTTGTTTGTATAATCCACATAAAAAGTGTTGTCATTCAATTCTTCGGTATTTCCGGCCGATTGCAGAAAACGGCCATCGACAAAAACCATATCGTCGTTAAACCGATGAAGCGGCGTGAATTTTTCCTCGCGGTTGCGTTGCCACCAGTCTTCGGGTGCTGCGGGGAATAATCTTTCCCATTTGGTTTTCCAAAGTTTTTCGCCGGTTTTTTCCCAATTGCCGGCCACAAAAGTTCCTTTCAGCAAAGGCTGTTCATCTTTGTAAGGCTGAAAAACAAGTCCCTGGTTAAAAACCAGCGTTCCCGAGCGGTAAACGCCGCCGCGCAGAATGACAGCGTCGCCTGTAACACCTTTCTTTACTGCTGCTTCAAGCGTTGTGGGTTTCGAAATATCGGTTCCGACAGCTTTTGCATCTCCATCAGGAGAAACAAAATAAACTTTTCCCGGTACTTTGGGAATTTCGTAAGTTTTATGTACTGGTCCGTAAGGTCCGCCCGAAGGTTGGGCAATTGAAATTGCTGTCAGAAAAAGGGAAACAATTAAAACAGAAAGTTTAGTCTTCATTGGAATTGATTTTATTGTTTTTGGTCAATTATTGGTTTCGTTTTTAAAATACCGAAAACAAAAATAACAATTCCGCCGGAAAAACCAGACCACAACAGAACGGTTTAAAATCACTACTATCTGGTAAACTGTTTAGAGATTCCTCGCTTCGCTCGGAATGACAAGGTCTTTTGATGTTTTTTGGGAGGTCTGGGTTCAAGGCTTTGCCTTGAACCCCGACCTCCCAATTAG
>JBFXFM010000029.1:0-52896 GCA_050179035.1 Draconibacterium sp. | reverse complement strand
CACAGGCAGAATATCATACGGGAATTTGGTGGGATATAAATAATGCAAACGAATCCATTCGATACCGTCGATTTCTGAAATGGCGTTTACCAAATCCACCAGCCGACTTTTCCCATAAATATCGATGCCGTAATACGACAGCTCCTGCGCAATGAGCAGGATTTCCTTTACTCCTTTTTTAGCCAGATATCGAGCCTCGGTAACCAGACTTTCAATGGTGCGCGACTTGTGTTTTCCGGTCATCATAGGGATGGCGCAGAACGCACACGAGCGGTTACAGCCTTCCGAAATTTTGAGGTAGGCAAAATGAGAGGGCGTGGTAATTTTGCGTTCGTAAATGTATTCGGGCTGAAAAGTGACTTTCAGTTCATCGACCATCGCTTTCATGTCGAACTTGCCAAAGTAGCGGTCCACCTCAGGAATTTCCTTTTCCAAATCGTTTTGGTAGCGTTCCGAAAGACAGCCCATTACATACAGTTTGCCTATATCGCCGCGTTTTTTGGCTTCGGCATAATCGAGAATCATGTCGATGGATTCCTGTTTGGCATCGTGAATAAAACCACAGGTATTTACAAAAACCGCATCAAAACCGGCACCGCTGCCATCGTGCACCACTTCGTATTTCCCGCGCTCCAGCTGGTTGAGCAACACTTCCGAATCGACAAGGTTTTTTGAACAACCCATCGTCACCACATTTACCCTTTTCTTCATCTGTTCAAAATTTTTTGCAAAGAAAAGGTTTTTTCGGGAAAAAGCAGCCTACCCCAACCCCTCCGTGGAAGGGGCTTAACATTCAGAAATTAATCTTCGTGATTCTTTGTGCTTTCTTCGTGAACTTTGTGTAACATTAAAAATGGGTACACAGAGAACCACTGAGAATTCACAAAGAGCCATAAAGTTTTTAAAACAGCGGGAAGTAACGTTCTGCTAAAGTTTATTTACTACAACCAGCTTTTCCTGATGAAACTGTTTGTCATTACATATTCTTAAAAAGTAAACACCGTTATTCAGCTGGAGCTGCAGCACTTTTCGTGGTTCAAAAATCACTGACTCCGAAAGCACTTTCTTACCATTCAAGTCGATAATTTCTATTTTATTATAAGTAAAATCAACCGATTCAATCACAATTTCCGTTGCCGCAGGATTAGGATAAACCTTCAGATTCAATTGATAATTTAAAAGGCTGGCGCCGGTTGTTATTTTCTTTATTTCGAAATAGTTGACGTTAAAACCGCCTTTGTTTGCAAAAAGCTTTATATAGTGTTTTCCGGGTTTTACCTTAACATTCAAACTGTAACTTTTATAGGTTTGCCAGCCACCAGTATTACCAACATTGGTGGTTCCAACTTTCACATCATCGATATATACCCACAAAACACCAGAAGTATAAGGTGATGCCAGTCTGCTGGTAAAGGTGAACATCGAATCGGCAGAAGTATTATTCACCGCGTATTCCATCCAGTCACCGTCCTCAATCCAGCTAATATTCACTCCTCCGCCTGCATCACCTGTGTTTTCCATCTGAACTCCGAATTGTGAAAGAAATTTTTCTCCTTCGATTTTTCCAGGAATGATGCTCCAAACCGGTTCTTTCAACGGGTTTGTAACTTTAAAATTTTCGAAACCCTCCAGAACACCCATGTCGGCTGAGGTAATATTACCGGAATTGTAACTTACGGTAATTGTGTCACCGTAGCGTACTTTATCAGAAACCGTAATTGCAATTGTACCTGCAATCACCATTTCTTTTATTGAAACGGGTTGCCCGTTTTTCTTTACTACAAAATTTGAAGTTTGTCCGATGCTCATTGCCAAAGGTTTCTCAAACGTAAGTTGTATGGTTGTTGCATCAGCTTGAAGCAGTCCGCTTTTTATTTTGAACGGCAATCCCGGAGCATGATTGACAACTGGTTTGCCAGTAAAAGTTTTATGAATTCCATCTTCTGCTGAAACAAGATTATTGCCTGAATTTGAAAGCGTCACCACATAATCGGCAAAAACAGGTTCGGATAATGTAAAAGTCAGCCGGGTTGAATCTTCATCGAGATAATTACAACCGGTTAGGTTGATTTTTTTGTCGCCGTTATATTTTGCATTTATCCAGATTGCTGAAAAATCTGAAGGAATTTTCATTTTCATATTAAAAACAGCAAGAAGCGATTTGCCATCATCACTGGTTTTCAGTTCGGTAATAACAGGCGATGCCCCGGGTAAAAGATTGTCAACCAAAGTATCGGTGAAGGAAGTCAGCGAAAGGTTATAAACCGACTCAACATTTCCACTTTGATAAGAAATCAGAACTTCATTTTCAGGCTGAATACTGTCGTTGATGTAAACCAGCAACTGGCCGGCCAAATTGCCCATCACCACACTGTCGATGGCAACTGCCGCACTATCCGCCTTAACGGAAAAGCCACTGAACTCTTCCTGTTTTTTGATGGGTTCATCCAGCAAAACCACAATTCTTCCGGGATTTTCACTGGTTACCGAAGCTGCTTTAAATACCGGCTTTTTAACCCTCACCAGCGTGTAGGTTTCTCCGGCAACCGTTGGCAAATCGTAAACAAAGGTGGTTGGCAATTTAACATTGGCAATTTTCGAAGGGTCGGCAATAAGAGGTGTTTTGATTTCGGCAATGGCAAAAAACGGGTTGGGATTTGTACCCGATGCCGCTTTTAAAAGCGAATCTTTCAGTGCCACTTCGTTTGGAACACGAATCCGGCAGTTTCCACCCAAGTTCGATTTCAGGATTATTTTTTCAATTTGTCCGTCATTCCATTCAAAATCCACTTCAAAACCACCGTAAGTCCTTAACCCGCTGACGTCTCCTGTTTTCCAGTCGTCGGGCAGAGCGGGCAGAAAATGAACTGTTCCGTCATGACTTTGCAGCAGCATTTCGGCAATTCCCGAAGTACATCCAAAATTTCCGTCAATCTGAAAAGGCGGGTGTGAATCAAAAAAGTTGGGGTAAGTTCCACCCGAGTTACTTAAAACCGGGTCAACCAGTGTAAGCTGATCGGTAATCAATTTCCGCGCATGGTTTCCGTCAAGCAGGCGTGCCCAGAAATTTACCTTCCAGCCCATCGACCAGCCGGTGGAAACATCTCCCCTGTATTTGAGCGAAGTGCGGGCAGCCTCAAACAACTTTGGCTGAGTAAACGGTGAAATCTGGTTACTTGGGAAAAGGCCGTACAAGTGCGACACATGCCTGTTCTGGTCCGATGGACTGTCCCAGTCATCCATCCACTCCTGCAACTGACCTAACCGACCTGTCTGCATGGGCGGAAGACTATCGAGAATCTTTTGAAAATCGGCCATTAAATCGCTGTCTTTGTTCAGCAATTTTGCGGCTTTTATGGTTTTTGAAAACAAATCGAAAAGTATCTGGTTGTCCATGGTTGCGCCGGCACAAACAGAGGTGGAGTGAACTGACGGGTTATTTTCGGGCGAAATGGAAGGACTCACCACCAGCCAGTTGTGTTTGGGTTCAGGAACAAGAAAGTCCTGGTAAAACTGGCAGGCCGATTTTAAAATCGGGTACACCGAATCGAGATAAACCAAATCGCCGTTGTAAAGGTATTTTTCCCATAAATGCTGCGAGAGCCATGCGCCACCCATCGGCCACATTCCCCAGTAAGCGCCGTCAACAACGCCGCAGATTCGCCAGATATCGGTATTGTGATGCGTTACCCAGCCATCGGAGCCATACATATCGGTGGCTGTTTTTTTTCCGGCTTCAGCAAGTTCCTGCACCATTTTTATCAAAGGCTCATGCATTTCGGGCATGTTGCATTTTTCGGCAGGCCAGTAATTCATTTCGGTGTTGATGTTGATGGTGTATTTGCTGTCCCACGACGGGTTGACCTGGTCGTTCCACAATCCCTGCAACGTTGCTGGTTGTCCGCCGGGTTGCGAAGCCGAAATCAGCAAATACCTACCGAACTGGTAATACATGGCAACCAGCTCGTTATCATTGGTCTTCGAAAAGTTCTTAATTCTTAAATCGGTGGGGAACGCCGAAAATGATGAAGTTCCCAGGTTGATTTTTACCCGGTTAAAATATTCCTGATAGGCTTTTTCGTGGTTCTCAAAAAGTTCGTCATAGTTTTTTGTTTCGGCACCGGCCAGGTAGTTGATGCACCTGTCGGTTTCGCTGGCTGTCAGTGTTTTATAATCGACAAAATTGGTGGCTACTGAAATCAGAATCACCACTTCGTCGGCATTGCTTACGTTGATTTTACTGCCTGATATTACTGTTGTTCCTCCGGAATTCAGGATTTTTACCCGGGCATCGAATTTCACTTTTCCGGTAATACCTTCGCTGGTGCTCGATAAACCTGTCAGCTCCAGTGTGTTTTTATCAAGCGCTTTTGCCGATTTTTGCAACGGTCCGTTTACGCTGGCAGTAAAAGTAAGTTTTCCGGCTTTGTCGGCCGAAAGCTTTACAACTATAACCTGATCGGGCTGCGAGGCAAAAACCTCGCGTTTGTACACCACATCAGCAACCTGGTAGGTCGAGGTAAATAAAGCGCTTTCTAGGTCAAGTTCGCGGTAGTAATTTGTGTAGGCTGAATGCTCCGGAAACGAAAGGTTCAGAAATCCCACCGGCTGATACATGGCCCCATGAATCGTTTTGGCCTTGAATTTCTGGTTGATTACCGATTCAACAGTGCCATAATTACCGTTGAAAATCATCTGCCGCACACCGGGCAAAGCTGCCAGCGCATCGCTGTTGTCGTTTCTCGACGGGCCCCCCGACCAGAATGTGGCTTCGTTGAGTTGTATTTTTTCGTTGGCAGGATCGCCAAAAACCATGGCCCCCAATCTTCCGTTACCCAGTGGCAGAGCTTCATTCCACACAGTTGCCGGTTTATTGTACCACATTTTCAGTTCGCCACCCTGTTGCGCAGTTGCAATTTGCACCGGCAACAAAGCAGCCATCAAAAAAGCCTTGAAAAATAATTGTTTAGTCTTCATGATTTAGTTTATTCATTTTGCACCGGACAATTTCATGCCGGTTAATTTTTGTCGCCAGCTACTTTCATGAGCAAAAATCAGCAATTCAAACAAGTTCAGATTGATTTACGCCCTGCTGTTTTTTCATTCCTGAAAAACGGTGACGCCAACAAAAATAGGGAAACTCAAATACTTCGGGTTGACAAAATGTTTAAATCACGATCATTTATTCAAAGTTTAACTTCCGTTCAAAAGCCTGCAAAAACAAATCATGTACGATTTCACGGATGAAACTTTTCTTCGATACCCTAAATGGATAAGTATTTATTATTAAATACAATCGCTGTGATCCTTTGTGAAATTCTCCGTGAACTTTGTGTAACAATTTTAACACAGAGAACCACTTAGAATTCACAGAGAGCCACAAAGTTTTCAAATCAGCTACTGTTTTGTTTTCAGCGGATTTTCAGCTTCGTTAAAGAATTGCTTTTGCAACTCAGGAACTGTTTTATCGGCTTTTACCTGCCGAATCATTTTCACCAGTTGCGAAACTGTTTCGTCAATCAGCAGTTCCCCGGCCTGTGCTTTGGATTTGGAACCATCGCCGCCGTAATGGTTCGGGTAGCTGGCGTACCACCAAATTCCTGTGTAAACATACTGCAATTGTTTCATACGTTCCTGGTCAACTCCCGATTGTTGTCCGGCCCTTTCAGAATGTGAAACGGCGGGCTGTGCAGCCATCATTTCCGAAGTTTCGCTGTTGCCCGCGTGGGCATCAAATGGGTCGGGCTGGGTAAGTTCAGTTACTTTTTTGGCAACTTCCGGGTTGTCTTCGGGTCTGAACCAGTAAAGCGCATAATTCCGGCGCACCGAAAGCTGTGCCATCCCGAAATAATTCAGAAAAGCATTGTTGCCTCCGTGACCATTCACAATGATGATTTTCTCAAAACCATTGCGGCTGAGTTCATCCAGCGTTTCCTGCAACATTTTCCAAATCAGCTCCGGACTGTAGGCAATTGTTCCCGGCTGGTGACGTGCTTCGTTAATCTGGCTGAAATAGTACCACGGAAAAACCACGGCGTATTCTTTGGCAGCCGCCCGCAAAGCATATTCACGCGAGAGATAAAGATCGGTGCCCAGTGGCAGGTGCGGACCGTGTTTCTCCATCACCCCGATGGGAATGATACACGTTTTGGCACTCTTCTCCACCGCTTTTACAAAATCGGGGGCTGTAAGTTCCTCGTATCTGAAAGGGATTTCCTGGGCAAAAACAGCACTGGCAAAAACCAGGGCAACAACAGCAAACAGCAATTTTTTCATAGGTCTTTGATTGATTTTTATGTCTCTAAATTTAAACGATTATGGGGGACGACCAAAAAGTTTCTGCCGGGTGCAGAGGGAAAGGATTCCATCTTTTCAGAAAGATGGAATCCTTTATTAACCAGATTCCAATTCTCAAAAAAGCAGAAATTATGACATCCTTTAAAACCCCATCAACCGACTGATTTTTTCTGCATTATCTTTTGTTGTCAGCAGTCCGAGTAACAGAAATGCAACTTCCATGGCGGTGGACGGGTTCCACGAGGTGATGATGTTGTCGTCGATAACAACCGGCTGATGAAGCACATTAACGCCAAAACTTTGCAATGCCTCGCGCCTCACCTTGATGTTGTAGGTGGTTCCGTTTTTACCTGCCAGAATTCCGCTTTTACCCACCGGCAAAGCACCAACACAAATGGAAGCGATGATTTTTCCGGCAGCCCTGAAATCGCGGATTACTGCAAGAAACTGTTCGTTATATGCATCGTTGTAAAAACCGTAAATCTCGAATCCGCCTGGGATGGCCAGCGCATCAAAATCGTTGCTATCAATCTCATCCAACACAAAATCAACCACCAGTTTCTGGTTAAACGAGCTATTGATTTCCTTTCGCAGTCCGCAGGTAAACAACTGTGTTGAACCATCGCCTTCGGCCAGGTTCCAGCCCATCACATCTATAAAAACGCTGGCTTCGAAAAACTCAAATCCATCAGCCAATAAGAGGAGTATTTTTTTCATGATTGGTCGATTTAAAAATTCGGATTTAACGTAGGAAGCTACACGCAGGGGCGGACTGCGGGCGATTTCCTGTCCGGCAGGACAAGGAAATTGAGCGGAGAGCCGCCGACCGAATACCCACTGCTACCGCGCTTGACGGGTAGCTGATGTTATGGCACGTATTCAATTTATTTTCAGTTTTGGCATTTTCTTTTCTTCTCGTATCCTATTGAGTCTATCTGTCAATGCTTTGATATCTTCGTCTTTTCTGTTAACCCAATCGTTAAATTCATTTCTCATTTCAGAGCTAAGAGTATTAAAATCAATTATGCCCTGTCGATATGAGCCTTCATGATTAGAACATGAATTTTCCAAATAATGAAGAGCTTCTTTTATAATTTCAATTCCTTCTTTTACATATTGGCTGTCAAATAGAAAGTCATTGTCAGCTTTGTTGTACACATGAATATACTTTGCAAGTTTACTTTGCAAATCTTCTGCTTTTTTATAATCAAATGGAATTAAAGGACAGTTCTCAATAATGGCTTCTGCAAAAGCAGATGTAAATGATTGGTATCTAAATCTTAGTGATTTGAGTTTTGAATTAAGTTTTTGGATTCCTTTAAAATTTTCAAGTTCTTCTTGCCAAGAATTATCATCTAATGAACTCGCGGCCATAACTAAGGGAGCTAGTTCTAAACGCTCAATTATTATTCTACATTCCAGTGCTGCATAACTTAAAAAAGTTGAACTTTTATCTCTCTCTATCTGGTTGAGTAAAACTTTAATTTGAATTATACTCCATGATAGATTTTGCTTTCTAATATAAGGATTAAATTTCTCCATGTTTTATTTTCTTAAACTCAATAAACCAGATGCTAAACTTGGAATACAGAATGGAATCGTATAAAGTAAAATCGCTTTATTGTCCAGTAAAATATAGTAAGTCAATGTAATAGCAATGAATAATAGGAGCGGTAACAGAAATGATTTAATGTCTGACCTTTTTTGAATTACTAGAATACCAATTGGTATAAGATACCCAATCAATATGCCATTAACAAATAGTCCTGTAACTAGAAGTCCTGTCCTTAAACTATAAGAAAGACTGACGATTACCAAGAAAATAGTCAACCAAAAAACCCAAGAGTTTTTTATTAAATAGTCTTTTGTCTGTACAAGTATTTTATTCATCTCGTAATTGTCTGGTAGCGGTCTTTAATATGTGCCATAACTAGTTAATAGCACGAAGTTATTATACTTTTTTCGATTTTTTTACATGGGACTTTCCCTTCAACACCATTTAAAACGGCCTTCAGAAAAATATTTTGAAACTTTTCGAGGGTACATTCTTTTTGATAATAGTTCATGCCTGGTTTATTTTTTCCGAAAATAGCTAAAAATCTAAAGGCTTGCTTGTTGAGATAATAGATTTTTCAGCATCATACAAAACAAAACCCGGAAACAGTTTTTACGCTGTTCCCGGGCAACCGTGGCAAAAAGCCGTGGTTTTATCACAAATTTATTTTTTTTCGAGGTACCGGTTGCTGTTGGCAAACTCCCATGTATTCAGAAATCCGATGCGGATAATGTTTGTCATTTTCTCCCAGTTGATTTTGCTGAGTTCGTCGGATGGCTGGTGGTAGTCGGGGTGCATGGCTGCCATGAAATAGAAAATCGGAATACCTTCAGCGGCAAAGGGAGCATGGTCGCTGCCGCCACTGGGGCGCTCAGAAGCGCTGTAGGTCATATCGAGGTTAATTTTATAATCAGCCACATTCTTTTTGGTGAGTTCTTCAATGCCCGGGTAAGCTTTTGTGTAGCTCATATCGGCCTTGTTTTTCAATGTATCGTCGGCTTCGTCGCGGGCAATCATATCGTAATTCAGGTTGAGTACGATATTCAACTGTTTTTTCATGGCTTGCTGTACAAAATATTTCGAGCCAAAAAGTCCCTTTTCCTCACCGGTCCATGCGGCAAAAATCACCGATTTTTCGGGCTTTTTACCTGTTGCGGCAAAAGCTTTTGCAATGGTCATCACACCTACTGTTCCCGAGCCGTTATCGTCGGCGCCATTCCAAATGTAGCCGTCCCATTTGCCAAGGTGGTCATAATGTCCGCCAACTACAATAAATTCATCTTTCTTTACTCCTTCGATATAACCAATTACGTTGCGGGCTTTCACCACTTCCGATTTCACTGTTGTTCGGAAAGCTACCATTTTGCCTGCAAGTTCGCGTGAGGCAGGCAACATTTTTTCCTGTACCTGTTTCTCGTATTGGGCAAAACTGATTCCTGTTCCTTTCATAATTTCGTTTGCGAGACGTGGCGTAACAGTGAACGTGGGAACATTTCCGGTAAGCGAATCGGCAGGCATCGACATTGAAGTATCGTAATAAGTGCGCAGTGGTTTATCGGCTTCGTAATGTTGCCCTTTGGCCGGGTAAACCTGGTTTTGCGCCCAGCCTGTCATCGGGTCGGCATTGGGGTTTACCTGAATAATTGCAATGGCACCGGCTTTTTCAAGCTTTTCGGCCTTGTTGCGGTCAACCGAGTAACGTGCAAAAGGGGTATCCGGAACAAACTTTTTGTACGCTACCGATGCTGTGTCGCGGTGCCCCGGGAAACCGGTAAGTACGACGGCAACTTTACCTTTCAGGTTAATTTTTGCGAGGTCACTGTATCCTTTTTCGTTATCCTCGAATCCGTATCCCACAAAAACGAGCTGTGCCTTTGCGGTTTGGCCAACGGTTCCGGTGCGTACAAAGAAGTCGGTTTTGTACCCAAAATCGATGGCGCTTTCGCTTCCAGCACCACTTGAAATAACGGAGAAAGATTGTTCTTCACCTGGCTCGTATTGAATCAGGCTAAAATTCTGAAAATAGGTTTTTGGTCCTGGTTGCATGTTGGTTGGCATTCTTCTGCGACCCGACATTGGCGGCATACCTTCATCACCAAAAGGCTGAATACCATATACCTGAAACATGGATGCAATGTAGTCGGCAGCCATGTATTCGCCGCGGGTTCCCACGGCCCGGCCTTCCATCCAGTCGGAGGCCAGAAAATTGAGCTGCCCTTTTACCGCTTCGGTGGTAATGGCTGCAAGCCCTTTTTCGGTTTCGGGTTGCGCAAAAAGTGCAAATCCTGCAAAGATAAATACAAAGAAAAGTGTCAGTTTTTTCATGTTACAGAATATTTATGTTACTGTTTAAATTGAATTTCGAAAATCCTGTTGGTTTAGCTTCGTAATATTAACCATTTTGCAATAAAAACCACATTGGAGCACTTTATTTTTCGGCTTTCTTAACCAAAAAAACTAATCATAAAAAACTGCAAAATTAAGTACCTTGAAAAGTAACCCTGAAAAACATTCGGAAGTATAATTCAACAGAAATCAGCTTTTAAAAATGATACTGATAAACTAAAAATTACTGCTATGAAAACCGATCAACATATCCGGGCTTGCGGGTCAATCGTTAAAGAAGAATCGATTGTTCCGGTAACATCGCACATTGCCGAACACACCATTGTTGCAGAAGCCAATAAACCTTACTCCGATTATTACGGAATTGCACCTTTTAACATGCCAACAAAACCCAATTCGCTGTTTTTGTTTACAACACAATATTACATGCTTGAAGAAGCTTTGCGTTTTGCCAGACTCATTGATATGAGTTGTATGCAAAGTCTGAACATTGCAGTTTCGGTACTCAATTTCGGGGATGAACATTACCCGGCAATAAGAATAAAACATTTTCCCGATTACCAGAGAATTGAAAAACTGCAGCAATGTTTTATGGAACAGGGTGTTGAATTTGCCCGGAAAGTACATCTGAAAGAAAAAGCCGTGATAAAAACAAGCAAGTGTTTTACACTCGAAAGAATTGGCGACAATCTTTATCTCGACCATGGACAAACCAAAACCGGGTATGTAGCGCTGCCACGACTGATAAACAACGACGACTACAACGAAGTGATTGCCAACATCCGCAATAATTCGAACAGTCCACTGTTTGATGCAGTACGCGGTGCAATCATTTTAGAAGGTGTTGTAACCGATGTGATTCGCATTTATACTGAACACATCACACCTGATTTACTCCGCATGGTTCAAAAACAGTTTGCAATTTTTGAACCGGAACATATGTGAGGTGAAATTAGCTCCTTATTTCATTGCCTCTAAAATTTCGGCAAGCCGTTTTTTCACATCCGCATCATCGGGTCGCAGTTCGAGCGCTTTTTTATACCAAAAACGGGCAACACTAAAATTCTTTGCTTCAAAAGCTTTTTCAGCCTTTTGTTTGTGATTTTCAAACTGCTGGCCCGACTGGCCTGCCATGCGTTCGGCAATTTTTGTTTCAATTTCCTTTAGCTGGTCCTTCGGATATTTTTCATTTGCTTTCACACCCAAAGCACGGTTGTACCACCCACGGGCCACAGCATATTGGTTATCGCGGAAAGTGGAGTCGGCCAAATCAACAAAACGCTGGTAGTCGCGGTCGAGCTGACTGTTCAGCAAACCACCCAGTAAGCGGTTGATTTCGCCAATGCGTTGTTTCGGATAAACTTCCTCGGGTTTTACATCCCAGGCTTTGTAATACCAGCCACGCGAAACAATGTAGTCTTTCACATCGAAATACGAATCGGCCTGTTTGATGTAACCATCATACAAAGTACCTAATTCCGAGTCGTTTGCCACGCCAAGCGTTTCAAGATCCTGATTGAGTTGTGCGATGGCTTCACGACGGCGCTGCAAATCTTCGGCTGCCTGTTTTTCGGCAAGAATGCGTTTTTGTTCATTATTCAGAATATCTTCTATTTTGGCAATCTGCGCTTTCGGGTATTGTTCTTCGGCTTTTACTGTCAGCGCTTCAGTGTATTTGTCTTTTGCCTGCAGGTAATTTTCTGTTTTGAAAAAACCGTCGGCAGCCACAATTATCACCCTGTATTTTTCGTCGGTGGCCTGTTGCTCAAGGATTTTTTCGATTTCTGCAATCTTTTCTTTCGGGTATGTTTCTTCAGGTTTCAACTGAAGTGCGGCATTGTATTTCTCTTTCGAATCGTTATAAACTTTGGTTGTAAAAAATCTGTCGGCCTGCTGAATAAGATTGGCATAATTGCGGTCGAGCAACTCCTGTTCTTTCTTTGCCTGCTCAAGCGCTGCAAGTGTTTTCCCGATTTCGTCAATTCGTTGCTGCGGATAGGTTTCGTTGGGTTTTACGGCCAGCGCATTTCTGTATTCTGTGCGCGCGTTTTCATAGTTCTTTTCGTTGAAAAGATTATCGGCTTTTGTAATTGCTTCGCTGTAGTTTTTGTCCTTTTCAGCTTGAACAGCGGCTAAACGGGCTGCCTCCGCCTCTGCCTTTTCCTTCTCTAACCTGATTCTTTCGGCTTCTGCTTCGGCGGCTAACCTCGCGCGTGTTTCAACTGTTGAGTCGATTTTGGCGATTTGCTCTGTTGGGTAGCTTTCTTCGGGTTTGGCTGTTTTGGCTTCGTTGTATGCCAGTTTTGCCGCGTCAAATTTCTCGGCTTTAAATTCTCTGTCGGCTTTGGAAATGGCGGTTTCGTAAGCTTTTTGTGCTGCAGAAAGTTGCGCCAGCAAAGTACCTATTTCGGTTATTTTTTGCTGTGGATACGTTTCATTGGGTTTTACTGTTTGTGCAGCGCGGTATTCAGTTCGTGCAGCTTCGTAGTTCTTTTCGTTGAAAAGATTGTCGGCTTTGGCAATTGCTTCGCTGTAGTTTTTGTCTTTTTCAACCTGAATTGCTGCAAGTCTGGCTGCCTCCGCATCGGCTTTTTCCTTCTCAATCCTGATTCTTTCGGCTTCTGCTTCGGCGGCTAAACGCGTACGGGTTTCAACCGTTGAATCGATTTTGGCGATTTGCTCCGTTGGGTAAGCTTCTTCGGGTTTGGCTGTTTTGGCTTCGTTGTATGCCAGTTTTGCGGCATCAAACTTTTCAGCTTTAAATTCTTTGTCGGCTTTGGAAATGGCGGTTTCATAGGCTTTTTGTGCAGCAGAAAGTTGTGCCAGCAAAGTCCCGATTTCTGTTACCCGTTGCTGAGGATAAGCTTCGTCAGGCTTAACAGTCAATGCGTTCCTGTATTCAGTACGCGCATTTTCGTAGTTCTTTTCGTTGAAAAGATTATCGGCTTTGGCAATTACCTCGCTGTAGTTTTTGTCTTTTTCAGCCTGAATTGCTGCAAGTCTGGCTGCCTCCGCATCGGCTTTTTCCTTCTCAATCCTGATTCGTTCGGCTTCTGCTTCGGCGGCTAAACGAGCACGGGTTTCAACCGTTGAATCGATTTTGGCGATTTGCTCCGTTGGGTAAGCTTCTTCAGGTTTAGCTGTTTTGGCTTCGTTGTATGCCAGTTTTGCGGCGTCAAACTTTTCAGCTTTAAATTCTTTGTCGGCTTTGGAAATGGCGGTTTCATAGGCTTTTTGTGCAGCAGAAAGTTGTGCCAGCAAAGTCCCGATTTCTGTTACCCGTTGCTGAGGATAAGCTTCGTCAGGCTTAACAGTCAATGCGTTCCTGTATTCAGTACGCGCATTTTCGTAGTTCTTTTCGTTGAAAAGATTATCGGCTTTGGCAATTACCTCGCTGTAGTTTTTGTCTTTTTCAGCCTGAATTGCTGCAAGTCTGGCTGCCTCCGCATCGGCTTTTTCCTTCTCAATCCTGATTCGTTCGGCTTCTGCTTCGGCGGCTAAACGAGCACGGGTTTCAACCGTTGAATCGATTTTGGCGATTTGCTCCGTTGGGTAAGCTTCTTCAGGTTTAGCTGTTTTGGCTTCGTTGTATGCCAGTTTTGCGGCGTCAAACTTTTCAGCTTTAAATTCTTTGTCGGCTTTGGAAATGGCGGTTTCGTAAGCTTTTTGTGCTGCAGAAAGTTGCGCCAGCAAAGTACCTATTTCGGTTACTTTTTGCTGTGGATACGTTTCATTGGGTTTTACTGTTTGTGCAGCGCGGTATTCAGTTCGTGCAGCTTCGTAGTTCTTTTCGTTGAAAAGATTATCGGCTTTGGCAATTGCTTCGCTGTAGTTTTTGTCTTTTTCAGCCTGAACAGCAGCCAATCGCGCTGCTTCTGCATCGGCTTTTTCTTTTTCCAAACGGATTCGTTCAGCTTCATTTTTTGCTGCCAGCAGTTGCTGTTCTTCAATTAATCCGTTGGCTTTTGCAATCATTTCCGGGGGATACTTTTCCTCCGGTTTTATCCGTAAAGCTTCGTTAAAAGCAGCAATCGCCTGTTCGTATTGTTTTTGCTGGAACAGACCGTCAGCTTTTGCAACAGCATTTTTGTAATCCTGCTCATTTTTTGCTAATTGCTGCAAAATAGTATTGATTTCACCAATCTTTGTTTTCGGATAGTTTTCTTTTGGTTTAACCACCAATGCCTCGTTGTATTTTCCACGGGCATTTTCGTAGTTTTTATCGGCTAACAAACGGTCGGCTTCGGCAACCACCGAATTGTATTTTTCGTCGATACTCAGGCCTGCCAAAATTCCGTCGATTTCGGCAATTCGTGCAGTTGCATGTTTATCTTCTGACCTTATTGTGAGCGCCTGTTTGTACAGCGATTTTGATTCTTCGTATTTTTTTTCAAGAAACTCTTTGTCGGCGTTGGCAATCAGTTCTGCGAAATTACCCTCAGCCGCCAGTTTGCTGTTGATATCGGCAATTTGTTTATTGGCATAATTATCATTCGGAAACAATTCGGCAGCTTTTGTATAATCGGCCAGTGCTTCTTTCCATGCCTTTTTCTTATAGTTTTTGTCGCCCGATTTTACAAACTGGTCGTAATTAATTTTATTGGCAATGTTGTTCATCACTGTTTTTACATCGTCAATTCTTTTTGAAGCCGCTTCATCACCAGGTTTCAGGCTGAGTGCATTTTCAAAAGATGCCAGTGATTTGTCATAAAATTGTTTTTGAAACATGATTTCTCCCTGTTCCATCGCCTGTTTGTAGCTTTCCTGTTTTTTGGCATCCGAAGCAGCGTTTGCAAGTAATCCTTCAATCTCCTGTAGTTTTGTTTTCGGATAACTTTCGTTGGGTTTTACCTGAATCGCCTCCTTGTATTTTACTGCGGCTTCGCTGTACAACAGCTCTTTAAACGACAAATCGGCCTGTGCAATTAAACCATTGTATTGTTCATCGGCCAACTGTTTTTTCGTGATATCGTTAATTTTTTGCAGCTGTTGGTTGGCATAAGCATCGGTGGGTTTAATCGAAAGCGCCCGGTTGTAAGCATTGCGTGCGTCGGGATAATTTTTCTGCCCGAACAACAAATCAGCTTCTTTGATAAGTGTGGCAAAACGTTCGGCCAACGCCTTATCCAGTTCAGCAGCAACCATCAATAGTCCAAGCAAATCATTGATTTCGGCGATTCTGTCTTTCGGAAACTGTTCGTTTGGGAAGATTTTGCTGGCGGCTTTGTACCCGTCGAGCGCAGCCAGGAATTCCTCTTTGCTGTATTCCTTGCCGGCTTCGTCAATTAATGCGTTGTATTCTTTGCGCATTTCGGCCAATTCGGCTTTGGTTAATCGCGAGAGAAAATCGGATTCACGGTCAACTTGTTTTGATTTTAATACAGCCTGTTCAATGAGTTTGGCAATCTGAGCGTCGTTATAATACCGCTCTGCAATAAAATTATCGACATTGTTTCGGTAGTAAATCTTCAGGATAGTATTGTCAGTAAATGATTTATCAATACCCGGGATTTCGGTAAAGAGATTGATATCGAGTGGAAAAACAGGAAATCGCGGGTCGGTTTGAAGTACTTCTTTGGGAACGGTTGTTTCAATCACATATTTTTGCGAGAAATTACCTTTTGCTGTAAAAATCAGTTCGTATTTATTGTTGTAGGTAAGCTCAACCTTGTAATTTCCATCGGTTCCGATGCCGTAATTATCCATCCGCCTTCCATTGATAAACATCTGAATATAAGCACCCTCAACCACACCTTGTTGTACCGAAACTTTACCACCAATGGCGAGTCCGTTGCTTCGCTGGGCAACAATGAACGATGAAAAACAGAAAATGAAAAATGTTGTAAAAATAAGCCGCATACTCTTTATTCTCATGTAAAAAACTTTCAATTAAGAGGAAACGAAGATAAAAACAATAAATTATCACGGTTCAACTTAAATTAAAGTACCAAAAATTAAATAAAAGTATTAGTTTGCTTTTGATTTCATTTTAACCTGATTTTTATTTTATGAAACGAGAGGCCAACCTGTTTGAAGCGCTTTTACCAATAATCATTTTGATTGTTTTACTCACGCTGAATGTTTTCATTTTTGAAGATTCGCTGGCCGGGCCCAACCAGATTGCCTTGATTCTTGCCGCAACAGTGGCAGGTTTGATTGCCACAAAGCTTGGTTACCAATGGGAAACTGTGAGAAGCAAAGTGGTTTCCACTATTGGTTCGGCAATGCCTTCCATTCTGATTTTGTTACTGATTGGATCCCTCGCTGGAACGTGGATGATCAGCGGCGTGGTGCCAGCAATGATTTATTATGGACTAAATATCATCAACCCAAAACTTTTTCTTGTAACTGCTGTAGTTGTCGGCGCTATCGTAAGCATGGCAACGGGTAGTTCGTGGTCAACAGTAGCAACAATTGGTGTAGCACTTCTGGGCATTGGCAAAGCAATTGGGATGAATGAAGCCGTGGTTGCCGGGGCAATTATCAGCGGCGCTTATTTCGGCGATAAAATGAGTCCGTTGAGTGACACCACCAACCTGGCTCCCGCCATGGCCGGCACCGATATTTTCACCCACATCAGGTATATGACAATAACCACTGTTCCAACCCTCATCATCACACTGATTATATTTATGTTTATAGGGTTCAGGTACGATTATACAGGTGCTGTGGTAAATGTAGATGCTGTGCAAAGCGCAATTGATGGAACTTTTAATACAAATCCGATTCTTTTTCTTGTGCCAATTGCCCTTTTTGCAATAATCCTACTTCGTGTGCCACCAATTCCTGCGTTGATGGCAGGCACTTTACTGGGAGCAATATTTGCCATCATTTTTCAACCGGAAGTAGTAAATACTGTGGCTGGTATAAATGACAATTATACAAAGTCGTCGTACATCGCCGTAATGCAGTCGATGTTTGGCGATGTTTCACTCTCCACATCCGACCCAAAAATCAGCGAACTTCTGAGTACAAGCGGGATGCGTGGTATGCTCGACACAATTTGGCTCATTCTTACTGCAATGGTTTTTGGCGGGATCATGGAATCGGCTGGGTTACTGAAACGAATCACACAACCGATAATAAAATATGCAAAAAATACGGGCAGCCTTGTTACTTCAACTGTAGTTACCTGTTTGTTTTTTAACACAACAGCATCAGACCAGTATTTAGCCATCGTGGTTCCAGGCCGGATGTTTCGTAAAACTTACCAGGACAAAGGTTATGCACCCGAATTGTTAAGCCGCACGCTTGAAGATTGCGGAACTGTAACTTCGGTTTTGGTTCCCTGGAATACTTGCGGAGCAACCCAATCGCGGGTTTTGGGCGTTGAAACCTGGGCTTATGCACCTTATGCTTTCTTTAATATCATCAGTCCGATGATGACAATTTTGTTTGCGTACCTGAATATTAAAATCAGGCGGATAAAACCCGAAGTGACAAAAACTTCAGAAGAAATTTAATTCAATGCAGAAATATTTGGTTGACTGACAGTTAAACCAAAACAGAATATTTCAGTCTAAAAAACCTTAACTAAAAACCATAATCATGAAACTCAATTACTTTCTGACAACTTTAACCCTGATATTTATTTATCATGTAATTCCGGCTCAGAACGATACCGGCAACTGGCCGCAATGGCGCGGTCCGCTTGGAACTGGTGCAGCGGTAAAAGGAAATCCGCCAACCGTTTTCAGCGAAACACAAAACATGAAATGGAAAACTGAAATCCCCGGGAAGGGTCATGCAACACCAATAGTTTGGAGTGATAAAATCATTGTTTTAACTGCTGTTCCAACTGAAGAAAAAATAACTGAAGAACCAAAAACACTTTCAGAAGGCGAACGTCAGATGTCAGGTACGTCAACCGATTTGATTCACGATTTTAAAGTGATTCTTGTTAATCTAAACTCAGGAAAAATTGCATGGGAAACAACTGTAGCCAAAGAACTTCCACTGGAAAACACGCACAACCTGGGCAGCTGGGCTTCCAATTCACCCTGCACCGACGGTGAATTTATTTATGCCTATTTTGGTTCACGTGGCGTTTTCTGTCTCGATTTTAACGGAAAAATTATCTGGCAAAAAGATTACGGTCAGATGAAAAAGCACATGAGTTTTGGCGAAGGCGAATCGCCGTATCTCTATAACGACAAGCTTTTTATTCAGTGGGACCATGAAGGTGAATCGTTTGTGGCTGCACTCAACAAAAAAACAGGCGAAGAGATTTGGAAACAAAACCGCGATGAAAAAACCTCGTGGCCAACACCGCTGGTTGTTGAAGTAAATGGACAGCCACAATTGATTACTGTGGCCACGAACCAGGTGCGCAGTTACAATGCAAATACTGGTGAAATAATCTGGACCACTACCGGAATGACCCGCAATTGTATTCCAAATCCGGTGTATGCCGATGGTATTTTATACGTAATGAGTGGTTTTCGCGGGAGTGCGTTACAAGCTATTGATATTGCCAAAGCAAAAGGCGACATTACCGGAACTCCGGCAATTTTGTGGACTTACAACCAGGACACACCCTACACTCCAAACCCCCTGCTGATGGATGGAAAACTGTATTTCCTCCGTGTAAACAATGGGTTTCTGACCAGTCTGGATGCAAAAACCGGAACAGTGTTGTATTCAAAAGAAAAACTTGAAGGAATCAGCGACCTGTATTCATCGCCAACCGGAGGAGCCGGGAAAATTTATATCGCTTCTGAAAATATATGTCTTGTGATAAAAGCTGGTGAAAAATATGAATTGCTGTCATCTAACAAACTCAATGATGATTTTCATGCTTCACCTGTAATTGTTGGAAAGAAGCTAATTCTGAGAGGATTTAAATCGTTGTATTGTTTTGAGGAATAACTTTAACTTCCTACATAAAAAAATGGCTGAACAGTTTTATCTATTCAGCCATTTTTTATTATCGATTTACCTTTTAATCCTCATGTTGAATTCCATCGATATAAACCAGGTCACCTGTCTTCAGGCTTGCGGCATTTGCCTCATCGGTATCAATGTGCATCGCCAGCTTATAACTTGGATTTACCCTGATAAGAACATCACCAAAAACCAGTTCCCTGTCGCCTTTCACACGAACTCTGACAGTTGCCTTGTCTTTTACACCATATTTCAGTGCATCTTCGGGGTGCATATGAATGTGGCGGAGCGCACAAATCACACCTTTTTCAATAGTTACAGTACCGGCAGGCCCTTCGAGCGTACATCCCGGTGTTCCATTTAAATTGCCCGATTCGCGGATTGGTGGATGAATACCAAGTTTAAACTGTTCCGTCATCGAAATTTCGATTTGAGTTTCATTCCTTACAGGCCCCAGAACACGCAATCGTTCAATATTTCCTTTTGGTCCCACAACAGTTAGTTGCTCTTTGCAGGCAAATTGACCAGGTTGCGAAAGATCGCTGTGCCATGTAAGCTGGTGACCCTTGCCAAACAAAGCCTCAACATGTTCCTGAGAAAGATGAATATGATGTGCTGAAACTTCGAGTAAAAATGGTTCGTTCAGCTGATTCTGTGCTACCTCGCGCAAATAGGAACGGCTTATGGCACGCAGGGTTTCGCGGGCAATCATACGTTCTTCGTCGGATGGAACAATTAAAACGGTAACCGGCGAATCGTCGGTTGAAATCCGGGTAATGCCTGCAAAACCGTTGGCTTCACGGTTTCGCTGATCATCAAGATGAATTCCCATACATTGCAAACCCTGAAGCGCCAGTGAACGTACGCCGGCACTTCCCTGCCCTATTCCACCAGTAAAAATTATCACATCTGTACCACCCATTGCGGCCATGTACGCCCCAATATATTTTCTTATCCTGTAACTGAATGCTTTTAAAGTAACGAGTGCACGGGTATCGCCGTTTTCGGCAGCTTGTTCAATCTCGCGCATATCACCGGAGATGCCTGATAATCCAAGCAAACCGCTTTTACGATTGAGCAATTGATCGATTTCAACACCAGATAAACCTTCTTCTCTCTGAAGGTATGTAATCACACCAGGGTCGAGATCGCCCGAGCGTGTTCCCATTATCAGACCTTCGCCCGGTGTAAAACCCATAGTGGTATCAACCGATCGACCGTGTTCCACCGCAGCAATAGATGCACCATTTCCAAGGTGACAACTGGCAATTTTTAATTCATTCACTCTTTTTTGTAAAAACTGCGAAGCTTTCAGACAAACGTACGAATGCGAACTTCCGTGAAATCCATAGCGGCGCACGCCATATTTCTCATAATATTCATATGGCAAGCCATAAAGGTAGGCGTACGATGGAAGTGTTGAATGAAATGCAGTATCGAACACTGCGACATGCGGTACAGAGGGAAAAACCTTGCGGGCTTCCCTGATTCCGGCAATATTTACCGGATTGTGGAGCGGTGCGAGCGGGTTTAGCTTTTCGAGTTCAACCAGAATATCGTCGGTTACAACAATCGACTGGCTGTATTTTTCACCTCCATGAACCATGCGGTGTCCCACAACACTGATATCGCCCTGGGTTTTGATTACGCCTGTTTTTTTATTCGAAAGCACTTTTATTATAGCGTGTAACGCCTCAATATAACCCCCATTTTCAAGTTCAGCTTTTTCATCGCCTTTTGGTCCCTTGTAAGAAAGCAGTGTTCCCGGCATCCCAATTCGTTCCACTTGTCCGGTTGCTTTGTTTTCTGTTTTTTCTGAGTCGAAAAAGGCAAATTTAATTGACGAAGAACCACTGTTGATGACAAGAATTTTTTCGGGGCGTTCACCTTTCAACAAAATCCCTTTTGTTTCATCGCCAGTTCTGAATGCTAATGAAGCTTTTTTCGGGTCTTCGGTGAGTTGTTTCATGCGTTCGATTATGGTTTTTGAAACGTGCTGTAAAAAAGTGGGTTCCGACATAAGCACCGATTGAAATACCTCTACCGGAATACGTAATATTTTGCAGGGTTTCGATGCTATCAAATCAGCAATTATCCGTTCGCGGCTCATTAAAGCCATCTCTCCAAAAGTATCTCCCTTACTGAAAAAACCTACCTGTCGTTGAAATCCATCTTCGGTTACACCAGCAATTTTTAATTCCCCTTCAAGAATTACCCCTAAAAAGGTAGCTTCTTCTCCTAACCTGATTACGGGCTCATTTACCTCATAATAAACAACACGCGAGGCTCTTACGATTTCTACTATTCTTGCTTCGGAAAGTCCCTTAAATAAACTCACCTTTGCTTTAAGAAATTCTGTTACTAGTTTATACATTATAAAATTGTGTTTTATATTCAAATGATATTGAAACGGATATTCTGGTTGAATAGCTGCTTATAAAAGTCAGTGCCATTAAAACTGAATTCAATGTTGACCACACTTTGCACCGATTTTTTGACCAATCCACCCAAAACAACGATTTTTCAGCCGCAAAGATATATAACTATATAAATTGAATTGTAATCTTCGGGACTAACTTTTTGTTTATTTCATAAAAGTCAACACCAGCAAAAATTTAAGACGAAAATTCATGTATTCGGCAGAAATCGGGCTTGAAATTTCAGCAAAAAAAAAGACCCCGTTTTCACGAGATCTTTTCTATCTGTTTTGTTAAATCACTTCAACATTTATTGCTACCGGGCCTTTGTCGTTTTCTTTAATTTCAAATTCAACCGACTGACCAGCTTCGAGCGAAAAAACATTGTCTTTCACTCCGGAACGATGCACAAATAAATCTTTGTTGTCTTCAGATTGAATAAAACCAAAACCTTTAACTGCATCGTACCATTTAACGGTACCTTTCATACAACAATTAGTAGCGCTCGCGACGGTTATAACCACCACCACCACCATTGCTGCTGCGACGGTCGCCACCGTAACCACCACCGCTGCTGCGACGGTCGCCACCATAACCACCACCACCACTGCGACGTTCGCCACCACCACGGCTTTCACCAGCTGGTTTTGGAAGCGATTCGTTTACTTTGATGTTACGACCGCTGATTTCAGCGTTGTTAAGTTCTTTGATGGCATTTGCTGCTTCTTCATCATTGCTCATTTCAACAAAACCAAAACCTTTGCTGCGTCCCGAAAATTTGTCTGACACAATTTTGGTTGTGGTTACTTCACCATACTCTTCAAAAATCTCTTTTAAATCTTCTTCACCTAAATTGAACGGAAGATTTCCTACGTAAATGTTCATTTGTACCTTTTTAAAAATTTAATTACACGAATTTTTAAATCCACAACAGTAGCACCATATCTGTGTTACTTTCTGAACCTGTAAAACATCTGAAAAAGGAAAACCTGATTTTTGAGAAATACCGTGGAGAAAAACAAGAAAGGAGAACTGCCCGACTGCCTTAAAAAATTCACTAAAAAAAAGACCATCTTGTTAAGTATCAGACAGAAGAGAGATAAAAACCAATCACTATCATCGAAATAACGCGCCAAAGGTAAACTAATATTCCAATAAACCAACAGGTTGTGATTTTTATTTTGATGCAGTCAAACCGCGGATAACCACGCTACTGATAAAACAGCCAAAAAGCGGAGGCATGTATGATATGGTTCCCACAGTTGATTTTTTGTATCGGCTATCTTCTGCACGAACAGCATTCTCATCGGTTGTTTCGGTTGAATAAACCACCTGAACACCTTTTCTGATACCGAAATCCGCCAATCTTTTGCGTACCACTTTGGCCAACTTGCAATAACTGGTTTTCGAAATATCATCAATTCTGATTTTTTCAGGGTCTGTTTTGCCTCCTGCACCCATTGAACTAACCACCGGGAATCCAAGTTGCAGCGCGTGATAAATAAGGAAAACCTTTGGAGAAATTGTGTCAATGCAATCGACCACAAAATCGAAAGGCTGACTTTGTAACAGCTCAACAGTTTTTTCATCCGAAATAAAATCGTTCACCACGGTCAATACAATTTCGGGGTTGATGTCGCGAAAACGGGCAGCCAGGATTTCAGCTTTGGGTTGGCCGGTAGTACTTACGAGTGCTGGTAACTGACGGTTCCGGTTGGTTGTTTCAACCACATCGCCATCAACCAGCGTCATTCTACCAACTCCGGCCCTGCAAATCTGCTCGGCCGCGTACGCGCCAACACCGCCTAATCCAACCACAAGTACATTGGCATCTTTCAGCATTTTAAGCTTTTCAACTCCCAAAAGTAACTCGGTACGATCCAACCAGTTCATTCAAAATAAATTAGATGATTAATTATTGGGGTATAGAAATAATTCGTTGTCGTATTTACTCACCCCCTGCCCCCTCAAGGGGGTGATCGTTGCAAGCTTATTCCGGCGAAAATTCATTGCGATTCTCCCCCTTAGGGTCCCGAAGCTTCGGGAAAGGGGTGATTCTGACAAATACATAATTATGTTATTCATATTACATGATGCTAATGAGTGAACTTTCAACAATATTAAAATTGTTCCAGACTTCCTGTTTCAGCAACTCCGGCGAAACCTCTTTTAACTGCGCCGCCTGTTTATAAACTTCTTCCACATTGCCCTCAAATTCATCGGTTTCGAGGAAAATGCGGTCAAGCGGAAGCCAACGCAATGATTCGATGGATTTTGATTTTGGGTTGAAAAGACTTTTCCCGAATGAAAAGTAGAACCCACGCTGTGCCAGCTGTTTCGTTAGTAACTTACCGCCTGTGTAACCGTGTAAAATCCAGGGAAGTTCGGGCTTTAACTTAATGTGAAGTTCCAGTATTTCGTTGTAAGCCCGCACACAATGAATAATTACAGGTCGTTTCCATTCTTCGGCAAGTACCACTTGCGCCCTGAAAACACGGATTTGCTCCTCGAAACTTGTTTTTGCCAGTTTATCGAGACCACATTCTCCAACAAAACAAACATGATCGTTTTCGAGTGTTTCCTTCACCATTGAAATCAGCACATCGTTTACTTCTTCACTTTTAATATGCCACGGATGAAGCCCCACCGAATAAAAATTGCGTCCGGCAAATTTTTCCACAGGCTCACCCGGAAAAATATTCTGTACAAAAATCGTATCCGATTCATGCCTGTTGAGATGAGTGTGAATATCGACAAAAGGAACGGGGTTCATTTTTGTCTTTTTTAAATGAGTTCAAGTACTTTTTTCACCAGATTCTCAGCTCCGTCAGCAATCTGACTGATGGTGGCATCGAGCATGTAACAGGGTGTGGTTACCAGTTTGTATTTTTCATCAACCACAATTTCGCCGTGGTTTGTGTTGATGTGAGTTGCTCCCAGATTTTCAATGGCTTGTGCAGTTCCTTCGTCGCTGCCAATGGTTACTTCTACTTCGGTTAAAATTTTCGCAATCAAAACCGGCGAAATACAAAGCGCTCCAATTGGTTTTTCTGCAACGGCAGTCGCACGAACGGCCTTTTCAACATCCGGGTTAACTTTGCAACTAATCCCATCGAAGGCAAAAGTGCAAAGGTTTTTTGCCACGCCAAAGCCTCCCGGAAAAATAAGTGCATCAAAATCCTCGGCTTTGTAGGCTGAAAGTGATTGAATATTTCCACGGGCAATGCGGGCAGCCTCAACCAAAACATTTCTTTTTTCAGGCATTTCTTTTCCCGTGAGATGATTCACCACATGGGCCTGTTCCACATCGGGGGCGAAACACTGGTATTGTGCTCCCTGTCGTGAAATTGCCAGCATTGTAAGTGTGGCTTCATGAATTTCTGCCCCATCGTAAACGCCGCAACCAGCTAAAACAACTGCAATTTTTTTCATTTTTCACAGATTTAAGATGAGAAGTATTGAGTAGTGAGACCAAAAAATCATCAAGATTTTGTCATTACTACAAAATAATTTCGAAACAAAATTACAGTTAATGGTGGTAATAAGAATTATTCACTGCATTTTTTGCATTGATCGAAATATTTTTACTGAATCTCTTCGAGGTTGTACGGTGTTTCCTGGTACACGTAATAATTCAGCCAATTTGAAAACAGCAAATTCGCTGTCGATTGCCAGCGCATCACGGGTTCCTTCGTTGCATCGTCGCCGGGATAATAATTCACCGGCACTTCGATAGGTAGGTTTTTAGCCACATCGCGGCGGTATTCACCGTCGAGTGTATGACGTGAATACTCTGCATGACCGGTTATAAAAAGTTGCCTTCCGTTTTTTGCTTTTACCATACAAACACCGGCTTCAGGCGAGCTGGCAACAATTTGCAACTCACCTACTTTTTCAACATCCTCAGCCCTGATTTCTGTATGACGAGAATGCGGAACAAAAAACTCATCATCGAACCCACGCAAAATTGGCAACTTGTTGTTGGTGTGGGTATGACGGAAAACGCCGAACATTTTTTTATCGAGCGGGTATTTCGGAATGCCATAATAATGATAAAGTCCGGCCTGCGCAGCCCAACAGATAAACAGTGTTGAAGTTACATGATGCTCAGCCCAGTTCATGATTTGCCTCATTTCTTCCCAGTAAATCACCTCCTCAAAAAGGAGTTGCTCAACAGGCGCGCCGGTGATAATCATCCCGTCGTACTTTTTGTTTTTCAATTCATTGAGGTCGCGGTAAAACATCTCCATGTGCTCCGATGGTGTGTTTTTTGGCGTGTGTCCCGCAATTTTAAGAAAATCAATTTCAATCTGCAAGGGCGAATTCGACAACAATCTTAACAAATCGGTTTCGGTGGTGATTTTTACCGGCATCAGGTTGAGGATGATGATTTTCAGCGGACGGATATCCTGGTGTGATGCCCGTGTTTCGTTCATCACAAAAATGTTTTCTTCCTCAAGAATTTTTATGGCCGGCAACTGATCCGGAATTTTTAATGGCATAATCAATAGCCCCCTCCCGACCCCCCCACAGGGGGAGGGGCAGAAATCCGCTGGACGTGCGTTTTTAATTTTTTTACAAAATTAGTGTAACGAAACAAATATTTTAAATTTAAAAAATCCAATAAGGAATAAGAAATCAGAAAGGTTTTATCTACTATTTGATGTTATTAACACTTCCTTATTCGAAATTCCTTATTCCTTGTTTCTTATTCTTCGTATTTTGTTTTTCAGGAAGAGTTCCTGTCAAATTTTAGCCAAAGCTTGTTCAAAGTCAGCGATAATATCGTCGATGTGTTCAAGTCCCACGCTCACACGGAGCAATGTAGGATAAACTCCGGCTGCAATTTGAGCTGCTTCAGGCAATTGAGAATGCGTGGTTGCCGCCGGCTGGATGATGAGTGTTTTGGCATCGCCCACATTCGCCAGATGGCTGACCAACTGTAAACTATTCACCACCTGATTGGCGGTTTCCTTATCGCCTTTTACATTAAACGACAACATGCCTCCGGCACCTTTAGGCAGGTACTTTTTAGCATTCGCATACGATGGGTTGTTTTCAAGACCTGGGTAATTCACACTCTCCACTTTCGGGTGTTTTTCGAGCCATTTGGCCAATGCGAGCGTATTTTCAATATGACGGTCCATGCGGAGCGACAATGTTTCGAGACCCTGCAGCAACAAAAATGAGTTGAACGGACTGATGGCCGGACCAAAATCTCGCAGCCCTTCAACCCTTGCTTTAATTATAAAACCAATGTTGCCAAGCGGGCTGTCGAAATTGAAGACATCCCAGTATTTCAGTCCGTGATAACCTTCTGATGGTTCAGTAAAACCGGGAAATTTCCCGTTGCCCCAGTTGTAGTTTCCGGCATCGATTATCACGCCGCCGATGCTTGTACCGTGACCGCCAATCCATTTGGTGGCCGATTCAACCACAATGTTTGCTCCGTAATCAATGGGGCGGAAAAGATAACCACCGCCGGCAAATGTGTTGTCAACAATCAAAGGCAGGTCGTATTTCCGGGCCAGTTTGCCAAAAGCTTCAAAATCGGGGATTACAAATCCCGGGTTACCAATGGTTTCAAGGTAAATTGCTTTGGTGTTACTATCAATCAGTTTTTCGAACGAACCGGGTTCGAGATTTTCAGCAAAACGGGCTTCGATACCCAGTTTTTTAAACGATACCTTGAACTGGTTGTACGAGCCGCCATACAAATAAGGCGATGTTACAAAATTATCGCCCAGTCCAAGAATTGTATTAAACACCAGGAACTGCGCCGCGTGCCCCGAACCCACTGCCAGCGCTGCAACGCCACCTTCGAGGGCTGCAATCCGCTGTTCAAAGACATCAGAAGTCGGATTCATAATACGCGTGTAAATATTTCCGAACTCTTTCAGTGCGAAAAGGTTGGCTGCGTGTTCGGCATTATTGAAAACATACGACGTGGTCTGGTAAATCGGCACCGCACGTGAGTTGGTTGTTTTGTCGGGTTGCTGACCTGCATGAAGCTGCAGGGTTTCGAATTTCAAATTTTTTGTTGTCATTGTTATTTATTTTTTGGGTTAGAAAAAACTTATTTATTGGGAAGTATATTCACCCCTCTCCCCTTCGGGTATCTCCCCTCAACAAGGGGAGAAAAAAAATCAGGGAAAAAACGCATTATAAATTTCAAGTACACTTTTTTCTTTGTCTGAACTTTTTACCACAAGATAACTTACCAAATCGGAAGCTCCCGATCCACTGAGAACCACATTAATCCGATGTTGTGCCACAGCTGTAAATATTTTTGCCGAAACACCGTAGTTCTGCTGCATCCCGTGGCCAATAATCCCAATTAATGAAACATCTTTTACAAGGTGAATTTCCTTCACCGCTGTAAAACCAAGTTTCTCCACCACACGCAAAGCCCTGTCGCCAGTACTTTTTTCAAGAATAAAATTGATGGAAATCTGCGAAGTAATCACCGATTTGATGTTGATTCCGGCATCGTTTAAAGCTGTGGTTACCCGTGCCAGAATACCCGGTTTCAATCCAACTCCCGGGCCGTCAAGTTTCAGTAGTGAAATATCATCGGAACAGGCTACGCTTTTTACAATTTTGTCGTCCACATAAGTTTCCGTATTGATAATGGTATCCACTTTTCCCGGGTTGGTTAAAGTGTTTAAAATCTGAATCGGGATGTGTTTGTGTTCCAGCGGTTCCACAGTTCGCGGATGAAAAGAGTAATGGTCGAAATAGGCAAGTTCACTGGCTTCGGAATAAGTGAGCCGTTCAATCAATGGCGGATTTTGCACAATAGCGGGATCGGCTTTATAAAAATCCAAATCGAGTCCCCAAAGTTCGAGTTTCTCAGCACCGAGATAAGCAGTTAAAAACGCTGCTGTGTAGTCGGCAGCTGTTTTTCCGGCCCTTACAACTTTGCCGGTTTCAGCGATTCCGTAAGTTCCCGGAACAAAATAAACTGCTTCGGGCAATGATGAAATGAATTCTGTATTTACAGAAATAAAAGTAGCATTACCAAAATCGGCAGTGGCTTTCAGTCCAATTTCTTCGGGTAATAACGCCCGGGATTCTCTCCCGGTTCGCTTTAACTGAGCCAGCAGAATTTCGACCGAAAGTTTCTCGGCAAACGAAATAACCTGGTCTTTTAAGGCGGGAGAATAATCGCCAATCAAAGCAATGCCTTTTAACAAATTCACCAGTTGTTCCGACAGGTTATTATAATTTGTTGTTGGCTTTTCCTCCACACGGTCGGTAAAAAATGATTCTATTTTTACATTGAGCTTTTCGGTAGCTGGCTGAGCATGAAAAATCTGTTCCAGTTTTTGCTCAATCCATTCCAGTAATTCGGGAATGGCCGAAACAACCACAATTGTTTTTGCCGGTTCTTTTTGTAAATAATCGGTTAAGCTACGGACAGAATCGATATAACCTATGTAACTGCCCCCAAACCGAATAATCCGATCTGACATATTAAAAAGTATTTTGTGTAATGTTGAAATGTAAAACGCTCAGAATATGATGTGCCTTCAATCCGTATCTCAACAGAAAGAAGGCAGGCGCATACACATAGAAACTGACGGCATCATGAATACAGCGCTTACCCTTGAAAAGGTGCGGGTTTTTGCGATATTTTCAGAGTACAGATTCATTTCGTGCCGATTTTGTTTGAGGCAAATATAAATCGATTTTTTAAAAATCAAAACTTATGTGGAATGAATTTAAATAAAGTTAATGTTAGCTTGAAAATCACCTCTTCATTTTTACCTCAATTCCGTTTGACTGGCCGCCGAATTTATTTAAACGATAAGTAAATGAAAGCATTACAAAACGCCCGATGCTGTTGGAGCGGATTTCGCGCAGGTAGTTGAGTTCGCCAAAACGCTGTACAATCTGGTTTCGGTTCAGCAGGTCGAAACCTTTTACAGCCAGCGTGCCCCGTTTGTTTTTCAGGAAAAAATAGCTGACCTGTGCGCCTAATAACGGAATTTTCTGCGAGTCGGGGAAAGTTTTGTCGAAGTAGTTGGTAAAATCGGTATTCACTTCAAAATCCCAGGTATCATTGGGTGTGTAGCGCGCTTCGCCAAACCATTTCAAATCGAAATAACGGTTGCTGGTTTGACTTTGAACCGAATACCGCGAGTTCGAAATTGTGGCTTCAACGCCCGTATTTACATCCCATTTCTCCTTTTTTCGGTTGTCGAAACTCAGCGACGCGCGGGTGCTGTTGCCTGTGTATTCGTTCTCCTCCCCGTTAATCATGCTGAAACCCCGGCTCCACGATTCCTCAATATTGAAATTGATTTTCATTCCCAGTTTTTTGATGGGCGTCGAAAAATCGATATTCCCCCGAAAACTCAGGTCGTTATCAAAGTTTTCGAGCGTGTTGATTTTCACTAAGTTTTCGTTCACCGTTTGTTTCCAGTTGATTTTGTCTTTTGTGTAAGAACCGCTGAACGCCGCCATGAGCGAGGTAAACGAAAACTGGTCGAATAAGATATAATGTGCATTGAAACTGTGCGCCACCTCGGGCTTCAGGTCAGGATTTCCCAGAAACTGCGACAATGGGTTGATGTTGTTGATGACCGGCAGCAACTGTGTAACCGACGGCGTATTTACATTCGAATTGTACGAAAGCATGGCGCGGCGGCCGGTTTGAAACTGGTATTCGTACCAGATGTTGGGCAGCAAATAATTGTAAATGCGGCTGTTTTGCTCCGCACCGTTCAGTGTGTTTTGCATTCTTCCCGATTCCAGCAGCAAACCAACTGTCAGGCTTGTTTTTCCTGCAGTGTATTTGTAGGTCAGTTTTGGCCTCATCCAACTGTACTTTTTCTGAAATTCGGGACTGAGCGAATCGGTTACCATCTCCGGATTTCCGGGAATTCCCTGTGTGCGATTAAGGTCTTCGATGTCGTTTCCGGCAGAAATGGACGGAATCAGGTACGAACCTTTTCCCAGAAATCGCGAGAGCGAAGTATTTACCGAGTAGCGCAAATCGTTGGGCCTGTCGTTTTGAAACTGCAGAACCGGAGTTTTACTGTAAGGATTAAAAATCTCTGTTTCAGTTTGAATTTCATTTTCGGTAATTCCCTGTGAAAGCGACAGCGTTCCGCCCGCTTCAAATACGGTTTTTCCGCTGCGTGATTTTTTCATGTACGAAGCGTTCCCGCTACCCGAAATCCGCTCCGAGTTATTGACAGTCAAATCGTTCATCTGGTTTACCTGGGTGCCGTTGTACCAGCTTTCCACAAAAGTTTTGCGGTTGTTGCTACCCGAAGAGATGGCAAAATTTCCATCGGCAATAATATTTTGGGTTGAGTCAATCCGGTTGCGCCAGCCCAAATTAAACCGGTGTGCCTGGTCTTTGTCGGTTTCTTCGAGTTCCTGTGTTTGTTCGTACTTGTCGCCTTCCACAAAATTCCGTGTCAGCGTGGATTGCTCCAAATCCTTTTTTGAGCCACTGCCAAGGTAGCTGATAAAGACCCTGTCGTTGGGACTTGTGGAATACGAAAAGTTGGCGCCGCCCGCTCCTGCTGTGTTCAAACCGGCCACCGGTTGGCCAAAATTGATGGGAAAACTGCCGTCGTTGGAAATGCGTATCGAGGCTGAACCGCCGCCGTGCATCATTTGTCCGATACCACCCGAAAAATTCATGTAATCGTTAAACGAAAACCCAAACTGGTTGATGTTGTTGGCCATTCCGAGCGCTGCCACCTGAATTTTATCGGTAAAACGATAGGCTTTTGCGCTTCCCTGCCAGCGATTGTTGGTTCCGGTGCCCGCCATCACATCGCCAAAAAGTGCATTCTTTTTATCCTCTTTCAGTTGCAGGTTGATGGCTTTGTCGCGGCTGCCGTCGTCGATTCCGGTAAACATGCTCTGGTCCGATTTCCGATTGTACACCTGCACTTTATCCACTGCATCGGCAGGCACATTTTTGGTGGCCACCGTGGGGTCGTTTCCAAAAAATTCTTTCCCGTCAACATACAGTTTTTTCACGTCTTCGCCCATCGCTTTAATGTTTCCAGCGCGGTCAACTTCAATCCCCGGCAGTTTTTTCAGCAAATCTTCGGTTACCGCGTCGGGCCTGAGTTTGAAAGCAGCGGCATTGTATTCCACCGTATCGTTTTTAATGGCCAGCGGCACATATTCGCCCGAAACCTGCACCTCGCCCATCTGCAAAGGTTTTGTTTTTAATACCACTGCACCAAGCTTATTACCTTCAACCGGAATTTCAAGACTCCGGTAATGAGTTTCGTACCCCAGGAAGGTAGCCTGCAGCAGATAGTTCCCTTTTTTGATGTTTTTGATATCGAAATTACCCTCTTTGTTGGTGATTCCGAAAGCCTGCATGGTTGAGTCGGCCGGGTTGAGCAGCACCACCGAACTGTACACCAGCGGCGAACCGTCGTCGGCAAAAACAGTTCCCGTAAGACTGAAATTCTGGGCAAAACCCGTCAAGGCAATACTCATAAATATTGCTAAGTACAAAAATCTCATGTGGCTGATTTTAAAATTGAGGAAAAAAATTGTTTACGTATTGATTCACCCCCTGCCCCCTCAAGGGGGTAATTGCTTTAAGCTTATACCGGCTAAAGTTCACAGCGATTCTCCCCTTGAGGGGATAAAGGGGTGATGATAGTGCACACAATATTGTATTATTCATAACACTAGCGTTTGATGTGAATCATCATTTGGGTGCCGCCGCTTTTGCCGCCATTTTCAACACCCATTTCCTTCATTTTTTCGGCAACAATGGCATCGAATTCTTCCTGTGTTACTTTTTTGCCTTTATCCGGTTTTTGGAGTGCGTCTTTCTTCAGTTCCGAAAAATCGACAGATTGTGCCGTGATTGTATTTTTTCCATTATCGGTGTCGATGGCAAGAATCAAACCCGGCAAACCATTGTAACTGCCCGGTCCGGCCTGCGACTGAATAACCGGGGTAAACCAGGCCACAATCTGGCTGCTGTCTTTTTCCATCACCGCTTCCTGGCACGGATAATCAAGAATCATTTTTTGTTTCCCGGTAAGTTTCCACTGGTTTTCTGTTTTACGTTCAATCAGAAAAACCCGCGACATAAACTCGCGCTGTTCTATTTGTTTTGCATCACTCAGTGCTGTATAAACTTTATTTTCTGGTTCTTCCATCCGAATCATTACATTCGAACCGCCGTGCTGCATCTGCATTGGGTCGGGCGCATCGGTTTTGCCGTTTTCGTATAGCGATTCTTCGGGGTTGAAATACAAAACCTTATTGATTTTCCGCTCTTTGGGAAGCATGTCGGCAAACTGGGCGGCATCGCCTTCGAGTTTGATTTCGAGTTTTACCACCTGTTCGTAAACCACTTTTCCGGCGTTGTTTTCCTGTGCCGATGAGAGAACTGCCAAAGCAAGAAGAATTCCAAGTATGTACCAGATTTTCATGTTGTAATCAATTTTAAGTTCAGGCCAAAAGTAGTTTGCCGCAACCTGAATTTATGTTAAGACCTTGTTAAAATATCGGATGGAGAAAGTTAAAAAGGAAAGGTTTTTTTAGTCTGTTTAGTAGATTATGATTGTATTTTTGTTTTACAAGCAAGACACAGGTTGCAGACCCGCACCAGCGGTCGAAAGAATGATACAATAAACTAACACCTTACCCGATTACTCGGGGAGTTAGGGGAATAGAGGAAAAACATCTCCGAAATATTCAGAGTGAACAAAATAAAAACTTAAAATAGTTATTAAAACATATAAAATAGTTGTAATATTTATAAATAGCTTTTCTTTTTAACTTCAAACTTTTGAATTATTTCTTTATAGCGTTGATTATATAAATACCAGAATGAATTTATTATAATTATCGAAATTGTACAGATTGCTACATCCAAATTGTAATTTCCTGTTACAGTTTTGTCAAAAAAAACCAGCCATATGGTTGATACATTTAACAATTCGAAAGCTGTTAGTAGAATAATTGCATCTCCATTTGGCTTTATAAATGGAGTCGAACCAATTGATTTCATAAATTTGGAAAATCGGTAAAATTGATAGTACAACATATCAAATCTCCTTTAAATTAAGATTCTCTCCCTGCTTGCGCCAATTTACAATCGTTTCCCCAGTCAACAGACTGGAATCTAATTCTATACCTTCCCAAAATTTTTGTATTGTGCTAAATGGTTTTCTCATAAATACTCTGTGTTAAGCCGGTTTTCAAATATATCTTGATTTTTGGGTTTTGCAAAGTAAGAAATTCACCAACAGTGGAACAGATTTTAACAAACTGATTTAACAAACTATATCCCGCTCAGAAATTTATTTGAAGATTTTCCTTTGATTTTACCCTGTTCAATAAGTCCTACCTCATTGAGTCCTTCTTTTATGTTACCCCATATTTTACGCTTTGACGCTGAAAGTTTTTCTTCCTGCTCTGGCAAATTGTTCTTATTCTCATCAAATTTCATAGAGGCACATTTTAAATGCATTCAAAAAGAGGATATTCATTATTGTATTTATTTAAAAAGCAGAGCTTGACTTGTCTTCAATTATATCAGGTCTGCGTTTTTGAGCATCTCGAAAATTTTCTCTTTTGAAATGTTTTCAAGTTGGCTTTTATCATAGATGAATACCAGATAAACCTCATATTCTCCTGTAATCAAATAAGTTATCACTCTTGCACCACCCGATTTACCTTTACCCTTGGAAGAAACAGCTAACCGGATTTTATAAACATTATGACCGAGATTAATTCCGATGTCAGGTTTTTCTGAAAGTCTGTCAACGAGTTCCTGCAAATCGGTTTTCAGAGAGGGGTATTTTTTGTAAAGTTTATTGAATACCCTTTTAAATTCAGGGGTTGGATATACCTTATAACTCATTCAAAAAGTCATTAGCCGATTGTTTTTCCAATTTACCCTCCTTCATCATTTTTACCTGATTAAAGCTTATTTGCAATTCGCTTAACGATTTTTTGTCAGCTTCCGGTACTTCAATGTAATCAAGCGTTTTAATAAACTCAAGAAATGCATTGAATTTACTTTCATTTATATACAAAGTCAATTGTTTCATTTTTTTCAGTTCTGTTTCTTTTAACCTCAGAAATTTAATCACGTTTTCGAGTCAAAGGTATTTCATTTCAATTAAAATAAAAAGGCCTCAATTATAAATCCCCCCTGTCAATCAAATAAATAAACGAAGCCATTGCCGCGCTGCCTAATTGGAACTCGCGGAGGTGAACCTGTTCAAAGGTATCGTAACCCGAATGGTGCACATCGAAATACCGCTGCATTTCGGGAATGAACGACGAAAGCGGTGTGCCAAACTTTGCGAGCGGACCGATGTCAACGCCACCGCCACCTTTTACAAAATCATCAATTCCATAGGGTTCGAAATATTTTTGGAGTGACAGCATTTTTTCGAGCCTGCCGTCGGGTGCCGAAATACCAAAACCTTTGGGCATGTATGCGCCACGGTCGGCTTCGAGGGCAAAATAATGGTTTTCGTTTTTCAGTTCAGCCTGCCGTGCATACTCTTTTCCGCCTGTCTGCATTACTTCCTCATCCATAAAAGCCACGGCGCGGATAGTTCGCTTGGGTTTGATTCCTAACTCCATGAAAATCCGCAACACATCGAGGCTCTGCATACAGCCAGCCCCATCGTCGTGTGCACCTTCGCCGTTATCCCAAGCATCCAGATGGCCGCCAATTGTAATAATCTGTTCGGGAAAATCGGAACCTTTGATTTCACCTATCACATTATAAGAAGTTGAATCGGGCAACTGATAACAGGTGGTACGAAACGAAAACTGAGTTTCGGGATTGCTTTTCAACATTCCACTCAACAAATCGGCGCCTTTTGTACTGATGGCCACTGCCGGAATTTTCGGGATGGTATCGTTGTAACGCATCACACCTGTATGCGGAAAATTATCGGAAGCCGTGGTGAGCGACCGCACCACAACACCCACCGCACCAAACCGTGCAGCCTGCGCAGCGCCCTGGCTGCGCTGGTCGCCGGCGCCACCGTAAGCGGCAAAAGTGTTAATCAAAGTCGGGTCCATTGGACGATTGAAAAACACGATTTTCCCGGCAATATTTTTTGTGCCTAATTCTTCCAGTTCTTTGAAATTCTGCACTTCAATTACCGGTGCTGTCAAACCCTTTTCTCCAGTGCCAATTGACATGCCGAGCGCCGAAACCGGAACTTCAGTTTTCACACCGCCAACTTCAATAAAAGCTTTTTCAGCTTCTCCCCTCACCCACCGAGGAACAGCAACCGACTGTTTTTCCACACGGTCGAGTTGCATTTGCTGCATCAGTTCAGCCACAAAATCCACGGCTTTGTTGGCCTCGGGCGTGCCGGTAATTCGCCCTTTATGATTTTTACAAAGCAACCGCAAATTGTGGTACGCCGTTGTGTCGGTCAGCGCCTCATTAAAAATTGCCTTTACAGTTTTTTCCTCCTGCGAAAAAGCAGCAGTTGTTACTATCAGAAAACCAGCTGTTAAAAGAGATTTTAATTTCATTGATATCAGGTTAAAAATCCGAAAATACAAACATCGGCCACTAAATTGCTTTATGACGGAAAATAAATGTGAAGAATTAATTTTTCGAACCAATTCGAACATTTTTTGAGTTAATAAGTTAAATAACCCTGTAAAGCTTCAGTTTTAAACCTGAACCGAAACAATTTATTTAAACTCAATTAATTTTGCAGCACGAATTTACTTTAAACAAAAAATATGAGTTACAACCTTTTAAAAGGAAAGAAAGGCATCATTTTCGGGGCATTAAATGAAGATTCAATTGCCTGGAAAGTTGCCGAAAAGGCTTATGAAGAAGGCGCGCAAATTATTCTCACCAATGTTCCGGTGGCTTTGCGGATGGGCGAAACCCAGAAACTGGCTGAAAAACTGAACACAGTGGTGATTGGCGCCGACGCCACCAATGTTGACGACCTGAATAACCTTTTAAGCCAGTCGATGGAAATCTTTGGCGGTAAAATCGATTTTATCCTACACTCGATTGGCATGTCGCCCAACGTGAGAAAAGGGCGCCATTACAGCGACCTCGACTATAATTTTCTTGAAAAAACGCTTGATGTTTCGGCTGTGTCGTTTCATAAGGTTTTGCAAACAGCCAGGAAACTTGATGCCATCAACGAGTGGGGCTCGGTAATTGCGCTATCGTATGTGGCGGCGCAGCGTACTTTTTACGGGTACAACGATATGGCCGACGCCAAATCGCTGCTCGAATCGATTGCCCGCAGTTTCGGGTATATTTATGGCCGCGAGCGCAACGTTCGCGTCAATACCATTTCGCAATCGCCAACGGTTACCACTGCCGGCAGTGGTGTAAAAGGATTCGACAGGTTGCTGGATTTTGCTGAACGGATGTCGCCGCTGGGCAATGCAACTGCCGATGAGTGTGCGGATTATTGCATCACTCTGTTCTCTGACCTTACCAAAAAGGTGACGATGCAAAACCTTTTCCACGACGGCGGATTTTCGAACATGGGCATGAGTTTGAGCGCTTTGCAGCAATACGAAAAAGGACTGCACAAAAACTGTCATTGCGACGATCCGGAAGACGGGCATAAATACGATTAACGCCCCTCCCGGCCTCCCCGAGGGGAGGAGTTGGAAAAAAATACCTAAAACTTGATAATAAGTTGAAAAACCGTTCTGAAAAATCAGGGCGGTTTTTTGTTATAAAACAGTTGGTAAATCGTCTTTTTTTTCAGTTAACACGTTTTCAAAATTTTTAAAATTTATTTGCTTTTTGATTTATTAATTTCGCTGAAAAAATTGACTGACATGAAAAGATTATTATTAATAGCCTTGATTCTGACAACAGGCTTTACCTTTGCGCTGGCGCAGGAAAAAGCAACAAAACCCGAAGAAAAATCAATTGTGAACAAGGAGTTTGACGAGGATGGGAATCTCATAAAATATGACTCTACTTTTGTGTGGAGCTGGAGTGGCGACAGCGCTTTTCAGTTTAATTTTCCGATGAACGGTTTTTTTGCCGGCAAAGATTTTCCGGGATTTGATGAGTCGATGATGGATTCAGTATTCTCAAATCATTTCAATAATCAATTTTTCAATTTCGAGCCATTTGAAAATGATGAGTTTTTCGGGCAGTTTGAAAATCAGTTTTCCGATTCGGCCTTTTCGCAGCATTTTGAGTTTTTTGGTGATTCAGCTTTTGTTTTTCCCTTTGGTTCAGACAACAGCTTTGAAAATTTCTTTCAGGGAGATTTTGAAGCAATGCACAAAGAAATGATGCGCCACTTTGGTAACATGCCAATGGGATCTCCACGTTTTGAATCGGAAGAACAGGAAAAAGCCTGGCAGGAACTGATGCAAAAACAACAGAAAGAGAAAGAGGAATTACTGAAAAAGTGGAAGGAAAACTAAACGTTTAATAATCTTTGTTCTGTACCATGTTTTTGTTGGCATTCAACTCAACTCCCGGAATCGGGAAAGCCAGGTTGTAACTTCCGTATTCCGGTCCCCCGTGGGTTTGTTTTATCGGGTCAACAAGCGGAATATCGCTGCCTGTACGCAGCAAATCATCAAACCTGAAACCTTCGAAACAGAGTTCACGTCTGCGCTCTTTCAAAATATTTTCTTTTGTGATTGCTGAATATGACGCTACACCCCTTTTGGCAGGAATCAGGTTGAGAATTTCAATTGCATCTGCTTCACCCAATTCAAATTTTGCTTCGGCAAGAATCAAAACCTGTTCCTCAATTCTGAATAGTGCAACGTTATCAGAAAAATCGGCTGAGGGATATTTGCCAAGATTTCTCAATCTTTTTACTCCTAAAACTGTTTCAAAACCAATCATTCCTGTTGATTTTCTGACATCCTCATCGTCAAAAATTGTCAGCAGGTTATCAAGTACTTCAATATCGCCATATTGCGCACCACGATAGATATTCTGCAATCCGTTTACTCCAAGATTGTCGTTGGTACTGAAAGCCAGTTCAAAAATTGAGTTGGTATTGTTTTTTGTTTTCCATGAACCGACAAAGTTTGCTGAGTCAACCACTGAAAACTTACCTGAATTGATCACCGCAAGCGCGGCAGTTTTTGCTTTTTCCCATTCTTTAAAGTAAAGTGCAACGCGTGCTTTTAAAGCATACCCGGCAAAAGTTGAAATCTGTTGTTTTGTTTTGGGGTTGTTGGGTTCGGTCATTATAGCCAGTCCTGTTTCAATATCTTCAAAAATTGCCATTCGGTTTTCGTCGACACTGTTTCGAGCGGGAGCAGTTTGCCCGCTTACATATTCCCTGATATAGGGAATTCCCAATGTTCCGCCAACGTGTTGTTGTCCATAAAGCCTTAACAGGTCGAAATGTGCCATGGCGCGGGCAATGTATGCCTGTCCGGTTACCTGTTTGATTTTTTGCTGATCGCCTTCAATTGTTACAGGGTCCTGCCCGATGATAATATTACACGAGGCAATTACCGCATACATTGCATCCCACGGTCCGTTGGAGGCATCGGGACTGACTTTCATTGCCGCCTCACTCATAAACCTGCCCGATCTTCCGTTTGCAAAACAATTGTCAGCCCGCACTTCGCCATAAATTATCAGGTTTCGGCCATAATAAGTTGTAACCGTCATCCTGTCGTAAATCCCATTGGCAATTCCCTGTAAATCTTCAATATTGCTGATGTTGGTTGCAATGTCTTTTTCGTTCGAAACTACAGGATCGAGGTCATTCATTGAACACGATGCCAGAACTGTAAATACCGTTATTATAATCCAGATTTTACTTTTCATTTCAAAAATTCAGATTAATTCCAAAAACAATCGATTTTACAGGAGGAGTTGTAAATCTTGTCATTCCATCGGCGCCGGTTTCAGGATCGTACTCAAGATTTTTCTCTTTTGCAAAAGTCAGCAGGTTGGTGCCTCGCAGATAGACATTAATATTTTCGAACCCGATTTTTTTTACGGCTTTATCGGGTACCCGATAACCCAGAACAAGATCCTTCATTCTGATGTAATCACCATCAAGCAAAAAGCGTGTTGATTCTTTGGAATCGTCACTGGCTCCGTAAACCACTTTCGGAATGTCGGTTACATCGCCCGGATTTTGCCAGCGATCCATCAGTTTTTCAGTTCCATTGTAAAATACAAAAGTATAGTAACCTGAGTGATGAGTAAGAATTGAAAGGTCTTCATAAATTTTATGTCCGCCTGCATAATAAAAATTCAAATCGATATAAAAATTACTGTATTCTGTGTGAGTTGTAAGTGCGGCTATAACTTTCGGGATTGCACTTTCTCCCTGCCACTCTTTTTTCGCAGCATTGTAATTTTCAGTCACTTCTCCATCGATACTATTCACAAACCATTGAGGTTTTCCATTTTCAGGATTTACTCCAGCCCACTTGCGCATGTACCAGCCATAAAGCGGATGACCGGTTGCCACTTTTCGCGTGGCATTTTCAATACTAATTTCGTTGCCGGCAGCATCCTGGGCAAGTTCTTTCACCTCATTTTCAACGGTGGCAAAATTTACCCCGGCAGAAAAACTGAAATTGCCTGATTTTACTAATTCCGCTGTGACTTCTCCCTCAAAACCCCGGTTAACAAGACTTCCAATATTCATTAACATAGCCTCGTGCCCGGTAGTGTGCGACAACGGCACCATCTGCAACAAATCGAAAGTATAACGATGGTACCATGAGCCAAATCCTTTCAGCCGTCCATCAAAAAAAGAATAATCAAAACCCATATCAAAATTGCGGTTCTTTTCCCAGGTCAATTCAGGATTTCCGATTTGCTTCGGGTAAACTGCGCCTTCTCCTGCGTAACCCTTATCATACGAGAGCAAAGCCTGGTATTGATTTACACCGATGGCCGAATTGCCTGACAGACCGTGAGAAACCCGCAAATGCAGCACATTAAGATTACGGATTCCTGACATAAATTTTTCTTCACTTATGTTCCATGCCGCACCGGCTGACCAGAAATTACCATGGCGCATGCCGGGCGCAAACAACGACGAACCTTCGTTACGAAAAGTCAAATCGACGATATATTTATCTTTAAAATTATAATTCACCATACCGAGATACGACAGGTTTTTCCAGTTGAAATAAGTTGCATTGGCATCGAGGTTAGAACTTGTTGACGACAAATAAATGAGCCCTTCAGCCGGAAATTTTTCACCACTTCCTGATAAACTGTTATTTCTGTTTTCCTGATACTCTAACAGCATTTTAAAAGTCAGGCTATTTTTTCCTGTCAGTAACAGATAATCAATTGAGTTCTGACTAACCCAGTTGTAATTTCTGATTACTGATTGCGTTGCTGAGCCGCCTTTGGGTTTGCCATCGCCATGCACCCGATTCTGGTATCCATGAAAAGCCGCAATATTATAATCACCTGAATACAAGGTTTTAAATAAAAGTTGATTCGTGATTTTCCATTCAAGCGATGTACTTAAAAGTCCCCGTGTCAAATCATTTTCATATAAATCGTTATTCATCAGGTACAACGTATTATAAAACGACGATGTAGTGGTTGTATTGATTGTTTTTCCGTCGGCTAAGTAGGCCTGTTCCCACGGGCTCATCAGGTAACGGGTTGAACCCGGATTTCCAAAATAAGCCGATTGCTCAAGAATTGCGTCCTGTTTGGTGTTAGAAACCATGATATTGGCTGAAAAGAGTATTCCGGGAGTAAAATTCTGCTGGTAACCAAGCCTGCCCGAAATGCGGCTGAAATCGTTCTCAATTACAGTCGATTCAGTATTGTTATATCCCAGCGATGCGTAGTACCGCGAATCGCTGTCGCTGCCACTTGCAGAAATTGAATAATTCTGCACGATTGCATTTTTGTTGGTTAAAAGGTCCTTCCAGTTACTTTCATTCCGGTTGTAAGTTTCAACCCATGTTTTTAACGTAGTGGTCAGGTTGTTTTTAATAATAAAATCATAAGCCTCATTCAGCGGAACATCAAAAGTATTATGAACAGCTTCAAGCATAAGCTCCTCACGCTGAACACCATTCAGCACTTTTAATCCATCTGTTGCATTGTTCTGAAATCCGACAGAGCTGTTTACACTGAAACGTGTTTTTCCGTAGCTGCCATTTTTGGTGGTAATCACAATCACACCGTTCGACCCGCGGGCACCGAAAGCCGAAGTTGCAGATGCATCTTTCAACACAGTTACAGATTGAATATCCTGAATATTTAACGAAGCCAGCAAACCAAGTGTACTTCGTTGCGGTTCGCCTGTAAAATCTGTATTAATTACAGGTACTCCGTTAATCACAAATAACGGTTGATTAGAAGCCAGAATCGAACCTACTCCCCTGATTCTTATATCCTGCATGGTTCCTGGTGTTCCTGAAGGAGTAGAAACCACAAGTCCCGGAATTTTCCCTTGCAACGCCCGATCAAAGGAGGTAACCGGAATTTCTGCAATCTGATTTCCATCCAACTGATAAGCTGATCCTGTAATCGTTTTTCTTGCGCGCGACTGGTACCCAATTGCAACTACTTCATCAATCCCAATCCTGTCGGGTTCGAGTATCACCTCCAGATAATCCTTATCTGCAACCACTTCCTTTGTTTTCATCCCAACATAAGAAAAAACAAGCACCGGATTCGCCTGCACAGATTTAACCTGAAATTCCCCGTTTGATCCGGTAACAGTTCCTGTCTGCGTTCCTTTTATTTGAACTGTTACACCGGCAATCCTGGTTTTCCCTGAATTGTCTGATACTTTTCCTGTTATGAGATTGTTTTGGGAATATGAAACACTAAAAATGGGGATCCAAAAACACAGCAGAAATATTCTGCGTAAATTGATTTTTGGCATAATTCGTCAGCGTCCTTTTTAAAAATCCGCGGCTAAAATAATAGTTTTTTTATCTTTAGAAACTTTAAAAATGAATATCAAACAGATTATCATGAAACCACTATTTTTGTTATTCTGCTTTTCGATTTTTATACTGAACATTTGTTCTGCCCAGCAAAAAATCAACGTGGTTGTAATTGGCGCCCACCCCGACGATAGCGACAGCGACGCTGGCGGAACCGCCATTTTGTGGGCAAAAGCGGGACATAAAGTAATGTTTGTTTCGGTTACCAACGGTGATGCCGGTCACCATGAAAAAGGCGGCGGCGCACTGGCTAAAATCCGGATGGCTGAAGCGCAGGAAGCCGGAAAACGTTTCGGTGTGAAATACGTGGTTTTGGACAACCATGATGGCGAATTGATGCCCACCCTCGAAAACAGGCTTAAAATTATCCGGCTCATCAGGCAATGGAATGCCGATATTGTAATTGGCCCGCGCCCCAATGATTACCACCCCGACCACCGGAATACAGCCATTCTTGTGCAGGACGCGGCTTACATGGTCATCGTTCCAAACGTGGCACCCGACACGCCACCGCTGAAAAAGAACCCGGTTTTTCTTTTTACACAAGATGGGTTTCAGAAGCCAAATCCATTTCAACCCGATATTGCTGTGGATATCACTTCGGTGGCCGACCAGAAAATTTATGCAATGGCGGCACACGAATCACAGTTTTTTGAGTGGTTGCCCTGGACAAACGGCACCCTGGAACAAGTTCCAAAAACAGAAAAAGAAAGGCTTGTATGGCTTGCCAACTGGCGTAATTCAGAAATTAATCCGGCAGTGAAAAACACACTGGCGAAATGGTATGGAGCCGATAAAGCCGGAAAGGTAAAATACGCCGAAGCGTTTGAAATCTGCGAATTCGGAAGAAGGCCATCTGACGAAGAAATCAGAATGCTTTTCCCGATGATAAAAAACTGATTGTTATTAATTTTTATTCCGAAAACTGAATATAGTCAATCCCCGCCATATTTCCGGGTTTGGCGTTTTTATCGGCACCCATGATTTTAACTGAAAGTGTGTTTTCGCCTGCTTTCAGCGCGTGTTTTCCGAGTTCAACTTTAAACGGAATCACTCCCGTTTCATAAAAACCATTGAATTTTGCACCGGCAGGTTTTCCGTTAATGTAAAGCTGAATAATCCCGTAATCGATGGCTTTTGTGAGTTGAGCAGAAACAGCATAATTCCCGGCTTCTTTCAGCACAAATTTCATTGCCAGTTCATCGCCTGTGTTTGCATTTCGCCACCAGAGCTGTGTGTCGTTGCTCCAGCCCCAGTTGCCCGACTGCGGCCCTGCCTCACCAGCCGGCGTATTCAAAATTTCAAGAAACTCACCTTCCAGATTTCCGATTGAATCCACCTCTGGTTTATAAATATCAGTTCTTTTCAATGCCACCGGGATTTTTACAGTTTCCTCATCGGGTTCATCGTTGCTTATAAAACCGGGTTTTGCATACCAGAAAGCCGATTGCGCATAATTCATGCGGGTTTTCACCCAGTGCCACATTTCGATGTTTGAGTTGATTTCGGTTTGAAACGGAATAGCGTCGAGCGAGCGGTAACGCATATTCACGCTCATTCCCGGGTGAAAACTTCCATATCCCGCTGGTTGCGCAATAAACGGATGCGAAAAAACTTCGGGCCGGCACCACGCATAACCATAATAATCTTCGCTGCCGGTGCCAATGCTCGACGGGAATTTTTCGCCATCGACAAAAATTTTCTCATCGCCTTCGCCCCACCAGCCGTCAACAGTATTAAAAACAGTTACTGCATCGCCAACATAAACGCCCTGCCCTTTCAGCGTTACAAAATTCATATCGAAATGCCATTCATCACCGTTTTTTGCATCAACTTTCGAAGTGGCAATCTGGTTGTGCTCGTGCCACGATGCGCCAAAATACATGCTGTTGTTGCTCCATTTGTAGGTTTCGGTTCCCACTTTTAGTTCTACATCCACGGGTTGCTTGCCCATGTTTACAACCTTGATTTTTACACTCTTTTTGAAAGGCATCAGCCAGCGGGCTTCCATCAAGCCATCGTTTGTTACCTGTGTAAACCATGTTTTTGAAGGATGCAACTGGTAGCCGGTACCGAAAAAATCGCCTGCCGGAATCCACACAGTCTGGGTTTCGTCAAACAAAACCGCCAGTACCGTTGACCGGAGCGCCTGGTTCATGTCGGCAGCATTCAGTTTTACAACAATTCCCGAAATTGCCTGGCCACTTCCTGAAATTTCCAAATCCAGCAATTCATTTTCTGCCAGTTTTCCGGCTTTTTCCTGAGCGGCAGCAAACGGTTCAAAAGGAGCAAGCAGTTTTCCGGCGGTTTGTTTAATCGCAGGTTCAGCCCGTTTCAGAACGTCGGTTGAAAAACTTTCAACTTCCACATTTTTATCGTACTCACGGTAACAAATATTGTAGTAAATACTTGGTGTTCTTTTGTTTTCCTCAATTTTAACCGCGTCGCACTGGTAAGTTATTTTGCAATGCTTTCCGTAAGGAATTGGCAAATAGAGGTTGTGCCCGCGGTGTTCGCGTTCGGTAAGCGGAGAAACCGAAGCGGCCAGTGGTTCAATGGCCAGCAGGTTGCCGCTAACAATTTCAAGCACATCTCCCTCAACCTCCGGAACAGGATTTTCATCGATGTATATTCTGATGGTTCCGGTAAAAGCGTCAGGCCCTGAAAAAGTCATCCACCACCGCACCACAGCGCCCGGACCAGCAGCATCTAATAACACAAACTCGCGGCGGCTTTCGTTTTGTTCTTCCCTGATAAATTGTGTATAATCGGCATTGGCAAACCAACCCAAACTGTCGGGCGAAACAGAGTTGCGGTCGTAACTGCTGAACTGCTTTAACTTGTACCCGTTTTCAGGGAAATACGTTAACGCAGCGCGGTCAGCCTGCTCGTTTAAAAGCGATTCAAGTGTTACTTTTTCTTTTGTGCAATTGGTGAAAAGAAGGGTTACCACTACAATAAAAAGTATTGACAAACGGTTCATATTGATATTTTTAGGTTGATATCAAAAAGTAAAATTTATAATTTCAATCTTATGCCTATTCTTGCCAGCAAAGCGGCAAAACCAATCATGGCAAATGCCCAAACTACAGAACCGCCAACAACCATCCACTGCATTTCGGCATGTTTGTAAAAAAATACAGGAATGCTGAACATCCAGATGAGGTGATACAAAATATCGGGCGCAAGATAAGTTGTAAGCGAGTTTTGACCGGCAGGTGTAAAAACCGACGCCCATTTTTTTCGGCCCCAAACATCGATAAACAGGTACAAAAGCATAAAAACAAGAATGCTGATTCCGTTGCAAATCAATCCCCAACTGGGTGTGGCTTTAATTTTTGAAATAATAATCCAATTGCGCAGCACAAAACCCGCAACGAGTACAACAATTCCCAAAATCAGGCCGGTAAAAATCCATGTTTTCAGGTCTTTTCGTTCAAGCCGGCGTAACAACAAACTGAAAAACAAGCCGGCAACAACAATCATTGGCGTGCTTCCGCCGATAATAACTCCAAATACAGGTTTTGCAGCATCCAGAAAACCAGTCAGATTTAATTCGCTCAAAATATTCAGCAACAGAAATAGCAGGAAAAAAAATCCGGTGAACACCAGATTTTCGCGCGAAACAAGATAAACCAAAGCAGCCGCCAAATATCCCCAGCCAATCAGCCCGAGAATTCCCCACCAGCCGGTAACCATCCAGCCCGGCGCTTCGGGTGTACCGCTTCTGAAAATTGCACAAAGAATTACAAGTCCCAATACACCCAAAGCTTTCAGTACGAAATGCACCTTCTGGTTTTTAATTGTGTACTGGTTCCAAACCAGAAATACCGAAACAAGCATCAGAATTGCCCAAAGATTCTGACTTATTCCTGAAAGTTCAGGATTCAGTCGTGATGCATTCAAAGAAAGCACGCCGATTATCAGCAAACTCACGGTGCGAATAAGAATATGCACAAGCAAAAGCGGCAGGTTCTCACCCTTTTTTAACCGGCTTTGTATGGCAAACGGAACTGCCATTCCAACCATAAACAGGAACCCCGGAAAAACCCAGTCGGCAAGCCCCATTCCATCAAAACCAGCGTCGGTGTGTACCATCCACTGCGGCACACCCGGAATGTACAAATCGTTTACAAAAAGCATAAGGAAAAGCGTGAGTCCACGCATGATATCGACAGTAAGAACACGCCCTCGGTAATCCATAATTTCAGGTTTGAATGCCGAAATTAATAAAATGCCTCGTTGGTCCACAAATCAATCAAAAAATCTATTGACTTCAGATTCAATTATCCTTAACTTTAATAAAAATTCGAAACCATGAAACAGTATTTTTACCTTGTTACCACGCCCGAATCGCTTATTGCCTCTCATCTGTCACCACTCGATTTTGGAAATTACCTTTCCGTGGGAACTAAAAAACAGATTCACGGTCAGAACATTTTTTTCGAAATCGATCCTGAAAAAATGAAAGATATTCCTTTCGGATATCTGGAAAAAGAACTTATTCCGTACGCCAATGGGGAACCAAAACGTTCAGTCTTTTTTAGTATTTACAGGTGTTTGGAACAAACACCGCTGGCAGCGCTGAAAAGCCTCTATCTTTCAACCGATGATGGCAAAGTGCTTGAAATTCCTTCTTCTTCTTTCGACGAAACCGAAACCGACGAGACTCATCTGTACCAGCAGTTTAACCCAATTACCACACGGGTGGCGAGTAAATTAAATCCAGGCAGGTTTATCCAGTTTTTAACCGACAGCCGCAAACCCGTTTCAGCGCCAAAAGTATTTTTTGCCGAGTTGCTGCTGAATGAACTGGCATTTGATCCAAATGCCCCTTTGAATAACCTGCCCTACCCAAACCCCGACCATTTGCGCGATTGCCTGATAAAACTACAGGAAACCAAAGGCAAACGCACAATAACAGTATTGCGTTTTATGCAGAACGACCTGAATTACAGAACCGTGAAAACCGGCTTCTTTATTGGCGAAAAAGACAGGTTTTTGTTTTACCCGTTCCCATCGATGAAAGAACTTGAAGGGAAATATTACACCTGGTGGCGGTCGGCGCTGACACAGCATTTTTAAAAATTCGGAGAACTGCGTATTTTCAAACCCCAAACTTCTGTATTTTCGGCCATCAAAAACAAACAAAATGAAACAGATTTTGCTGATTATTTTTGCTTTCACGCTTTTGGTGTGCTTTAACAACTGTAAAAAAAACACTGAAGAACCCCAGCCTGATGAGGAATTTGCATACGGAGCCGACTTATCGCTTGTAAAAAAGCTTGAAGATTTGGGGGCTGTTTACACAGTAAACGGAACGCAGAAAAAAGTATTCCCCATTTTTAAAGAGAATGGCTACACCTGGGCGCGGTTGCGGGTTTTTCATACACCAAACAACGAAGGACCGGTTTGTAATTCGCTTGATTATACAGTGGCGCTGGCAAAAATGGCAAAAGCCGAAGGATTCAGGATTATTCTTGATTTTCATTACTCCGATACCTGGGCCGACCCCGGAAAACAGTTTGTTCCGGCTGCGTGGGATAATTTAAACTTTAACGTACTGACCGACAGCGTGAAGATTTACACAAAAAAAGTACTTGAAACAATGAATAAAGCCGGCGTGATGCCCGGGATGGTTCAGATTGGAAACGAAATCAACAACGGAATGCTGTGGCCATATGGAAAATTGTACACCGATAATGGCATTACCAACTGGAAAGGCCTCACCGACCTGATAAAGGCAGGAATTGCCGGCGTTAAGGAAACCAATGGAGGTTCTTCAATAAAAATTATGATTCACGCTGCTACCGGCGGAAGTCTGGATGAATCAAAGACTTTTTATACAAAAATGATTGAAAACGGCGTACAGTTTGATGTTATTGGCTTGAGTTATTATCCCTGGTGGCACGGCACTTTCGACCAGTTGGAAAGCAATCTGGCATCGATTTCGAAAAATTTCAGTCAGGAAATATCATTAGTTGAAACCGCCTACTATTCAAACGGTTATTACCCCGAACCCGGCGATTGGGTTCTCGATGTAAAACCCTATCCTCCCACAGAACAAGGACAACACGATTTTATGGTTGAACTGGCCACACGCCTCAAAAAATATCCGAAAGTAAAATCGGTTTTCTATTGGGAGCCAGAGACTGTGGTAGTTCCAAATTCAAAGATTTTCTATTTAGGCCGAAGCCTTTTCGATGAACAGGGAAATGCTTACAATGGAATCTCGGCGTGGAATTAATTCTTATTATTTTAATAATTGCCGCTGTTCCTTCTTTGTCATTTCCAGTCCGCGCACTTCATTTGGATGGACAACTTGTATCGTTTGGGCTGAATTTACAATTTCAATTTTGCCAGGTGCGGTTAAAAACTGAGGGATGAGGAACTGCAATCCTTCGGCATACAGCGAATAATGACAGACCACAACAACAACTTCGTTTACACCCGGGGCAACTTCGCCTAACAATTCACCTGCATGAATCTTTTGATTGAGTGTCAGATTTCCCTTCGGGTCGGTCACATTCTTGTAAATAATTAAGGTTCCATCGGGTTGCAGCAAAGTAATTGCATTTGTCCAGGTGCTGTACCAGGTTTGAGCATCTCCCGTGCGTCTCTCCCCTGTAATTTCAACAATCTGACCCTGACGTGCAGCAAAAACCGACATGCCGGGAGTGGCCTCAAAACCCGTGGCTTTCCATGCTTTTGGTGCATCGGCACCCCAAAACCCGTCGATATTTTTCACATCCACCGGCTTTACGGCCGCACCCGGTTCAAAGGGAATCAGATACGGAAAATCGAGATTAATTACCGGAACCGGGTCTGACCGGAAAGTTTTCACCTGAAAAATAAAATATGGCGCCCCTTCATCTGACTCCCGCGGCAACGTAAATAACGAATTGAAACCAGGGTCGAGTTTTTTAATGTAAGGCAGCGGTTCCCTGAAAGAGGTATTTTCGAGTGTGGTAAACCACAAATTCATGTACAGCGGGGTTTTCGACTGGTTATGTGCACCCAAAATACAGTCGCCCACATTGTTGTAGTTGTATTCAACATCAACAAGCTGCGCTTTTGAAGCAAAAACTGTAATAATGAAACTGCCAAAAAGAAGTGTTTTCAACATCGGAAATCAATTTTATTTCAGAATCAACCTGAACGCTGCCCAAATGTAAGTAAAAATGATTTTCTTTCAGGCTGAACCAAACGGTTATTAAAAACGTGTACACAAAAGAGGAATTAAAAGAACTGAAGTTGCAATTCTGGGCGGGTTTCAAAGCGTTTGTACAAAACCATCCCGACCCTGAAATCAAGCGAAAAAGATGGTTGCTGAACGATACCGGCGTGAGCGGCGTGGCTTTTCGTTTCGATTTCGACCGCGAAAATGCCTTTGTGATGATTGAGCTTCAGCACAAAAACGAAGTCCGCCGCCTGAGGACTTTTGAAATTCTTGAACAATACAAAGTGGTGATGGAAGAGGGTTTTCAGGATGGACTGAACTGGGAGTTTTATCATAAGCGCGATGACAACGGACAGGAAGTTTGCCGGATTTACCACTCACTCGGAAATGTTGATTTTCACCAGCCAAATCATTGGCCCGAAGTGTATGCGTTTTTTACCGAAAACATGCCGAAGCTTGAAGAGAACTTTCTGATGGTAAAAGAGGTGCTGAAAGAAGAACTCAGAAGATTTACAATTTAACGATTTACCATTTACGATTTGAGTGGGACAGTTTCTGGGTCTGGCAACAAATTTCAAAATCCCAATCGCCAAATATCAAAAACTGATACATGTAAATTCTTCGTTTATGCATTCACGCACCCGATAGTTATCGGGTAGCATCCATGCATTCAATGAATTGCAGAAACAATATCACTCAGCAGCAAATCGAAATTCATAACCCTGTCGGGTTTTGGCGAGTAACCTAAAACCACCACCACCAAATCTTTTGAAGGAACAATATAAATCTGTTGTCCGTCGTGGCCATTGCACGAATACATATCGGCTGGTACCGATGGCAAATTGCCACCTTTGTTGAGCCAGAAAAGTGAACCGTAACCATCTTCACTATCGGAAGCAGGCGTTGTGGTGTAATCAACCCAACCTTCGGGCAAAATGCGTTCGCCATTTAAAATGCCATCATTCAGATAAAGCAATCCAAAACGCGCGTAATCGCGGGCAGTGGCGTAAATGTACGATGAGCCAACTTGTGTTCCTGATGCATCGGATTCAAAAACAGCAGTTGTCATACCCAGTTTGTTAAAGAGCCGTGTTTTGGCAAACCTGTAATATTCATCGTCGTTGCCCAATGTTTTACGCATGTATTGATTGATAATATTTACCGAACCCGATGAATAGTACCATTTTGTTCCCGGTTGATTTTCAAGTGGTTGTTCGTAAGTAAATTTTGCAAAATCGTTTTCACAATACAACATCACCGTAACATCGGAGCGGTTGCCATAATCTTCGTTCCAGCGCAGACCGCTTTGCATTTGTAACAGGTTGTTTAACGTGATATTTTTGCGATCGTCGGCCTGCCATCCGGGTATGTTTACAGGCTGGTTAATATCCCATTTCCCGTCTTTTACCATGATTCCGGCAAGCGCATTGGTAAAACTTTTGGCTACCGACCAGCTTAAAAACCTTGTTGTCGCGTCAAATTCAGGCTGATACGACTCAGCCACAGGAATGCCTTTGTGCAATACCATAAATGCAAAAGCATGTCCGTTGTAACCGCCGTTCATCAGTTTCTCGGTAAGCTCATTCATCACAGCAAGGTCAATTCCAGTAACCGAATCGGGAATGATGTTACCAATCGGCCAGGGTAAAGTATCCGGGTCAAAAGCAGTTTCAACTTTTGGAAATTTTACTGCTCGGAGTTCAGTCTCATTGGCATCGCGGAGTAAAGTGGCACCAAAACCTTCGCGGTAAATGGCTTTTGATTTTCCCCACAAAAAACGGCTTGTTACGCTCGAATCGCTCAGGCTGACTTCGCTTTTCACATATTTGATAAACGAAAAATTCAAATCCATTGCTTCCACCTCGGCTTGTTCGCGCCCAGAAACAAAAACTGCTGAACACAGATATTTCGCAGGATAACCTGTAATTATTGGTAAAAGCGAATTGATGTAATACGCACCAAAAGCCACCGCAAGCACAACAACTACAAGAATCGTTTTCAGGATTCCTTTCAGGATACGTTTTGCCGGAGAATTTTTCATGGTGGAAAAATTAAGTTGATGATTTTGATTTAGCTGAATAAAAATAACGATTCCGCGGGGAAAAAGCCATTTACACTTCAAATAATTTTTTGAAGTTGTGAAAAATGAATTAACTGATCATCAATTTTAAATATCAATTCAGGAAAATTTTCGGATGAAAAAACAATCCAATTATAAATCTGAAATTTAACTAATGAAGGATCAGTATTATCGCCAGCCCATTTAACACTAAAATCAATATTTCTGCTTTTTAATTCTTCATGAAGTCTGGCTGCGTCAGAATTTGTCAGATAAAAGTAGTTTTCTGCTCCAACCGGATCATTTAAATATCTGTTTAAACCTTCCTGTGTAGCGTACCTGAAATTTAAAGGAGATAAATTATCTGGAATTTTTATCTCAATTGAATTTCTCAAGTTAAAAACTACATATTTGTTTGACCTCATATTCCAGTTAACTCCTTTTTCAATAAGCTCTTTATCCGATAAAATCTCCCATTTAATAACATCATAAAGCTTTGCATTTGATGTTCCGGCAATACATACTAATAATTTTTTTGTCAAGTAAATTTTGGAATGCAGGTTTTTTACAAGTGGAATATGAAATAAAGAATTCTCTTCCAGAAATTTAAGTCTTTCGTGCTGATTTTGTTTTTGGATAGTACCAATGGTTACCCACTCCTTCCATAAATTTCTACGTTTAATATACTCTGAATTATCCATTTCGATGAATCGTTCAAAGTGCTCTTCAGGTGGAGTTTTGTTAATCATTGTGTTCAATAATTCGCTTACAAGCCCACATTTACTGGGAAGAAAAGGTAAGGCACCAATATTTACCTGTTCAATACTTTTATAAAAACCATTTGTAATAAAATCTGCTTCGCGCAATGGATATGGGTACAAAATGATGCCACCAAGGTTTTTTATGGCTGCGCGATAGGTAGAATTAGTTGGTTCAGTATGCAAAATTGCATCACGATATCTATGCAATTGACCTATTGCATCTTGTGGTACGTTGAAGTTGTTATTATCAAGTTCTTTATCTTCTTCAAATCTGTATTTAGCATCAAACAGATACCAAAATGGCTTCTCAAATCCATTCTTTTTAAATTCAATTGAATAATCTGGTTTTTGGTTGTAGGTAAAAACTTTTATGAATTAGGCATTTAAGCAATAAATTTTATAAGGTAACGGATCGGCCTTGACCATCCTGCGTAGAAGGTTGTCAAAGATGCCATCCTTCATATTGCTTCGGTTGAAACGGTAACAATATTCATCAA